>NZ_AZCZ01000099.1 GCF_001434055.1 Levilactobacillus parabrevis ATCC 53295 | reverse complement strand
TTCGGATTAATTTTACAATCTACCTATCCACAAAAGATGTTTTGCTGAGCTTAATTTGATCAAATTTAGGATCCTATGAAACCCCATGACTTAATTTTTATTGTGCTTGGTCAACACTTAATTCACCTGTATAATGGATTACGCAGGAAGTTTTAAGGGCGGTGGCTGTCTTTTCCCTTGCGAGGTGAGGCCCATGGGAACATGGAATAATCTTCAGGAAGGTTTCACAGTCAATGAGCGTCTTCCAGACACTCTCGTTGATGTTGCTGTTTGGCACGTTTTTAATCGCGCTCCTCAGCTATATCGACAAGCACCACAAATAAAAAAAGCCGCCCTGTGTAACTTTGGTAGAGGTCACAGGACGAGCTAAAATCGTTTATTAAATTTCTGCCACCGCCTTTGAAGCGGCTTGCACGGGAAGTCCTGTTTTCGGCGGGGCTTCCTTTTTCTGTTTCCATTATAGCATGTCCCTTAAAAACTGGCTAACGTTTCATGCTTCGATCAGATTCAGGATCAGGTTGTTTGATTTCCGGATTTTCTTCAGCAAATGCTTGCAGCTGTTTTTGTGTTCGATTACTGATTTCATGGTGTATATCATTTAGTTTATTTTTTAGTTCTGATTTTTGTTGTGGGTTCCTTGCTTGCTGAACTTGTCGTTGCAAACTTGATATAACTGATTAAGCGCTCGGGCTGATAGCTTTTTTATTTTACATTTGAATTACAAGTGCATACCCCCATCTTCATGCCGGTTTCGAGTTTGGTGTTGCCGTNGTTTGGTGTTGCCGTTGCTTTTTCGTCATTTCCCACTCAGTCTCCTTTAAACCTTGCACCTGTTTTTGCCGTTCGTAATCTTCATCACGGGCATATAGGGCGGTCATGATTGCGTTACTAAAGGCCGTCTTTAAGTAGTAGCTTGGACTAACTGGCTTGTAATTTAGCGGTTGATAATGTCCAATATTTACTTTTCTATACTGGTCGTCCTTGGC
>NZ_AZCZ01000098.1 GCF_001434055.1 Levilactobacillus parabrevis ATCC 53295 | reverse complement strand
CGATCCATTACACTACGGGCGCATAGTGGTTAACAACACCTTAACTACTATAACTGATTTTGGATAAAAATACAAGTTAGTTTATGGTGAGAGACGGAAATCGCTTGACCTGATGCGGTTCTCGCTCGCCCAAGACAGTTGGCATAGTGGTTCAAGAAGACACACAGGATGATAGGTCACCTGAAGGGGCTAAAGCTGAGAGAAAGCTGGTAGTGGTGCAATTTCCCATAAGCTGTGAAATCATGCTATAATATCGGCATTAACTTTACGTGGAGGTCACTTAAAATGACGCGACATAAAACCTTTCGCCTCGTCGTGGATGCACTGTTGATGGCAATCGTTTTGGTACAAAATATCTTCCCATTTCTGGGGTATATTCCACTGGGACCTTTCAGCATGACGCTGATTGGACTGACGGTCATTGTGGCTGGAACCGCGTTGGGCCCTAAGGATGGTCTGTTGATCGGGGGCTTTTGGGGACTCATTACATTTATTCGGGCCTTCACTTGGCCGTCCAGTCCAGTGGCACCGTTGGTCTTTACGAACCCGTTAGTATCGGTCGTTCCACGGTTGTTGATGGGCCTTGCCGCCGGACTCGTCTATCTCTGGGGTCGACAACGTCAATGGTCGATGCGCCGTTCAATGCGGGTGGCAGCGGCGGTGGCGGCCTTAACGAATACGATCTTAGTGCTCGGCATGGTCTTTTTCTTCTATCAAACACCAGCCGTTGCGACCGCCTTTGGTGCCAAGGGCAATCAGACACTGGGATATGTCCTGATGATTTCACTAGTGACCAACGCTGTTCCAGAATTAGTGCTGGATGTGCTGGTCGCACCGCTGATTGCCGTACCGTTACGACACCGGTGGGATAAAATTAGCGCCCAAATATTGAAATAAGCCAGAGCGAGTGAGATCAAAAATGGTTGGCGGCGTTAAGCGGAGCTGGCGGCCTGTTGATACACACTTTGACCATCTAAACGTGAGAGCAGTAGAGCTTGGGATCACATCCCAGGCTTTTTTGTGGCGAAAACTGAGCATAAAAAAAGCTCATCCACGAGGGATGAGCTTGCCGAATTGGTAGTGATGCGCCCGGAGGGAA
>NZ_AZCZ01000097.1 GCF_001434055.1 Levilactobacillus parabrevis ATCC 53295 | reverse complement strand
CGCAAATTGCAAGAACAAGTTAGTCACCAAGACCAAATACTAATCCCAAGGGATTCTCAGGGCTTGGAATTTGGTGTGATCATTGGGCTGAGCTTAGCCGCAGGCGGCAGCGAAGCACTCGGCAGGTGACCGGTAGTCGAGTTGACGACGAGGCATGTTGTTCAGCTTGTCAGCAGTCTTAGCGACATCGGCTGGACTCACAACATCGAGCGACTCGCCCTTAGGGAAGTCGCGGCGAACCATGCGGTTGTGGGCCTCATTAGTACCACGCTCGCTGGACGTATAAGGGTGCGTAAAGTAGACTGGTGCGACTGATTCCAACACTTGAGAAAGGGTCGTAAACTCTGGACCGTTGTCAGCAGTCACTGACTTGATGACGTCTCCGTATTCAGTGATGATGGACTGCATGGAATAGGCCACTGAATCGGCGTCACGGCCATCAACCAGACGGATAATCTGGAAACGGGTTTGACGCTCAATCAGGGTCATAATGACGCTCTCTTGGCCGTCACGCTTACCGACAATAGTATCAATCTCAAAGTGTCCAAACTCTTTACGTGTCGCCACTTCAGCGGGCCGTTCTTCAATGCTTAACCCCGGCAGACGGCTGTTTTTATGAGGAGCGTGCTTGGGTAGTCGGCGACTCATCTTCTCGGTGAGATCCAAGTTACGGACCTCTAAGAGTTGTTCGTCGATGTACTTATACAACGTTTTTGTGCAGACCATTTCGTCGGAGTGAAAGAGTCCTAACGCTTTGGCCCGACCGATAGCAACGTCGGGTGCCCAGCCATCAGTCTTAAAGTGCTCAACAAAGAACGCTAAAAAGGCTAGCACCTGATAAAACTTACAGGGACGATGACAGGCCTTGCGCTTCTCGTGATACCGCTGTTCAGCTAACTCCGCCACGTAAACTTCGTAGAACTTTTTCTGACCGTTAACCAGCTGTTTATTGGTCACTAGGCCTCGCTTGATCTCGTTGTTTATAGTCTGGGCACTAACACCAATCAAGTCAGCAATCTTACGACGAGAGTACCTGTCGTGATTGAAGTAGACCTCAATGTTTCCACGCTCTTTCAAAGTTAGGTGGTGACCCTTGGGACGATTCATGGTAAGCTGTTCTTGCATC
>NZ_AZCZ01000096.1 GCF_001434055.1 Levilactobacillus parabrevis ATCC 53295 | reverse complement strand
AGCAAGATTTGGACGAAGTTTTTCGTCACCACCTCGAAATTGCGATTAACCAGCTGCTTCAAACCGAATTGGCAGAGTTTTTGGGTTACGAACGCTACTCATACGCTGGGATTAACACTGGTAATAACCGCAACGGCAGTTATGAGCGCTCGTTTGATACGAAGTACGGCCAACTTAACTTAACCATTCCTCGAGATCGCAATGGCCGGTTTGAAAATCATACCTTGCCAGCCTACGGTCGGCACAGTGATAATTTAGAAACAACGGTCATTCAGTTGTATACCAAGGGAATTACCACTGCTGAAATTGCCGAACTCATTGAAAAAATGTACGGTGCTCACTACTCCAAAGCCACGGTTTCCAACATGACTAAAGCCGTCAATGAACAGGTTCAAGCTTTCCAGCAACGTCGACTGGCTTCACAATATGCGGCCATCTTCTTAGATGCCACTTACTTGCCGTTAAAGCGGGATACCGTTCAAAAAGAAGCCGTTCATATTGCGATTGGCATTCGTCCAGATGGTACGAAAGAAGTGCTGAACTACCAAGTGGCGCCAACGGAATCGACTGGAATCTGGACTGAACTGCTGGGAACCTTGATCAAGCAGGGCGTTAAAGATGTGCTGTTGTTTGTGGCCGATGGGTTAGTTGGTTTGGATGAAGGCTTGAATCGGCATTTCCCTAAAGCCAAACGACAACGTTGCCTGGTTCATGTTGGGCGGAATCTGATGAACAAAGTTCGCGTAAAAGACCGCAAGGCCGTGATCAGTGACTTTAAACAAGTTCATCGGGCCGCCAACCGTGAAGCAGCCGAACTGAAACTGAATGAGTTCGCCAACAACTGGCATCAGACCTATCCCAAATTAATCAAAGATCTGCTTAAAATGCCGAATTTACTCACTTTCATGGACTTTCCACCAGCTATCCGGCAATCACTATACTCCACTAACCTGATTGAGAACTTTAATAAGCATCTCAAGCGCACCACCCACCACAAAGAACAATTTCCAACGGAAGATTCACTGGATCGCTTCCTGGTTTCTCAGTTTAATGTTTATAACGAGAAGTCTCTGAAGCGGATCCACCGAGGGTTCAAAGGACTCCAGGACACCTTGGAAGCATCATTTATTTAAGTTAGATACATATTATATGTACGAAGGCATTTCATTTACACAAGATTCTTGACGCTACC
>NZ_AZCZ01000095.1 GCF_001434055.1 Levilactobacillus parabrevis ATCC 53295 | reverse complement strand
CGATTTAAAATTGAAGTGCAACACCCCTTAAGACATTAAGGGTAAACAAATAGGCCATGGAGACCTATACTTTTAAGCGACCAAACCAAAAAGAAAGAGGTATCTCCATGACCCAGTCAAATCATACCACTACCATTACTTACCAACAACTCTCTGCCGAAGAGCGTGGCCAAATTGAAGCGTTCTTGAAGGACCACCAATCTGTTCGCCAAATTGCTCGTAATCTTCATCGAAATCCCAGTACTATCTCACGCGAAATCAAGCGTGGCACGGTTCGCCAGCTTAACTCCGACTATCTGCCATACTATCAATATTTTGCTGAAGCAGGACAGGCTGTCTATGAAAAAGACCGCCTTAAATGCCATTCTAAGGGTTTACTAAAGCGTTGCTGGCTCTTCTTCAAGCTGTTAGTCCAAGCACTCAAAACCAAGATTAGAGTCGATAGTGTCGATAGCTTCGTCCACCGATTCCATCAACTTTATCCGGACAAGCCGTGTCCATCGACCCCCACGGTTTATCGGTACATTGATTTAGGTTATCTCGACCTCTGTAACGCTGATTTACCAGTCAAGCTTCGTCGCCGAGTAAAGAGCACTCGTCGAACTCGCTCCCGAAAGAATAAGAAGATATTGGGTAGCTCAATCGATGAGCGACCAGCTATCGTCGACCAACGCATCTTGGTGGGTGACTGGGAAGGAGACCTAGTTAAGGGCAAGCGGGTTGCTAGCGAGCCCGCACTGATGACATTAACCGAGCGTGTCAGTCGTTTTGAAATCATCGTTAAGATTCCTGACTACCACGCTGACACTTGCCGCCAGGCACTTCAAGGGGTCATTACGGCCTATGGTCCTAAGAACTTCCAGTCAATCACATTTGACAATGGCAGTGAATTTGCCGAGCTAGATCAGGTCCAAGGAACCAAAGTTTACTTCGCTCATCCTTATACGCCCTCTGAACGAGGGTCTAATGAGAATCTCAACGGTCTCATCCGTGAGTACATTCCGAAGGGCATCTCTCTCAAGAACTTTGATCTACCAACGATCCAAGCCATTCAAAACGCACTTAACCATCGCTTACGTAAATCCCTGGGCTATGCTAGCGCCGCCCAGGTCTTCAAAACACAGGTCTTCAAGAACATGCATCCGGTTATGCTTACGCCTTACTGTCCTGTGTTGCACTTGATTTGACAATTGGGG
>NZ_AZCZ01000094.1 GCF_001434055.1 Levilactobacillus parabrevis ATCC 53295 | reverse complement strand
CGATTTAAAATTGAAGTGCAACACCTGCTCTACTAGACCAGTTCTTTATTCAGACTAGTCAAAAAGGCCATGAAGGCCTATTCTTAATTCACCACAAACAAGAAAGAGGTATCTTCATGACCCGAATTAAGAATATCATATCTAATCAGTATCACCAACTCAATTTAGCTGAACGTGGTCGAATTGAAGCCCTAAGGGGCTTAGATTGGTCCATCCGCCGGATTGCCAAGGCTCTTCATCGTAATCCCAGTACGATTTCGCGTGAATTAAGACGGGGGACAACAACGCAGATTAACGCTAATACTCGTATCTTCGAACAGTCATATCTGGCGGAAACTGGCGAAGCAGTTTATCGTAAGCACCGGCTAAACAGCTGTTATCGTGGACTCTTTGATCACTGTCAAACCTTCTGTAATGCTTTGGTTACAGCTTTAAAAGCTCGCCCCAGAATGCATAGTGTGGATACTTTTGTTCACCAATTCAAGACTAATTACCCAGGAGTTGTCTGTCCCTCAACACCGACGGTGTATCGATACATTGATGACCAGCGTTTAGCTATCCGTAATTCAGACCTACCAGCTAAACTCCGTCGCCGAGTCAAACGTCCCGGAACAAAGCATCACCGAATCAATAAGAAGAATCTGGGCCATTCAATCGAAGAGCGTCCCACTGTGGTTCAAGCACGTCAAGAGCTTGGACACTGGGAAGGTGACTTGGTCAAAGGTAAACGAGTTGAATCTGAGCCAGCATTAATGACTTTGACTGAACGTGTTAGTCGTTTAGAAATCATCGTTAAACTTCCCAATTATCATGCCGACACTTGCTTGAAAGCCCTCCAGAACACCTTATATGACTATGGAACTGAGTACTTTAAAACCATTACTTTTGATAACGGTGCCGAGTTCTCAAGCTTGAGCCAAGTGGCGGGAACGGACATCTACTTTGCCCATCCTTATTCACCATGGGAACGCGGAACCAATGAGAACACTAACGGCCTTTTGCGCGAGTTCTTCCCGAAGGGTAGATCCTTGGTTTTGGCCTCACTCATTGATATTCAGCTGGCTCAGGATACCTTAAACAACCGGCTGCGGCGGTCATTAAACTATCGTTGCCCAGCCGATCTAATGCCTGAACTAGCTTAGCAACTAGACCACTTCTAAGAATAGATTCTTAGTGTTGCACTTGATTTGACAATTGAGG
>NZ_AZCZ01000093.1 GCF_001434055.1 Levilactobacillus parabrevis ATCC 53295 | reverse complement strand
TGGGCCTAGAATAAAAAGTGTACAAGTTAAATGGAGACTCTGATTTAGTATAATTAAGGAAGTAAATTGGAGGATCAAATAATGACGAAGCACAGTTATGACAAGGAATTTAAGGAACAGGCCGTTCAGTATTACTTAGATAACAAGGATCACATGACCATGAATGAAATAAGTAAGAATCTAGGTATTGGGGCTAGTACATTACACAAATGGATTAAGCTGTTTACTGAGACTGGGGAGTTTGGCCGTGGCTCTGGTAATTTTGCCAGCGATAAGGACAAGGAGATTGCACGACTAAAGCGTCAACTTCGTGACGCTGAAGGAGCGATCGAAGTGTTAAAAAAATCAATCGGGATTCTGAGCAAGTAACTACCGAAAAGGTATACCAAGAAATGGACGTTCAGCACGCTTTGGAATCCCACCCTTCCATCAATGGTATGTGTGATTATGTTGGAATCTCAAGAAGTGGTTACTATCAACGAGAAAAGCGTCATAATCACCAATCACCGCGAAAGCTTCGGAAGAAGTTTATTCAAGGTGAAATTAAAGCAATTTGGCTCAAAAGCCTTTGTATTTACGGTGCCGGCAAAATCACCCAAGAACTTCGCTCAAAAGGATATAAGATCGCTGAACGAACTGTTGGTAAGTATATGCGTGAACTTGGCATTCACGCCGTTTACCTAACCCCTTGGACGACTACCACTCGCAATTCTAAGTTTGATAAACAGCTAATAAATATTTTAGACGAGCAGTTCAATCCATTGCGACCAAACGCCGTTTGGTGCATTGACACCACTTATATTCCAGTTCATGACGGATTCGTTTATTTAACCAGTATTATGGACTTGTACTCCCGACGGATCATTGGTTGGGACTTATCTGAAACCTTGGAGGTATCGAATGTCATCCCGCTTATTGAAAAGACTAAGCACAGTCGCCATATTAGCAAGCCATTAATCATGCACAGTGATCGTGGTAGTCAGTTTACGTCTGAAGCTTACAATCAAGTTACAGCTAACATGACATTAAGCTATTCAAAGAAAGCTTATCCTTGGGATAATGCCTGCATTGAGTCGTTTCATGCCTTGATTAAGCGTGAATGGATAAATCGGTTTAAAATCCATTCATACTCCGAAGCTAAACGACTAGTTTTTCAGTACATTGAAACGTTTTACAACACAGTTAGAATTCACAGTCACTGTGGATTCAAATCACCAAAGCAACTTGAAGATGAGTATCAAACTCAAATTCAAAATTTAGTCGTGGCATAGGACAAAAAAGTCTCTATTTAAATTGTCTATTTTATTGACAGGGGACCA
>NZ_AZCZ01000092.1 GCF_001434055.1 Levilactobacillus parabrevis ATCC 53295 | reverse complement strand
GGGTCACTAAATACCGGCATGAAGCATTTACAACGCCCAAGTTAGTCACTGAAATGGCCGACATTCTAACGAAAATAGCCCGACTGAACGAAGTGACTATTGAGCAAATGGAAGTAATGCCTGATCATATCCACCTACTACTAAGTTTTAAGCCCAAATACGCACCAACTAATGTTGTCAAAGCCTTTAAGGGCGGTTCGGCTCGCTTATTCTTTGAATTACACCCAGAAATAAAGGCTCAAAAGTTTGGGGGTGGACATCTCTGGTCTCCTAGTTACTTCATGAGTACTCTTGGTGATATGAGCAAGAAAACTGTAGAAAACTACATTGCCAGTCAGCGAAAGGCATAGTGGCATTCATCCCTTGCTTGAAAGCAAGGGAATTCTGCCTAGCTTATATTAAACTAACTATCATACGGATACTTTAAATAAATTGAATTCGTAATTGTTTATGCGTTTTTTGCGCAATCTCTGCAAGAGTCTTGTTGCTCGCCGTCACAGCCCCTGCCTCGATCCGAGCAATTGTCGATTGTGGTTTGCCAATCAGATCGGCAAATGCTCGTTGAGAAAGTCCTAAGCTATCTCGTAATTGTTTAACGGCAACGGCAATCTCTAAGTCGATTTCCGCCTGGTCATATGCCTGAGCAAATTCTGGGCTTACCGCTTGTCTTTCCTGGATATAATCATCCACTCTTTTTAATACCATTAGCGCTCATCCCTCCTGACAAAGATGCCTCGTAGTCTTTTCCCACGATTAATTTCTCGAATAGGTGTCTTTTCGGTCTTTTTGGTGAAGCCATGCGTAATCACGTATTCTGACCCTTCTAAATGGAAGTCAATTGCCCCTGAATGAATTCAGAGGCTTGTCGCTCACGTGTCTGGTGACACAGTAGTCCAACATGCCTGTTAGGCACTCCTACTCATAGTGGCAACATCATCGGGTAATTGACGGTTACCCGTTTAACTGCCAGGTTTACCCGGCAGTTGTTAGCTTCCTAATCTTCGGGTGCTTAACACCATTCAACCAATCCTGACCAAGTATCCCAATATTCATGGCTCCCAATCGGTCATCATTACAACGATACTGGCATTGTTGGCACCAATACTCGTGCGTCTCATGGTGACGATTAGTCTTCTCAATCAGACCACACTTGGGACATCGCTGTGAGGTAAATGCTGGACTCACTTTCACAACAGTACTTTGAATGGCCTGAGCCTTATACGTTAGGAAAGATTCTAGCTGGAAGAAAGACCAAGAGCGATGACTATTACGCAAAGGCTTAGGTAAGTCATCCGTATTGAATGTCACATTGGTTAAGTCTTCCAGAA
>NZ_AZCZ01000091.1 GCF_001434055.1 Levilactobacillus parabrevis ATCC 53295 | reverse complement strand
TTCGGATTAATTTTACAATCTACCTTTTGTCTAACTTTTGTGTTGCACTTCATGCACTTTAAAATGACTCAAGGCTAGTTTTTATTTGCTACTGAGCCATCGTTAATGATGGCCATTTTGTTCTAAAGTACATTCGTGATGACGCAATGATTCACCGATATCTCATCCAGATACTAAGCCTTCTTCTCTCGAATGGAGCCCACCAGATCATCTGTAGCTGGAGCGTTCGCAAGCAATGCGCGAACATCATCAAGATTCACCTTAACATTCCAAACTAAAACACCAACTAACTTATCGGTATCTATGAAATAGACAAGCGATCCATGCGTTCGCCGATCAAAAATCAATTGCAATTTAGGATCAATATTACCGATTGCTTGCCAGGAAATATCAAAAATCATGGAATAGAAGTATGGGGTATGCTGATAGCTCATGTGAGCACCTGCCATATTACGGCCAACTAATTCACCAGAAAGTCGGGCATGGTCCACGTGCTCAATCCGTTGCCGACCCAAGATGTGATCTGGATAAGAGGCAATATCTCCAGCAGACCAGATGGCTGGGTCACTAGTATTGAGATACTCATTAACTTTCACACCACCATCAGCTAAATCCAAACAACTGTCTTCAGCTAAACTAATCCGCGGCGTAACGCCTAACCCAACAATGATCGTATCGGCTGCGATCACCGTACCATCCTTTGTCAATAGAGCCAAGTGGTCACCTTGGCGTTGATATGATTGGACAAACTGACCACTCATCAGTGTGACACCATTGCGTTTGAACGTGGCTTCATACTCAGTCCGAATAGACTCAGGAAATTTACCCTCACCCAGCGCTTTTTCTGGAAAAATCATTGTAACTTCAGTCTCATTTTGGGTCAGTGACGATGCGAGCTCTGTACCAACATATCCACCACCAATGATCACAACTCGCTTGTTCGGACCACTAAATTTACGTAACTTGCGATAATCTGACCACTGTCTAAAGACTAGCACATGTGGATCAGAAGGCCCCTGGATTTGTCTAGGTTCTCCGCCAGTTGCTAGCAATAGCTGTTCATACTTGATTTGCTCACTATCGGCCAATGTAATGACCTTATCTTGCCGATTAATAGCCGTAACCGTTGTCTTGAACTTAAAAGTCACATTGGGATAATTTTCAGCACCAATCTGAATGTTCTCTTCAGTAAATTCATCATCTAGCCATAGTTTTTTACTCAGTGCCGGTCGTTCATATGGGACATCCGCCTCTTGCGAAATAATTAAGATCTCACCCTCTGAATCTTCCTGTCGAATTCCCTTGATGGCATAGCCAGCAACCACTCCGCCACCAACAATGACGTATCGATAGCTGTTTGTCTGATCCAAATCACTCATCTAATCGCCTCCATAACTTTACTTTTTCTAGGATCATTGTAATATAAAAACGCCATGATTCGAAAAATAACGCTCAGAATTGTCAATCGTTGCTTGCTTTTATCAGAATAATAATTTTATTTACATACTGCTACAAAGCTATCAAATATCACTATGATCCAGATTTAGAATTGCGGATAACACAGCATAAAATAATATTATTTTAACGCAAATTGCAAGAACAAGTTAG
>NZ_AZCZ01000090.1 GCF_001434055.1 Levilactobacillus parabrevis ATCC 53295 | reverse complement strand
ACACATAATTATTTAAACACTCGAATTTTAGCAATCCAGCCGCACAGTTGCTGAAGTATGAGAAGAGATAATAGTGACATGAACAATATAAAATTAAAGGTCAAATAGTATTCAATCAAATTATGTTTTAAAAAGCCAGTGAATCCTAGAGAAGTGAGGTCAACTAAAATCATGGTTATTTGGACTACCCCCATATAACCTAAGACTAATAAGACTAAGAATGATAAGTTAATTAATCCTACCTGATTTTTGGTGAATCTCTGACTTTTAATTTGTGAAAATAGCCTTTGGTGAATCTGATTAAAACTATCACCTATAATAAATGTGGGCAACACTAATAATAGTATCCAGAAAATCGGTAGGTAGAGTTGACCTGCCTTAATCATTTCAAAACTTGGACCATTCGTAGTAGCTTCTAAAATGGAAGTATCAGAATGAAACCGTATTTTTAAGATGATAATTGTAGCGACATAAATTCCAATAAGCCATAAAAAACGTTGAAGGACATGTGACGCTAAGTATTCGAATTGCACGTACATCAATCTGGCCACTTTAATAATCCCTACCTTTTACAATAGCGTTTAGAATCGCAGAAATAATGTATAGCATTGGTAACAAACTAAGACAATTAATCAATTTTGCTAATGGTGCCTCGAATTCCGTGAATCTCCCCAATGGCATACTAATTCCTATTTGATGTAGACTGAAGAGCAATAGGTTGAGCGATATGGCAACGAAGATACCAATTGCTTTTTTTTCAGTTAACATGAGTCCAATTAGGGCGATAAGTACCAGAAAAAGTTGGGTAAAATAGACTTGGACCAGGCCTAGTAGGAGAATAGCTAAAGTTTGAGGATTTGTAATCGTTCCTAGACCTACGAAGCTTGTGGCTGTTAACATCGCCCACGGCGCCCATAAGAGAAACTGTGCTAGAATAGATTGAACTAGTATCTGATAAAATAATATTTGTCGTGTTCCAATGGTTAAATAGTCAGTGAACCGATAGCTAATGTGTGATACAGCAATCAAAGAGGTAACCAGTAAATAGATAAGACCGATTGCAAACTTACCAAACATTTGTGTATATACAGTGGCAAACATCATTGAACCGCTGGTGAATACAGTTGGCTCGCTAATAATGGTTATAAATTTAGACGTTACGATCAAGAGAACTATGATATTGGCGATTCCAAATGCCTTGAAGTAGAGGGGCATATATTGTACTTGTTGTTTAAAGACGTTATAAATCACTGAGTTTTTTCCTTCCTAACTTCAGAAGCACTGCTGTGATCCCAATGGTTACAGTTGTTGTGGCTAAGGTTGTACCAAGACTGACGTCTGACATCGCGGTTTGTTTAAGAAAATCCGCAGGAGATAGGCTATACGCTGTAACTTGCAAGCCTTGGAATAGCAGTAAGGCCATTTGTAGCAACAGTCCAATGCTGAGGGAGAAAAAACGATTACGCAGTATTAATGATATAGCGGTCGTAAACAGAGCGTATAGTCCTCCCCAAAGGAAGACCATTGTTACGTTCAGCAAGTAGTGAATAAAGGGATGGTTGTAATACAGTGATACTAGTAAGGTATTTCGATTAATGACTAAAATATTTTGGTTCCTCGATTTAAAATTGAAGTGCA
>NZ_AZCZ01000009.1 GCF_001434055.1 Levilactobacillus parabrevis ATCC 53295 | reverse complement strand
TACACATAATTATTTAAACACTCGGATTTAAGGTAAACTTTTATCCGAGTACAGAGAATGTTATCCTATTAGGGTTAGACATTTTGATTGTCATCAACGGAGGGGTTTTTATGGAGCGACATCACAACACCTTGGCGCAGTTAAGAGCTAGCCGTTGGGTGTATTTGGGGGCATTTTTAATTCCGCTGGTCATCACATGTGTGGTCTTCTGGCAACTGAAGGTTACACCATTTGGCAAGCATAGTCTGTTGTTTAGCGACACGGGCGCACAGTACGTTCCGATCTTGGAGTATCTGCGCTCGACCGTGACGCACGGGCAGTTCCATCTATTTTCATTCGCATTGGGGACGGGTAGTAGTATGGTGCCATTATTGACCTACTACGTCATTAGTCCGTTTAATCTTTTGATTTTCTTCTTTCCAGCGGCGCAGTTACCGACTGCGATTGCTTGGATCGTCATTTTAAAAATTGGCACGATTGGCCTGACCATGGCGATTTTCCTGCGCCACGCATTTCTGCGTAGTGGTTGGTCACTCCTGCTGTTCTCAACGGCCTTTAGCCTATGTGGCTTTGTGGCCATGTACTTCTACGATATCATGTGGTTGGACGCCCTGATTTGGTTGCCAATCGTGGCTTTAGGGCTTCACCGAATCGTCAGTTCACACCACTTTGGTCTCTACACTGCGAGTCTAACGCTGACCGTTCTGTCCAATTATTACCTGGGTTACATGACCTGCCTGTTCTCGCTCATGTACTTCATCTACTTGACCGTGGAACACCAGCTGGTACCCACGCCTTTCAGGGAAACTTGGCGGATGCACTGGCCAGCAATTCGACAATTCATCTTCGGCTCGCTACTGGCCGGCATGATGTCGATGATTGTCCTGATTCCAACGGGTTTAGGCATGTTGCAAACGGGGAAGGGCAACTTCTTCGCGGACAACTATCTGCCTACACCACTGTTTGGACCGGAAGTGCTCGCCCAGTTTGGGGTGGGGACGACTGACTTCACATCACATCTCTATCACGCACCGAGCTTATTCATGGGGACACTGATGTTTCTCTTGCTGATCGTCTACTTCGTGTCACCGAAGATCAAAGCGGTCGAAAAGACCCGGACAATGTGGCTACTGATTGCGATGGGCTTGAGCCTGTTCTTGACGGTGTTTAACACCATCTGGCACATGCTCCAGCAACCAGCCGGCTTCCCGTTCCGAAACGTCTACTTTTTCACCTTTTTAGCCATCGTCACGGCCTATCGCGCTTGGCAAACGCATCCCGATCAGACCATGAACGATCCACAGAAGATTCTTGCCCTATTGTGGGGCGCTGGATTGTTGACGATTGGCTTCGTGTCGGCCCAATTCATCCCCAAGCTGTGGGCGAAGATGTTTCCAAGCTATAACAACGACCTTTACCTCAACAGTCAACCTAATTTCCACTTACTATGGCTGGCTTTAGGCCTGTTATTGCTCAACACCATGCTAATCTTCGTGACTGAGTGGCGACCGATTCGAATCGGCCTGCTGGGTCTGATCATCTCCTGCGAGTTGGGTGGCAACCTCTACATCGCCACGCATGGGATGGATTTCGGGTCCGAGACGAAGTTCGAGAAGTATTTCAAAAAGGACTCTGCAATTCTTAACAAGATCGATGCGTCCTCGACCAAGTTCAATCTGCACCGGGTCGACTACCTGCATTCGACGATCGGTAAAGCCTACACTGGACCGTATAACCACTACAACGATCCGCTAATGTTCGACTATGCTGGGCTGAGCTCGTACTCGTCTACACTAGACGAACAGTCACGGGTCTTCCAACACGACCTGGGCTACTTCAGTCCGAACGTGCGCCGGATCAGTGCGCAGGGCTACACGCACCTGACCGACACCCTGTTCAGTGTGAAGTATCGCCTGAACGCCGACAATAAGCATCCCGTGACGCGGTTGAACTCATATGCCGGTCTGGGATTTGCCGTACCTAGTAAGCTAGCCGACGTGCAGCTTCGCGACCAGACAGCGCTGTTCAATCAACAGATGATTCTGGATGCCTTGGGTGCACAGCCGAATACGCTGGCCCGGGCAACGGTCATGGACGTTACTACACACAAGGCCACGGCTAAGGAAGCAGCCAGAGCCACAGCCAAACGCAACCGACATCAGGGACCGCGGTACGTACAAACGTTTAAGCTCCGGGTCAACGCGACCGGACTTATGCACGCTTACTCCCCATCGGCTAACGTTATTTACTCTAGCCTGTTGGTCAACGGCAAGAAAGCTAAGCCACTGATCAACGCCGATGGTACGCGTTACGTCTTCAAGCTGGGGCAGCACACTAAGGGTGAGGTCATAACGGTCAGTTACGTTACCTCGCGTCCTCAAGCCGGTTACGGCAACGAATTCGTTTCGTTAGATCAAGCCAAGTACGTCAAACTAGCCCAGAGTCTGAAGCAGCAACGCTTCAAGCTGGACCGTAAGAGTGGCGTCACCTGGTTATCAGGCCACGTCACGGGTACGGCGCAACGGCGCTTGCTCTACGTGTCGATTCCTGATATGCCGGGCTGGCAAGCTACCGTCAACGGTAAACCGGTCAAGATTCGTTCGGCTATGCACGCTCAATCGATCATCCCCGTAGTGAAGAACTACCGCGGGATGATTGGCGTGCCGATTCACGTGGGCAAGAACCACGTGATCCTGAAGTACACCACGCCGGGGCTGACAGTGGGCGCCCTACTGAGTGCTTTAGGGGCCGCCATCTTCATCTTCTTGTTGATTGCTGGGGAATGGTTACGACCATTACGACAGCGCAAAGCACAACGTGAAGAAGATCACTCCTAATTTTAAATTTTGACAGAGGGTCAGCTCAGTTTGAGTTGACCCTCTTTTTTTACCCGCTACTTACTACTAATGTAATTTTGGCAGAATCTGTCTCACCTTTTTGCGAAACATCGCTTTAGTCCAAAATTTCTCTTCATCACCACTGCTCAAAAAAAAGACGGCCACGATTAGGCCGTCCCTTACTTCTCTTCCAATACTATTCTGATGGCCGTACCTTAGAGCGGTCAACCTCCCCGCGATGGGCCCGGTTCATCGTGACCCGCAACAGGAACGGTGCGACTAACGTAGCGATGATAATCGCTGCCACAATGGCTGAGTACCGCACCGGCGACATTAACTTTGCCGTAAATCCAATTTGGGCAATGATCAGAGCCATTTCACCCCGTGAGACCATCCCGGCACCGACTGCTGTGGAACTATCCAACGAGAAGCCGGCCATCTTGGCACCCGCTCCGGCCCCGACCAATTTGGTCAGTACCGCAACGACGGTTAGTACCGCGATGAACCCAATCTGCTTACCCAGTCCATTGAAGTCCATGTTCAGCCCGATACTAACGAAGAATACCGGGATAAATAGTGCATAACCAATGGGCTCGATATGCCGATCGACGGTAGATTTGGCACTAGTCTGCGAGATCGCGATTCCGGCAAAGAATGCCCCAACCACGTCACTCAAGCCCACCAATTCGGCCACATAGGCCATCCCAAAACACAGGATAATGGCCATCAGCGTCTGCCCCATCGGGATCATCAGGCGGTCACCGATTTTCGCCATGTATGGTGCGACCCAACGGACCACAAAGTAGATGGCCGCAAAATAAACGACCTGTTCAATCGTCGTCAGCAGTAAACTCCCGGAAGCCGCAGCGGTATCGCCCACGGCCGTCCCAGTGGTGGAAACCAGCACACTCAAGATAATCACGGCCAACACATCATCGACGACGGCGGCTCCAAGGATCGTGGTACCTTCCCGGCTGTTCAGCGCGTTCATTTCTTTCAAGACTTCCACTGAGATCGACACGGAAGTTGCCGCGAAGATCACACTGATGAAGAGACTCTCCGTGGTACCAAGGTGGTAGAGCATCCCCACCACATACGTCCCGATTACTGGAATCAGGACCCCCATCAACGCCACGAGCACACTGGGTTTCAGGTAACGTTTCAGGAGCTTCAGATCACTCTCCAGTCCCGCAATAAACATCAGAATAATGACACCCAGTTCGGCATAGCTTTCTAGGACGTGCGTCAGGCTGATCCAGCCTAACATGGCCGGGCCAATGATGACCCCCACCAAGAGTTGTCCGATGACGGCTGGAATCCCGATGCGCGTACTGTAGTGCCCGACAATCGTTGTTGCTAATAGAATTAACGTTAAATTTCTTAAGAGTTCCACGAGTAGCCTCCTTTGGCTGACAAATATAGTTTAAATTCCTATTATGGCTGGTTTTTGTGTATCGATTTAGCCCCCAATAGCTGCCCATTTTACCCCAAGCAGCCAAAAAGCGACCGCTTCAAAACGGCTCTCCCAACCCAAGGAGAACACTATTCTTGAAAGCAGTCGCTTCAACCATCTTTAATTTAATTAGTTTACATTATACAGAACAACGAACCCAACCGCAACCCAACCGCACCAGGCCAGATACTTCAGTCCCATAACTAAGCCTTGCAGCCAAAATTATTGCCTTCCGACCGCCACCACCAAATTTATAGCTACCCGCAACCCCCGAATCGTGTTAAACTAATAACGATTGTGAGGTGACGCGTGTGAAGTGGTTAGAATCTAACTTAGTCGTGATTTTTTGGGCGGTTATCTTTGGTGAGGTCATTGGCTACATCGTTGGTGCCTTGAAACAAGTAACCTACGATCCAACGTCAATTGGCATTACCATGGCAGTGGTAGCAGTTATCGCTGTCAACGGGATTATGCTACTTGGCCGGAGCGACGTCAAGTCTTCTGAAGGTAAATAAGCGTTCACAATAAGCATGACCGAAACAACCAGGACCTTTTGCAGAGAGTGGAGCAAGCCGCTTTGACTCTGAGCATTAGGGAAATAAGGAGCTTCTGTTCGGCTATGCCGGGCAGGAGTTCCTTATTTTTCTAAGCGGAGGCGTCTGGCTTGCGGAACTCGTTTCGAAGGCCGCATGTTTCCCCAGTATTCTGGCGAGAGAAAATCCAAGGAATCAAACGACAATAATCAGCAACGCTCCACGCCAGACAGGAGAATTTAACTTTCTAAGCGGAAGATAACTCGACCAGAGTGTGAAGGCGGGCGGTAGGTCCTGAGCATTAACGTAGCTAAGTGCCCGCTCGGTGGAACCGAGCCGGTGCTTAGCTGGGTTAAGCGCAGGGACCTGCCCGACTGAACACGTTTCAGAGGCCGCACATTTCCGGACATCTTGGCGAGAGAGAATCAAACGAACTAAACCAATCCAGTCACAAGCACTCACCTGTTTCCCTAAAACAACATGCCACATTAAAACAGGGCGCTACCTAGCAAGAAACAACTTCTGCCAGGTAGCGCCCTTTTCAATTACTAACCACGAGCCGCCTAAAGCTGCCCGTCTTCGGCCCGAATCTCATTCTTAATTCCGTTCATGTCCTGGTCCAGCTGATGTACCAACTCTGCCTTAGCAATTAACTCTTTGCGGAGCTCAGCCTGATGCTGGACATTCTTTTTATAACTCAGTTCATGTTCCAGTGACGCCCAGAAATTCATGGCAATCGTTCTGATCTGAACTTCCACTTTCACTGGCTCGACCCCGGCATCCAGATATACGGGGACCGACAGGATCAAATGCAGACTGCGGTAACCGTTGGGCTTGGGATGCGTGATGTAATCCTTGCGCCTTAAAATCTGAATATCCGGCTGCTTCTCCAGGCGACTCTCCATCGCGAGGATATCATCCTCAAAGCGAACAATGACCCGGATACCAGCGATATCATGCATTTCCTCTGGTAATTTCTGTAAGTCAAAATCAAAGTGCTTACGTTGCACCTTTTCCAAGATACTCTCTGGCGACTTGATTCGCGACTGTAGACTATCAACCAGTGTGTGGCCGTGTAAAATTTGATACTCCTGGTCGAGATACTCAATTTTAGTACGTACCACTTTCACGGCACTATTGTAGTCCAGCATCAACCGCCGAAAGTTATCAACCGCCGCCAGCGACGTTGGATCATTGGGAAACTGCGTTGGTAAATTCTCGTTAGCCATGTTAATCCTTCCTAGTTACGCGTTTTTTTGCCGAAAATGTCGTACTTCGGGGACGACCCACCATAACAGCAAGAAGTTCAGCAATAAAGTAATGGCGGTGAAAATAAACACCCCATTATAGTTGAAGATATTCGCCACGAGACCGCCAAACAGGGAGCCAAACATACTCCCTGCCGCCTGGAACGACTGATTCCAGCTGAAGACGGTCCCGGTCAGTTCCTGGGGCGAATTCTTAGTCAACATCGTTTGGACTGCCGGGAACAACGCCCCGTCAGATACCCCAATCATAAACCGTAAGATTCCCAGAAGCCAGATACTTGTGACGAATCCTTGGGGGAAATACATCAGTACCGCGAAGACGTAGCCAAAGATAAGGACCCGACTAGTCCCCCGCCGATCGCCGTAATCCCCTAACTTGGGTGCCGCTAGCAGCGTGGAAATCCCAGGCAGGGCAGCAATAATTCCGGCCACCAACGTAATTGGCCCGACATTGTTCATCAACTGCTTAACGTACAGACTAATAATTGGCGTGATCGAGTTATTTCCCATTTGAATGATCATCGTGGATACCAATAATACGAGAATCAACTTAGGTCGTTTGACCCTATGTAACCAACTCCCTGACTGTTCCTGTTGATCGCGGGTGATCGGTGTAAAGTGTTCATGAACCAACGTGGCACTCAGGATGAAGACGATAATCAGGAAGATTCCGGTCAGGATAAACGTCCAGCGAATGGAGAAGACCTGGGCCAGAATCCCACCGAGAACTGGGCCAATCAGGTTCCCACTGACGTATCCGGTCGTCAGGATTCCCAGTGCGCTCCCGCTCTTCCCCCGGGGTGTTTCCGCCGCAATCAGTGCCGTCGCGTTGGGAATGTACCCGGCAAAGAAGCCCTGCAAGAATCTTAGCCCGATGAGTTGCCACACATTACTAACAAACCCCATCAGGCCGATGACAATCGCCATCCCAAAGGACGAACGCAGCAACATGATCTTTCGCCCTTTAGTGTCAGCCAGCTTCCCCCACAGTGGTGAAACCAACGCAATCACGAAGAAGGTCACGGCGTAGGTCACCCCACTGTACATGGTCAGCTGTCCCTTGGTAAACGTGCCCAGGTCATCGACATACAACGATAAAAATGGCATGACTTCACTAAATCCCATGCCCGCAATAAAAGTTCCCAACCATAAAACGGCCAAGTTTCGCCGCCATTGTTCAGGTTTTCGTGTACCCACGACGTCATCGCCTCTTAACTTTTCTAAAAATGCATTAATTACTAGTGTAGCATAAAACCCGTTATACCGCCGTTATGTTGACCTCCAAATTTTTTTGTAACTTTTTTTAATAAAAGGGTTGGAATTTTGATGGTTTTGTTTCATAATAGGTGACAAGCATGTGACGTAGTTCACTTATAATTTTGTTGATAGTCTTTTCAACCCTCACTTGCCATTAATTTTAGTCATTTGAGAATCAACAAGTATACATGACGCAGATCACACAAATATTTGGAGGTAATACACATGGCTCATCGTTTAGATGGAAAAGTTGCAATCGTTACTGGTGGTACTCTCGGAATTGGTTTGGCTGTTGCCGACAAGTTCGTTGAAGAAGGCGGTAAGGTTATGATCACTGGACGTCACAGTGACGTTGGTGAAAAAGCTGCTAAGAGTATTGGCGGCCCAGATGTTATTCAATTCTTCCAACACGATGCTACTGACGAAGCCGGCTGGTTGGCATTATTCGATGCTACTGAAAAAGCCTTTGGCCCAGTGACGACGATCGTTAACAACGCCGGTATGGCCGTTAACAAGAGTGTTGAAAACACGACGACTGAAGAATGGAAGAAGCAATTGGCCGTTAACTTGGACGGTGTCTTCTACGGTACCCGTTTAGGTATCCAACGGATGAAGAACAAGAACCTCGGCGCTTCAATCATCAACATTTCTTCTATTGAAGGTCTCGTTGGTGACCCTAACTTAGGTGCTTACAACGCCTCTAAGGGTGCCGTTCGGATCATGTCCAAGTCAGCTGCCGTTGACTGTGCTTTGAAGGACTACGATGTTCGGGTTAACACTGTTCACCCAGGTTACATCAAGACGCCATTAGTTGACGACCTTCCTGGTGCTGAAGCAGCAATGTCAGACCGGACCAAGACGCCAATGGGCCACATCGGTGAACCTAACGATATCGCCTGGATCTGTGTCTACTTAGCTTCTAACGAATCTAAGTTCGCTACTGGTGCAGAATTCGTTGTTGATGGTGGTTACACCGCTCAATAAAGATTAATCTCAGTAAAAATGAAAGAATCTGGGTCAAAAATCCCTGAGTTCCAGTAATTAAAAATTGATCCTAGAAATCACAAAATGATTTCTAGGATCAATTTTTTTGTTTCTATCTGACCGCCATTTTCCCACATTCCATTCACGATAGAATCAGTTTTAGCAATTACAACTTATTCTCGTCCATTTCCAGTAAACTTTTGCGATGGATAATGGCTTCGATTAAGCGTTTACGCTTTTGATCCATACTCTCTTTTTTGCGACCTTTCTGAGCTTTCTAGAATAGCTGAAATCTAGTGTTCGAAAAATTTTATACAGATCTTGCGAATCTTTGGATTCTAACATGTGATTAACATTAGGTGTTTTCAAAATCTGTTGAACCGATTTTTGATATATGCAAATCGAAATCCGCCTTAAAAGGACTATGCTACTAACCAGTGATGCTAGCCAAACCCAAACCAGCAATAAGATTGCAACTGCAAACTCTAAAGGTGTTTCATTCATTGATAAGTTAATATACCATTCTACACCGATGATTGCTGTAGGCACGACCGCCATACAACTAGCTAGAATTCGAAATTTAAGATCATACAATTACAAACACTTACCTCTCTATTAAATTCTAAAAACCACCTAATCAACCAAAAATACCTTCAGCACGCGCTCCGATTCCAGGAACAAGCACAATTCCCAACACAAGTAAGCCGACAACGCCAGCAGCAACCCAGTTAAAATTCATGACCCATTCAACTTCAGCGTGCTCACATTCAATATGCATGGTAGTATCCTAAAACAGCACTATCGGCTTCAATTGTATTTTCCTACAAGTAATTGGTAAATGAAATTTGAGGAAATACCGCTTCAACATCATTTAAAGCTAGATACAACCAGGATCTTGAATGGACAAAAGCAGGAAGAAAATTTTCAAGAACCGAGAATTTTCGTCCTGTTTTTCTATAGAGAAGAGACTGAGTTACGTCCCCATCCCTTTTTCCGTGCTTGCGTCCCACAACCAATTCGTGGTTAAAACGAAAAATTCAGTTATTTTGTAAAAAAGCGAGACTAATCTCGTAAAATTCACATTAGTAATAAGTACAGGACTTATTTTCCAGTCAACCCAATAGCCAATGCAATCATCAGGATGATCAGGACTGCTGTCGTGATGGCCACGTAAAGGTGGTCACGTTCCTTGTAAAAGGCATAAATGGACACCACGACCCGTAAGACTGGCGTCAGGATCAGGCAATACGTCCCCAACATCATGATGGCGTATGACTTTAGTTGCCAACTGCCGACCAAGATGGCGGCCATCGTCAGTGGTACCGTGTGTCCTGCATATCCGGAATCACCAGTCACCAGAAAAATGACTAAGCCAATGCCCATCACGATGGCGGAGAGGACGACACCGACCTGTAAAATCCGACCAATAATCGTTTCGACCTGCGCCATTTCCGTCGCGGTTGCACTCTGTTTTTCTTGCATTAGAAGTGAACCCCCAATCCCTTACCCAGCATCTGAATCCCAATGTATAAGATGATGGGGATGAAAACAATCCGAATCCACCGTGCTGGTAGGACCTGCATGATCCGCGAACCAATCACAGCCCCTCCCAGGATACCGAGCGCCATGGGAACGGCGATACCGGGAAGGATGGACCCGTTGAAGAAGTACACCGTTGCACTAGCTGCCGCCGTGACCCCCATCATCAGGTTCGATGTGGAACTGGATGGCTTGAGAGGCATCTTCATAAAGGTGTCCATTGCCATCACCTTGAAAGCCCCGGAGCCAATGCCCAACAGGCCACTGGCCACGCCGGCACCGAACATGACGGAGAAGCCCGCCGGAACATTTTCAACCTGGTAGTCGATGGTCTTCATCTCAGCCTTGTCATAGTAGCTGCCGTTGAGTTTGAGCTTGCTGGCAATCTTGTCTGGCTCAACCCGTTGAAGAACTTCCTGGCCCCGCCGCAACTTACGGTACATGTTCCACCCGGAGAAGACCAACAGGCAGCCGAACAACAGATACAGATACTTCGGGTCCAGGACCCCCGTTAGCAGGGCGCCGACGATTGCCCCGATGGTGGTTGCGATTTCCAAAAACATGGCGACCCGCAAATTCAGGACGTTATCCCGCAAATAAGCGATGGTCGATCCCGAACTCGTGGCAATCACGGCAATGATGCTGGCACCAATTGCATATTTAATATTTAACCCCATTCCCAGGGTCAGAATTGGCGTAATGATCATCCCGCCGCCGATACCTAAAATTGCTCCGGCAATCCCAGCGAAGATGCCCACGCCAATCATAATTAAGGCTGTTTGAATCATCTGATGTTTCCTCCTCACAAATCAATCTACGTCCTTGATTATCAACTTTTCGGTAGCGCAGGGCAAGTTAAATCCGGTAACCAACCATCGGTATACGTTGTTTTACGCACAAGTGGAGACGAACCACCACAATCCTTGTTGTTAAGCGTCTTAGCTTTTGTCTTCGGTCACCTAGATCAAGTCATCTAACGCCGCTTCGTGCTCGTTTGCACAAGACGCTGATTCTTGAATCCTGACATTTATTTCCCAGTAGCTCCCCACAAAAGGCCGGCCTACCGCTATAGGAACCGATTACACCGCAAAAAGGCTTTGCCATACTCTAAAAATATGGCAAAGCCTTCGAATTTGTATTCCACATATATTTAATAGCTATCAATAAACCGCTGCAAAAGCGGGCTGGGCGTAATCGTCGTGGGCCAAACCAGCTTCAGCGTTGTCCGCCACGGTTGGTAGCGAATCGCACGAATACTGGTTGCCACCCCACTCGTTTCCTCCGCGACCGTCCGCGGAACCACAGCCACCCCCATCCGTGCATCGGCCCATTGCACGGCAGTTCGGGCGTCGTCACAAGTGCAAGCGATGAAGGGCTGCATCCCCTTTTGATCAAAAGTCGTCTGAAAGATCTGTTCAAACCGCCGGTAAATGATCAGCGGCACTTCCGCCAGATCTTCCACCCGCAATGTGGCCCCGGCAAAGTGATCATACTTGTGGGGCACCACTGCGACCATACTTTCCGTGGTGAGTTCCTTGCTGGTCAGTCCTGGTGCCGAAAACGGTGTTCGCACAATCGCCACGTCGATCAGGTGCTTCTCTAACCGATCGATCAACCCGTAAGTATTGTCCTCAAACAAACGAATCTGCACTTTGGGATAGTGGCGCGTCAACGTCCGGAGCTTCGCGTTGGGCGTCGCACCAATTGAAGAGGACACCACCCCCACCGACAAGACACCCGCGAGTCCCTGACCCAACGACCGCACCTGACTATCGGCTCGTTCACGCAGGTCGACTAACTGGCGAGCATAGTCTTGGAGCAGACGTCCCGCTGGCGTCAGGGTCACCCCATTCGCAGATCGATTGAGCAGAGGGACTCCCAAGTCATTTTCCAATTGCTTGATCTGGTAACTCAGCGGCGGTTGCGCCATATGCAGTTGGTGGGCAGCCGCTGTAATCTGCCCGGCATCGGCCACCGCTAAAAAGTATTCCAATTGGCGAAAATTCATGTTGGGAACCTCCCACTACGCGTTTCCTTCATTATACCAGATATCAAGGGAGGTCCGTTTCGTCCGATTCCTTACTGCGCGTCTGTTTCGTTGTTGGCACGCGATCTTTGGTGGGTAAGACTTCCTTCAAGAGATACTGCCGAATCAATAAGACAATCTGCTTATTCTGCGGCAAGTCCGAGTGCGTCGTGTCATCCCCGGTCACTGTAATTTGTGTATAGTGCGCGACTTGATTCTGGAAAACGTACTTTCCCTGGTTCACGCTGTTGGCGGGCACCGTCCCATCGCTAGAATAATTTTCGGTTCCGGCTACGGAGTACACCGTCAGCTTCTTAGGCAACTTGGACCGCCCCTTGATCAACTCGCGCAGGATCGCGGTTTGTTTGGTCGTACTGTCGGACTCCATGTTGTATGGCGTGGCAATCGTCATTAAACGATCCGGCTTCACGTGCTTGGTCTGCGCCAAATATTTCTCCGTAAAGAGGCTCAGAATCAAGCCGCCATTCGAATGGCCCAACATGGAGAAATGGTTAAAGTGGTACGTCTTGACCAAATCCTTAAAGGCCAAATTCAACCACTTAGCCTGCTTGTTAATATTGGCATAGCCGTCGCGATTATTTTCAAAAGCAATCACGATAAATGGGTGATTATCCCCCCGACGAATATTGCCGGTATAACTAACGGCGCCACTCTCGGCAACCTTGATTTTCAACACACTGTGTGGTCGCTTGGTTTCCTTACGTAGTTGCGTGATCAATGTATCAAAACGATTCTGACTGGCACTCGACCCCGGTACCATAATCGTAGGCGCCAGGGGCGTCTTATAACTCGATTTATATTTGGTGATGCGCTGCTTCAACCATACCTGGCTAGGAATGAACACAGCCAGAATGACCACGATCAGCAGCGCCCAGCGCCACCACCTACGCCGCATGGTCAGCACCCCCTTCCATATTAAGTAACCGGACGAACGGTAAATAAATCAGGACGGATACCGTGAGACACAGCATACTCAATAGCAAGGCCCGCCAGTCGCCACCCGTTCCCAGATAAGCTACGAGCGGGCCTGGGGTAGTCCGTGGCACGGGATACACAATGGGCGGCACTAATTTCAACGTAATCGCTGCCCACGCTAGCACCAGGTTCACGGCCGGGGCCAAAATAAATGGGAACAATAGAATGGGATTAAATAACACGGGCAGTCCCAGTAACGTCGACTCATTTAGATTGACGAGGTTCGGTAAGACTGTCTGCGTCGCGACTCGCCGGTAACTTGCCTGGCGCGAGCCAATCCAAATCGCAATCAACAGTGCCAAGGTCATTCCGGCGCCCCCAAAATTAGCGTAGGCATCCCCCAACGTATGAAGCGTAATGGGATGGGGCGCTCCCCATCCGGAACCGTGCTGAACGGCGTAGGCCAGATTCTGCAATGACGTGACCGAACTATTACCGGCCACATCAACGGGCCCAATCAGTCCCAGCCACCATAAACCATTGCTCACAGCCGTCACCAGCAGGATTCGTAGCCCGTTGTGCCCGGGGTTCGTGTTCAGCGTCTGCAACGCCAGGTAGACGAGGTCGTTAATCCCACCATCGGTCAGCCAGCTTAAGCCATAACCAATGCTGACCGTCACACCTAAAACAACGGTCAACGACCAGGCCACCCGCCCCGTCCAGGACAATGAAGAATGTCGATGGTGCCGCCACCACGTTGCCAATCCCCGCATGAGATGACTTGCCAGCCAGCCAACGCCTAGTCCCACGAGAATCGCCAAGAAGATTCCCTGGGGCCCCAGATTGGGCATCCAGAACTGTGCAAGATCATTGCCATGACTCGTCTGCCCAAAAGTATCGTAGTTCACATTCAAGGTCAGGAAGGCCAACGCGCTCATCAACCCGACAGCTAAGGCATCCGCGTGATAGGTTCGCGCCATGTAGTGCCCCGTCGTAAAGGCAATCATGACCGCTATCAGGCCATTCACAACAACGCTGACCGCCTGCAGAATATCTCGCCAAAATTCCAGTCCAGGTAACCAACTTCCAATATGATAAACCTGAAAAAAGAAGCCGCTCTTGGACAAACAGCCTTGCCCAACAACGTCAATTAAAGCCATCACTAAAATAAATGGATAGGCGACCCGCAGTGCCTCATGAACTGCCCGTAGCGCTCGCCATTGATCAATGCGCTGATTGGCGCGCCACAGTCCCCGAAATAAGCCAACCATTCTAACTCCCCCTACTTATGACTTCATTACTTTCATTATACGAAATTCCTTTGGAAGTGGTCGCTCAACGTCTTACAAATTTATTCATACTTAACAAGTTCACCAATTTTCAGAAAATAATTACATTTAGAATGATTCTTATGCCGCTATTGTATCAGCTTTCATTGCGTGCTACGATAGTTATGTAATGGTTTACATCATTTTCATAAAGCAAATGAAGCCGCTTCACTAGTGCCGAATTGGATAAAATTTCGACCAAAATGGAATTAATTCTTGTATGCGTTTTCAAAAGGTGTTGGTATGTTGTGGTAAACAACCAACCAACTTAGATTGATTGGAAACTATCATATGAGGTGAGAGAAATGGATTCTGCATCTAAAGCGTTGGAAAAAACCGACGTTAAGCTTCCATGGCGTGAGAAATTCGGTTGGGCAACCGGGGATTTCGCGCAAAACTTGATTTATACCACTATTTCGACGTATTTGCTATTTTTCTACACAAACGTTTACGGCCTGCCCGCTGCTGACGCCGCAACCATGTTCCTGGTTGTTCGGCTGATCGATGCCATCAACGACCCTATCGTTGGAACGATTGTTGACAAGCACACGACCCGCTGGGGGAAGTACCGTGGCTGGTTACTCTACATGTCAATTCCGTTAGCCGTACTGGCTATGCTCTGTTTCCACGTGCCAAACGTTGGCGCCATGGGCAAGTTGGTTTACGCCTACGTAACTTACGTTGGCCTGTCCGTTATCTACACGACCGTCAACATTCCTTACGGTTCCTTAAACGCCGCTATGACGCGGAACAACAAGGAATTAGTTTCCATGAGTTCCGTACGGATGCTCTTAGCTAACTTAGGCTCATTGGCCGTTAGTTTCGGTGTTCCTATCTTTGTTAAGATGATCTCTGGTGGTCACTACTCCGGTGTTCAATCACAATCTGGTTGGTTCTGGACGATGGTGATCTACGGGATCGCCGGTGCCGCAATCTTAATCTTCTGTTTCAGCCAATCCGTTGAACGGATCAAGATGGCGCCAGAACAAGAATCAAGCGTTAAGGTTTCTGACCTGTACCACCAATTGGTTATCAACGGTCCCCTGCGGACGTTAGCCATCTTCTTCATTATCACCTTTGGTTTGATGTCCGTTGTGAACTCCGTTGGGGCCTACTACATGACCTACAACGCCGGTAACGCTGGCATGATGCAATGGTACAACTTACTGGGAACCTTACCAGCCTTCATCGTGGTTCCAATTACCCCATGGTTGAACCGGAAGATCGGGACCCAATGGTTGATGCAGGGTAGCCTTGGATTAGCTGTCATTGGTTTCTTGATTATGTATGCGGTTCCAGCTACCAACTTGACTTGGACCTTCATTGGCCGGACGATTGAAGCTGCCGGAATCATCCTTTCCACCGGGTTCCAATGGGCTCTGGTTCCCCAAGCAATCACTTACGGGGAATGGAAGTCTGGTAAGCGTGAAAACGGGATTATCAACGCCGTTATTGGGTTCTTCTTCAAGTTTGGGATGGCCCTTGGTGGGGTTGTACCTGGCTACGTCTTAGCTGCCTACGGTTTCGTGGCTAACCACCAACAAACCGCACGGAGTTTAGCAGGTATCCGGATGACCACGACGATTATTCCAATTATCGTGACCGTCCTCGCTATGGTTGTCTTCGCCTTCTACCGTTTGACCGACGAAAAGGTTGAAAAGATGAACGAAGAAATCGCAGCTCGTCACGCCGCTGAATAGACCGTCGCAGATTAAAACTTAGAATTTAAAATTGGTATCCGGCTTGTTTGGGCTTGGTACCAATTTTAGAAATAGATTACTAAAATTATGAATAGGAAGTGGCTACTTTGAAGTTTACTAATGGTTATTGGTTAACTCGTAAAGAGTACGACGTTAACTCACCGGCTGAAGCATTCGAAGCCGAAAAGGATGGCAAGACCTTAAACGTCTATGCCCCTTACAAGCGAATCAACACACGGGGAGACGAATTAAACCTCGGAATGAGCACGATTAAGCTCACCTCCCCCGTCGAGAATGTTATCGGCGTAAAGCTGACGCATTTTGATCAAGATACCAAAGGCCCTTCATATGAGCTCAACAACTTAGACCCTGACGTCAACATTGACGTTACGGATAAGAAGGCTTCATTGACGAGTGGTGACCTGACCGTTTCTCTCCCACTCCGTCAACAATTTGATATGGAATTCACCGCTAATGGTAAAGTCATCACGGCTTCTCGCAACAAGGCCCAGGGCGAAATCTTAAACCACGACACCAACGTTCACTACATGCGCGAACAATTATCCGTTGGCGTTGAAGACAAGATTTACGGTTTAGGTGAACGCTTCGGGAACTTCATCAAAAACGGTCAAGAAGTTAAGATCACCAACCAAGATGGTGGGACGGCTTCCGAACAATCTTACAAGAACATTCCCTTCTACCTGACGGATGCCGGTTACGGGGTCTTTGTTGATGAACCTCAAACGGTTGATTTCGAAGTTACCTCTGAAAACGTTGACCGCGTTCAATTCAGTTCTGAAGGTGAATCCTTACAATACTACGTCATCTATGGCCCAACACCACAGGAAATCCTGCACCGTTACACCGAATTAACGGGTCGCATGCAATTACCACCTGCATGGTCATTCGGCCTCTGGCTGACGACCTCCTTCACCACTGATTACAGTGAAAAAACAGTGTTGAAGTTCATCGATGGCATGAAGGATCACAACATTCCATTGGATGTCTTTCACTTTGACTGCTTCTGGCAAAAAGGATTCGAATGGTCCAACATGGAATGGGACCGCGACGAATTCCCAGACCCAGAAGGCCTGATCAAGAAGATTCACGATCGGGGTATCAAGGTCTGTGTCTGGATCAACCCCTACATCGCCCAGAAAGGGAAGATGTTTGAAGAAGGCAAGAAGAACGGTTACTTCATCAAGCGTGAAAATGGTAACCTCTGGCAATGGGACCTCTGGCAAGCTGGTAACGCCTTCGTCGACTTTACCAACCCTGACGCCGTTAAGTGGTACAAGAGCAAGTTAAAGGCCCTGCTCGACATGGGTGTTGACTGCTTCAAGACCGACTTCGGTGAACGAATTCCCGTTGAGGATGCCGTCTTCTTTGACGGTTCAGATCCTAAGCGTGAACATAACTACTACACCCTGCAATACAACAAGGCCGTCTTCGACACAATCGAAGAAAACAAAGGTAAGGGCGAGGCCGTTGTCTTTGCTCGCTCCGCTACCGTTGGGTCACAAAAGTACCCCTTACACTGGGGTGGTGACGCCTTGTCTAACTTCAAGAACATGGCTGACACCTTACATGGTGGGCTGTCCTTCCTGAGTTCTGGGTTTGCCTTCTGGAGCCACGATATTGGTGGATTCGAAGATGGTCCCGACACGCCTACGCCAGACCTGTACAAGCGCTGGACGCAGTTTGGTCTGTTATCTTCTCACAGCCGTTACCACGGTAGCAACGTTTACCGGGTACCATGGAACTTCGATGACGAAGCCGTGGACAACACGCGGAAATTCGTTAACTTGAAGCTTTCCCTGATGCCATACCTGTACACCCAAGCCGCTCACGATACGACTTACGGTAACCCCCTGATGCGGCCAATGTGGTTCAACTTCACGGAAGACCGGACGGCACACACGTTGGACAACCAATACATGTTTGGGACCCAACTCTTGGTTGCCCCCGTCTTCAACCCTGAAGGCCACGTAAACTTCTACCTGCCAGCCGGCAAGTGGACCAGCATCATCAATGATGACGAAACTTACGACATCACTGATGGTAAGTGGATCAGCAAGGACTACGGTGAATTGGACTTGCCTGTATTGGCTCGTGATAACACGATCCTGTTACGGAATCCAAAAGCCGTTCACGCCGACTACGACTTCACCAAGGACCTGGACATCAACTTGTACGACATGCACGAAGGTTCCACTTCTGTTGCCGTCGTTGACCAAAAGGGTCAGGATACTGGTAAAGTCACAGTTGATCGCAGTGGTAACCAATTGACCGTCACCACTACTGGTTTGACTGGCTCTGCCACCATCTACGTCCACGAGAATGGGAAAGTTACTAAGGCTGCCTTAAACGGTACCGAAGCAACGATTACCCTGTAATCAACGACTTTAAGCTTTAAATTATGAAGCGTCATTGCCAATTCAATTGGTGATGGCGCTTTTTGTCTGCCGTTTTACAGCGCGCCAGACGGTACTGGTGCTGACGCCGAACTGCTGGGCAATCTCCCGGTAAGTCTTTCCGGTCGCTCTCAGTTGGCAGAAGATCGCGGGCGTAGGCACTAACATCTTGGGCTGTGATACCATTGGTTGCTGGTCATCTGCTGACTGAGGCACGTCCTCCACCCCTACATCACTTACCGAGTCCAACCGGATACCTGCCTGGGGACGTGTCAAAACCAGGGGTTCCGTCTGTTGAATCTTAGCCAGGGCATTAACGACGCAGTGCGTGGTCTGCGCATCCCAGAGAGCATTGTGCTGGTGCGGATTGAAGATATTCAAGAGTCCTGCCACGCCATTCAATGGCAAATAATGATGGGTATCCTTCTTGCGATGATTACTGCGGTTAATGACTTGATTGGTGTAAATGCTGCCGTCAAACACCGCTAGTTTCATATTTAGGAGCGCCTGCTCCGCTGCTGAGAACGCATCAAAGTTAACGGCCAATGTGTGTCGGAGCAAGCGCAGATCGTTGCTCTTGTCCCAAAAGACCAGTGGCAACTGGCGGGCCAGAACTTCATGGATAAAGGCCTTCAACACAGTCACCGGATCCGTTTGTCTGTCATATTCGGCCAAAGTCAATTGGGTCTCCTTGAGTCCTCGTAGTTTAATCTCAGCCGAGAAGTTGGGATTGTCCAAATAACGGTTGAAAAATAGATCCAGTGCCTGATTACCCGCGTATCCCAGAACTGCCAACTGAAAAATCCCCGCCTTTTCACCATAAAACGTGGCCCGCCGCTGCACGGTGCTGTCGCCCTGCCGCTGAGTTCTAAATAAGATTCCAAATTCACAATCGATCACCGCGTATTTCTCTGGAATCTCAGTCAATGTCTTGACCGTTGGGAAAACAGCCGCCAGTTGTGCCTTGAATTCATCGGTCAGTGGCTGCGCAGTCGTCACGGGCAGCCTATACCCATTCGTCTTTAGTAGTGCCGTTACGCTCATGTCCGCAACATCGGTATCGTAATTGACAATCTTTTTGGGTCCTAGTGTCAGTGAGTGCCCTGACGTTGAGTTAATCACAAACCGCTGGCGGGTATCGATCGTAATTTGCGTAATCTCACCCCAGCTGGCGTAGTTCTTCGCCACCAGCAACTGCCCCGAGCGATCGACCTGACAAATGGGATAATCGACAATGTAGACAAAGTGATTCTCCTGCGGGAGCTTGTCCAGCGCCCGTCGTTCCGCGAAAACAATCTTAGCCGTCACCATCATCCCCCGCTTCAGAATTTTGATTATTCCCAGCTTACCGGATTACTTTCTCAAAAGCTACCAAAACGCTTTACAAAATTAATTATTAAAGCCGTTACATAAATTCATGCATAATCCAGCGTCAAAAAAAGTTCAGGGCACTTGACCCCGAACTCGCACACGACGATTATCGATGATTCTCTAAATATCTTACGGTGTCGCGGCCTAACCGGTTCATCGCGCGATACTGCTGTGCCTGATTGCCTTGCTGCGCCATGACCACAACGGTATAGGTGCCGTGTTTCGTTCTAAAAAGACTAGCATCGTTTTGCACGCCCTTAGCTGGGAATTCACCAGTCTTGTTGTAGACCGCGGCATGCTTCACCATTTTTGGTAATTTTGAATGGTTCTTGCAATGATGAAGTAAGGTCATCATCTTATTATCGTAGGTCTTTCCCAACAATTTACGCTGACTGACCAACGTTAAGAAACGCGTGAGATCGTTGACCGACGTGTAATTATCGTGCCCCCGCTGTAAGGCCCGTGTGTCCATCATATAGCGACGCAGATGGGAGTGATTAAAGCCATAGGTCTTCATCGTCTGATTGACCCGCTTGAACCCGCCGAGCCGATTAATCAAGCGATTGGTCGCAGCATTGTCGGAATTGTGAATCATCCGTTTCAGATCCGTCTTGACCGTCTTCGTCAACTTCAAGTGGTGCGCCCGTGCGCGCTGAAAAATCGCTAACATGACGTAAACTTTGATCGTACTGGCTGACCGCTGTCCCTGGACCTTCTTGTTGCCCGTCGTCACCGCCAGCGGCCGTTGTCCGAGCCGCGTGACCTTGACGGACCAACGACCGTGAACGGGGCGCATGTCGCGTTTGACTATCTTCTTAATTGCTGTCTGCTCATGGTCGACCGTCGTTGCTTGCGCCGTTGTTCCCACAGCGCCAAATACACCGCAGCTAATCAATACCGCCAACATTATTTTCCAATACCGCATATGTCCCCCGCCTCGTTAACTATTTACTAACTTATATTTTACGCCTAATTAGCCAAAAGCAATAGGTCACAAAAAATCGCCACACCTCCGGCTCAGCCCAACCGGCTGATTTTCTGCGTGACGATCGCTTATTTTATTTTCTCCAAAATTACCAATCTAACGTGTTGCCCGCAAAGACTTCGGGCTGATGATTGCTCAACAGGTAAGCTTGTCCGTTCTCACCAAAGCTCAGGCCTTCAAATTCTCGCTTAGAGGCGAAGTGAGTCCACTTCACATCCTGTCCGGTCAGGTGTCCGCTTCCAGTGAGCTTAGCCACTGGCAGGCTGGCAATCGACTCATCGGCAACCAGGTACAGGCGATCATTGTTGGGATTGAACGCCATGCTCTGTACACAGGTTCCAGGCCCGTGCCTCAGGACTTGACTAGTCAGCCGAAAATCAACGTGATGCCGGCCAACGCGGCCCTGGTAAATATACACGTCCGTGGCATTCGGTCGGGTCCAGAAGTAGGCGCGCCCCTGATGATCAAACGCCAGCACGTGGCCACCGGGAACCGCAAAGTCCCCCGCACGTAACCGGAAACGAATCCGCTGGACCGGTGTCAGCGTGCTGGCACTTAGTTGCTGAAGATAGCCGTACTGGCTAACGGGTACCCGTGGCGCGGATTCACGGTCGCACCACATGTAAAGCTGGTGGGTCTTCCAATCATAAGCCAACGACTGGCCGTGACCGGTCACGAAGGCCGGGCCTACCTTGATTGCCGTACGAATCTGCTTTTCCTTCGCCGACAGGTTAGCTGCAATCGTGTAGACCCGTTGAATCTGATGCGGCGTTGCCTTTAGACTAGCTAATTTACGCATATTGAACCGCACGATGCGGCCACGGTTGTGCCAAGCCGTCGGGCAGTAGACGACATATAGGTAATGCCCCACCACGGCCATACTCTGCGGATCACCCCAGGCTTCCCCCTGATAACCTAGTGTGGGCAGGAGGTACTTCGTGGTAAACGTCACCGCTGATCCCTGATCACTGGCAATCGTGTTGGTCCCGTGAAGGTTGGCGGCTTGCGCATAACTGCTGGGTACCGTAACAAAATGGACTTGAGTATCATCGAGTGGACGTAACTTGTCCGGCGTTGCCAGAGCGGCCGCATGTTGATCCACAGTCGTCATCGCGTGAGCCGGTACGGTTGCAGTGACGCCCCAAATAAGACTTACGAGCAATGCTCCCCATAAATGAATTTTTCGCATAATCCATTACCCCCCAATCTTTTCAGCCAGTATAAGTCGGCCAGAAAAAACCGGGGTCTCAAATTATTTTCATTACTCACTCAACTTACTAGCTACCAACCGCGCCGATTGCCAGCCAAGATTTCCGGATTATGGTTGGTGAGCAGGTAGGCCTGACCATTGTGCGCAAACGCTAAGCCCTCAAACTCCCGCCGTGAAGCAAATTTATTCCAAGTCACATTATGCTTGGTGAGATGACCATTACCATTCAACTTTTTCGCCGGCAACTTGGCAATGGAATCATCGGCGACCAGGTAGAGTTGCCCCGTTCGCGGATTATACCCCATACTCTGAACCCGCGTCCCCGGACCGTGCTGGAGAACCTGATGGGTCAACCGAAATTTCACGTGATGCCGCGTGACCCGGCCCTTATAAATATAGACGTGATGGGTCGTCGGCCGCGTCCAGAAGTAAGCATTGCCGTATTTGTCAAACGTTAAGACATGGCCGCCTGCCACCGCAAAATGCCCGTGCTTCAACCGGAACCGCACCTGGTGAACAGGCTTCAGCTGGCTACCGCTAATCTGACTAATGTAGCCATATTTATTGGCTGGCACCCGTGGCGCCTTTTCCTTGTCACACCACATATAGAGCTGATGATCATGCCAGTTATAAGCCAAGGATTGGCCGTGTCCCGTCACAAATGCAGGGCCCACCTCGATGGCGCGTCGAATAGCCTGCGACTGGCCGCTTCCGCTGCGATAAGTTCGCTGAACTTGTTGTGGTGTCACGTGTAGCTTCCGCAAAGCCACCACGTCATACCGGACGATGCGCCCCCGATTGTGCCAAGCCGTCGGGCAGTACACCACGTAGAGATAGCGCCCAGCTGCTGCGATGCTCTGTGGATTGCCCCAAGCCTGATGCCGATAACCGGGATACGGCAACAGATAGTTTGTCTTAAAGGTGATGTGGGCCCCTCGCGTTTGCTTGATCACGTTTGCCCGATGGAGGTTGGGCGCATGCCGATAACTCTTGGGCACCTGCACATAATGCACGGCACTGTCATTAATGGCCCGGAGTCGACCAACGCTTAACGCACTAGAACGCTGATGGACGACGTGATAGGCCGCCGCGGGCGTACTCGGCAACACCCCCAATACGCCTAAGAAAAGGCCTATGACAAAGAACAACGTAACGCGTTTCCAATTCAACATAAAAATCTCTTTTCCCCAAAATAAACGTCTAAAAATAATCAACCACCTTAAGTATAAAGCATTCTTGCCAAAAGCTTCAGTATTTACGCCGAAAAAAACACGTGCCACCTAAAATGGTCACGTGCCTGTAAGGGTTGTAATTTAGTTAGCTTAGATAACTTCGCGTTTGAATGGGTCCTTAGAAATCCCCTTGTCGAGAATGTCCTTGCTCCATTCCTTAGCGGAGAAGAGGCTGTGGTCACGGTAGTTCCCACAACTGTATTTGTCAGTCCCCTGAACATCCTTCCATTCCGTATCAAATGCGATTCGGTGAAGGGCAGCCTTCAGTGCCTTGGCAACTTCTTCGGTGGATTGTTCACCCCAGGTAATCAAGTGGAACCCGGTCCGGCAACCAAATGGTGAACAGTCAATGACGCCGTCCATTTCGTCACGGAGGTAGCCCGCTAACAAGTGTTCAATCGTATGTAACCCGGCCGTTGGAATTGCATTGGTGTTGGGTTGAACTAACCGTAAATCAAAATTCGAGATAACGTCACCCTTCGTTCCCGTTTCACGGGTAATTAAACGAACGTAAGGTGCCTTAACAGCGGTGTGATCTAACGTAAAACTTTCAACTTTTGCCATTATTGTGCCAACTCCCTTGTTAAAAATATGTGTACATCTTTACTGTACACCAACCGCCCCAGCAGTTGCCACTAATTACTTGTCGCCTGCGGCTGTCAGAAACTCCGCCTGCTGTGGGGACCGGTCCAAGCCTGAGGTGCGGTCTTGGACCTCCTCCGGCTTAAATAGTCTTCATTATCTGGGAACTTCCTGTATCCACCCGATAGCACTAATAACCCAAAATGGCACTACTCAAGAAAACTAACCTACTATCCAATCTTTCTCACCAAACAACGCTATCCACTAGTTAAGTTTCTCTTGCAGTTTCTCTTGCAGTTTCCTAAAGTTACCTAAGAAAATATCAAAACTAGGCGTCCCCTTCGCCATCGCTGCTAAAGCTGGCTATACTGGGTTGCGGATTAAGAGATTTAGGGGAGGAATCATCATGCAAAACACACCATTACCACCACGTCGCCGGACCTTCACACCTCGTCGTCACCACTTACGGCGATGGCTGCTTGCCCTCTGTAGCCTGCTCGTCATCGGTGGCGGCATCTATGGCTGGTGGGCCTGGCACGCGGCTCAGGCAACCTTTTCACAGACCTACCGTGCCGATGGCCTCAAACCAACGAACACCGCGCTGACCAGTGGTAAACCCTTTGCCATCCTATTGTTAGGTACCGACACCGGTGCGCTGGGCCGCCATGACGTGGGCCGGACCGATACCATGATTGTCGCGACTATCAATCCCCAAAAACAGACGGCCAAGCTGACCAGCATCCCCCGCGATACGCTCGTCAACATCTATGGTAGCCAGCAGGACGAGGAGAAAATCAACGCCGCCTATCCCCTCTATGGCGCCAAGACGACCGTCAAGACCGTGGAACACCTCGTCAATATTCCCATCCACTACTACGTCCTGCTGAACATGGGCGGTCTAAAGAAAATGATCAACGCAGTGGGTGGGGTCACCGTCGATCCCTTGCTGACCTTCCACTATGAACAGGCTAACGTGGTCAAAGGTCATAAGATTCATCTGAACGGAGCCAGTGCCCTCGCCTACTCACGGATGCGTGACCAGGATCCGCTCGGTGACTACGGTCGGCAGGCACGCCAACGCCAGATCATCAAGGCCCTAGTCCTCAAGGAGGCCAGCATCAGCTCGCTGACCCGCTACCAGTCCGTGCTAAATTCACTGAGCAGTAACCTCCAGACCAATCTAACCTTCAACGACCTCATGTGGCTCCGCGCCAAGGACGGTCACACCAGCCGCCACATCAAATCGCAAACACTTCAAGGCGAAAACGCCACGCTCAACGGCATCGACTACCAGATTGCCCCGCAGAGTGAAGTCGCCAAAGTTTCAACCGATCTTCGCCAGGCACTGGGGCTGCCAACAGCGAGTGATTTTCAAACAGACGCCCTCGATCCAGTTGGATTCTAAAACCAGGCGCTCCTCTACCGGCTAGCTAACCTCACCGCTTCGTACACCCCACCCTGATTAGCTAAAATACGCTCCTGCAGACATTTTCACAAATTCCCGCAGAAGCGTATTTCTTATACTTTATTAATTTGTCTACCGACAACTAAGCGTCTTCCGCCTTGTGCTGCCGCGCTTGCCAGATACGCCAGCCGATGATCAGAACGCTCGCATCCCCTAGTAAGGTTCCTAACCCAATCAGCAAGTTACCGGCACTCGTTACCATCAAGCCAGACGTTGCCGGAAACCGTGCCAATAGCGCCAGTAGTGTCGTGATCCACAGGCTCCCCAACACGGCAGGTAACCAGGCGTTCGGGTGCTGCCGATTCTGCCACCAGGCCAAACCGGTAATGATCACAGCGAAAACCAACAACGTAATACTACCGCCGACCCGCGTCAGATAGACGAGGCCGTGTGCCGGAACCGTGCGCGCGGCGATCCCCATCGCAGCCAACAAGCCCACGATGATCACCAGCCACCCGATCAGCCGGCCTCGGATCGTAAATCGTTGCGTCAGCCAGCGTCCCAGTCCCATCGCCAGAATAAACAAACCATACTGCACGGCTACCAACAACAGCTGGAGCGGTACCGCCGGTAAGATCACACTCGGTAAAATTGTCCCCAGGGTAAAGACCAGCAACGGCACTAGGGCGTCCCAAGTTTGCCACCAGGAACGTTGCTCGACCAGTTTGCCCATGGCGATGGCCACGGTTGCCGGACCACCACTCAGATAGTCTTCGGCAGACTGACCGACCTTTTGTGCAGCCAGAATCTCCGTTAAGAGATCCGCCAAGTCCCGCTGTAGCAAGGTCTCATTCGCCGCATACTTCGGCTGTTCTCGTAAATGCTTGACGAGTTGACTCCAATAGGCCTGATTGACCGTATTCAACTGATCCCGCATCACGGCATTTCGTTTGATAATCGTTGCGATTCGCGCCACGACTGCCACTCCCTTCGAAAAAATACTCTGTTCCCATAATAGGGAAGTTTCCAACAAAACACCACTGATTTCTATATTTTAGCGAAAATGCAGGCCGCACCAGAGCCCACTGGCAGCCAACAACAGCCCACCGCCGACACTCAGGACTAAATACCCTAGTGCAGCACCAAAATGCCGCTGATCGGCTAACATGACCAGCTCATGGCTAAAGGTCGAGAAGGTGGTAAAGCCACCGAGAATACCGGTTCCTAATAACACGGTCAATGGCTGATCGAGTTGCCAACCGCTCAGGCCACCAAGTAAAAAGCATCCCACCCAATTAATAGCCAAGGTTGCGACTGGCCAATGGTTGCCAGTCCACCGTTGAATGACTCGCGTTGTCCCGTAGCGCCCCAGAGCGCCAATCGCCGCACCGAAGCCAGCCACCGCGGCCATCATGATTCCTCCTCCACGGGAAAGGCCCACCAGCGCCGAGCGCTCCAGACACCCAGCCAGCTGAGTAGCAGGCCACCAATTAAGGTAATTCCAACGTAGAGCCCCGCAACGCCCCAAGCCTGGTGGTTCAGGAGTCGCTCCAGGTCCAAGCTAAACGTCGAAAAGGTTGTAAACGCGCCTAAACCACCGACACCTAGCCCAACGCTCACCGCACTAGGCCACCGGGCTGTCACTCTTTCTGCGTGGGACAGCCAGGCTAGCAACCCACTCCCTAACAAGTTGACGAGGACCGTAGCCCAAGGAAAGCCAGCAGTAACGGGCAGAACAACCCCCAGTAAGTAACGGCTCCCACCACCGATAAATGCACACACTATAATTGCAAAAACATTGGCCATAGATCCGGGCCACCTCTCGAATAATATCTCTCGATTATACCAAAAAAGCCGCCATAATTGGCGACTTCCGGATCAATGTGTCTTAACAACTAAGTCTAAGGCATCCTGCAGTTCAGCTTGCTGATCCTCGTCGAGTTGATTCTCGGCAATACACTGTTTGACGTTCTCGGCGACAACAACTCCCATCATCCGCTCCACACCAGAACGAACGGCGGCCAATTGCGTCAGGATATCCTTGCACTCCCGTCCCTCATCGACCATCTTTAAGATTCCTTGGAGTTGCCCGTCGGCTCGCCGTAACCGGTTTTTGAGTTGGTTCGACGTCGTTTGCACCATTAGGCCGTCACCTCAGTTAACTTTTCATCAATGTACTTCTTCAGGGCTGACTTGGGATGGAAACCGACAACCTTTTCCGTAGGCATCCCATTCTTGAAGATGACCAATGACGGAATACTCATGATGCCCAGGGACTGTGCGAGGTCTTGGTTCTTATCGACATCGAGGGAGGCAAACTTGACTTGGTCGCCATAATCCTTGTCGAGATCCTCGAGAACCGGCGTCTGCATCTTACATGGCCCACACCAGTCAGCCCAGAAGTCTACGACCGTCACCGCAGTGTCGTCACCAATGTGTTCGAAATCCTTACTTGTAATAGCTTGCATACTTAGCAACTCCTCATCAAAATTAATTAGTGGCCTCAGTATACCCCCATAGGTATCTTTTGACTAGTCTTTTGCCTGTCGGTTGCAGAATTGCCAGCTATCAGTGACTCCTGTAGCTACAAAAAAAGCTCAGCGCCCTCACGCCAAGCCTCATTAGAATCGTTTTCTACAGTTAAACGTTCTCTGAATCTTCGTCCATCCCAGCCGTCAGACGTGGATGGTTATTCCCACGCTTCGTTTCCTTTTCAACCGCCATCTGAGCCACAATGTTCAGGTAGTTGAATGGGGCATCGAAGTTCGGGTTGAACAGCATATCAATGAAAGCTAAATCATCGATCGTGTTGCGGTTCTGAATCGCAATTGAAATGGCGTTAGCTGACTGTGCAACTTCATGTTGACTCAGGAATTGAGCTCCCAAGACCCGCCGGTTTTCCCGGTTGTAGACCAAATTGATGGTCAAGTCATCAGTCGATGGCATGTAGTCTGGCCGCCAAGTTCCTTGGAAGGTCACTTGGTCAGCGTCAATGCCAGCTCGCAAGGCGTGGTCAATCGTCAACCCGGTAGAAGCTAACGTCCGGCCAAAGATTTGCATCGCTGACGTGGCTTGCGTTCCCATGTACTTCTGGATGTTACCGAAGATGTTGATCCCGGCCAGCATCCCTTGACGCACGGCATTCGTCGCAAGTGGCGTGTAGGCTGGTTTGCCAGTTGGATTGAAGTTAACGACACTAGCGTCCCCACAAGCAAAGATGTCTGGGTTGGACGCCTGAACGTAGTCATTGATGATGATTGCGCCGTGCCGGTCCATATCAACCTGGCCCCGTAACAATTCTGTATTGGGTACGAACCCAGTGCAGACAACAGCTAAGTCAGCCGTAAAGTCACCGTTCGTTGATTCAATGACCAGTTGGCCATTATCATCACCGGTAAAGGACGTGACCCGACTATTCAGCATGACCTTAACCCCGTGGTCTTCCAAAATGCTAACAACGTGATCGGAGAATTCCTTGTCAACGTAGTGGTTCAAAATGATATCCCGTGACTGAATCAACTGAACATCATGCCCGGTCCGCGCGTAACTTTCAGCAAGTTCCGTCCCGATATAACCGGCCCCGATAATGGCGATTCGCTTGTTGCCCTTGGCCGCTTTATCAATGGCGATCGCTTGATCGTAGTTCTTACACATTAAAACCTTTTCTTCATCGATGCCGAAGATTGGTGGCACGGTCACTGTCGACCCGGTTGCCATAATTAATTTATCATAAGTATCCGTGGAAACGTCCCCAGTGTCCATATCCACGATTTCAAGTGATTTAGTTTCTGAATCGATCTTAATAACGTTGCGGCGCGTCAAGACCTTTGCACCAGCTTCAACCAACGCTTCGGGTGAAGAATAGAACATATCCTCCAGGTGCTTAACTTGACCGTCAAGGAACAGTGAAATCCCGCAAGACAAGAATGAAACCGTCGTGTGCCGTTCGTAAATAGTCACATCAGTTTCCGGATGATCCCGTAAAATTTGTAGCGCTGCATTTGTACCAGCGTGTGTACTACCAACAATGATGACTTTCATGTTTACCCTCCTACATGAAAAACGATTCTAACGATAGTCTACTTGAAAGTTAGCGAAAGATAAATGACTTCGTCTCGGAAAACAGGGAATATCCGGTCAAAGTCTCACATTTCAGAGATAATGACGGGCGAAAGTGCAATTTGCACATATCTTTTCACCGTTTTACTTATAGAATCATCATAATTTTCTATATAAGTAAGCGCTGTTTCGCAACGTTATGTAGGCTTATTGTCCATTTCTTCAATTTCACCCATTCGTTCGGCTTTTCCCATTCATCGACACCATAACTTATCTCGCCCCTTTTTAAAATGACCAGATTAAATCGCTTACCATCGAAATTAAAGGACAGCCTAAGCCCCTTATCATGCTATAAATAACGGCTTTGCTAGGATTTCTCCAACGACTATCTACCGTAAAATTGGGACACCCTATTCATGGAATTCACAATTTTATAACCACTTAATTCCAATCGTCACATTTTACTTGCGAACAACCTAACGAGCGCTTATGATGACTGTAGTTAGTTCGTGATACGTTCTGACCTTAAGCACTGTGATAGATGATAGGAATCACTGTCTATAGATGCACTCCCCCCAAAACAAGTGATTTATTAACAGATTCCTAAATAAGGTCCCGAGTAATCCGCATGTTACTCGGGACTTTTTCTATACAAAAACGCGTGAGCCCTTAGCTCGCGCGTTTTGTTTTAATCAATTGAATGGCGCGTTGCCCCAGAAAGGGAATCGCCAGTAAGACGATGAATAACCAGGTGAAGTTATTTCTAACGAATGGCGTATTGCCGAAAAAGTAGCCCACCGCACAGCAGCTCCCCACCCATAGAAGGCTTCCCATCAGGTTGTAGAGGCGGAATTGCCGCCAGGTCATCTCAGCCGTGCCGGCCATGATCGGTACAAACAAGCCAATGAACGGGATAAATCGCCCCACCAGCATGGTCTGGTCCTGATTGCGGTTAAAGGCCGCTGTCGCCTCCGCCACCTTCTGATCCGGTAACCGCTCGATCAGTTTATCCTGGGTATTGTGCCAGTGCAGCGTCGTCAGGTACTTAATCGCCGAACCCAGGGTGGCCGCCGTAGTAAACATCAAGACGAGCAGCCAAATATTTAACCGGGAATTCGGGTCGGCCGAGATCGACCCTACCATAAAGAGTAGCGACTGTCCCGGAATAAAGGAGAAGATTAACATCCCTGATTCCAGAAAGATCAAGAAGAACAGCACGGGGTAGATGCCGGTTCCCAACTGATTGGTCAGCGGCACTAACACATTCAGCGGATGCCAGATCATATCCCAAATCTCTAATAAAAACGTCATGTGAAAGCCCCCTCTATCTTATTTTTATTCGAACACGACTCACTCGTGTCCCGTGAATTTCACGAAATTCAGTCACACTTGCGCCCTTACTTATCAGGCGAACAATCGGATTACCACCGTCTTAAGCGGCAAAGACCAGCCCTAACATCCGGACATTTACCAGCCAAATTAGCCCTAAAAGTAACGGAATGTCAGGCCAATTGTCAGACAACTATTGTGATGACCGCCAGCGTCACAATGGCTAGCAACTTTAATAACTGACGATTAGTGGTGACACATTGTTGCCACCATTGCGATTGATATATGTGGCGTATAAATAATTAACGGGTGCACACCTCAAGAGTACCCCCCAAAAATTCGACATTTAGGAACACCCCGCTGGGACACGCCACTTCCCCGCCTTCTCGACATCCCCAGCCCCTCCGACCACGAAGTCTACTCAACCCAGTCAAAGTGTCGCCATCCAGCGTCGTTACTATTCGTTTCTCTATTATACGGATTATTCGCAGAAAGTCAGGCACTTTCGTCCAAAATAAAAAGCGACCCATTCAGTCATTGGGGTCGCAAAACGTTGTCGTCACCATCTTTAGCAGCATAAAATTGTTTTTGTTCACGACAATTGCTTCAGCTATTTAATTTTTCGTGCGCTGATCAATAAACGGCCAAAAGTGTTGTGGCACAAGGGATAACCCTATTATTAGTAAATTTATGGAACCAATCAATTGCACCTGAGAGGTCAAGGCGTTACACTACAAGCAAGTTAGTAACTACGGATGTTACTAGCTGGGTTGTACCAAATTCTTATTACTCTTTTTTACGAGCAGCAAGTAGCACTCCCCCAAAGTATCTATATTCTGCTCGTATCCCCCCTCAAGCCGCGATAGCCTTAATATCGTGGCTTTTTTTGCGCGTGTTTAACCCTGACGCTGTGACGGCCAGCCAAAGAACGACCTGACCTAGTCCAGCACCTGTACACCGACGCCAATTAAGCCCGGGCCGGTATGAACACCCAGCGCCGGTGACACGTCGCCAGCATACCATTCCAAAACATTGGGATGGGCCGCCTTTAATTTCTCAAGGACGGATGCGCGCAGCTCCGGGTTCACCCCATCACAGACGGCGACGTTGACCCGCTTGGCATCACCAATGGCGTCATTGACCAGCGCTAGTAACTTGGTAATCGTCCGCTTCTCACCGCGCACCTTGGCGATTGGGTAGTAGATTCCTTCTGCATCACAGGAAATAATAGGCTTCACGTTCAGTAAGGTTCCAGCCATCCCGGCAACCTTGCCGATCCGACCACCCGCCTGCAGATATTTTAAGGATGGCACGTAAAAGAATACTTTGGTCTGCGCCGTCACCCGTTCCACCTCGTCTACGATCTCTTGGAATGACTTCCCGGCAGACCGCAAAGCAGCGGCATAAATGGCCGCAAAACCACTGCCGATTCCCACACTTCGAGTATTGACCACGTGGACCGTCAAATCCGTGTCAGCGGCCAGCAATTGCGTTTCCTGATAGGTTCCAGAGAGTTCCGCTGAAATGCAGACAGAGATGACGTGGGTGTAGCCGGACGCTTGAATTCGTTCCAGAGCTTCCATAATGTGCTTCCCCGTGGGACTCGCCGTCGTCGCCCGTTCGGTTGCTTGCCGCCGGTAAAATTCTGCCGGGGTAATCGTGACCCGGTCCTCGTAGGCGCGATCCCGAAAAATAACGTTCATTGGCATCAGGGCCATGTCTGCCGCTTCCAGAACAGCCGCCGGAACGTCAGAACATGAGTCCACTAAAATTGCAATTTTCTCTTGTGGCATGGGTGTTACCTCGTTTCTCCTAGTATCGTTCTTGGATAATAATCGTTATTATAACGCAATTATCTAGTTTTGGGAACTAGGTCATCTACCGTTAGTTCCATATGTACCTTTACTAAGCTGGACACTTGCATCCATTAAGCCAGCAGAAAAGTTGATTTACGTGTAATCTGAATGTAGCCGAAAAAAATTTTTTTCTGTTAAAATTAAGCCGGAACTAATTCTGGTATTAGCCCTGCATATGCAACTCATCCTGGTTCCGACAGTTACCGCCACTTTGAATAACACTTCACACAGTCAATCACTGCAACCATGAAACCGGCACCACACTGTTGTGTCCTCTCCCAAGCAAGCCCTGCTAGTCCGTTTTTACGCTGACAAGAAAAAGGCTTCTACTTATACAAATATTTTTTTGGAGAACCAAAACTTCAGCCTGGTAAGGTTGACATTGCGGCTAGATAGCCTATACTTACGTTTGGAAATGAAGTGAGTGATCGACATCAGTTTTCCGATTTTGCTCTTATTTGCACCATCTATTACTGGTTCCGACCACGTACTTACCAGGAAAGACAGAAGTCACTTGACTACCTGAATTTCTAAGCCAATAGAAAAGAGGGATTTTATGAAAAATCATGAAACCGACCCAAAGTCCAAGCACCATATGATTGGATCCACTGACTCTAACCAGAAGAGCCTCGATGAAGTCAACGGTACCGTTGAAGTACCGCAAAACGCAGGCTTCTGGAGAACCCTAATGGCCTATACAGGCCCCGGCGCGTTAATTGCCGTGGGGTATATGGATCCCGGGAACTGGATCACTTCAATTGCCGGTGGTGCGCAATACAAGTACGCACTGCTAACCGTTGTTCTGCTATCCAGTTTGGTTGCCATGTTGCTACAAGCCATGTCGGCGCGGTTGGGGATTGTTACGGGTAAGGATCTCGCGCAACTGACGCGAGAACGTACCGGTAAGAAGACCGGACTGTTCCTCTGGATTGTCACTGAATTAGCCATTATGGCCACGGATATTGCCGAAATTATCGGGTCCGCGATTGCTTTAAAGTTATTATTCGGTTTCCCATTAATTGTCGGCCTGATCATCACTGCCGCCGACGTCTTAATTCTCTTAATCCTGATGAAGCTGGGCTTCCGTAAGATTGAAGCCATCGTCGCCACTCTGGTTGCCGTCATCCTCTTCGTATTCTTGTATGAAGTGATTCTCGCCAAGCCAGAAGTCACCCAGATGTTAGAGGGTTACATTCCTTCCAGCGCTATCGTGACTAATCACGGCATGCTCTACCTGACCTTAGGGATTGTCGGTGCAACGGTCATGCCCCATGATTTGTACCTGGGCTCATCAATCTCACAAACGCGGAACTTCGACCGGAGCGACCGGAAGAGTGTGGCCAAGGCCATCAAGTTCACCACGATTGACTCCAACATTCAGTTAACGATTGCGTTCGTTGTAAACAGTCTGTTACTGATTCTGGGGGCTGCCCTGTTCTTCGGTACCAACAGTGACCTGGGTCGCTTCGTTGACCTGTTCAACGCCCTCAGCGATAACCAAGTCGTCGGCGCCATTGCCAGTCCACTTCTCAGTATGCTCTTCGCCTTAGCCCTGTTGGCTTCCGGGCAAAGTTCAACCATTACTGGGACGCTGGCTGGACAGATTATCATGGAAGGGTTCATCAACCTGAAGATGCCACTCTGGGCACAACGGCTGCTGACTCGGTTACTCTCCGTGACACCAGTTATCATCTTCGCCGTCATCTACCACGGTAATGAAGCGAAGATCGAAGACTTGCTAACATCCTCGCAGGTCTTCCTGAGTATCGCGTTACCATTCGCCATGATTCCACTGGTGCTGTTCACCAGTAACAAGGACCTGATGGGTGAATTCGTCAACAAGACCTGGTCTAAGGTCTTGGGATGGATCATCGCCGTCATTCTGATTATCCTGAATATTTACCTGATTCTAAATACACTAGGCATTACCGCCTAGAACTAACACTCGACTTGCAAAGGTCGGGTGTTTTTTTGACTTCTGAGATAGCAACAGGTATAACTAAATTTATAATTGGTGATTTTAACAATCTACGTAGCCACCTAATCTCTTAAAGTGCGAGGTGTTTCCCGTGAAAGCCAACTTCCTAACAACCCTGCGGACCCATCTCATGACTCCCGTGGTCGCCGATGCGCCAGCTCTATACGCCCTGATCGATGCGGATCGTGAAAATTTGGCACGGTGGATGCCCCGCACGGCCAGCCTCAAATCAGTGGAAGACGAGGCGGCCTACCTGTTCCGTTCCCAGGAACGCATTGCCAACAATCAATTCTGGCTAGCGGTCATCTGGGTTGGCAATCGTCCGGCCGGAACGATCGACCTTCACAATTTCCAGAACGGTCACGCCGAGATTGGTTACTGGCTGGGCCGCGACTTCCGGGGCCGCGGTATTATGACGCACGTGTTGGGCATTGTCGGGGACGTGGCCTTCAGTCAGCTGGACCTTCATCAGCTAGAATTGATCATTGCCACGGCCAACACAGCTAGCCGTGCCGTCGCCCAGCGCCGCAGGTTCCATCAAGACGGTATTCTGCGAGAGCACCTGTTAACGGCTAGTGGCAACTATGATGACGCCGTCGTCTATACCAAGTTAGCTCGCGAATTCGAGGCTTAATTTCATTAAAGGTCAGGGAGGAAATTGACCGCATGTTAAAAGGGAACTGCGCACAAAACGCAGTTCCCCTTTTTCAAATCTATTTCAATTGTGTGACCATGAAGCTTTAAGCGCGTTGACCACCATCGACCGTGAATTCTGCCCCGTTAGCGAAGCTAGATTCATCGCTACCCAGGTAGACACAGACTTCACCAATGTCTTGTGGCTTGCCTAAGTGTCCAACCGGCACCGTCTTCACGATGGCGTCGCGAGCAGCTTCCGGAATAATCGCCGTATCGATCCAACCAGGATGAACGGAGTTGACCCGGATGTCGATACCACGTTGCGCCAGGTTCAGTGCCGTGGCGTGGCTTAACATCCGACTCCCACCCTTACTTGCGGAGTAAGCTGGGGCCAATGGCAGCCCAACCAGGCCGGCAACGGAGGACACATTGATGATGGACCCCTTAGCGTCGTTGGTCTTCTGCATAGCCTTGATACCAGCCTTTTCACCCAAGAAGTTGGCCGTCAGGTTAATGTCGATGACCTTCTGCCAGTCTTCCAGTGACAGGTCTTCAATGGCACTGTTGACGCCACCAATCCCGGCGTTGTTGACTAAGATATCCAGCTTGCCAAATTTAGCGATCGTGGCATCGATAACCTTCTGCCAATCAGCTTCCTTAGCGACATCTTGTTGGACGAAGAGACTGACATCGTCCCCAAATTTCGCGACAGCAGCGTGACCGCCATCAACGTTATGGTTGGCCGTAATGACCACCTTAGCCCCTTCACGAACGTAGCATTCAGCGATACCTAAACCAATTCCAGCGACCCCGCCGGTAATAATTGCAACTTTTCCCTTTAAACGATCAGTCATCTTAAAATCATCCTTTCAACATTTCCTATTGTTCAGAATATCACATTAAGTGGCTTGGGGAAAATGTTTTGCCTAAATAATTGTGACCCTTCATCTGCCAACTAAAAAAAGAGCAGGTCATTGGGACCCACTCCAACTTATATTAAAATTTATGCGGTAAGACTAGCCCACCAAACTCGTTTTCGTTTGGCCGCTCACGCTTAACCACTAATTCTTGATTAACGAAGCTTGAAATCCCAGTCTGTCCAAGTTCCCGACCGAAGCCAGACTTCTTCACCCCACCGAATTCTAACTCTGGTAGAGAGCTGAAGAAGGTGTTGACGAAGACCATCCCAGTCTCAACCTGCGAAGCTAATTCCGCACCGTATTCGGCGCTACCGGCAAAGACGATCCCACCCAAGCCGTAATCGGAGTCATTGGCTAACGCCACAGCTTCGGCGTCATCCTTCACCTTGTAGACCTGAGCCACGGGGCCAAACATTTCCTTCCCATAGGCCGGATTATCTTTGGTGATGTCCGTCAAAATAGTCGGCATAAAGAACTGACCCTCGTCGTCGATTGGTTCATGGACGTAGTACGCCGTTGCGCCACCATCCAAAGCCATGTCGACCTGCGCTTGGAGGTGTTCTTTGGCCTTCTTGGAGTTCATGGGTGCCAGCGTAGTTGCTGGATCCATGGGATCACCCATCTTCACACTAGAGAAGGCATCCTTCAGCGCTGCCAAAAGCTCATCGTAATTGTTTTCCGTGACAATGAATCGCTTGGAAGACGTGCAGACTTGCCCGGCATTGTAGAGCCGTGCTCGCGGTGCAATCGCCGTCACATCAGCCATGTTGGCATCGTGCGCCACGATGAAGGCATCGGTTCCCCCGAGCTCCATCGTGTTCTTCTTCAAATATTTACCAGCAACTTCGGCAACTGCCACCCCGCCACGTTCCGAACCGGTCAGGGCCACCCCTTGAACCCGTTTGTCGGCGACCACCTGGGACACTTGATCGTAAGACAGGAAGAGGTTAGTCAGCGCACCATCGGGAGCCCCAGCCCGCCGCACAGCATCTTCAAAGGCCAACGCCGACGCTGGCGTGATTGCTGCGTGTTTGAAGACGATGGGATCGCCGACCGCAAAGTTAGGCGCGAAGATCCGCATCATTTGGTAGTATGGAAAGTTCCACGGTTCTACCGCCATCAGGACGCCCAGCGGATGATCCTCGATTTGTGCGTCACCAGCAATCGTATTGATGGTCCGTGGCTGTAGGAATTCTTCGGCGTGGTCCGCATAGTATTCCGCAATCTGAGCACACAATAACACTTCACCCTGGGCTTCCACAAAGAGTTTACCCATATCGATCGTCAAAACTTTGGCCAGACTGTCCGTCTCATCTCTAAAGAGCTGCGCGAGTTTACGCAAAACAGGAATCCGGGTAGCTACGGGATCATTCCGCCACTTTTTATAGAGCGCTTGGGCCTTGGCGAGACTCTCTTCAACGTACTCTGGTGTTGCATCAGCATAGGTCTTTACAACTTCATTGGTATAGGGATTCGTCGTCTGATAAGCCATAATCGTTGTCCTCCTAACGGGATCGTTCACATTCACAATGTAACCCTTTACAAAATATACTATACCCGCATGAATCGTTAAATACCAGCATTTAGATTGTGATGTTTTCGACATGAAAGCTTGTGAATTATCGCATTTATTTTGTCACTTCACAATTGACAGTTTTTAAATTGGTCTAGGTACACTATGACGGTTAACCATCAATTTGGCCGAAAAAAAAACGGTTGACCCAGACTGACCGAATCCAGTCTGCATCATCCGTTTTGACCTTACACTTTAACTTAACTTCCAACGGTCTAGAATCCCGTTGAACAGACGGTTAGCCGTCGTCATCTGATCGAGGACCGTCCGGGGACTTGCGGTAAAGTTATCGTTCGCCCACTTATTAATAATTCCCAACGCGCCAGCAGCAATAAATTCCGCCGACGTGTCGATCACGTCTTCCTTTAAGTAACGATACTCGGGCATTGCGTGGAGCAAAATTGACAATCGTGAAGCCACAAACTCATTCATTGATTGACGCCAAACGCCATCATCATAGGGATAAGCGTTCAGGAAAATCTTAGAATTATCAGCGATCCGTTCCAACAATTGAATTGTTGCCGGTCGCCAGTTCTCTAAGGTCAGGGCTACGGGTTGTTCATGACGCGGTGCTTCAACGATAAAGTGTTGATAGACAAAGGTCAACAACTCGTATTTATCGGCAAAGTAGTAATAGAACGTCTTTCGGTGAACTTCCGCTTCGTCCGCAATCTCACGGACCGTAATCTTATCAAACGTATTGTGGTTCAACAACGAAGCCAAGGCCTCCGCAATTCGCTCCTTAGTTTCCGATGCAGCCATCGTGATACCTCCAATCATTCACACAACATTTTATTTATGTTTTGTGCGTTACTAGCATCCCCCCTGGAAGCTAGTAACCTTAACTAACGTCCCAAGCTGACTAAAATTATACGCGTCTTCTAGTAAGAAGAAACCCTTTTCGCGAAAAAAATGTCAGTTCATTGTTGAGTAGTTACGCCTATCAACAATGCTATCAATTTAGTTTTTGGACAGAATTGATTATAGCATATCTACCGGTACATTGTACGATACTTTTGTGCACAATAGGTAAGAAATCCGTAAATTTTCTGGAAAATACCTAATTTTTTTCGAGAACTACGCGCTCAGTCGTCATCGCCAGGCTTCCTTCGAGCCGCAACAGCGATTTCTTCCGAATCAGTCCACCGGCGTAACCAACTAAATCCCCCATTTGCCCAACAACTCGATGGCATGGAATCACCAGACTAATCGGATTGTGACCGACAGCATTGCCCATGGCACGGGCTCCCGGGTTATGACCAATCATTGGGGTCACCAATGTTGCCAGTTCACCATAAGTTCGAACTTCGCCATATGGAATTGTTCGTAACACCGACCAGACGACCTGACGAAGCGCCGTTCCGGCTGGTCGAACAGGGAAATCCACCGGCGGCTGTTGCCCGGCAAAGTAGGCCGTCAGCCACTCTGCCAACTGGTCAAAGACCGGTGCATCCCCCAGTGATGTCTCAGCTGATAGCGTGCTCCCATAGTGTTGCTGGTCGGTAAACCACAGACCCGTAAGCGCATCGCCATCACTGGCAGCTGTAATCGTTCCCAATGGCGTCATGAGTTGCTTCTGTCGCATCATTTATCACCCTTTTTGCTTATTTTAGCATTAAAAAAGCGGGTAGGCTAATATTGCCTACTCGCTTTTTGAAAGTTGTCCCGTTTTTAGTGGTATAGGTCGAACCGACCCTTGCTGAAGACCGTGCTCAAATGGGCACTCTCCAAGATGGAACGATCGGTAATGACCTTCTTCAAAGCAGATGCCGGATATCCCTTGACCTTCCGCTTATTGCTAAAGATTTCACCGATTCCATCCCGGTCACTCAATGAAGCAACCGTGCCGACTGACTTGTACACGAACGGCCGTGTCTCGTGGCCACGTAGTTGCAAGCCAATATTCTTAGCAGCCTGCGCCCCAGCGGCCAATGCAATCTGGGCAGTCGTTGGATAAGGCCGGTTGCTCTCAGCATCCATCACGGCCGCGACATCCCCGACAACGTAAACTTCGGGATGACCCTCGATTGACAGGTCGTCCTTAACCACGATCCGGTTCCGCCGTTGTTCAAAGCCAGAATCAGAAATGACGTGTGAGCCGCTGACCCCGACCGTCCAAACGATGGTATTGGCTGGCTGCTCGTGTTCTTCATCGTTACTGTCAGTGTAAACGACGACCCCCGGCTTGATCTCTTTGATGTTTGACCCTAACTTCATTTCCACATTGTGCTTAGCCATGAAGCGCATCGCATACTCTGCCAGTGACTTGTCAAACATTGGCAGAATGGCTGGCGATCGTTCCAAGCAGACCAGCTTAATCTCCGGCGTATTGTAGCGTGTCTGGAGCTTTGGCAGGGATTGGGTCAATTCCCCTAACAACTCGATTCCGGTAAAACCAGCCCCACAGACGGCCACTGTCAGGTCGTTAGGGTCTTGCGTCTGAGCATAGCCTTTTACTGTATCCTCGATGTGCCGGTAAACGGCTTCGGACGTCTTCAGGTCATCCATTGGTAAGGCATTTTCTTCGGCACCCTTGAGGCCAAATGTTTCGGTCTGAAAACCCAATGCCAAGATTAAATAGTCATACGTGATCGGCTCATGGTCTTTCAGCGTTACTTGCTTCTGGTCAACATCAACGTTGGTCACACTGTCTTGAATAAAGTTAACCCGACTGCCGATCACATCGTTGATTTCATAGGTAATCCGCTCGGGCGCAATCGTCCCAGCCGCCACCTCATGAAGATTGGTTTTTTCTGCATGGGTCCCCGTCTTATCGACCAAGATAATCTCATCGTCACTTGGAACCTCACGTTGTAAAAATTTAATAGCCCGCATGCCTGCATAGCCACCGCCTAGAACTAAAACCGTTGCCATTGTAAACGACCCCTTTTCTACTGTAGTTTCCCAATTCACGATTAGCTCGTTAACACTTCTACTGGTTAAACCGGTTACATTTTCAGCCAGCCATCACTCCCCCCGGAGGAATCGGTGGGTGAACTAACCAATTAGGGATGATTTACCTCTATTATACGAGTTATCAAGTGAAAAGCTATTGATAACGGTTAGCAATTTTCTTCACAATCTCCCCAGCACCCAGGCTGCCCCAAATTCATTTGATGAGTCGCTTTAGCTGAAACTTTTCCACAAAACCTTTATTGTAGAGGTTAGTTAAGTGAACGAAACTTAGGAGGCTTTTGAATGACAACATTGATTATTGGCGCTCACGGCCACGTGGGCCAACACATCGTGAAGCAACTCGCAGCAACAGGTGAAACGGTGTACGCCGGCATCCGTTCCGCCACCCAGGCCGACAGCATCACTGCTTTAGGCGGCCAGCCCCGAATCGTTGACCTGCTGGGTACTGCCGACGCTATGGTCCCCGCTATGGCTGGCGTTGACACAGTGGTCTTCTCTGCCGGTTCCGGCGGCAGTACCGGGGACGATATGACGTTGAATATCGACCTCGATGGGGCAATTAAGTCCATGATTGCCACCGAAAAGGCCGGCATCAAGCGGTTCATCATCGTCAGTGCTATGGGCACCGACGATCGGACCTTCTGGGACAAATCCGGGATTCGGCCCTACTACGTTGCCAAGTACTATGCTGATCAGTGGTTACGCCATCGGACCAACTTAGACTACACGATCGTCCGGCCAGGAATCTTAACCAACGACGCACCAACGGGCAAGATCACTCTGGACACGGCTAACAGCGATATCAAATCCATCAGCCGTGAAGACGTGGCCGCAGCGGTTGTTGCTGTGGTTAAGCATCCCCTGCCTAAGCAAACGTTTGAATTAGTTAATGGCGATACGGCGATTGCTGACGCCGTGGCAGCTGTAAAGTAACGACTGTTCCCTTACGTTAACCAAATCAGGCCGCCCCTGGACGTTCACACCATTGTGAATGTCCGGGGGCGACCTTTAATTTTACTTAAAAAGCCAGCAGCGCTCTCTGGCACCACTGACAATTTAGCTTCTATTTTGCTGATTCACGTGCGGGCATTACACCCAAGGGATGGCGCTAATTTCATCTGGCAAAGCTTAGACCGTCACTTTTTACTTTAATTGGTCGTCACTGTGCTTCTGGTCCAGGTTCAGGGCACTGGCATCAACTACCGTTTGGACTTGGCTAGCAATTCTTTTCGTGGTGACCCGCTTCAAGTGGATCTTCATGGGATGAATCGGCGCTGCAGGCCGTGAATCCAATTGCACCGTCGTTCGGACAGCCGGGGCCGCTGTGTTGGTCGTCGTCACCGTGGCGGCGGAAGCCCCCGCGGACGTTGCCAATAAAGTTGTTACAGTCATGGCACCCAGAATTACTTTAGTCATCATTGCTTTAATTTTAGTCATTTTAACCACTCCTAAGTTCGTTGTTTGGCTTATCGCTTTCGATGTATTAGTTATACCATCCGGTCAGGCCATTAATCTTTAAGCTTCGTTAAGGTTAAAATATGAATTTCTTATTTTTGCCACGGCGTTGTGTGGTATCATGCCTGTAAACCACGTCACAGCAAGGAGTATCGCTTAAACATGAAAAATACAATTCTACTAGTTGAGGACGAAGAGGGCCTCGCCAGTTACGTTGCTAAGGAATTAACTTTTGAAGATTTTGACGTCCTGACCGCTGCCGATGGGGAAGCCGCCTGGGAGACTTATCAGGAAAAGAAGGATGACCTGCTCTTAGTTCTCCTGGACTGGATGTTACCAAAGATGGATGGCATGCAGGTACTCCGTCGGATTCGAAAGCACGACGACCTACCCGTGATCATGATGACGGCTCGCGACTACCTCGGCGATAAGATTACGGGCCTCGACACTGGCGCTGACGATTACATCACGAAGCCATTTGAGATTGAAGAGTTGTTGGCGCGTATCCGGGTGATTCAGCGACGGACTGCTCATCAGAGCGGTCGCGACCAGACCTATCACCTGCAAGACCTGACGTTGGTCACCAAGACCCGGCAAGTCGACCGCGGTGGCCAAGCCATTCAATTGACCCAGCGCGAATACGATCTGCTCCTTTTCCTATTACAACACCCGGGCCAAGTCTTTACCCGCGATGAACTCCTCGACAATGTCTGGGGCGTCGACTTTCTCGGCCAACAGAATGTGGTCGACGTTTACATCGGTTATTTACGCAATAAAATTGACGTTGGCGACGCTCCCCACCTGTTCCACACGATCCGGGGCGTCGGCTACAGTCTTAAAGAGGATGATGACGATGCCGGCTAAACAGCCTCGAACCTACGCGGATATTATCCGCCATTCCTTTACCAGCCTACTCACTACGATTGGCATTGTCATCGTACTGACCGTCAGTGTGACCCTGGTCGTGGATCAGTTACTGCGCGCACAGAATCAGGCCGAACAACTGAGTGCCAGCCTCCAAACTTCACAAGTCACGAACTTTCAAGACTGGCTGGCCATCAACCGCTCGAGCGGCCTCAATTCCCACAACACATTTGTCTTCATTAAGAACGCCAACGGCTCGACCACTTCACTGCTGCCCCACGGCAACGCGTTGGCCAACGCCAGCACTTGGTCGGTCCCATTTACTCACCTGACCTACTTCAAGGGCTTGGGCCTCTTCTTCGCGGAAACGTTGAAGACTGGCGGTCGCACGTATCACCTCTACATCGGGATGCACGTGCTGGTCGGTAACCTCCACGTATTGATTGCTGTGTTGATCATTGCCATCGGCCTCAGCCTCCTGATTGGGCTCTTCTTTGTGCGACGATTGGCCAAACGTATCAGCGCGCCCACGATTCAACTCGCTCAAGCGGCCCAACAAGCTGCGGCCAACCCCGAGACGACCCAGACGGAACTTCCCCAACCACAGGAACCCGTCGAGATTTCCCAGCTGGCTAAGGACTTCAATCAGTTGTTAGCTTCTCAGAACGGTCGACTACAGCGTGAACGACAGTTTATTTCCGATGCCTCTCACGAATTACGGACTCCGATTGCGACGATCCGAGGGAATATTAAGTTGATTGAACGCCGCGGCGACAAGCATCCCGAGGTCATCCCCGAGTCACTGGGCTTCATTGATCAGGAATCGCTACGCATGCAGCATTTGATCGAAAATCTCCTACATCTGTCGCGAGCCGACCGGGCCGAGGTAACGCTACAGCCGCTCAATATCGCACAACTGACCCAGAGCGTTGTGACTCACTACCAACCACTGGTCACCCAACCACTGAGCTTCATCGGTCCCGGCGACCCGGTAATGGCCTTGGGCGACACTGACATGCTTCATCAGATCCTAACGGCACTCTTGGATAACGCCCACAAGTATTCGCCGGCAGACCAGCCCATAACCGTAACCGTCGCGCAGAGCGCTGGCCAGATTACCGTAACCGTGGCTGACCAGGGAACCGGAATTCCTGTGGCCGACCGGGCCCACATCTTCGAGCGCTTCTACCGAGTCGACGCCTCTCGCTCCAGCAAGATTGAAGGGAGTGGGCTCGGTCTAGCCATCGTGTCGCAGTTGGTCCAACTGAATCAAGGAACCATTACGGTGAGTGATAACGATCCCCGTGGTACCAAGTTCACCGTCATTCTTCAGGCCACTGATGAACTGGCTTAAACCGTCACCTACAGCTGTCAGAGTCCCTGGCTACTTTATGCGACAATCATCAAAAATCGAAAAACTAAGAAATTCTCAGACAAAACTTAACTTACATCAAGGACTTTCGCTACCTTTTCCAGGTATACTGGGTTCATCAAATGAAAGGAAGCGGACAATTATGCTGATAGATGACAACCCAAAGATTAAAACGATTACTCCCGCCCAGATTACGAAAGTGTTCTACCCTTACGTCATCGCCAAGACGGAAGCCGGGAGTTACGTCAACATTAAGTTAAGCGACCAGGAGCGCAAGGACCCCCTCTTTTGGGAGTCAATTGCCAACATTGCGAAAGCCAAACTGTGGGTCCCAATTGGCGAGAAGTTCCACCAATTACTGGCCTACGACTGGACGTACTCGCCAGCCTACTAAAAACCCTAAAACTACTATCAAATGATGCGACTGTGTTTAACCGTTACAGCGAGAACGGAACCAGTCGTTTTTATTTCAGAAGATTTCGCTCATGCCCTTACGCCTAGCAGGACTGAGTTTTGAGCTTAAATGCCGACACAAAACACCCCCAGGTCGAACGTCCATTCGTTGACCTGGGGGTGTTCTTCTGTCAGAATCGGAAGACCGCTTCCGATTCAAATCGAGCACTAAATTTTTCGGAGAAATAACCGTAAGCTCACCGTGGCATCGGCTTACGGAGAATCTCAGCTTTCTTCCGCAACTGAGCACGTGTCTGACTGACTAAAATATCGGTTGGGTGGGCGATGCGACCGTCCAGAGAACCCCCAAAGCTTGCCACACAGAAACTCACGAATCCCCAAGCTGACGGTGACCAGTACCCAAAGTAGGGCGCCACCGCTGCCATCATGACGAAGAAACCGATGCTGATCAGACCGCCAAATCCTTGGCGCCCAAACCGATTAAAATATGGATATTGCCGCGTAAAGAGATAGTCGACAAGTAGAACCGCAACCATCGTGCCCATCGCAATGTGTTTGACAGACACTTGATCGATAAAAATCACGGGACTCATCATCAGCATCAACATCATTAGAAACCAAAATGAATGAAAACCATACCGCCAGTCATACCGCATTCCGGTCGCCTCACTTTCAACCTACACAATCGCATCTTCATTAAGTGAAGTGTAGCATGGGGTTAATGAAATTAGGGTAGCTCGCGGTCGCTATGGTAAAGCCAATAGCAATACTAACGCGTGCGGGTTGGACGGGATAGCTTGAAAGCCATTAGCATACTCAACAGTGCTAGGGCCCCCGTGACGACCAGCACCAACAGGGCCCACTGCGACCCCACCGCCGTCTTCACGGCGGTACTTCCCTGACCACTCGCCTGACTGGCGGAGATAATCATGGAAACAACGGCGGTTCCTAGGGCACCTGCAAATTGCTGCATGGCGTTCATGAGCGCATTGCCATCGGCCTTCAGGTCACCCCGCAGTTGTTTCAGGCCAGCCGTCATGATATTTCCAAACGCCGTACCAATCCCGACCATGTAGGCAATGTAGAGACCCAAGACCGCCCAGACCGGTAACTGACGGGCAAACGCGGTCATCGCAAGCAACGTGACCGTCACAATGCTCAGTCCCAAAACAATTGGTTTCTTGGCGCCGAACCGGTCGAGAATCTGACCCCCGATCGGTGAAAACGCAGCCCCAATCACAGCACCAGGCAAGACAACTAAGCCGGCGATGAAAGCGGTTTGCTGATCAACTAATTGCAGATAATTGGGCAAGATAAAGGACAGGCCCAACGCCGTCGTTTGCAAGAGGAAGAACGCAGCTAAATGCCAAGCAAACGCGGAATTTTTCACCGTATCCAACTTGATCAGCGGGTGTTCCACATGATTGGAGCGGAACACAAATCCTAGTAAGCCCAAGATTCCAACGATCCAAGCTCCCAGAACGGACCAACTCAACAGCGGCTGACTGCCCAGTGAACTGAACCCGTAGATCAGACCGCCAAAGGTTGCAATAACCGTCAACATGCTCAACCCATCAAATTTTTCGTGAACGATGGGTGAGACTTGTTGAATAGTTTTGAGTCCCACGAAGAATGACACAATCAAGAATGGTAGCAAGATCCAGAAAATATATCGCCAGTTCAGACTGGTCACGAGGATTCCCCCGTACGTCGGTCCGATTGCCGGGCCAATAGCGGTGATCAGTGTTCCCACCCCCGTCATCATGCCGATTCGACTCAGTGGTACCTGTTCTAAGATAATATTAAACATCAGTGGTAAGGCAATTCCCGTACCCACCGCTTGAATGGCTCGCCCAACCAGCAGCCAGACAAACGCGGGCGCCAACGCATCCACTAGCAATCCGGTAATAAAGAGTAAGTTCGCCGTCACGAAAAGCTGTTTCATTTTAAAGCGTCGTTTCAGAAATGATGAAACAGGCACGATGCAGGCGACAATCAGCAGGTACAATGTCGTCATCCACTGAACCGTTCCAGTGGTCACGCCAAATTGTTTCATTAAAGTTGGAAAAGTGATGTTCATCGCAGTTTCAATGATGACCCCACTCAGAGACATCAACCCCGTCGCCAGGACAGCGCCAATCACCCGTGGTTCAATCTTTTCAGTTGCCATTTACTTACTCCCTTTCTCCGGGGCCTTGCCCCACCGTGTCACGTTCTCTAGCGCGTGACGAAAAGCTACGGCCTCCTGCGCCGTTAATCCAGCTACCATAAGAGCATCCTGTTGTTTCAGGTGTGCCATCACGATGGGGACCAGTTGTTGTCCCTGCGTCGTTAGTTTAAGCTGTCGCTTACGACTGTCGCCGGGTGCCACGACACGCGTCATCAACCCATGTTCCACCATCCGTTTGATTAAGATAGAGGCCGTGGAACGCTGGACGTGAAATTCTCGTTCTACATCAACTTGGAAGGTATCAACGCCCCCGCGACGACCGAAAAAGTCGATCACCGACATCTGCATCCCCGTCAGCCCGTATGGTCGGGCGAATTCGTTCATTTCAAGGTTCATTTGGTGCTCGGCGTCTCGGAGCCAAGCCCCCAACCTTCTGTCAGGCAATTTAAGTCATCCTCTCTTTGTTAGTCAGCTAACAATTCTAAGCTGATTATCCACCGATTGCAAGTGTCATTTCAGAAAAAATCTTGCACGACAAAAAAGTCGTTCCACATCAATAACTGACTTGGAACGACTCTCGTTTTTAAAATTTCAAATTAAAGGTTATCGCCCTTGGCACGCAGCAGTTCACCTAAAGCAGGTTGTTGCTGAACGTCAATGTGGTTCTCCTTGGCGTAAGCATCGACCGTCTCCTGGCCGTAGAGCTTGGCGTCAAGTGGCATGAAGGCCGTCCCAATCGGGTCATCATCCTTGATAACGGCGTTGACCACAATAGGCTTCTTGTTGCCCTTTGCCTGCAGATCCTTGATCTGATCGAAGACCTTTTCGACTTCGGCATTGTTGGTTACGGTAAAGCCGATACCACCCAAGCCTTCGGCAACCTTTGCCCAGTCAGCATCGGTCAGATCGACCCCGTACAAGTGTTGCTTCGTATCGACCTGTTCACGGTAAATGAATCCGAAACGCCGGTTGCTGAAGACCACGTTGATGACGGGCAACTCGTAACGCACTTCCGTAATAATATCGGGAGCGACCATCGCAAAGCCACCATCACCAGAGAACGACCAAGCTTGGCCCTCTGGAACGCTCAAAGCCCCGGCCATTCCGGCTGGTAACCCGTAGCCCATCGTCGCAAATAAGCCGGACAAGACGAACCGCTGTTGCTTGTTCATTGGTAAGCCCCGAACGGACCATTCCGAAACGTTCCCGGTATCGACCCCGTAAGTATCCTTAGGGCCCACCATGGAAGCGACCTTCTTCATCACGGCTTCGGGCGCTAAGCCATTGCTGTCATCATCGGCAAGCTGGGACAACCACTTGTTCCAGTTTTGCTTGTTGAGGCGATTGGCCTTGAGCCAGTCCGTTTCAGGCAACGTTTCACCCGTGGCGATCATGGCTTGCAGGTAACTCTTAGCATCGCTGATAACAGCGTAATCAACGGGCACCATCTTGCCAATATCAAAGGAATTATCGTTAACTTGGATAATCTTGATGTTCTTTGGCCAGAACTGGGCAAATGGGAACTCGGACCCCAAGAACAGGATCAAATCGGTGTGTTGGAGTGCTTCAAATCCAGACTTAGACCCCAAGCGACCAAACGTCCCAATGGCGTTTGGATGATCGGTTGGAATTACCCCGGTGGCCGGCACGGTGTTGATCACGGGAATATTGAACTGTTCGCTAAATTTGACCAGTTCATCGCGAGCACCTAACAAGCCCCGACCAGCATAGATCAAGGGATGCTTGGCGGCTTTCAACAGTTCTAAGGTCGCCGTTACAGCCTTGGGGTCAATTGTTTGGGTAAACGTGTTGGAGACCGTGTTTGGCGTCTTCACGGGTTCATAGTCGATTTCGGTCGATGACAAGTCTTCCGGAATGATGACTACAGCTGGTCCCTTTTGCCGGTAGGCCTCCCGGATCGCCTGGTTGACGACGTAAGGCAGTTGTTCCGCGGTCGTCGCTGTCCGATTGTAAACGGCAACGTCAGCGAACATCGGCGTTTCATCCATTTCTTGGAAGTAATTCGTATTCATCGTCGCTGTCGGCACTTGCCCGACCAACGCCAACATTGGCACGTGATCCATTTTAGCATCGTAAAGACCATTGAACAGGTGAGTCGCGCCGGGACCAGCGGAACCAAAGGCAACACCGATCTTCCCAGTGTACTTGGCATCAGCCGCCGCAGCTAGCGCACCAACCTCTTCGTGCCGCACCTGAATGTATTGAACCTTATCCTTTTCCAGGTACAAGCCTTCAACGGTATGATTAATTGATCCCCCAGGTATCCCATACAGGTGGTCAACCCCCCATGCTTCCAAAACCTTTACCAATGCTTGACCCGCAATCATCTTTGTCATTTGAATCGCGCTCCTTTGATGGGATGTCGCCAAATAAAAGCACCCCGAAATCATTGATTAGTAACATCATAGTCCGTTTCAGGATGAAATGCCAGTAATTCTACTTACTTTTTGTTAGTGAAAATAATCACTTGAATCGTTGCCCAAACAAATGCCGATATTTCCCGCTAAGGCAACAAATAAAGCGCATTCAAAAGATTGCAAATCCATGAGATGCCACGAAAACTAACAAGCCAATTAGCGATAGCTTATTCCGCTCCGACAGTCGCGAATACTAATTTTAGGCAAAGAAAAAGCCCGGAACAAAATCCCAGGCTCTGCTGCTATTCACTCTTATATCGCTGAAACGGTTGTCAAAAGCCAGCTAGTTCCCCGCTCCATGTTTCATCCTTATTTTTACCAGAAATGTCGGTGTTTCAGCATCAGTGCGACCCATACCATGACTCCCAGCATGATCGCCACCGTGATCAACCACGAGACACTGCCTTGATTGGCCAACGGTAGCTTGACGTTCATGCCGTAAAAACCAGTCACAATGGTTGGAATTGTTAAGACCAATGACCAAATCGTCAAGAACTTCATCGTGTCGTTCAGGTTATTATTCAGCACGTTATTGAACGTACTTGAGATTCGGTCAACGACATCGGCCTCGATTGACGTCATTTCAGAGGCTTGGCGTGCTTCGATCACCGCATCATCTAGCCGTTCCTGATTGGTATCAGAAAGTTGCCGACCAAACGGCGTATTGCTGAGATTAACCGCCATCATGGCATTGTTACGCGTGGCACTGACAAAGTAAGCCAGACTCTGTTGCAGGTTGGACAGCGCGATTAAGTCCTTGTTATCCGGCGACTTATTGAGCTGCTTATCCAAACGATTCTGTTCCGCATTGATTTTGCGAATCGGCGCCAGAAATTGGTCGAATAGAATGAACATCCCAACCAGCAACAATTCATTTGTGTCGTAGATTTGATCCAGCTTCAAACGCTCATCCAACAGCGTATTCGCCCAATGTGTATTCTTCGTGGTGATGGAAAAAATGTTATTTCCCTTCAATAGAAACGTCACTGGTCGCGTGATGTAGCGCTGGGATACCTGATCTACGACCACCGGCACGTGCAACACAAACAATTGTGAATTTAAGAAATCGTCCCGGTCATAGTGGGACCGTTCATTTTCATCGGTCACATACGTTAAAATCTCATCGGTTAGGCCATATTTAACCTTCAGGGTCTCTCGGTCGGCTTCTTCCTCAACCATAGTCATGACCCATACCAGGTCCTGATCTTTGGCCCCGATCTTCTTCTCAACTATCATGGTCTCCGCTCCCTCATACAAGCAATGCCCCTAGTGTACCACGTCCCCCGTACCCGCGCTGAAAAAAGTCAATTTTGAAAAGACAGTCACGCGTTCGACAAGCGCAAAATCACCATAAAAGCCGTCGTTTCAAGACCCACGCCTGAAACAACGGCCCAATCACTAAACCTTAACTTAGTTGGAACTCTCTAGACTGGCAGCGTACGCCGTCTCTTGCTTGATGATCCGCGCGCGTTCCTTCTTGTTGTACCAAGGTGAAACGGTGAAGGCCAACACGTCGTTGATCAGGTAGACGGAACTGTTGATAAACATCGCCAGCGTTGCAGAACCCTGCCGGAACGAAATAAACCACAGAACCATTTGAGCGAGACCTGAAGCAATCCACCAGACGTACTGGTTGTTGAAACGTAAGAAGCAAATGATGCCAGCCGTTAAACTGATGGCAAAGCTGATCGCATCGACCCAGGGCCGAGGATCGTCCGTGAAGGCGCCAATGGCCCACCCGGAGATTAGGTAAACGGCAATCGTGGAAACCAACGCAATTGCCCAACTTTTACCGTCAAACTTCCGAATCTTAGAAGCCATGTTAACGTTCCAGCTCGCACTCAGCAGAACTGGAATATCCAGCGTGGCCACGTAAGATAACTGTTCAAAAATACTTAAATAATTCTTAGCAGCGAAACCCGTAACGATGAAGCAAATCGCAGACAGCACACCCAGCCAGCCGTTGACTGACTTGGCCGCGTTGATTGCCAGAACACACAGCACACCTAACGTGGTCCCAATAAACGTCAGCACCGTCAGTAGCGTTATCTGCTGGCCAACTAAGGTCATGACCTGGCACCCGAGGCTAAAGAAGAACAGATAATAATTCTGTTGTGGCCAGCCCTTCAGTTGGTGAGATAAAAATTGAATATAATGCTTCATGTTAATGCGCTCCCTCATATTTTATTAACCACATATAGTATTAATCTCGCCGGCGAGGTGGCTACACTACACAATATATTGTGTCACTCGTTTTGAGCAACAGGTATGATTATAGCACGCAATTTTCTCTGAAACTGGAAAAATTTCAAATTTGTTTCATGACGCTACGATTATCAGAAAACGGTTACACTCCCGTCAGGTGTCCTGTGAAACAGGATTCTATAACATATCGACATTGCACACTTTTTATAGTTTGAGGGGAAATGACCAAATAAAAAGGATCAGTCGTGAACGACTGATCCGTCTAAATAAAAATTTAAAAGTCCCTTACTCTTCTGGTGCTTCCGGTGTTAATTGTGCCGTAGCCGACGCAAGCATCTGCGTTAGCTCACCCACCGTAAACTGACTCCCCTCTGCAGAAAGGGGGGTCTCACTCATGATCTTCGCTGACTTGATCAGCAGATCATGACACATCATTTCTAGCTCTTCCCCACTCGTGGTTAACGACAGCGGCCGTACCCGGCGATCGGAAGACTGGTAGCTCTGCAGCACGTAACCGCGCCGAATCAGCTGTGAAATCCCGCGTGAAACAGCTGCTCGGGAGATTCCTCGACTGTCAGCAACCGTGGCCGACGTCAACTTACCGGGATTCTCCAAAATATGATGCAGAATAGCATACTGATCCACCGAAATCCCCATTGCTCGTTGGAATCGCGTTGCTGATTTCTCTAATTCTCGCTTCAACTCCATGTAAGATTCGAAGAAACTCTCCGCATGTACGACCTTACTTTTTGCCATAGTATTCATCATATCCTTATCTTTTACTTACTAACCGCTAAGATAATTAACACGATTAGCAATACGCAAAATGGTTGACCCCATAGAAATATCTATACATTTAATAATAAAGAACAATCTCGTGAAATGCAAGTGGCTTTCACTAATTTGTCGAAAAGTTTATGGTTTAAACTACTCCGACTATAATTCTGGCTAATTATTAACAGCTAAAATACTCTTTCGCAATCAAATGTATACAAAAAGCGGCCGCGTTTTCACCCGGACCGCCCCGCTTTCAATCTCACTCTAGTTTTCGTAAATGGTACAACCGGGCTTCCCACGGCTGAATCTGTGTTTCATCCGAAGCTGCATCTACCCGCATATTGGTGACAATCAGCTCGCTCGGATTTAAATCAAACTCCTGAGTGGTTGCAGCAGCATTGCTCATATTCACGACAATCAACCAATTATCGCCATTATAAGTTCGACGATAAACATATAATTGGTCATCTTTAGTATCAATCAATTCATAACGGCCCTTTTGTAACGTCGGTACCGTCTTTTTCAACTGAATCAGCTGGCGATAGAACGTGAAAACCGAGTATGGATCATGACTTTCACGTTCCACGTTGATGCGTTCCACAACTTGTGTGGGTTGAATCCACGGCTGATGCTCGGAAAAACCACCATTCACTTCACCGTTCCACGGGAATGGCGTCCGCGCATTGTCCCGACTCTCAGCGGCCAGTTGTGCCAAAATCTTTGACTCTGGAACACCCTTGGCCCGCTGACTCCGGTAATACAGGCGACTATCTAAATCACGGTAATCATCAATACTATCGAACCGAGCGTTGGGTAACCCCAGCTCCTGGCCCTGATAGATAAACGGCGTGCCCTTCATCAACAAGTACCACAATCCCAAGGCCTTCGCAGAACGACGGCGATAGTCCACCGGGTTCCCATAGTAGGAAACGGCGCGGGGTAAATCGTGATTTTCAATGAATAACGCGTTCCAGCCCTTGTCGGCCAGTGCCAACTGCCAGCGCGTCAGGTTCTGACGCAAGGCAGCAATCGGTAGCTTAGGTTCCGCATTCTCCCAGTAATGCACGTGGTCAAATTCCAACAACAGGTCAAAGTACCCCGTATCAGGATCCAGCCAGCGTTGCGCCGTCGGCATATCGATGCCACCCGCCTCACCAATGGTAAATAAATGATTGCGTTGCAGGACTGGCTTCAGGTCAGCCAAGTAGGTGGTGACCCCCGCAAAGTCTCGGTAATAATCCGTCCGGGGCGCGGCTACATCGGCAAAATCAGCTTGCTTCTTCAGATGGGTGACCCCATCCAAACGGAAGCCATCAACGCCGCGATCCGCCCACCACTGAATGATGTCACTCATCTCATGGCGCACAGCTGGATTCTCCCAGTTCAGATCCGGCTGTTTCCGAGCAAAGGTATGGAGGTACGCCGCTTGACTTGCGGCATGGTAGGTCCACGCCGAGCCACCGAAGACGGACTCCCAATTATTCGGGGCCACGTCCGGTGGGGTCGGTTGCCAGATATAATAATCGTGATAGGCGCTGGTGGGGTCGGCTAATGCCTCCTGAAACCACGGGTGTTCACTCGACGTATGGTTGAGTGCCAGGTCAATCACAATCTTAATATCGGCCGCATGGAGCGCTGCAACGAGCCGGTCAAAATCAGCCAGCGTCCCGAACTGTGGTGCCACACCACGGTATTTCACGACATCATAGCCATTATCCACGTCACCTGACGGGTAGAATGAAGAGACCCAGACAAAGTCGACCCGCAAGGTTTTCAGGTAGTCGATCTGCTGTTGAATACCAGCAAGATCTCCGATACCATCGTTATTCGTATCTAAGAAACTCTGCGGATAAATCTGATATCCGACTGCGTGTTGCCACCACTGTGTGTCGCCCATGACTTTCTTCCTTCCATCCCTGAAACTGTGCAACCGATTGTTATCGGGAAATACCAATCCTGCATTCGCTTTCATTGTAACAATAATTATCCGGTTTGTCGGCTTCTTTTGCAAGTTTTATGCCTATCTTTTAAAAAGTCCGGCCCCCGAACATTTTGGTCGGTGGCCGGACACAATTTTCTAGTTTAATTACGAGTGATCAGCCGACCTTAATCAATCTTACGTTTGGGATTCAACAGGTTCATCGGATCAAAGAGTGTCTTGATCTGGTGTTGCAACTGATCGACTGTTTCACCCAATTCAGGGTTGTTCCACTGATTTTTCAACATCCCCACGGCGTGTTCCCCAGAGATCGTTCCTCCGAGTTCCAGCGTCTTCCAGAAGGTCTGCCGTAAGGCTTCAATGATGACCTCTGGCACCTCATCGACATCCTTGTCCCACACGAAGGTCGGGTGGACGTTACCATCCCCAGCATGACCCGCCGTGTAGATAGTAATGCCCAGCTTCTGCCCAAGGTCCTGCAGATAATCCATCATTGGCGCCAGCTTGGACAGCGGCATCGCCATGTCTTCCATCAGGTGATTTCGTCCAGCAAAGACGGCCGGCAACATGTCCCGCCGCAGCTGTTCCAAATTGGCTTCTTCCTTCTCATCCGTGGTCACCGTCACGTTCTGCCCGTGATACTTATCCAGTAAGTCGCGTACGACCTGGACGTTCTCGGGACTGCCGCCTTCCAGCCGGAAGATCAGCATGGCACCGCTGTTATCGGCGTAATGGGTCTTTTCGTATTTATCCAGTGCCACCACGGTATTGCCGTCCAGGGCTTCCAGCATCGTGGGGTAGACCCCAGACATCCGAATAGCCGTGACGCCTTGTGCCAGCGCCGTCATATCGTTGAAGAAGGCCACGCCCATGACGGATTGTCCCAGTGGAATCGGCATTAACTTAACAGTGACTTCGTAGATAATCCCCAGAGTTCCCTCGGAGCCGACGAAGAGCTGGGTCAAGTCATACCCAAAAGCTTGTTTCAGTGTCCGGCCACCGAGCTTGACCACCCGACCATCGGCCAGCACCGCCTTCAAACCCAACACGTTGTCCTTGGTCGCCCCGTAGCGTACAGTGCTCATCCCACCAGCATTGGTAGAGACATTCCCACCAATCGATGAGAACGGCTTAGAGCCAGGATCTGGGGCGTAGAATAGCCCCTGCTTGCGGGCTTCTTTATCCAAATCGCCGTTGACGACCCCGGGTTCCACGACGGCCACGGAATCTTCCTTACTAATTTCCAGGATCTGATTCATCTTACGCGTAGACAAGATAATTGCCCCGGTTAGACCATCGGACCCGATCACTGTGCTACTAAAGGTGGTTTGGGGAATCACGGCGATGTGGAACTTCCGCGCTGTCCGCAAGACGCCTTGGATATCTTCAACATCGGCAACCTCGACAAACGCCCGCGCCAAGCCCGTTTCACCACCAGTTGCATTGGGATTGAAGGATTGCTTGCGCAACGTGACTTCATCCGTAGCAACTGTTCCTGTCTTTACCTGAGACTTTAAATAGTCCAGAATCTCCTCGTCGGAATAGGCACTAAACACTGTCATCACAAAGACCTCTTTTATTTTTTGAATTGCTCATTGGTCATTTTAACAGGAAATCAAGGTGATTACTTCACCAATAGCTTGAATTTTGTTGCAATTACAACTAAATTGTCGTATACTACCTTTTACCACGAAACGAGGTGAATCAGCTTGGCAGAAGTTTTACGTCCGATAGGCACCGTTGCCCGGGCACTCGACAGCATTAGCAACATTGAATTCAAGGCGCTCGACCTGAATCGTGGCCAGTATCTCTACTTGGTTCGCGTGGCCGAAACGCCTGGTATTATTCTGGAACGCCTCGCCGTGATTGTCCGGGTCGACAAGACTACCGCGGCCCGCGCCATTCAGAAACTGGAGAAGAACGGCATTCTGGAACGCCGACCCAGTCCCACTGATAAGAAGCAAAAACAGATTTTTCTCACATCAAAGGGCCAGGCACTCTACCCTATCATCAAACGAGAGAATGCCTATTCCAACGCCACCGCACTCAAGGGATTTACTCCGGCCGAACGCGACCAACTCGCTGACTATCTGAAACGCGTGGAAGCCAATATCAATTCCGACTGGTTTAAAGTGAAACACGGCGAACACCGTAACTACTGAAAGGACACGTAAATCAATGAAAAATACCACCATTACTCCCGTAACTCCCGCTAACCTGGAACTACTCCGGAATGTCAGCGTTGAAACCTTTACCGCAACCTTTGGGGCCGTGAATACTCCGGAGAACTTAAAGACTTACCTGGAACACGACCTCAGCCGCGAACAACTCGGCCAGGAGCTCGTCGACCCAACCGCTACCTTCTACTTTCTTCAAGTCGACGGCCAACTCGCCGGCTATGGTAAGCTCCTCCGCCACGCGGCTGACATAGAAATCCAACGAGTCTACGTGCGCGAAGGCTTCCAGCATCATGGCCTCGGTCGCCAATTCCTTGAGTTTACCGAGCAGGTCGCTCGCGAGGCTGGCCTTCCTAAAGTTATTCTGGGCGTCTGGGAACATAACGACAACGCCTTGGCTTTCTACAAATTCATGGGCTACCACCGCTACGGCGCCCACACATTCAAGCTGGGGGATGATCCTCAGACCGACTACCTGATGGAAAAAGACCTGTAAGCTTGTTTCACTCTAGCGCATACGAAAAGACCTGGAAAAATTCCAGGTCTTTTTTCACACTTTCAAGCTTTTCAGTCGTCCTGGTAAGCCCACTCAAGTCGCGTTAATCCAACTGCACAAACTGCTTATTTTCCAAGCGATACTGGTGATCACACCGCGCCGCCACATCGGGTTCGTGGGTCACGATAATCACGCATTTCTGCTGATCGTGGGCAATCCGCTGGAACTGGTCGATGACCTCTTTCGTATTGTCCTCGTCCAAGTTTCCAGTCGGTTCATCGGCCACGACGAGTTTGGCATCACAACACATGGTTCGGGCAATGGCGACCCGTTGCTGTTGCCCACCGGAAAGCCGCTGAACGTTTCTAGTGAGGAGCTCATCCCCAATCCCTAGGTCGTTGAGCACCCGTTGCGCATAGCCTCGATCCCCAGCATGCCTGGCGTTGGTGATTGCCATCGCCGTCAATAGGTTATTCAACGGGGACATGTAATTAAATAGATTGTATGCCTGAAACACGATAGCAACGTCGTGTCGCCGATAGTTAGTCAGCCCGATCTGTTTCAGTGACCGGTCATTGAGGAAAATATCACCTTCCCGCGGCTTATCTAGCCCGGCAATCAGTGAAAGAAAAGTGGTCTTCCCGGTTCCACTGTGACCCAGAATCGCGTAGGATTGGCCTTCTTCAAATTCGAGATTGATATCTTGAAACAACGGTTGTTCTTTATCCTGGTACCAATAACCCAGGCCTTCAGTTCTTAACATCTGCGTCCCTCCTTAGGAAATCAGTACCTTCTTCGGCTCCAGTCTGAGAATGCCACCGGAGGCAATCATGATCGACAGGAAAGTAATGGCCAAACCAAAACCACCCAGTTCCGCTAGGTCAACGGCGCTCACGGTGATTTCCAGATCAGGGTTCTTCGTCTTGGTACTGTTAGTCGTGCTGCCAGGTCCACCGGCCCCACCGCGCATACCACCACTACCGCCGCCCGGTTGGCCACTACCACCAGGCTGGCCGGACGTCCTGCTACTGCTCGTCTGCGTGGTGGTACTCTGTGAGACCAGCTGTGACCCCAACTGATTTCCCACGAATTGACCACCAACGCCGGCAATTGCCAAAGCAACCACGATGACCATCAACATTTCTGTAAAGAATTGGGCCACAATCTTCCAGCGGGCTTCACCCAAAGATAGCAACACGCCGATTTCAAATCGCCGTTCGCGAATCATCAGGATAACGATCAGGGCCAGAATAATCGTGCCGGCAATCGCCACTAACCAAACGATCTTGTTGGCAAAACCTTCCACGCTGTCCATCGAAGCCTTAATCGCTTGGTAGCTGGCATCATCGGTACTCAGGGCGTATTTACTGCTAATCAGCTTGTTACCGGCCTTCTTGGTGGCACTAGCCTTGGCGGGATTCGTCACGTTAAACGTCACAGAGTCCGCCGTTCCCGTATACTTGCTGCCCTTAATCGTGTTGGCTAGCGTGTATGAGGCGTAGATCGTATTCGCCGGATCGGTACTCATCGGACCCGCACTGACTGAACTCGTCGAGCTGGCCTTGTAGATTCCCACTACTTTCACTTTGCGGGTACTCTTGGACCCCGTCGTCTCCTTGATGGTCATGGTATCGCCGACCGTCAAATTGTTTTGACTCGCCAGATCCTTTTCTATCACAACATTATTGGTTCCCTGGTCAGACGCCTTGATACCGCGCCCCTTGGTAATCTTACTCTGGTTGTCGGTGAAGTCCGTCGTCAGTGCCGTTGCCGTGACCCCGTTGATTTGGGTATCGCCGGACGAACTGCTCGTAGACTTCATGCCACCAGGGCCGCCCCCGCTGCTGTCGCTCATCCCCGTACTGGTCGAGACCGTTTCATAGGATTTTGCATTCGCCGTAGTGCTACTAGTCACGTTGTAACTCTTGATATTGCTGAGCTTCGCGATACGCTTGGCATCACTCAGCTTGACCGGTGTCAACGTCAGCTTGGGCCGACTGGACTTCGAGGAGCTACTGGAACTGCTGCTCTGCATCTTCTTAAATGCCGCCTGCCGATTGGCCGACAGCGTCATCGTCGCACCAGCATCCGTCTTGGCGGTCTCCGTCGCCTTGACCGCCGCACTCCTGATCAGTAGCCCCGCCAACACAAACATCAGAATGGCGGACGAGACCAGAATCAGTAAGACCGACCGGCCCTTCTTCGCCCACACATTTAACCAGGCCCGTTTGAAAAAGTTCATTCGAGTCGCCTCCATTTCATAACATGTCCCGATTATGGCAAAACTGGCTTATCGTAAACCTAAAGTGCTGGGCTTTACAGCATTAACCGATAGCGCTTGGTCCAACAAAAAATGGCGGTATCCCGCAGGACACCGCCGCTTGTAACTGATTCACTTGTTAATCATGACGTTAATAAACCGTTAAGGCTCACCCAATTTGTCCTCCGGTGGGAAGACGTCCGGGTAAAGCGCAGAGTACTCCTGATACCACTGAAAGGCAGTCGTCACCAGAACCTTTAGCACGGCGAATCCCGGCACCCCGAAGATCACACCGACTAGCCCAAACATCTTTCCGGCGGCTAGTAACACGAAGACGATGGTAATTGGGTGCATCGCCAGGCTGTTCCCCATGATCAGGGGAGACAGGACCTGCGTTTCCAAGACCCATTCAATCAGATAGACGATGACGACCCCTAGCAGCATCGACGGGCTCGTAATGGCCCCGATAATTAGCGCTGGGATCAACGCAATAGCCGACCCAAAGTAGGGAATCAAGTTGAGCGGCCCCGCTAGCAGCCCGATCAACAGGGCATAGCGCAAGCCAATGATGGAATAACCAGTGGTGAAGATAATCAGGACACACAGTGCCACGGTCAATTGCCCACGGACGTAAGAACTAACCTTGACGTTCATCTGGTCTAACATCACCACAAACCGTTCCCGGTAAGCCGTGGGCACGACCTGACTCACGTAATGCGGAAAGCGCGTGCCATCCTTCAACATGAAGAATAGGACCAGCGGCGCCGTGATAATCGTGATGACCCAGTCGCTAACGGTCGTCACGACGTTGCCAATCGACGTCAGTGTCCCGGTCAACAGGTTCAGTCCCCGCTTAGAGAAGTAAGTGGTAACACGTTGATTGACCTGATCCAAGTTATTCGTAGAGATCCAGTGATGGACCTGATTAAGATGATTTAGCTTTGCAAGCATATCATTGGCAAACTGGGGCAACGTGCTCACGGCCCCGGCCGCCTGCTTAGCGAGAAATGGAATCAAATTGAGAAAAACCAGAATAATGGCTCCAACCGCCACCAACATGGCAATCGCAATCGCTAATCCCTGACGAATATGTAGTCGTCGCTCCATCAAGTGAACAAACGGATCCAATACGTAAAATAGAATTCCCGCCACCACGATGGCTGGCATGGTAATGCTGGCAAACTTCCAAATTGGGTCCAAAAGCCCAGCATTCTGAACAATCTCGTTAACAACTAACAATAAAAGAAAAATATTCAATAGCAAAATCGTGATGTGATTATTCAAGAAACGTTGATAGAACCAGGAAAATCCCGACTCCGGTTGACGCAAATTTTTCAAGCTGACCCCTCCCTGCTGTAGCTTCTCTCCTAGTGTACGGCGGAACCGCCCCGTTGACTAGTCCGGACGCTCGAGTTTTGGTAAGAATCGCGGCTCGGCGCTTTCCATTCGCTTGCGGCCATCAGGGATTTCGCCTGCTGTGGGGACCGGTCCAAGCCTAAGGAACGGTCTTGGTCATCGTCACGGCCGGCTGCATCTCTGACTGCCTCCAGCTACATACTAGCGTTCGCCATAATCTTTACCAAGCCTAGCTACTTTCTAACTGGTCACAAGACAAAAGATTGCCTCCCCTTCACCTTACTCTGAAAGGGAGACAACCTTTTTCAAATCTAATTGTACCAACTCGTGTAAAAATCAACTGGATATGCGAACTAAACCGACGTTAGCTGTGAGGGCAGCGCAAATAAACTCAGCCGTGGGAATTCTCTTGGCGGCTTGCCGCTTAGAGAATTGGTGACTTTGAAACACGACCTTTGTGGTTCAAAGCAAGCTCGGAGACCGCCTCTTGGCTCCGGGCGTCCGCCCACAGCGCTCCGGTTTATTTGCACTGCCCGGTAAGGCGAACGGTTTATTCGCTAGTCCGTGTCTTGGGCTAATTTAACGGTGCTGGCAGCCGTCTTGCCGCTGACCGTGTAGAGTTGCTTACCCTTCTGCCAGCTGACCGAATTGGCCTGTTGCTTTTCTGTGCCGCTGTAAACGGTAATGGCGCCGGTGTCGGCCGACTTAGGCAAGCTGGACGACGTAATCTGCTGGTTAACTTGCTTGGCAAATTGCGTTGGTGTTCCCGTTTCGTCGGCATTGCTGGCAACCGCCGTGACCGACCAGTCGCCCTTGTTCCAGTGAACGTAGGTGTGACCCATGACACCTTGGACCACAGCGGTCGTGCGCCCGTTCAGCTTGACCTTGGCACCCTCGGTATTAGTACCCACGTAATCCACTTGGCTTTCGGCCCGATTGCTGGACCCGTACGTCTTCTTCTGCAGGGTCGCGGATTGGTCGCCGGTATTCTTATCGGTATATTTAACCGTGTAGTTTTGCTTCGTACCACTGGCACTATCGGCGGTCAATTTTGCACTATCGGCATGCACCGTACTGGGCGCCGTCGTCTGACTCACACTGCTGACGTCATTGGCGGCGTGCATCTCGAGGACCGTCCCAGACCCCAACGTGATGACTGCCAGCGCTGCCGTAACCGCGGTAATGATCTTTGTTTTTCGTTGCATATTTATTCATCCTCTTTCGTGATTTATTCCGTAACGTAGCTCTTCAACGCCGTGACATATTTGCCATTACTCAAGACAAAGTACCGTGACCCAGTAGACCGCTTCTTAACGGCAGTCACCTTCAGCTTGGTCCCCTTGGTAACGGCCTTCGAGCGACTAGACTTGGCAAACGAAGACTTCTTGTATTCGTAAACTTTCTTCTTGGTCTTAATCGTCTTGGTGCTGCTCAAAGATTCATAGTAAGCCGGCGTCATAAATTTAACGTTAGCGGACAGGTATCCCAGACTCGTCTTGACCCGATACGACTTCCCGCTCGGCGCCTTGACCAGCTTTCCCGCGACGGTATCACCGGATACGTAATAACTCCCGGTCTTCTTGGTGAGGCTAGAATCCGAATAAAGATTCAATTTATGCTTCAACGTGTAGGAGCCATGCTGCCCCACAAAATAACCCGTGCCATCTTGCGAAAGGACCCACTTTCCTAGATCACTGATGTATAAAGCCTGCTTGGACCTTGATTGCGTTAGATTCTTAACCTTAGAGATCCTGTAAAACTTCTGCCGGTCAGACTTAGCAATCTTGGTGCCATCCGCATATTTGGATGCATTATTATGTAAGTAAATATGCTGTCCCGCCTTATATCCACTGTACGCATAGGTCACACTCGACAAGGCTGTGGCCACACTCGACAAGGCTGTGGCCACACTATCCGTCCACCAACTGATGGGGTGAACCGAGGTGACCGCCCTACTATTATCGGTGTATTCACTCAGCGCCGGAAGGTAATTATGATCAGTGTATTGCCACAGCGCAAACGAAATCGTTGGCGCATAGGAATAGTTGGCGATCCACTGCGCATCAAAGTTTTGCCGCGCCGTATTGGCATATGACGTGGCGAAGCTTTGATAAGAATAGAAGACTAAGTTCTTACTCGTCAACGAACGCATCTCATCGTACCACGCCTCAACTGCGGCATTGGTGGTACCTGAGGTGACGTCATTTTCCTCAAAATCCAAAGCATAGAATGACGCGTTCTTATTCGAGCGATTATAGAAATCCTTAGCTTCCTGTCTGGCACTGGCGGCACTGGTAAACCTGGCATAATCGTACTCGCCAAACGGAATACCATATTTCACATACAATGCCGTATTATTGGCGGCGTAAAGGTCCTGATAGGCCGACCCATATTGCCGCCGGTTAATCACAAAGGAGACCTGACTCTTCAAATTTAAAACCTGACTCGCAGTTAGTTTCCCTTGCCACTCGGAAATATCCGGAATGGCTAGCGTGCTCGCGCTGGCAACGGCTTGCTCACCCCACGCAATCCCAATCATGGCACTGGCGGCCACAACTAACTGTGCTAACCGTTTGGCCCAACGATGCTTGTTCGACATACTTGGCACTTCCCTACTTAAAATTTGGTGTGCCCTACCCCTTTAGATTCGGCGTTTGATTCCCCGCGCCGCTACTCCCCTTCGCTGACTGTTCACCACCTCATTTTTGGGATCTTACTAAACAGTACCCGAAGAAAATGTGCATTCAATAACAATGGGATTGCAGTTTGATTACTGGATTTTACAATTATATTTATTACAGGAACGCCGGTAAATCAACGATAGTCAATATTTGTTTGTTGTAAAATCATTGGTGTTCTCAACCGCTACATTCGGCGAATTTCTCACTTGTGAATGCATTTGACAACGTCCAAAGCGGGAAAGTTGCTTGGCTCTTCTCACAATAGTCACCTTCTAGTTAAAGTTCGGTTTTTACAATTAATTTAATATTTAGATTATCATTCGTTGTTTAGCAAAACAGGGTTGCTAATTAACGTTTAATGGCAGAATTAGCATCGAGCAATTACCATTATCTGATGAATTTGGGTTTTCCGGCTACGACCACAATATACGAATATTTATATTTTGTTCCCGTTGATTGTTCCTTAAAAATCACGTATGATAGGACTAACTTAAATTACTCTAGGAGGTCTCGCTTATGCGCCGTGCTTTGCTTAGTGTTTCCGATAAAACGGGAATTGTCGAATTTGCCCAAGACTTGATTGCTCACCACTTTGAAATTGTCTCCACCGGTGGCACCCAGACTGCGCTAAACGCGGCTGGCATCGCCGTCACACCGATCGAAGATGTGACGCGTTTCCCTGAAATGCTAAACGGGCGCGTCAAAACGTTGAATCCACGGGTCTTCGGCGGTATTCTTGCGCGGCGTGAAGACCCCGACCACCTACAAACACTTGCTGAGCACGACATTACACCGATTGATCTCGTTTGCGTAAATCTTTATCCCTTCGCCGAGACCATTAGCGACCCCGAAGTCACCTTGGCGGACGCCGTTGAGCAAATTGACATTGGCGGTCCCTCTTTGATTCGGGCAGCAGCCAAGAATTACCGCGACATCTTAGTTGTCTGTGACGTGGCCGACTACGATCAAGTTAGCTTGGCACTCGACACTCCTGATGATGACATGCGCTTCCGCAAGCATTTGGCGGCCAAAGTCTTCCACCACACCGCCCACTACGATGCCGTCATTGCCAACTACCTGACCGATGAGGCCAAATCAGACACCCTGACGCTGACTTATCAACGCAAGCAAGCCCTCCGCTATGGGGAAAACCCTCAGCAGACGGCGACCTTTTACGCGGACTACCAACCCGCACCATTTTCAATTGCCGCTGCCAAACAACTCCACGGCAAGCCGCTCTCCTTCAACAATATCAAGGACGCTGACGCCGCCCTGGGCTTAATCCGTGAGTTTCCCACCCAACCGACCGTGGTCGCACTCAAACACATGAATCCCTGTGGTATCGGTTCTGACGCCATTCTCGAACACGCTTGGGATAAATGTTACGTGGCTGACTCCATGTCGATCTTTGGTGGCATCATTGTCCTGAATCGTCCGGTCGACCTCGCCACCGCCACCAAGATGCACCAACTCTTCTTGGAAATCATCATCGCTCCCGGCTTTGACGATGACGCGTACGACCTATTAGCCAAAAAGAAAAATCTTCGCCTAATGACGGTAGACTTTACCACCGCTCAGGCTCCAGAAGCCGACGAAATCATCAGCATCCGCGGTGGCTTATTACGTCAGGAACGCGATGACGTTCGCGACGACCCGACTAATTTCCAAACCGTCAGTCACGCACAACCATCGCCCGAACAACTCACAGCAATTGCCTTTGGTCTCAAAGCCATTAAGTTCGTCAAAAGTAATGCTATTCTGGTCAATACCAGTGACCAAACGCTAGGCGTTGGACCCGGCCAAATGAATCGGATCGATGCCGTGAAGATCGCAGTCGGCAAGGCCGAAAATAAGCCGAACTTTGACCAGGCCGTCTTAGTCTCCGATGCCTTCTTCCCGATGGACGACTGCGTCAAATATGCCGCTGAGCACAGAATCAAGGTCATCGCCGAGCCTGGCGGTAGCATCCGCGACAAGGAATCCATCGCCATGGCTGATGCCCTGGGCGTGGCCCTCGTCTTCACCGGAAATCGTCACTTCAGACACTAAACCTAACGTTAAAATAAAACCCGACACCACTAGAATGGCCGTCGCAGTCACCAATTGGTCCTCTGCGGCGGCCATTTTGCGACCTGCGTTATAGTTAATCACCCGAAAAAAGTCGTTTGATTTAAATACCAATAGCCCCATAATGGAGTTATCCGGTTTATCATCAAACTCAGAAATAACTATCAATCTCTGGGGGAGTGATTGTTTATGAAAAGTTCCGTGATTCCACGTCTCACTATCGTTGTGCCGTGCTACAACGAGGAACCCGTCTTACCAACCAGTGCACCCATTCTGCGGCGCATTCTGCAACGGCTAATGGATCACCAACAAGTGACACCTGACAGTAAGATTCTCTTCGTTGACGATGGCAGTCAGGATCGCACTTGGGCCTTAATTACTGAGTTACGCCAACAGGACACCTGTTACACGGGCCTGAAGTTCAGTCGTAACTATGGTCAAGAGGCGGCCCTCATGGCTGGCATGCAGATTGCCCAGCCTTACGCTGACCTCATCGTCACGATTGATGCCGACTTACAGGATGACCCCCAACTCATCTTTGGTATGCTTGAACAGGCACGCGAAGGCTTCGATATCGTGTACGGTGTCCGCAACGATCGGTCGACCGATACCTGGTTCAAGCGGACGACGGCCCAAGGCTTCTACTGGTTTATGGGCAAGTTGGGGGTGGACCTCATCCCCAATCACTCCGATTTTCGACTCATGAGTCAACGGGCTGTGACCGCCCTCATGAGCTGTCAGGAATCCCATCCCTTTATTCGGGGGATCATCCCACAACTTGGTTTTCCAGCAACCAAGCTGTATTACAAACGTCAGCCGCGTAAGGCCGGCGTTTCCAAATACCCCTTACGCAAGATGATTCGCTTCGCCCTCGATGGCATTCTATCTTTTTCCATCGCGCCCATTCGCGCGGTGCTCTACGCTGGATTACTCATCTGCGGCGGGGCACTGTTGGTCTTACTCTGGATCTTGATTCAGCACATTCGGGGCGCCGTCGTCACCGGGTGGAGTTCCATTATGGCTTCTCTGTGGTTTCTCGGCGGTTTTCAACTGGTCGCTACCAGCATTATCGGTGAATACGTTGGCCGAACCTTCACCGAAGTTAAGCACCGACCACGTTTCATCATTCAATCCGACACCTATTCTTCAGCATTTACACCTGCACAACCCGTGGTCCCGTTGACACGTGACCACTCATCTCGTTAGATAAGGAAGTCTTATTATGGCAATCCGGCAGCATCTCACCACTGGCCTCAGCGGTCTCATCAGTTTAATGTTCCTATTGACTGGCGTCCTAGCTGGCCTGGTACCCGTGACTTTTCGGATCGACCACGACTGGCTTTCACCCCTCATCATTATCCTGGGTGCCGGTATCTACCTGGGCGGCGTGGGTCTGGCCTTCCGCTGGTTCCATCGACTCAGCAAACATCAGCATCGCTATCTCAGTCTCGGCCTCTGGGCCCTCTTACTGGCCATTCAACTTTGGGTCGCTGTCAATTGGATTTCTGCTCCGCGGGCCGATTTATACTTCGTCCACCAACAAGCCGTTTCCCTATTAGAGGGGAGTGCTCACTGGAACCGCTACTTCTACACCTATTCTAACAATGTGAGTTTCACCATACTCCTGAGTGGTCTCCTGAAGGTCGGCCGCTGGCTGGGCTTTAGTTCTGGTGTTTGGCTGAATCTCGTTCAATTTGCCTGGCTCGACTGCGGACTGGTCACGGTCTGGTACGTCCTAACCAAGAAGAATCCGGCTCGTGGTCACCTCTTTTTAGGCATCATTTTAGGAACGGTCCCCCTGTATGCCTACGCCCTCAACACGTATAATGACACTTATGTCCTGCCCATGGGACTCTTCGCTGTCGTCCTTGTACGTGGTCTTCTACGGGCCACCAACTGGCGGCAGACCGTACCTCGTGCGCTGGGACTTGGAATCATCCTAACATCGACCTACCTATTAAAAGCCAACTTCATCGTCCTCATTATTGCCACTATTCTGATACTCTGGCTGCTGCCAAACGCCACGACTCACCCCTTCCTAACGCGCAGTTGGGTTACCCTTCTTCTGCTAGCACTATTAGCCGGCGGTACAATCGGTAACCGAACCGCCCAGCAGGCGGCTGGATTTCAGTCTAATCCCGACCAAGCGCTACCCGCGACCAGTTGGATTGCCATGAGCTGGAATCCGGCATATTACGGCCAATACAACTGCCACGATGTCGGCCGGATTATGGCCCAACCCACGGCCGCCGCTAAACAGGCCCAGGCGAAGACCAACTTCAAAGACTACCTGCATCAGCTCGGCCCTAGCGGCATCATCCACCACCTCTACCGCAAGGCCAAACTATTTCTCGCAACGGGCACCTTTGATAGCTTTCAGATTTCCCCAGCCTATGATCGCGCACCCAACTGGTACCGTCAGCATCGCAACACCATCGACTGGCTACTTGCCAACTGGTGTCAGATGAACTACCTAGCCCTCCTCATTGTCAACTGTGGTTGGGGTATTCAGCAGATTCGCCGTCGCAAATTCAGTACGGGCTATCTTCTGGGCGGCCTCTTCATCATCGGTATGGCTTGTTTCCACGTGATCTTCTGGGAATCAGAGGAACGTTACGCACTGCCACTACTCCCGTTACTCATCGCTGGTACCGCTGCTGGTTACCGCCAACCCCTGAACCTCCTGCGCTGGTCGCAACGCTCACGTTGGTTGCCTCTTGGTCTAGCCATCGGGTTCACCGCAGCCTTAGGAATCGGTGCCTGGCAAAACTACGGTTTGGTCACCCGATCTCGTAGTCACCCGGTCAGCGTGGTCAGTCAAAACGAAGGCCGTTACTACCAGAATCACAAAGTATGGCTTCAGCAAAATCAGCGACTGACGCAACCCTTCACGGCGCCGTTGCCCTTCAATCACGTATTGATCAACAACGGCGAATCCTTTACCGGCAACGTTACGCTGCGAACAGCAAGCGGCAAGTTGGCCTGGCAGTCCCGGGGCAAGCCACTCAGCTTAACGCAAACTCTGCCGCGCCCACTACCAGCCGGCCATTACACGTTGACCCTTACGGCTACTCGGTACGACCCACAAAAAATCGTCACGGCACCCGCCAACTATCCCCTGTTGGCCCAGCCACTCACCACGCACCCTCACCAGTACCTGCGTTTCTTCATTGATCAACGCAGCGTGAGCCCCATCCTAACGCCCAGCAAGCTCTGGCTGATTATTGGCACACTCTGGCTCGGCGGACTGATCATCATCGACCGTTTTTACTGGTATCGCCGCCACATTTAAAAAAATTACCAAACGGCTTGCCTTCGAGTGGCTCTAAGGTACTAGAATGGAACCATGGGTAAATTTACGAACTCAAATTCCAGCAAACGTATTTTTAAAAGGAGCCAAAAACTTGAAAGAAATCAACCAACAAACTTTAACTGGCGAACGTGCTCTGTTTCAAGGGCATGATCTCCACATTACAAATAGTACCTTTGTCGACGGTGAATCGCCGTTGAAACACGCCAAAAACGTTGCCATCGACCACACCATCTTCAAATGGAAGTACCCGCTGTGGTACACCAATCACGCTAGCTTAGACCATACGACTTGGCAGCCAGACGCCCACGCCGGCATCTGGTACACCCAGGACTTGACCATGAAGCACAGTGTCGTCCGGGCCACCAAGACCTTCCGGCACGCACAAGACATCCACTTAGATGATGTAACCTTCGCCAACGCCGGCGAGACACTCTGGTGGTGCCAAGACATTACGCTCGATAACGTCACTGCAACCGGCGACTACTTCGGCATGAACAGCGAGAATGTCGTGGCCCATAACCTAACGATCAACGGCAACTACGCCTTCGATGGCAGTAAAAATGTGGAGGTCCACAACTCAACCTTCATCACCCACGACGCCTTCTGGAACTGCGACAACGTGACGATTTACGATTCCACCATCATTGGCGAATATTTAGCCTGGAACACCAAGAATATTACCTTCGTCAATTGTTGGTTGGAAAGTGATCAGGGTCTCTGCTACGTTGACCACTTGACCCTGCGTAACTGTTCGCTGATCAATACGGACCTCTCCTTTGAGTACTGTTCTGACATCGATGCCACCATCAACACGGCAATCGATAGCGTGAAGAACCCTATTAATGGTAAAATTACAGCACCGGCAATCGGCCAGGTTATCTTTGACGACCCCGCCATTGACCCGACACAGACCATTATTTCAACTACTCAGGAGGCTTCCGCATAATGAGTTATAATTTTTCAGAAATGATTGACCGTCGGCACACGAATTCCGTCAAATGGGACGTGGCCGCAAATGAGCTCCCCATGTGGGTGGCGGATATGGACTTCCGGACCGCACCTGGAATCGTCGATGCCATCAAACGTAAGGCTGACACTGGAATCTTCGGTTACGAAGAAGTGCCTGACGCTTACTTTGAAGCGGTTCAACACTGGTACGCGACCGAACACAACTGGGCACCCAACACCGATTGGATGCGCTTCGTAACCGGTGTGGTACCGGCCATCTCATCCGCCGTTCGCCGCGTCAGTCACGTGGGTGACAATGTGTTGATCCAGGCACCGGTCTACAATATCTTTTACAATTCAATCGTTAACAACGGCCGCCATGTCCTTTCAAGTGACCTCCAATATCACGATGGCCAGTACACCATTGATTGGGACGACCTCGCTGCCAAGATGGCCGAACCACTCACCACGATGATGATCCTCTGCAATCCGCACAATCCGGTCGGTAAAATCTGGACGGCTGCCGAATTGAAGCGCATCGGGGAGTTGGCCGCTGCCAATCACGTGGTCGTTTTTGCCGATGAAATCCACGGCGACATTACCGAAACGGGCTACGGCTACACGCCATTTGCTGCCGCTGGCGACGTTTGCGCGAACAACAGCATTACCGCCGTTTCCCCTAGCAAGACCTTCAACGTGGCCGCCCTCCACGCCGCTACGTTGATCATCCCCAACGAAAACCTACGGAATATCGTGGACCGCGGCATTAACACTGACGAGCTAGCCGAACCCAACGCTTTCGCCATCGACGGCAGTATCGCAGCCTACACGACTGGTGCGGAATGGGTTCACGAACTCAACGCCCAGATTACCGCGAACAAGCAGGCCTTAACCAAGCTGATTGCGAAGAAATTGCCACAGTTACACGTCATCACCGGTCACGCGACCTACCTCGTGTGGATCGACTGTACCGAAGTCACCACCGACTCTACGGCACTGTGTGACTTCATCCGCAAGAACACCGGCCTCTTCATTACGGCCGGCGCCGTCTACGGTGGTGATGGTCACGACTTCGTGCGCATCAACGTCGCCTGCCCAGCTGAACGACTCCAAGATGGCTTGGATCGGTTAGTCGCTGGGGTAAAGGATTTTCAAAAGGCGTAACGTAAACGGGTGACGGGTTACGGTCAACTCGCCATCACGTGAAGCATAGCTTACCTACATTACACACGTTCAAAACGAGTCCGGGATTTCCCCCGAACTCGTTTTTTATGCCAGTCAACTTTCACCAAACTTCACAAGGGCCCGCCGACTGGTTTTCTCGTTATCCTTGCTATACTGATTGTGATGATCGTACCAACTACAACGAGGAGGATGACCCCATGACAATTATTAATCCCAGTGCCGCCCAAGATGTCTACCGCGATGCCGGTGAAAACATTCAATTCACAACTTACTTAATCGACCGTGAAGATATCGCTAAAGACCGCGATGGCTTAGCTGAATTCGCCGATCGACTCGCGGCTATCGAACGCAGCATGGCTATTCGCTACCCTGACGCCCAACTCAAAGTCGCCTTTGGTCTCGGCGCCACGGCCTGGCGACTCCTCTTTCCCACAGCAAGTCAGCCAAAAGAACTCGTCGACTTTACGCCGATCAAAGGTCCCCGTTACACGGCACCAGCGACCGCGGGCGACTTGTTCATGCACGTCCGGGCCAAAGAGATGGCCGTTGTCTTCGAAGTCATGGACCAAGCCCGGGAATTCTTACGTGACTGGACAACCGTGATCGACGAGACCCACGGCTTCCGCTACTTCGAAGGGCGAGCAATCATTGGCTTTATTGACGGGACGGAAAATCCAGCCGGCAACGACGCCGCAGAGTATGCGTTGATTGGCGACGAGGACCCGGAATTTGCCAACGGCTCCTACGCCTTTGCCCAAAAATATACGCACAACATGGATGCCTGGAATGCCCTGCACACTGAAGCTCAGGAGAAAGCCATCGGCCGCCACAAATTTACCGATCGCGAACTTGACGATGACGAAAAACTGGCTAACGCCCACAACCTGGCTTCTCAGGACAACACGGACGGCATCGAACACAAGATTGTTCGCATGAACGTCCCCTATGCCAAGCCCGGTGAAGGCATCGCCGGCACCTACTTCATTGGTTACGCCCGCCACTTCACGGTGACCCAGCGGATGCTGGAGAATATGTTCACCCAGAGTGATCGACTCCTCGACTTCAGCACCCCCATCACCGGTAACACCTTTTTTATCCCCTCCCGACCGCTGCTAGAACGCATTGCGGCAGGGGACTTGTTCCCAGTCGAATGAGGGAACAGCTGACACTTACGGCGGCCAGAAGATCTGCCGTGTTTCTATTTTCTTCAATCCTCTAATAATCACAAAGCATCTTCCTCGGCCCCTTTCGGCACGAGGGATTTTTTAGTAAAAGCATCGCCCACACCAGGTCACTGCTAATTCTTGACTAACTTTCTGACAGGGGCTAAATATTTTAAAATTCCGGCTACCGTATGGTACGAAACCATTGCGAGCGCATACAAATAAGCGTCCTTCGTTGACCTTTCGGCTCTAAGAGGGTATGTTAGTGGGGTTGTCATCAAGAATTTAATGTCGATTGGTTTGCGTTACCTAGGGTAATCTCACCAATCAATCTAGATACTGAGGAGTTGACTCATCTTGGACGAGGCTGAAAGAGAACAGGGGCCATGGCGCCGTAATCTTCGTGTTCTCTGGTTCTGTACGTTCGTAGCCGGTATGGCTTTTAGTGAGATCATGCCGTTTTTATCGTTATATATTAGTAGTTTGGGTAATTACACCAAATCACAGGTCACCATGTATAGTGGGCTCGTCTACGCCGCCGACTTCTTTGTCAGCGCAATTGCCTCCCCACTCTGGGGCATGGTGGCCGATCGCAAGGGACGCAAATTAATGCTGCTGCGGTCATCCCTCGGGATGGCGGTGGCCATGAGCCTGATGGGCTTTGCCACTAGCGTTTGGCAGTTAGTTGCCCTGCGTGCCTTACAGGGGGTCTTCGCCGGGTTCATTTCCAACGCTCAAGCCCTCGTGGCTTCACAGACGCCGCGGAAACATTCCGGGGCCTCCCTCAGCACCTTAATGACCGGGGTCACTAGTGGGATGTTACTGGGACCCGTTATCGGTGGGGTCTTGGCGCAAATTTTCTCAATTCGGCTGACCTTCTTTATCACTGGTGGGCTGCTCTTACTGACCTTCTTCATGAGTTGGATCTTTGTGGAAGAACAGTTCAAGCCGGTCGTTCGCGACCCCAACCAAAAGCGGCTCCACAATCCGCTGGCGGCCTTTCCCAACCCCAAGTTGATTCTCGTTTTACTGTCTTCGACTCTGATCGTTCAGTTCGGGAACATTTCAATTTCTCCTATTATTAGTCTGTACGTCAAGGAACTCATGCATAACGTGGGTCCCATCACCGTGGTTGCCGGCATTATTGCCGCCCTGCCGGGAATCTCCAACATCATTGCCGCCCCACGATTGGGCCGTTACGGGGACCAGCATGGGTCCGGTAAAGTCCTGTTGTTCGGCTACATCTTTGCGACGGTCATGTACGTGCCGCAAGGCTTTGTCACCAGTGTGTGGATGCTCGGGATCTTACGGTTCATGATCGGGATCTCCGATGGTGCCCTCTTCCCCGAAATTCAGACGCTACTGACCAAGAACTCACCGGTCGAACTGACCTCGACCGTCTTCAGTTGGAACCAATCCTTCCAGTCGATTGGGAACATGATGGGGTCGTTACTCGGCGGCTGGATCGCCGGGGTCTTCAACTACAACGCCGTCTTCATTTCCACCGCGGCGCTCATGCTAATTAATCTCGCGCTCGTCTGGTGGCTAGTGCCGGAAATCCGGAAACCACAGATCCAAGTGGCCAACGACTAAAATTTTTAAATTAATGACGCTCAAAACGATCAGAATCCAACTCTGGTCGTTTTTTATTAGCTCCTTGGCGATAATTGCTCTATTCCGTGCGTGCGCAAAAAAGTTGCCCACATGCATTGACCATTCGCAGTTTGCGCGGTATGTTAATGACATGTTCGCAACTTTTTGCGTTAAGGAGCTGACCCATTGTGGGTGAAACTGATGCGGACCATGAACTTTGGCGGCGAAACCTCCACATTCTGTGGTTCTGTTCGTTCATCGTTGGCATGGCCTTCAGTGAAATTATGCCATTTTTATCGTTATATGTTAGTAGCCTGGGCAACTACACCAAGGCCCAAGTCACCATGTACAGTGGGCTCGTCTACGCCGCCGACTTCTTCGTCGGGGCCATCGCTGCTCCCCTCTGGGGTATGGTTGCTGACCGCAAAGGCCGCAAGCTCATGTTGCTGCGGACCTCGCTGGGAATCGCCGTGGCCATGGGCCTCATGGGCTTGGCCACCAACGTCTGGCAGCTGGTCGCCCTGCGCTCCCTGCAAGGCATCTTCGCCGGCTACATCCCCAACGCCCAAGCACTGATTGCCGCTCAGACGCCGCGGAAATACTCCGGGGCCGCGCTCAGCACCCTCACGACCGGAGGAACCAGCGGCAATCTGCTGGGCCCCATCATCGGGGGTGTGCTGGCACAGATTTTCTCCATTCGCATGACTTTCTTCGTGACGGCCAGCCTGCTCCTGATTACTTTTGTTCTGAGCTGGGTACTGGTCAAGGAAGACTTCAAGCCAGTGCCGCAGCAACCCAAGCAGACTCAGCGTCACAGCCGTTTGGCCATGGTACCCAACCTTAAATTAATCATCGTATTGCTCTGCTCGACCATGTTCGTTCAGTTCGGCAACACCTCCATCTCGCCGATCATCAGCCTCTACGTCAAGGAGCTCATGCACAACGTGGGGCCCATCACCGTGGTCGCCGGCATCATCGCCGCGCTGCCCGGAATCTCCAACATCATTGCCGCCCCGCGACTCGGCCGTTACGGCGACCACCACGGGTCTGGGAAAGTCTTGATCTTCGGCTACATCTTTGCCACGCTCATGTATTTCCCACAAGGCTTCGTAACCAGCGTCTGGATGCTGGGAATTCTACGCTTCATGATCGGCATTTCCGATGGCGCGCTTTTCCCTGAGATTCAGGTCCTCTTAACGAAAAATACACCCGTCACGCTTACCTCGACCGTCTTCAGCTGGAATCAGTCG
>NZ_AZCZ01000089.1 GCF_001434055.1 Levilactobacillus parabrevis ATCC 53295 | reverse complement strand
GTAGACCTTTGAAAACTGAACATTGTTTCGACAAACCAAATATGTGTAGGGCGGTTTGATACTCGGTATCAAACCCAAACAATATTTGCGAAGTCAATTCGCTTTTATGAAAATAAAGTAACAACAATCGATGAGCTATTCAAGCATCATCTTTAAGATGAGAGTTTGATCCTGGCTCAGGACGAACGCTGGCGGCATGCCTAATACATGCAAGTCGAACGAGCTTCCGTTGAATGACGTGCTTGCACTGATTTCAACAATGAAGCGAGTGGCGAACTGGTGAGTAACACGTGGGTAACTTGCCCAGAAGCAGGGGATAACACTTGGAAACAGGTGCTAATACCGTATAACAACAGAAACCGCATGGTTTCTGTTTGAAAGGTGGTTTCGGCTATCACTTCTGGATGGACCCGCGGCGTATTAGTTAGTTGGTGAGGTAAAGGCCCACCAAGACAATGATACGTAGCCGACCTGAGAGGGTAATCGGCCACATTGGGACTGAGACACGGCCCAAACTCCTACGGGAGGCAGCAGTAGGGAATCTTCCACAATGGACGAAAGTCTGATGGAGCAATGCCGCGTGAGTGAAGAAGGGTTTCGGCTCGTAAAACTCTGTTGTTAAAGAAGAACACTCTTGAGAGTAACTGTTCAGGAGTTGACGGTATTTAACCAGAAAGCCACGGCTAACTACGTGCCAGCAGCCGCGGTAATACGTAGGTGGCAAGCGTTGTCCGGATTTATTGGGCGTAAAGCGAGCGCAGGCGGTTTCTTAAGTCTGATGTGAAAGCCTTCGGCTTAACCGGAGAAGTGCATCGGAAACTGGGAGACTTGAGTGCAGAAGAGGACAGTGGAACTCCATGTGTAGCGGTGGAATGCGTAGATATATGGAAGAACACCAGTGGCGAAGGCGGCTGTCTAGTCTGTAACTGACGCTGAGGCTCGAAAGCATGGGTAGCAAACAGGATTAGATACCCTGGTAGTCCATGCCGTAAACGATGAGTGCTAGGTGTTGGAGGGTTTCCGCCCTTCAGTGCCGCAGCTAACGCATTAAGCACTCCGCCTGGGGAGTACGACCGCAAGGTTGAAACTCAAAGGAATTGACGGGGGCCCGCACAAGCGGTGGAGCATGTGGTTTAATTCGAAGCTACGCGAAGAACCTTACCAGGTCTTGACATACTATGCAAATCCTAGAGATAGGACGTTCCCTTCGGGGACATGGATACAGGTGGTGCATGGTTGTCGTCAGCTCGTGTCGTGAGATGTTGGGTTAAGTCCCGCAACGAGCGCAACCCTTATTATCAGTTGCCAGCATTAAGTTGGGCACTCTGGTGAGACTGCCGGTGACAAACCGGAGGAAGGTGGGGATGACGTCAAATCATCATGCCCCTTATGACCTGGGCTACACACGTGCTACAATGGACGGTACAACGAGTCGCGAAGTCGTGAGGCTAAGCTAATCTCTTAAAGCCGTTCTCAGTTCGGATTGTAGGCTGCAACTCGCCTACATGAAGTTGGAATCGCTAGTAATCGCGGATCAGCATGCCGCGGTGAATACGTTCCCGGGCCTTGTACACACCGCCCGTCACACCATGAGAGTTTGTAACACCCAAAGCCGGTGAGATAACCTTCGGGAGTCAGCCGTCTAAGGTGGGACAGATGATTAGGGTGAAGTCGTAACAAGGTAGCCGTAGGAGAACCTGCGGCTGGATCACCTCCTTTCTAAGGAATATACGGAGGCTACACATACTTTGTCGAAACAATGGTCAGTTTTGAGGGGTCTACCCTCA
>NZ_AZCZ01000088.1 GCF_001434055.1 Levilactobacillus parabrevis ATCC 53295 | reverse complement strand
AAATCGCACCGGCCATGATATAATAGTCATTAAACAACGATGACTTTTATGTGGCGCTCACCGATTCCCGTCGGTGGGTGTTTTTTTGTATTCACTTACAAGTACAATTGTATTTCTCTCAATAAAAGAAATCAACACTTCTTTAAAAAATGTATACATTTTTACATTAGTACAAATACTAATGTAAAAGTTAGTATTTGTATACTCATTCAAAACGCCTCTATTGCAGTCTACATAGAGCTCATGTATACATTTTTACTTTTACACACTTGTATTTGTATACATGTACTAATTTTTGTGCTATGCTTTAAGAGCATTACACTACATATTTATGAGGTGATATTTTGGATAGCAAAGTCATAACATTTTCAAACTTTAAAGGCGGGACTGGCAAGACAACTAATAGTACAATGACTGGTATCGAGTTGGCACGTCGTGGGTATAAAACACTATTAATAGATTTGGATCCTCAAGCTAACGCCACTAATTTATATTTAAAAACTAAAAATAACGTCGGCGGTGAAGTAACTTCTTTTGATGAAACCTTGATGACCGCAATTAAAAACAAAAACCTCAAACCAGCTATCATCAACGTAATCCAAAATTTAGATATTCTTCCATCCTCAGCTGACTTTTCTTTATATCCTAGATATATGGAGAATATAATTTCTGACTACACCGATCGTGTAAAATACTTGTCTACCTTAATAAATCCGTGGAAAGATGACTATGACTACTTGTTGGTAGACGTTCCACCTACAATTAGCCTAATCACAGATACCGCATTATATATGACAGACTACGCGATTGTCGTTCTTCAAACTCAGGAAAGATCGCTTCAGGGTGCCCAGGCATTCATCAAATACATGCAAGATCAAATTATCAATGAATTCCACGCTCCGACATTAGATTTACTAGGAATATTGCCGGTTTTGCTGAAAAATGGTGCCCCTGTTGATAAGAGCACCTTAGCTAAAGCAATTGATATATTTGGTAAAGAAAATATTTTTGACATAACAATTAAAAATATGGAACGCTTAAAACGATATGATGTAACCGGGGTGACATTTAAAGATCAGTTTGATAAAGCAGTTCAAGACGTATACTCCAACGTTACTGATGAAATATTTAGCAGAATGGCTGGTGAATAGGAATGAGCGGATTATTAAACAATCCCAATCTAAAAAAACAACCAAAGACGGACCCACTTGATCGTGGACAAGATATCAAACCCAAAAACACCTTTACTACAGATGATCTTAAAAGTAATAATGGCAAACCATCAAAACCGGGAAAAAGCGTTGCAGATTCTGTTACTTTTTATGCTAACGTTAGAATCAACAACCATATTAAGAACAAAGCGGAAGCTTTATCTGGAATTGGTCTATATAAATCTCAAAAAGATGCCATTGATAACGCATTAGACTATCTCATTGATTCTTTAGACGCTGAAGACAAGCGAAAATTTACTTTTCAATTAGATATTCTGGAGAGTAGAGACGCCCGAACTAGGGGAAAATAATATCGCGCTCTCAGACAACACGTTCAGCTTTTAGACGTATACTTGTCCGTTTAAATTAAGCAGAATGCACACAAAAAAGTCCTCTATTATGCGGAATAGAGGGCTTTTCTGAAATCAGTACATACAGGCTTTGCTTAGGAGCGTTGCTTGTGTCCATTTAGGACATACACAATCATAGCACGTATTTGACAACTATATACACGTATAAGCAAACAATGCACGAGAATGCGTTTATATGGTAGATTGTAAAGAAAGTGGCTCATCAACAATTGAACAGCCTATTTTCCACTACTGGATCAGCCAAATTAACAACGGCAAATTCTATAATTAATCCGAAC
>NZ_AZCZ01000087.1 GCF_001434055.1 Levilactobacillus parabrevis ATCC 53295 | reverse complement strand
TTGCACTTCAATTTTAAATCGAGGTAGGACTTTTTTGTTTGAACTTCATTATTTTTTTTTAGGCTAGCCTTGATTTTTTGAGGAGATGCTTTTACCACGATAAGTGAGGAGGATGTTAATTAATGAAGTTTACACAAGGTTTAGCATTAGTTGCAACAACTGTTTTATTCTGTGGAGGGGCCGCCACTGTCACTGCATCGGCAAGTGCCGTTGAATTGACCGGAAACGCACCCGAATCTGGGTCAGTAACTTTAAATAGTGATGACAGTGTGGTATCTGCTTCGTCTAATGAATTACTTGCAGAGATTGATGGATCTGCGCAAAAGGCCGCTACACTTTTAAGAACTGTTGTTAATATGAAGAGCGGACGTTGGGTATATTATTCCGATCATCATAACTACTTAAATAAGTATAAGTGGGGCCATTCAAACTATTACAGAAGTACCTCAAGTCACGAATCAAAGGCAAAAGTTGGCAGTAAGAGTAGTGGATGGGTTTCTGCGTCAGCGCATCACTATAGTAAGGCCACTGCAAAAGGTAAAGGGACATTTAAAGCATATTATTCAAATAATTGATTTGAAATATTATTGGATAGCATGTCGATTACCTCAAATGGGTTATCTATTATTTCTTGCGTAGACAACTGCTTTCAGGTCTTAGCTGTGAATTCCGTGCATCTATGAGGATTTGTGGTCAAACATGGTTAATTTAGACAGGTTATCGTGTATTAGTTCCTGTTTAGGTTGTTATGTGAAATAATACTGTTCGGTATTGTTTTAAGCGGCTTCATTCCAGTGTTTTACTGAAGTGAAGCCGCTTTTTGTTGGGTAAGTAAAGTAGAGTAGATACCTTCATTGTGTAGCTTCTGTCTTCTGTTACATTTCAATTGACGGGTAATCTCGTTTTCGTCTATCAGGATCAGTTGAGTCATGGTTATGATAGCGTGGTCACGGACTTTGACGTTGCTGTTCAACAGGGCGTCGACTATTTCTGACAACACAATCAGTATGAGATTGGCTTGATCTATGGGATCGAGTCGACGACGGATGGAAAGCTGAATGTGCTTGATCCGCTGTACACGGCATATTGTCGTTATTTGCAGGAGCGGGGACTCAAACTGATCTTTATCGGGATTACACCTCGGAGCCTTACGAGTAGATGTAGGTCGCTTTGACGCGACTGGTGGCCGACCGCTTGCGAACGGGCCGACGGATGTCACAATGGGTGACGGACGATTGGGACTGAACTGATTGTTCGTGAGAGCACGTTGAAGTAGCAACGTAATTGTTTAAAAATAGTAAGTTAGAAAAGGGTGCCTGGAGGAAAACGCCATAAATTGATGTGAATTTCTAGGTNGTTTTACTGGGGACATGTCAGCCAATTTTATTAATGACGACATACTGAATCGACAGCTTCAGACTTGAGTGATCTGAGTCGGAAGTGTAAAGTCGCCTGGTCCACGATATGGACTGTGCCAATTGTGTTTACTTAGTAGAAAGTACTTCCCTCGGGCACTTTCCGAAAATTCATTGTCTTCTAAACGGTGTTAATATTTTACCCATTGACAAGTGCTCATTAATTCGGTATCTTTTCAAGTAGCGACTAAACCAAAGCACAGATTTGGAGGAAATGTCATAGCAAGAAAGTTTATGTATCTAAGTACGACGATTCTAGTGGTTTTACTTATTTTTAGTATTGCCAGTTTCTTCTCTAACATATTTTTTGACTATGGCTCAGGATTGTCACTATTGATCGACCTGTTCATATTGTTGGTAACAGGGTTAGCTATCTTTGAGGTGGTCCGATTCTTTTTAACCAAATTTTTTCCGAAAAGACACAAGGGAGAGTAATGGTTAAAGTATTTCGCATTCGTATTTATTAGTTTATTTCACCTGCATCGGCAGTATTGGTTGAATGGTAAGACTGATTTTTTTCGAGTGTATGTGGTAAGGCCACCGTGTTTTGGCAGTTGATTTTTTGAATAAAGCGAGTGAAAACTCAGCTATCAGCTCTTATCCTTAAACTGAATTGATTACGAAACAATTAGCGCCCCGAATCCGTTAAGATTCGAG
>NZ_AZCZ01000086.1 GCF_001434055.1 Levilactobacillus parabrevis ATCC 53295 | reverse complement strand
AAAAGATAAAGGATGTAGTCTCGTGGATTAACACCATTTGTTTTGGCCGATTCAATCAAAGTCATCCAAATAGCTGTAGCCTTTGCTCCAGCTGGACTAGTGCTGAACAGCCAGTTTTTTCGGCCAATCACTAGACTCTTCATATTACGTTCAGCGGCGTTGTTACTGAAATCAAACTCACCGTGCTCAATAATCTTATTCAATGTGGCTCGCTGATTTTGGGCATAGGTAATTGCTTTGCCAAGCTGACTTTTTGGCAGCTCATCTGCCTGATCAATCCATCTCCAGAATTTATTAAGCAGGCCTCGCAATTTGCCGCGTCGCCGACGCTTCCTAGAACGTGGAGAGAAGTGTTGCCATTCCCGTTCAAGCGCAAACATTTTGTCCAGTAGCTTTAAGGGACGACTCATTTGAATTCTTCCCTTAACGTTTGCTGCGTCATAGAACTTCCGCCGAACATGGGCGAAACAGCCAATTCGAGTGACCGAGTCTCCTAAACTGTTATAGCCAGAATACCCATCACATTGGAAAGTACCCCTAAAACCTCGGTAGAGGTCTTGGGCAAAGGTCCCTGAACGAGTACTACCATACGCATATAACACTGCTTGAATCGGAGACTTCCGAACCGACCTTGCTACCCACATGTAAGACTTGGAGCTGGCTTTCTTTCCAGGTTCTCGCAGAACCTGAATGGGTGTCTCATCGCCTTGTAGACAGCTCTGTGCCATCAATGTTTTTCTAATCAGCTCATAAAGTGGCCTCATCAATTTCCCAGACTTGATCATCCAATTGGCCAGTGTTGTCTCAGATAGGTTGACTCCCAGGCGTTGCCAATCTTTTATCTGTCGGTAAAGGGGAACGCCTTGCTCGTACTTTTGATGGATAATTTCCGCAATTACCGAAGCCGAACCAAGGCTGTGAGGAATCACTGGATTTGAAACTTGTGCTTGTATCAAATGAGCGAGGCCATCAATGCTCTCACAATCGACGCATTTATATGTATGAGCGTGAATTTCTTCACGGTACAACTTTGCTGGCTGGAAGTATAGTTGTTCGCGAACAAATTTTTCGCCCACTAAAACTAAGCTGTGTCCGTGCGGACACAGCTTGTCTTCGACATCAACGAAAGTAATCTTTACAGGTAAATCACGGCTTAAGACTTCTTGCCGCGTCTTTTTACGCTTTTTCGTTGACTGTACTTGATCTGTTTGGTTTTCTTGGCCAGTTTGCTCTGGCTCGGTAAAAACACGGTCATCTTCTTCCAGAAGTGATAACTGATTAGGATCGACCTGCTCTGACTTTTGGCCGAACATTTTTCTCGTTAGGTAATCGATAATTTCAGCCTGTTCTTTTACCTTTGCGGTTAACATGGCGATTTGTTCCTGTTCCGCAGTCATTGGCAATCCCACCCATTCTGTATCGATTTCTTTTGAGTTTACCATAGCCTTCTGGAAATGAATAGCTATCTTTCCGTGGCGACGTTTACGTGCCGAGGTGTCCTGACTTTGTGGACAGTCGCGTCAAGCGACCACCCACTTAGTAAGAGTTTGAACTGTCTAAAGTTAAGGCGACGAACGGCATTTTGATTGGTCGGCCACTGAAGTCGACCGTTTTCTAGCCGTTTATACAAAAGGAGGAATCCATCACCGTCCCAATAAAGAGCCTTGAAGCGGTCCTTTCTGGTACCACAAAACAGGTAAAGAGCCTGATTGTATGGATCTAGCTCAAATTGTTCCTGTACAACAGCTGCCAAGCCATCAATACCACGACGTAAGTCGGTTTTCCCACAGACAATATAGACCTGATTAATTTTAGACGGGTCAATGAGCATCATTGAACACCGCCTTAAGAACAGCATCAACGATGTAACCATTGGCTTTATTGTAGATGATTACTGATTTGTTCTTACCAATTTTCAACTGAATTGCCCGGCTGGGAACAACTGGCGTTGTTCCGGCAGCCTCACGTGGCATTCGGACTTGAACGATGTCTTGTTTTTCCATAATAAAAACCTCACCAATTTATTTGATGAGGTTATCATATCGTGGATTTACCACCAATCATAGACGGTCAGTTATTAGGTGCTTAC
>NZ_AZCZ01000085.1 GCF_001434055.1 Levilactobacillus parabrevis ATCC 53295 | reverse complement strand
AAATCGCACCGGCCATGATATAATAACCTATAAATTAGAAGATTGTTTGGCGCTCACCGATTCCCGTCGGTGGGTGTTTTTTTATGTTCTATTTTTACTACGGTTATTATTATATCAGTTATCAAATTTTTGGTCAACTTTTCTTGTGTACAGTACACCGTACACCGTACACTGTATCTTGTACACTGTACACTGTGTATTGAATACTGTGTACTGTACACTTAAATAATTTCATTAAAAAGCCGTCATTCCGCATTCAATTGTTAAGGATTTTTTTCTGTACATTGTGTACTGAGTACGGTACACTGTACACATAACACAGTACACCGTGTACCGTGTACGAATGGAGGATTTATAAAAAATGATAATTAGTTGCGCCAATGAAAAGGGTGGTACTGGTAAAACATCTACTACAGCCTTAATCAGCTGGGAATTATCAAATATGGGATATAAAGTGCTTATGGTAGATTGTGACCCTCAAGCAAACCTAACTGATTTAATGATAAAAACAAAAAGTCACGAAAATTCCAACATCACAATTGATCCATCTCTTTTCGCATTACTAATTAATGGAAAAGACTTAAATGACGGCATCATTAACATTAAGAACAGTCTTGACTTAATACCAGCTGCTGCTGATATGAACTTATTCAGTCGGTGGGTTGATAAACAAGACATTGATGAAAAAGCTAAAGTCAGCTATCTTAAAAACTCTTTGTCAAATATATCTAGCAAATTCGACTTCGTGTTTCTTGATGTAAGCCCTACAATGAGTTTAACAAACGATAACGTTTTTATGTGCTGCGACTGGATCATTGTTATGCTACAAACTCAGCAAAGAGCATTGCTGGGAGCAAAAAGTTTCTTAAGCTATTTACAAACGAATTTAATTGACGAATTTGGAGCAAAAGTAGATGTAGCAGGTATTCTTCCAGTTCTTACAAAAGGGCAATCAATTATTGACAATGCCGTTCTTAAACAGGCCGTAGAAGAATTTGGGGAAGACAACATATTTGAAAATGTCATTACTGCTATGGAAAGAGTAAAGAGATATGACCTTACTGGAATCACTGAAAGCAGTCGTTCTGTTTGGGATAAAGCTACTCACAGCACATATACGGCTGTTGCTACTGAATTAGTATCTAGATTGGAGGCAGAATAATATGGGGGGACTTTTGAAACACGGTAATGATGATCAGGTAAAAAGTCCTGATAAGAAGGTAAACGTAAATGTATCATCAATTTCTAGAAAGCAAGCAGGTTTTGGCGAAGATAGTGCGGAAAAAATTCCTACCTTTGATGTAAACATGCGAGTTGATAATCATACCAGAAATGCCGTTTTGGCTTTGTCTAAAGCAACAGCTGATAAGCGTTCAGCTAGTGAAATGGTTTCTTTGATGATTGAAAGTTATCTTGAATCACTAACTCCCCAAACACGCGATACTTACGATGAATTGGTATCGATGATGGAAACAAAGGATAAGCTTGACTATAAACTAAAAAGTAAATAATCACGCGCCCTCAGACGACACGTTCAGCTTTTAGACGTATACTTGTCCGTTTAAATGAAGCAGAATGCACACAAAAAATCCCTCTATTATGCGGAGTAGGGGCCTTTTTTGTCGTTACTTTATAATTTCCAAGAGATACTTTGAGTGCCCCTGACAGCTTCATAAGGTAGTATTCGTATGTATCTGGTATTATTTATAAAGAGATAATAAAAGGACCCCCTAGCGATAAAACTAGAGGGCCTTTTTAACTCTGCACAAATTGATGAAGGTAGTATTTGAGGTGAAATGCTACAGTAGGTAGTATAGCACTTTTAGTGTATAAGAAAAGCCCTCACCAGAATACAAGTGAGGACCCACCACTCAATACACGAAAGGGCATTCTCGTGCTTCTTGATAGTATCATTTTTTCAGACAATAAAAAAACCCCAATTAACCAGAAAATGAGGACTCAGAAGAAGATGTTGCGTATTATACACGCATCCATATTGTAACACTTTTGGTATATAAGAAAAGCCCCTATCCGTGGGGGATAGGGACTTCTCTCAATCAATCAGTTAACACACACGCACGTACACAGAGATACCTCTCTATGCAAGGTAATAATGGCAAATTCTATAATTAATCCGAA
>NZ_AZCZ01000084.1 GCF_001434055.1 Levilactobacillus parabrevis ATCC 53295 | reverse complement strand
TTACACAAGATTCTTGACGCTACCAATCTTATTTAATATATAACAAATAATCTATATACTCTTTTCCATATCTAAAATCATATGAATGGAGGTTATTGAAATGCCTTGGAATGAACAAAATTACCCACCATCAATGAAAAATTTGAAAAAAGTGGTTCGAAAAAAAGCTATTGAGATCGCAAATGCGCTTAAAGAAAAAAATTATGACGATAAGCGGGCCATTTCAATTGCTACGGAACAAGCGGAAAAATGGTATCAACATCGCTCTGATTTAAAAGACGACACTCCATTCAAGAAGAATTTAAGGAGGCATAGCTAATGATATCACTTTTGGAAAAACACCCAAACAAAATTACTCCTCATATACCAATAGAAAAGCCTAAAAAGCAATTACCACAAAGATTTCCAGTAAAGACTCCACCTGAAAACCCCCAAATAAATCCAGAAAAAATATACCCTGAAAAACAACCTGAAGAGCCGGTTAGGCGTGATTAATAAGCCGTTTATGTTAGATTACAAATTCCAATTTGAAGGGGGCCACATAAATCAGAGTGAATTCCCATGAGGCATACTAAATACAATATTGGAGACTACGTTTTAAATTGCAAATAATTCGGATTAAATTTGTAATCTACCTTAATCTATTTCGTTTAGTATGGATTTAGGTCAAGAATCTGGACACATTTTATGTATAATTTAAGCGACTAATTTTTCCTTTTCATTTGGAGTTAAATAATCAATGCTACTGTGAATTCGAGCACTGTTATAAAAGCTCTCAATGTAGCTGAATATTGCAGCATTTGCTTCTTCAAAATCCTGATAATGGTGTTGGTAAACCTCTTCTTTTTTCAAACTGGCGTGAAATGATTCCAAACATGAATTGTCATAGGGACAGCCACGCTTGCTATAAGAATGGCGAATATGGTGTTGCGCTAAGATCTGTTCAAAGCCAGCACTGCGGTACTGGCTACCCAGATCGGTATGCACAATTAAGTTATTAGTCGTCTTTCTAGTTTCAAAGGCTTGTTGAAAAGTGCTGATCACAAGATCAGCAGTCATATGACGGCTGATTTTATGGGCAATGATTTTACGTGAATATAAATCCTGAATGCTTGATAAATAACACCAGCCATTGGCTTTGGTGTGAATATAAGTTATGTCTGCACACCACTTTTGATTTGGACTGGTTGTACGAAAATCTTGCACGAGTATATTTGAATAATCAGTCGCATCAATATCATTAGTTTGTTGATAATGCCACTTCTTGCGCGTGATTGATTTTAACCCCATTTGGCGCATTAATTGTTGAACTAGCTTAATACTGGCAGCCTTACCTTCTTTTTGTAACGCTTTTAGAATTTTAGGTGCCCCGTAGATACGTCTAGAATTAAAGTAAATGCGTTTAATCGACTGGCTAAGTGTCTTACGACGCTTGGCTTGTGGCGATACATGATTCTGCTGATGTTCATAGTAAGTTGAGCGTGGAACTGAGAGTACTTTACAGGTTTCTTTGATACTATGGTGCTTCAAATTAATATCAACGGCTGTCTGCCAGTCATCTGGGTTTACTTTTTGGCGAATATGGTTAAGGCTTTTTTTAAGATGTCATTCTCACTTTCTAGCTGTTTCAAACGTTTTTGCAACGCTAAAACATCTGATTTGGAAATTCCACTTCCTTTGTCTTCTTTATATAGATTAATCCATTTGTAAATAGTTACATTTGATACACCATATTCGTCTGTAAGATCAGCTACCGGGGCGCCATCCTGGTACAGCTTGACAATCATTTTTCTAAAATCTACTGAGTACTTTTTCTTGGTCATAAAAACACAATCCTTCCTATTATGGAATTACACTAAATCGTGTCCATGATTTCATACTACCTTCAGATCTTATCCCTGATTTTAAACAGTTACATGATTTAATTGCACATAATCGGTAGGAAAAAGTCAACTTTTTGATAACATTTTTCATTTGATGTTAATCAAAAAATTGTCTTTTTATATAACTTTTTTAGTGTATCTCTTAATAAGGTGGTCATATGAAAAAGAAAATCAACCTTCAATGCATATTATTAACATTTCTAACGTTCACAATGGGTTTGAGTCAATTTATTATAATAGGGATTATAAATAATTTATCGACAGATTTTAGAGTTTCTATCGCAAACATTGGGGCACTCGTAACCATATTTGCAATCGTTTATGCAGTTGCAACACCAATAATTAACTTATCTATTGGTAGTATCGCTTTGCATAAAGTTATGCTCTTTTTATTGCTGATTTTTTCATTTGGAAACTTATTGACGAGAGCGTAAAATATCTTGTGTA
>NZ_AZCZ01000083.1 GCF_001434055.1 Levilactobacillus parabrevis ATCC 53295 | reverse complement strand
GACTAACTTGTTCTTGCAATTTGCGGATTAAAGATGATTCTTTTGATAATAAAGTGTTAACTCAACATAATCAGGATAAGGGAGATAACTTTGCCTTGTCCATTTGTGATGCTAGAGTGCAAGCAAATTGGAAAGTGTTAAATCGTGCCGGTTTAATTAGTAATCGAAAGTTAGCTAACTTAGAAATGACAAATGATATTTTTGAAAATAAGTCGGATACGTTTGCTAACAGGCAGTTAGTTGAGACAAGACAGATTATTCGACTGGCAACCGAGGTATTGAGTCAAGAGTATAATCTCCAAGACACGTTGTTAGTATCGGTACGTGAAGGATTATCACACCAGCTACGACAAGAACTTAGCTTGCCTAAAATTCGTGAAGTAAATGATTATCATCATGCAATGGACGCTGCGTTAGCAGCACGGATTGGTATGTATATGGTGAAACGATATCCAGATTCTTTGGGTTATTTCGTGTATGGGAAATATGGAAAAGATACCAGAAAGATCCGGAACTTTAACTTCATTAGAGACATAATCCATGGAGATAAGTCAGCATTAGTTGATCCTAAGACCAAAAAATTGTTATGGGATAAACAGGATATTCGATACCTTAAAGGGCTATATGAGATTAAGCATATGTTGGTTACAGACGAAGTGTATAACGATAATGGTGAATTATTCCAGCAAACAATACAAGCGGCAAAAGAGGGCAAAAAAGAAGGTAGTAAGCAGAATACCTTGATTCGGCACAAGAAAGACATGCCAACTGAACTCTATGGCGGACATATTGGTTCTAGTGATGCTTACATGTGTATTCTCAGAGTATTTGAGAAAAAAGAAGTAACTTATTGGGTTATGCGAGTTTCTAAACTGGAATTGGGGAAAGTGAAAAGACTAGAAAAAAATGGATTAAGTGAAAAGAAATTCTTGCACGAGTTGTTTTTATCAGAAGTAGTGGGCTATGGAAAGCAATTTAAATTTGAAGTTGTTTTACCACATGTTTATCTACAGCAGACAGTTCGTGATGAGATTAATGGAAAGATGCGTACGTTCGGTTTGTCAGTGGCGAAATCGATTAGTAATCATCAACAATTATATTTGTCATATGACACTCAATTACACTTGGATTTTCGACAAAAAGGATATTCAAGTGAGGAGGATAAAGTAACGGATAGAGATGTATATTCGTCGATATTGAAACAGTTTCAAGAATACTATCCGCTAATGTGGGGAAAAGATAATCAAACTCTTAAAAATATGTCGGATAGTGAAGAAAAATTTGATGAATTGTCAGAAGATGACAGGATTGAAACTCTGAAAAAGATTATGCGTGGAATGCACGCGGGAACCGAATTCGCTAAATTAAAATATTTTGGATTAGGTGATGAATTTGGTAGAATACGACGAAAACACAATGGTCATCCGAACAAAGGAGCGGTGTTAACAGATAAGGCGAGTCTGATTTTCCAATCGCCTACAGGATTATTTACTCGTCAGATTTTTCTTAAGAATCTATAATAAAAAATGTGATACCCCCAAAGGGCATCACATATGTAGGCTCACAAGAGCTCATAATAGAATACTTGTTACGGTGACTTCCAAAAGTCATCTCGATTGATTTTAACGTTNCAAAAGTCATCTCGATTGATTTTAACGTTGTAGATGGTAAATCAATAAGGTCAAGCAGGTCAACTCGACAATTAGAGAATATCATGTTTGGATACGAAGTGCAAGGAGGAGATGCTATTGGGATGGCGAAATTTAATAATTAGTCAACATGCGAAGATCTCTCTTTCATCTGGAAATTTGTTGATTCATACGGATACAGAAAAATTTCACACACCTATTTCAAGCCTCAACGTTGTTGTCATTCAAACGTTACAAGCTGTGATTACAACAGCAGCAGTTGCTTCACTTTCTGAGAATCATGTGAAGATTATCTTCACGGGGCGAGATGGTCAACCAATTTGTGATACTAGTGAATGTTATCCTAAGAACCGAACGGCGAGATTAATTTCATCTCAGGTTAACTGGGATGTATCACGTGTTGCTAATCTTTGGACAAGAATTGTCATTGCAAAGTTAAAGAATCAAGTATCTGTTGTTGAACTTTTGAATAAGAATGCAGACGTGTTGCAAGATGAATTGGATAAGATTGAACTTAATGATATTACAAATCGCGAAGCCGTCGTTGCTAGAAAGTATTTTCCACTTTTATTTGGGACAGATTTTTCTCGATCGGATTTTACGCCAGTTAATGCAGCTTTGAATTATGGGTACTCGATTTTACTTTCGATGGTTGATCGGGTGATTGTTGCTCAAGGCTATCTAACATGTTTTGGTATTCATCATGATAATGCAGGTAATGCGTATAATTTGGGCTCTGATCTAATGGAGCCATTTCGACCAATTACTGATTATTGGGTTGCTCAACAAAAAATTCTAGATTTAACTCCGGGGGTCAAGTTAGGATTGGTAAGATTATTTGATTTGGAGTTGACTTATGAAGGAAAAACAGAAATTTTAAGTAATGTAATCGAAAAATATGTTGTTGATTGTCTTAAATATTTAGCCCTCAATTGTCAAATCAAGTGCA
>NZ_AZCZ01000082.1 GCF_001434055.1 Levilactobacillus parabrevis ATCC 53295 | reverse complement strand
AACAACAGATATTTTAGAACCATTAATTATACGCACTATTTGACTGCTTTCAGTCTAACATTTATCTTTGAAAAGATGCAAGGACAAATTTCATGCCGTAACCTTTTCACGAACACGCGGTAACACCAGCCCTACAAAGGCCAGCAGCATCCCCATACTGAGGACTGCCATATACCACGGCAACGTCTGAATGGCGCCGTTGTGCAGCCAACTCATCCCATAGGTCAACGCACTAACCAGCAGATAGTAACCCAAACTGAACCAGCCACTGGCGCTTCCCATGACCTCTTCGTAACCAATCAGTGCTCGGTTCAAGGCATTGGGCAATGTCACGTTGAGCCCCAGAAAGGTCAGGAAAATCCCACCGATCATAACCACCGGCTGTTGCCAAGTGGCCGCTAAGATTAAGCCACCACTAGCCGCCACACTAAAGATGAGGCCACGCATGGCCAACTGTTCCGGTGTCCAAAAGTTCAGCAGGCGATTCACGAGCAATGCGCCCAACAAACTGGCGCTCGCCAAGACCAGACCGAGCCAGCCGTACTGAACGGCCGAATAGCCAAAGTGGGTCATGAAGATAAATGGTGCCTCAGCATAGTAGCTGAATAGAATACCATTGATTCCACCAATTAAGAGACCGTAGCCCCAGACGATGGGATCACGAAGCAGCCGGCGCACAACCTGCCATTGGCGAACATGCGGCAAGCGGCTGTCTTGTGGTTGCGTTTCTGGTAGACAGCTCAGGGCATACAGCCCAACTGCCACCGCCATGGTAACTAACGTCGCAAAGACACTGCGATAACCAAAATAGGTCTGCATGACGCCACCGATTAGTGGCCCCAATGCCGGCGCCAGCGCCATCGCAGCACTGGTTCGTGCAAAAACCTTGGCACCGGTAATTCCGCTAAAACTTTCACGCATGATAGTCTGGGTCACGACCGAACCGGCACTGGCTCCGAGTGCTTGCACCAACCGCCAGCTAATCAGAACGCTGAACTGCTGGCTGAAGTACAGGCCCAGGTTACCAACCAAATAGAGAGCAATTCCGGCCAACATCGCTGGACGACGACCCCATTTGTCAGCGAGTTGCCCCCAGAGAAGCACCCCCACTGCAAAGGCCACGAAGTAGGTACTCATCGTGAGTTGCACCTGATTGGCACTCACGGCGAAGGCCCGGCGCAACTGCGGCAGTACCGGGGTAAAAATAGATTCGCTGATTTGTGGAAAACCAACGAGGGTAATCATCAATCCCAAAGATGGGACCGATTGACGGACGTTTTTCATCATTTTTCTCCTTAGAATTTACTTTACGGAAAAACGTCCTTGTCCGTTTGCGGGGACACACGCCATTAAGCTGTTGAGAGTCATGGGTTTGCCACCCCTTTCTGTTCGATGTTTGATTTAGGTTACGGGAAATTGTCAGACTTGTCAAGATAGGAACACCCTTGCACACACCTCAAACTCCCAGTCTAACTGATTGACATATCACCCGTTTTCATGGATAGTCAGGTAGAACTCTAAGGAGGCGCCCCTATCAATTCTGTTAAACCATTGCATATCGGCAAAGAAATAGTCTTCCCATTGCCGACTAACATTAAGCCAACTGCCACCACATACACTGTTACTGCAGGTCGCAACGGAGCCATTGTTTACTCGCCTGTCCCAGATTCCCCAAATATGTCTGAACGACACACTTTATGATGATCGCTTTGGATTCTACGAAAAAATAACTGTCAAAAATAGGTCGACCCAGATATCTATCCCGGGTCGACCTATCGTCGTGTCCATAATTATTTGAGTAAGTACTTCGCATCCAGATCATGATCGAACGACGTCAGAATCTTCGGACCATCATTCGCAATCACAATGGTGTGCTCATACTGGCAACTCAGACTGCCATCAACGGTTGAAATGGTCCAGCCATCGTCAGCCGGTGCGCTACATTCGAAGCTCCCCACGTTGATCATGGGTTCAATCGTAATGGTCATTCCTGCCTTCAACCGCGTGCCGTGACCAGCCGTCCCATAGTGGGGAACATCTGGATCCTCATGCATGGTCGGGCCGATACCGTGACCAATATAGTCGCGAACCACGCCGTAACCCAGTTGGTTTTCAGCATAATCTTGAATTGCAAAGCCAATATCACCGATTCGATTACCCACAACGGCCTGGTCGATTCCCAGGTAAAGGGACTTTAACGTCACGTCCATTAGCTTTTGAACCTCAGCGGAAGCCTGCCCCACAACGAAAGCGTGGCACGCATCGCTCAGGTAGCCGTGATAGTCGATGACCGTATCAACCTTAACCAGATCACCAGCCTTGATCAGCTCGTCCTTGCTAGGGCAACCGTGACAAATCACGTCGTTAACGCTGACACAGGTGGAATACTTGTACCCTTCAAAGTTCAGTTCGCCGGGAGTGGCGTCATGGTCAATGATGTATTGGTAGGAAAAATGGTCGATATCCCAGGTTGTCATCCCGGGTTTGATGTAATCTGCTAGAGCATGGAACAGACCGGCCAGAATGTCGCCGGCTGCTTGCATGCCCTGAATTTCACGCGCTGATTTTAATGCTATCATGTTGCCTCCTGATGGTGAGTATCATTTCGTTTCTGTCTTAAATTAGTATACCCTACTGGCGTCGCGCTTCAACCGCAATTGTTATTTTCGCTTGGCAAATTCTATAATTAATCCGAA
>NZ_AZCZ01000081.1 GCF_001434055.1 Levilactobacillus parabrevis ATCC 53295 | reverse complement strand
ATTCGGATTAAATTTGCAATCTACCGAATATCCACTAATAGTGTATATCTATAGTTACATTATTCCACTGCTCAATGGCCTGTATGAAAGTGAAGAGCCAGATTTCACAGAACAATTAAATTCCTATAGTAAAGACTTAGCAAAGGAGATTATTCTTGATTTAATTGGAGCAACGGGTATTGATATACAAGAATTTGATAAATTAGCTATGAAGCTTTAGTTGTACTAATTGCAAATGGGACTACGGAAACTTTTAATAGATTTATCGAAAAGTTCAGCTAATCACTGTTTTTTTTGCATATGGTCAGGAGGTGGCGATATCATGATTAATTCATAGTAAATACGGGTATGAGTTTCCGGAGTGGGCACAGGCGGGTGCTCGGCTCGATAAGATGGTGTAAGGATAATAGACGTCGTGCTAAATAGCGTGGCGTTTTTATTTTGCCCAAAATTTGGAGGTGGCCGGCATGGGCCAGATGGTAAATAGCAGATTTGGCCTTGTCAGTCGCACAGAGACACGTTGCTTGGGTGACTTAGAACATCAGCTTAAAGATGGACGGTGGTAACGTAAAAAGCCGCAGCGACCACATAAGCCGCGTATTACAGTGTGGAGAAAAAACAAGGTAACAAGCGTGAAAAAATAAAAGAAGACCAGATTTTGGTCTTCTTAAAAATGATAATTTATTTATCGTCTTTATCTAACTTTTCCTTTACGTTATCAACCGTATCTTTAACAGCATCTTTGGCATCTGACAGTTTATCTTTAGCCTTACCTAGAATACCTTGACCCTTACCTTCAGCTTCGCGGGCCTTGTCGTTCGTAACCTTGCCTTCAACTTCTTTAGCTTTTCCACTTACCTTATCTTTGGTGCTATCAATTTTGTCATCTAGACTCATAATATAACCTCCCATAATGTATTTGTTACAACAGTATTATTCCACATTTTAATTTGCTTGTCTAATAAGGAGATCCTACAAGAGATAGTGTGAATGACACTTATAAGGTAGATTGCAAATTTAAATATTGATTAACTGATCTTCAATTGCTCAATCATTTACGTTCTAAGAAGCCTAATACAGATAAATTTGGCTAATTATCCATGTAATTTTTGTTGCAATGTATCACCAATGCCATCTACTTTCTTAGCAGCCAAGACGGTGCCACCGATGAGGACACCACCTACAATGAGCGTAGAAGCAATCATAAACTTAAATACACTTTTCAAGACGTCCATAAAATTCCCCCTTACTTTTTACTGGTTCGACCAACAACTAATGAAACAATCAGAACTAAAATAATTGCCCCGATGATCGATGGTATCAATGCCATGCCAGCTAACGAAGGGCCCCAAGTGCCAAGGAGCCCTTGGCCAATCCACGCACCGATTAAACCAGCTACGATGTTTGCAATCCAGCCCATAGCAGCACCACGGTTAGTGATTGCGCCAGCAATGGCACCAATGATTGCCCCGACGATTAATGACCATATAAGTCCCATATTTACTCACTCCCTTAGTTAACACGACTAGATTTATTGTCAGACGTTACTTTATCAACGCTGTCACCTAATGTTTCCTTCGATTTCTTTGCGCCCTTACTGACGGATTCCTTCGTTTTGTCTGTGGCATCGCTCACGCGATCTTGCAGAGAAGTCGAATCTTTTTCATATTGCTCCTTTGTCTTGACATCAACAACATTCACATTTACCTCAATTACTTCTAATTCGGTCATATTCTTTACTTCCCGAACGATAACATTTTTGATCTTGTCATACAGTTTAGAAATATCAATGCCGTATTCAGCAACAATGTCGAGATCCACCACCTTTACCATAATTATAGCAGGACAGTTGTGATGATGGAATTATATGCTCTTATAAGGAACCAATTAAGATTTTTGTTTGACTAAACCAATCTAGCCAATAGGGTATACCCTAGTGGCCGTTTTTGTTTCTGTGCTATACTAGGCATTAAAAGTGTTCATTAGGACTGTCCAAAAGGAAGGCTGAAAATGGCTAAAATTGGTTATGCGCGTGTGAGTTCCAAGGAGCAACATTTAGATCGACAGTTAGCGGCTTTAAAAGACGTTGATAAATTATTTACGGATAAATTAAGTGGGGCTAACACTAATCGGCCAGAACTGCAAAAAATGCTGGCCTATATTCGTGAGGGTGATATTGTCCTGGTCACTGAATTAGATCGCTTAGGCAGAAACAATCAGGATTTAACTAAAATCATGAACATCCTTCAAAATAGGGGCGCCACCCTAGATGTGTTAAATTTGCCGTCCATGACCGGGATTGCTGACCCAAATTTACGTCAACTGATGACCAACTTGATTATTGAACTCTATAAGTATCAGGCCGAAAGTGAACGTAAGCGAATCATTGAGCGCCAGCAACAAGGGATTGCCTTAGCTAAGCAGCAGGGTAAATATCATGGGCGCAAACCCCAATATGCCAAAGATGATCCCCGTTTGCAACACGCTTTTAAGCTTTATCAAACGGGTATGAGTGATGTAGATGTTGCCCGTAATACAGGGATTAAACGGACGACCTTTATCAGATATCGAAAGAAATTCAATATACAAAGATGATGTTTACATGAGAGAATCATAGCAGAGCGGACCACTTGAAACTTCTAACTCCACTAAAATCCGAGAAATGACCAAGAAAAATGACAACTCTTCGAATATTGTTACTTCAAATTAAAATCAAAAATGATTACCTTAAAAATTGAGGTTTTTTAATTAAAATAATATTGGCGAATTTTATAATCAAGTTAGC
>NZ_AZCZ01000080.1 GCF_001434055.1 Levilactobacillus parabrevis ATCC 53295 | reverse complement strand
TTACACAAGATATTTTACGCTCTCTGCATCTGAATAGGTAAGTCTAGTGAAGGAATGGCTCGCAATCCGGCTAGCTGGCTTTACATTTCGCAGCTTCAGCCTACACTAAAGCTCTGATTGAAGGAGGGACTTGCATGGACGTAAAAGCAGAACTTATCAAACGTTATTTTAGGCTATCGGACTTGGCTTCTCGTGACAATCAAGCTTGTCGGGAGATTATCACTCTTTTCGCTGACAATGCAGTTGTTAAGGGAGCCAACGGGATGATTGCTGCTACTCCAACTGAGATTACGACATTTTTTGAGAACTTTTTTCAGGATAATCAGTCATTACGACACCTTTGTCAGGTTGTCATTACCGATGGTGTCTATCAAGCTGAGTGGGCGGTTGCGGGGTGTAAGCGGAATGGCAAGCTGTTCGCCTTCCACGGATTCGATACTTATGAATTCGATCAGAATAACAAAATAACTTTTCTACAAGTCGAGATTCGGCAGTAAGTGTTATGCCGTCAGGGCAACGTTATCAAAAAAATCAGCTCCGATAATTGCGTGAAGGTTGTCGGGACTGTTTTTTTGCAGTTGGGCCAGGTATTTTCGACGCGTTAGGGTTAGTGACATGGGCACAATGAGAATAGGGTTAGGAGTCAACGGTGACTGCCCGTGATTTTCCGCACAAATTAAACGAAACCTGGCCGCGGCTATGTTATGATTGTCGTGGTAATTATAGAGAGAAAGGGAGCGTGACGAATGGCAAAGCTGGTTATTTTACGGCACGGTGAGAGTGTCGCTAACCGAGATAACATTTTTACGGGGTGGAATGATGTCCCGCTGACTGCGAAGGGGCGACAACAGGCACGGGCTGCTGGACAGTTGGTGGCACAGACGGGGCTTCATTTTGGTGCGCTCCACACGTCAATGCTACAGCGGGCCATCGTCACCTCAAACATTGTCTTGGAAGCCATTGATCAGCTTTACATTCCAGAGTACAAATCTTGGCGGCTTAACGAACGCCATTACGGTGCGCTTCGAGGGAAGAATAAGGATCGTGTTCGTGAAGAGGTCGGCGATAAGCAAATCAAGATTTGGCGGCGAAGCTTTGAAACGGTGCCACCGCAGCTGGACCACATTGTGCAAGATGCGCGATACGATCGGTTCGGTCCTGACATCGAGCCTTTAGGTGAAAGCCTCGAGATGGCCTATCACCGGTTGATGCCATACTGGGTGGACCAGGTTGCCCCCCGGTTGCTAGACGGTCAGAATCAGCTGATCGTGGCTCATGGCAGTACGTTGCGGGCCTTGATCAAATATTTAGATGGTGTCGCGGATGCGGACATTAGCAAGGTTGAAGTTGCCAATGGTGAACCCATTCAGTACACGTTTGATGAACACCTGAACGTACTCAAAAAATTAATTCTTTAATAATTAGTTAACGAAATACTAAGATAATTAGGTTGGCGGACACAATCGGTAGAAAAGATTGTGTTTGGCCAGCCTTTTCGTATAATCAGAGGCAGGGACTTTTCCGTAAGTAATTGGTGGACCACGTTGCCAGGTAATCCAACAGCTCGGTTTGCACAGCACGTCACGGGGAGCTTGACGGTTTGTGTGGATGGTCAGCTAATTGCAAAATCAAGTGGGGTCTAATTTCTAGGGGGATTGAGGATTGTGAATAAGCGTAATTTGGGGCACTGGGCCATTTTGGCAACAGTGATTGTCGGTATTACCGGTCTGGTCATCGGGATGCACGAGATTGATACCAAGGATCAGCAGGCGGTGCACACAACGAACAAGCTACATGCTAAGCAAACGCGGCAGGAGATCGCGTACGATGCCTTGCGTAGCAATCAATTGCGGCAAAAGAAGAAAACAGCGTTGGATAAACAGAATAAGGGACAGAAGCATCCCCAATTTGCGGCGCGCTTCACCAAGAGTTTGAAGGCCAAAAAATTTGTGGGGACGGCCCTAGTGGTCAAGAACAACAAGGTGGTCTATCAGCGCTCATTTGGTAAGGCCAATGCCAAGAAGCAACGGGCTAATCAGCCGACGTCACAGTTTTTGATCAACTCCATCCAAAAGTCAATCACGGGGATGCTCGTTATGCGAGCCGCTCAGGCCGGACAGCTCCACCTGACGGATAAGCTCAGTAAGTACTATCCACAGATCAAGGGGAGTAATCGGGTGACGATTCGGCAGATGCTCAATATGGAAGCCGGAATCAGTGGTGATCTGAATCCTGGGACGACGCTGACAGAACCTGCAGTTTACAAATATGCGGCGCAGCAAGCGCGCATCAACCGAACGAAAATTAATCAATTTAATTACCAACCAATCTGTTATACCCTGTTAGCGGGAATTTTGCGAAAGGTGACGCACGAATCCTACTATGGATTGTACTACGAGCATGTGGTAACGCCGTTGAACCTGAACCATTCTAGCTTTGCACAACTCAAGCATCCTGGGACGACGATCGGTTATAGTGGAACGGTTCCTGGCAACTATTCGCAGCCCCACGTGCCATCTGCCAAGGACATGGCCGTTCAAATTGCCACAGGGAATGCCACAATGTCTGCTGGCGATGTCTTCAGAACGGAGCGGGCGTTGATCCAGGGAACGTTGCTCAAGAAGCGCTCTGGTGCAAATATTCTTCACCAAAGTAAGTCAACCACGGCTCACTATGCGGGAGGGATGTATCACCTCGACCGTATCGGTTACTACGGTCATGGCGTTGGCGATGACTACGAAGGGACGTATGCCCTGAGTCGCAACGGGAAGACCGGGGTCGTTCTGTTGTCGAACAACTACTATAAGGGTGGGATGTATCCAACGTGGTCAACGGAAGACCTGGCCCTCAATACCTTCCGAAATGTTAACGCGGTAAGCAAACTCTATTAGGAGTCAAGAAGTCGGCAGGTTTGCCGGCTTTTTTAGTGGTTCTATGTCAACTGTTGTTGGT
>NZ_AZCZ01000008.1 GCF_001434055.1 Levilactobacillus parabrevis ATCC 53295 | reverse complement strand
TTGTACACTTTTTATTCTAGGCCCAGATTGCGCATCTGACAGTAGTGAAAGATGATGCTTGCTTTGCGATTGAACACCCCAAGAATGGCACGCCAGAAATCAAATTGGGCGCACAGGCCATGTTGATTCTCGCATTGTGCAAGTATCAAGAGGTCGCTAAGGATTCGCAGTTTGAAACGGTTGCCCGTCAAGCTTTTCGTGGAGTCGTTGCTTTCCGCCAGCCAACGGGTCGTTTCAATCACGTCTTGAACCCCGATTTGACGGTTAAGGATAGTTTTCGGATTATCTATTACGAAGGAGAAATTGCCTTCGCTCTGATTCGGTTGTTCGAATTAACTGGTGATGCCGACATTGGTCAACAGGCACAACAGACGCTGAACTTTATGGTTGAAAATGATTTCGGCAAGTACCATGATCATTGGATTGCTTACGCGACAAATGAGGCGGTACATGCTTTCCCTGCCAACCGAGATTACATGGCGATGGGGTTGAAAAATGCCTTCAGTAACTTAGGCTTCATTGAGGCCCAGGTTAGCCCACACCCGACCCGGCTGGAGTTATTGAATGCTACGGTGCGGCTGATCGATGTTATTCGGCGGACGGATAACGAAGACTTACTGGAAAAGTATGACGTGCAGCATCTACGGGAAGTCTGGCAACGGCGAGCCGAGCATGAATTAGTAACCGGGGCCTTTGAGCCTGAAGTGGCGATGTTCTTCTATCGCCCAAGTAAGTTTTACGGGGGCTTCTTCACGCGTAACGACCATTTTCGGACCCGTATCGATGATTGTGAGCATTTCCTATCAGGTTTGATTAACTACGACAACTACAAATATTAGGAGGCGACGGCCAATGATTATCTTAGCGAATATTTTTGCCTACAAGAAAGTTCAAATGTTTATCAGAATGTCTATTTACATTGTATTGGGGATCGTAGTCTTGGTCGTGCGCCATCATAATAAAAAGAAGACTCGCAAGCGCATGGATGAGAAGACAGAATACATGATGAAACATACTAAAAAGGATGCGAATGGCAAGTATCCGTGGGAAATTTAACGGTGAATTCGAATTGGGGGTAGTAGGATGAATTACTTTGTGGGGGCGTATTTGAATGCCAAGTTGACTGGTATCGAGAAGGCCCAAGTCAACCGAATCAAGTTATTTGCAGATGCAGGTTGGCCTGCACGCTGCATCTACACGAAATACAATCCTAAAATCCATGCCAACGCGGCCAAGTTCGGTTTAGAGGGTCAGTGCTTCACGCTCTATGACTACTTTCAGGAGGCAACTGACGATCAACTAGCTCCGGCTAAAGACTGGGTGGATTACTGGGAAACGACTTGTCACTTTCGCTTAGAGTTCGTGGATATCGCGCCAGATATTCGGATTTTTGATGAGCAAGATCGTTATGTGGCATACGTGCACTTCAACGATAAGGAGTATCAGCGCCCAGACTACGTAAATTACTTCGATAGTGATCACCAGAAGATCAAACGGGACCTCTATGATTCACGTGGCTTTCTGAGCCAGACTAAGTTCTTAAAGGAGCAACAGCGGGTTCAGGCCGAGATCTTTTACAATCGTGAGGGTCAGGTCAAAATTGAACGGACCTATCGTGAGATTGATGGGAAGACGGTGCTGAAGCGGATTATTCTGAAGGATTTTCAACAACGTGATTGGTTCTTCGATACCGAGGAGGAGTTCCAGACCTTTTTCTTCAACACGCTATATGAAGATGGCGATGCTTATTTCTGCGATAAGAATGGGTATATTGGGCAGGCGATGGCGAACACCGCCGCTAATGTTAAGGTGTGTGCGGTCTTCCATAGTACGCACGCCCGTGAACAAACCGACGTCGTGGGGTCCAAACTGAAGAGTTCCTACCGGGTGCCGTTATCGCAACCGGAGAAATTTGACCGATTCGTGGTCTCAACAGCCCTTCAGAAGCAGGATCTATTGGCCAGATTTGATCAATTACCACCGATCGACGTCATTCCAGTGGGGTACATCCAAGCGAATAAAGTTAGCCTACGAAAAAAGCAGCCACATCGAATTATTGGGGTTGCGCGATTCTCACCGGAAAAGCAGGTGCTTCACCAGATTAAAGTGGTCGAACGGTTAGTCGATGAATTTCCTGATGTCGAACTTCACCTGTTTGGTTTTGGCGGGCAGGCCGATGAGCAACAATTGCGCGATTACGTGGCCGACCATGACTTAGCGAAACACGTTTTCTTCCGGGGATTTGTAACGGATCTTTCCGCTGAATACGCTCAGGCCTCACTGGAAATGGTGACGAGTAATGAAGAAGGATTCTCATTGGCGACCCTGGAAGCGTTGAGTTTTGGGGTACCCGTCATTAGTTATGACATTCGTTATGGACCAACCGAAATGATTGAGGATGGCGTTAACGGTAACCTAGTCGAACGCGATAACGTGGATATTCTTTATTGGAAGGTTCGCTCGTATTTGCGCGATGCAAAGTTACAGAAGACCTATATGAAGAACAGCCTGCGACTCGCTAAACGTTACACAGCGGCGGCAACCACGGAGAAGTGGCGAGCATTGTTGACTAGTTTGCAGGATCAACATTAGTTGCCGGCCACAGGGACGGTGACCTTTGTTGTGGTCACAATAAGTTGGGGGGATTTAAATGGCTACCGTGATTCAAGGTGTCACGTTTTTTCAAGACCAACTGACCTATCAAGCCACGCATAAACGGCGGTTGGTCCCGTTTACGCCGGCAGTGGCAACGCTGCTCCGTGAGCACCAGATTTTTACTTTTCTCAATGGTCAGCATGTGCGCTATTCGCCAGGAACGGTGCTGACGGTCAGTCGAAATATTTCACTCGAACCTTATACGACGTTTCCCGTTGGTGATCGGCTCTATCCCATGGGCGCGTTCAGTTACTCACGAAGCGTGTTACCAGTAAATACGATTGTGGGACGGTATACGTCGATTGCCACGGGGGTCAGTCGGATGGGGGCCAACCATCCGCTTCATCGGTTTACGACATCCAGTGTGACCTATGAGCAGCATAGTATGGCCCTCAATGCATATCTCACAACGCATCCGACTGCCTTTGAAGTTGCGGGTGAGATGCCGCCGGTTGATCTGCCCGTGATTATTGGTAATGATGTTTGGATCGGACAAGATGTGACGTTCGCTTCGTCGGGAATTACGATTAACGATGGGGCCGTGGTCGCGGCCAATGCCGTGGTCACCAAGGATGTACCGCCGTATGCTGTCGTCGCTGGTAATCCGGCGCGCATCGTCAAGTATCGTTTTGACCCCGCCACGATTCAGCGGCTTTTGGCGCTACGGTGGTGGCAGTATGATTTTGGCCAATTTACAACGGTTAAATCAGACGATGAGATTAACGTTTTTATTGATAAGGTTGCGGCGCTACAGGCTGCGGGGCAGTTACAGCCATTCCAGCCGTCGGTCGTGACGTTAGCTAATTTTGAAAAATAGTCTACCAATGGGCATGTAAACGATGGGCAGAGCCAGCCACGAAGAATTTCTCTCGAGAAATGCGGTTCTCCTGAGGATAATGCATGCGGCAACTCGTGGACTGGCGGGCGTTTGCGGATAGTAAAAGGGCTTCATCGCTGATTAGAAGCGGTGAAGCCCTTTGGCGTTTAGAGTGCTAAAACTTTCTTACCATAGAAGAGGTTGGTGCCTAACTGATCGGCGATGGCCTTAATCTCGTTGGCAGTAACACCAGCGGGAATCATGGTCATGCCCACGGAATCCGTCAACCGCTTAGTCATCGTCCAGTCCTCCAAGCGTTCCTCATTAGCGAAGCCGGTGCTCAGAATGTGTTCGAAGCCTTGGTCGGCTAACCAATCCACGGCAGCGCCACGGTCTTGCGGGCGAATCTGATCGAACGCCGTGCTAAAGGTCATGGTCATCCCACCAGCAGCTGCAATCAGGGGACGCAATGCCTCTTGATCGAGGTGGTGTTGAAGATCGAGGGCACCAAAGATGGCCCCATCCACACCGAGTTGCTGTGCTTCGAGCAGGTCGGCCTCCATCATCTTTAATTCGACGTCATCGTAAGGGCTGTGACCACCGCGAGGGGCAATCACAACATCTAGGGTGACTTGGTGTTCATGAGCGTAACGAACGGCTTCGCCCATGACCCCCTTACTAATGGTGGTGCCGCCAACTGCTAAGTTATCGGCTAAGGCGACGCGTTTGGCACCAGCCTCGACAGCAGCGGGGAGTTGCGGATAATTCTCTAGTAACGGTTCAACTAACAGCAAAATCGTCAATCCTTTCTCAAGTTAGAAATTCGTCAATGGCACTAACGGTATGGTACAATGAACGCACTCAATTAACGGGAGTGAAGTTATTGAAATCAGATACGCATAAGACACGTTCCTGGTTCTGGAACTGGGTCGTAAATAATCGTTTAGTTTCGATACTAACAATTACGCTTCTTATTTTACTCATTTTACTAGTGTTAAGTAAAGTCCCATGGCTCGCCACGCCGTTTGTTTTGGTCTGGCAGATTGCCGGTTTACCCATTATCATTGCCGGGGTGGGCTATTATTTACTAAATCCACTGGTTGACTGGTTAGAAAAGCACCGTGTCGGACGGCTTTGGTCGATTCTGGGGCTTTTCATCATTATTGCGCTACTGTTGGTCTGGGGAATCGGTAGTCTGATTCCAATGGTCCAACGGCAATTGACGACCCTGATCGCCGAGTGGCCTCACTATTGGCGGGATGCCACCGGAATGGTCTCGACATGGCTCCAAGATGACCGTCTGAGTGGTCTGAAGGCACAACTGGATCAATTCAACCAACAACTGTCCGACAGCTCTTCCGCAGCCGTTTCTGGCCTCGCACAGAGCACGGTCAGCTCGGTCGGTGGCATCGTCAGTCGGGTTGTCTCGATTGCGGTGGGGGTGATCACCGCGCCATTCGTTCTGTTTTATCTCCTGCGAGATGGCCATCAACTACCAGATCACCTGGCTAAAATTTTACCGATCAAGCATCGGCAATCGGCCAAACATTTATTAGTTGAAATGAATCGCCAAGTCAGTAACTATGTGCGGGGACAATTGATCGTGGCTTTTATCGTTGCGATGTTGTTCTACGTTGGTTTTCTGATTATTGGCTTGCGCTTCGCCTTACTGCTGGGAATCCTCGCGGGGGTCCTGAACTTGGTCCCTTACCTGGGATCCTTCCTGGCCATGGTGCCAGCCGTAGTGGTTGCTGCCTTTGTTTCCCCGTGGATGTTGGTGAAGGTCCTGATTGTCTTCATCGTTGAACAGACATTGGAAGGCCGATTCATTTCCCCCCTTGTCCTGGGGAGCTCACTCAAGATTCATCCATTAACGATTATTTTTATTTTACTGATTTCCGGGAAGGCTTTTGGCGTCCTCGGTGTGATCCTAGGAATTCCTGGATACGCCGTGATTCGCGTCATCGCAACCGAAAGCTTCCAGTGGTACCGCCAATTTGTAGGCGGCTACGATGAAGCAGAGGAAGCGCCAGCACCCGTGACTGAACAAGGAGAAACGACACCTGATGAAAAAGATTGATGAAGCGGCCGCGTTCCTAACGACCCATGTAAACTTATTTCGCTGTCCCGTATGCTTGGCCCCATACGATCACGTTGACGGCCATAGCCTGGTCTGTCCACACGGCCACAACGTTGACCTCTCGAAGAAGGGAACCCTGTATTTCATGCAGCGGGCCGTCGAGAGTGAATATGACAATGACATGTTAGCCGCTCGACGCCGCATGCTACAAGCAGGTCTCTTTTCCGGGATCACTGAAGAGTTTGCTGCGCAAATGCCGGCCAGTCCCCAAACAATTTTAGATGTCGGGTGTGGCGAAGGAACGCCGTTGGTGGATGTTTTACAGCGTCGCGATAACCGCGATACAGCGATTGGTTTCGACCTATCCAAGCCCGGTATAAATTTAGCCACACAGCTTGGTGGGCCCGCTTTCTTCTGCGTGGCCGACCTGGCCCAGATGCCGTTTAGCGATGGGGCCTTTACCACGGTACTGGACCTGTTTTCACCATCGGCTTACAAGGAATTCAATCGGGTGATTGCGCCGGGTGGTCGTTTATTAAAGGTGATTCCGAATGCGGATTATCTGATTGAGTTGCGCCAGGCTATTTTCCCCGCAGGCAGTGCCCACGCAACCTACGATAACGGAAATGTCTTGGGCCTATTCAAGCAACATTATCCGGAAGCAACCGCGCAACGGATTCGTTATCAGGTCCCAGTTCCGGCCGAGCTATTTGCCGATCTCATGCTGATGACCCCGATGCACTGGGGTGCTGACGAGACCCAATTGGCGCAGGTCAAGGCCAACCCGTTCGCACACATCACGGTCGATGTGACCTTGTTAAGTACGCAAGTGAATTAGGTGAAACGTTAAAGAATCTTACGCAAAAGGCTTGCGAACCTGACAGAGCGGTGTTATATTTACCAATGAGAAATCGTTTGGCGGTCGATATCAGTGTAAGCTGTTAGCGACTGACAAGTAGCACTTCACTAAAGCAGCCCCTCGCCGTGCCCACACCGAGGAACTGCTTTTTTTCTGCGCTACGGTTGGGTTAAAAATATCGCCTGCGCTTGCCAGAATTCTGCTCGCTGTGGAGGCTGTCTGCAGCCATGGAGCGGGCTTCCGACTTGCCTTGAAGCCACACAAGATCGTGTGGCTTCAAGGTCATCCCATGGTGTAAGTTCGAGATGAAGCAGGCACCCGGACTTACACCATCGTCACGGCTGGCTCCAGCGATAACGATGCTAAATTTGGACCCTTGTCAAAAGCCTACCAGAATGGCTATAATGATGGAACAGAACGAATGTTTGATAGACAGAACGGAGAGAGAGTATGACTAACCATATTGCCTTATTTGAACCACTTTTTCCCGCTAACACGGGAAATATTGCCCGGACGTGTGCGGGGACTGATACCATTTTAGATTTGATCAAGCCCTTGGGATTCTCAGTAGACGATGCCCATTTGAAGCGAGCGGGTCTGGATTACTGGGATAAAGTAGACGTGCGGTACCATGAAAACTTACCAGAATTCTTGGAGTCGATTCCCGATCCAACCCAACTTTACTTAGTGTCAAAATTTGCGGATCAGGACTATACCGAACCCGATTACAGTCTGAACGATAATGATCATTATTTCTTATTCGGTAAGGAGACCACGGGATTACCAGAACCCTTCATGCGGAAGAACGCCGAGAAATGTATTCGGATTCCACAGGACGACACCCACATTCGGGCGTTAAACTTATCTAATTCAGCGGCAATCGTGATTTACGAAGTCTTGCGGCAACAGCAATTTCCAAAGTTGGAACGGGTGCACAAGTATCCACATGACAAGCTGAAATAATCTTAAAAAACGAAAGGGGGCCGCTTCTTGGCTACGAAACGAAAGACGTCACGGCGTCGGCCAACTAAACGTAAGCCGACTAAGCGGCGGACAACGAAAAAGCAGCCTTTTCCATACACAAGCAACGTGATTGGTCTGGTGTTACTAGCATTAGCGGCACTAGGGCTCTTTAACTTGGGCTTGTTGGGAACGCTGTGGGCCAACCTAATTCGTCTGTTCATTGGGGATACTTATCAGTTCGGGTTGGTTCTGATTGGAGCGCTTGGTGCGGCGTTGGCCATTACCGGTGTCCTGCCGCAGTTAAAGGGCCATTATTGGATTGGCGGTGGGTTGGTCTACGGTGGTTGGCTGCTTTGGATTACCGCCAATCACTTCATTGAGGTTGATCAACACAGCCAATTTTTTGCGACCACCTGGCAGGCCGGTCTTGCCGATCTGTGGAGTGGCGGGTTGACCTCACAGCTCGGTGGTGGTGCCATCGGGGCATTTGAACTGAGCATCGTGGCTTGGTTGATCGCTCTGGTGGGGGCCCAGGTTGCCTCCTGGCTGATTATGGTCGGCGGGGTCATCGTCTTCTTTCAGATTCCCTTCGCCGATATTCAACGCTGGTTTCAGACAATTTGGCAGACGCTGCACCACGGTGTTCAAGCCAGTAGTGATGCCTTGAAACGGGGCAACGAAAAGGTACAGCAACGGCGTGAAAAGCGGACAGCGGCCAAACCGGCCAAGCCAGCCATCACGACGCCAACGGATCCGGATGCCAAGGATTTGCCGACGCCCCATGCGGCGGCAAAATCAGCCGCACCGGAACCCAGCTATCACATTACGGTGGCTAATGAGCAGCCTAAGGCGCCGGCCAGTGCGGCACCAGCGGATGCAGGTGACGCCGACGACACGGAGGCTAGCCTAGTCAACAGTACGCCGGTCGATCCGAACTACCAGTTACCAACGGCCGACCTGTTAAAACAGGTTCCGCCAACTGACCAGACGGATGAGGTCAACGCTATTGATGCCAATACCAAGATCCTGAAGCAGACGCTAGATAGTTTTGGCGTGGATGCTGAGGTGAAGAACGTCAGCTTAGGACCCTCTGTGACTGAGTATGAATTGCACCCAGCCATTGGGGTCAAGGTCTCACGCATTGTGAATTTGGCGGATGACCTCGCGTTGGCTTTGGCGGCTAAAGGAATTCGGATCCAAGCGCCGATTCCCGGGAAGTCTTTGATTGGGATCGAAGTGCCCAATAAGGAAGTTTCGACTGTGGCCTTTAGAGACGTGGTCGAAGCTCAGCCACCACATCCGAATAAGCCGTTACAGGTACCACTGGGTCGTAACGTTACTGGCCAGGTTGTCAGCATGGACCTCACCAAGATGCCCCATCTTCTGATTGCCGGAGCGACTGGGAGTGGGAAGTCGGTGGCTATCAATGACATCATTACCAGTATTTTAATGAATGCACGGCCGGATCAAGTCAAGCTGATGCTGATTGATCCAAAGAAGGTTGAGCTCAGCGTGTACAATGGGATTCCGCACCTGCTGACACCGGTGGTTTCCGAACCGAAGAAAGCAGCGCGGGCGTTGCATAAGGTTGTGGCCGAAATGGAACGACGCTACGAACTCTTTTCACAGTTTGGACAGCGAAAGATCTCAACCTACAATGCCTTTGTCCAGAAGGCGAACGCCGAGGATGATCAGGCGCGACCAACCTTGCCATACATTGTGGTCGTCGTCGATGAACTGGCTGACTTGATGATGACCGTTTCCAATGAAGTGGAAGACGCCATCATTCGGCTGGCACAAATGGGTCGGGCTGCTGGGGTCCACATGATTCTGGCGACGCAACGGCCTTCAGTTGACGTCATTACCGGCCTAATCAAGGCCAACGTGCCATCGCGGATTGCCTTTGCCGTGTCCAGCGGAATTGATTCGCGGACGATCCTCGATACCAACGGGGCAGAAAAGCTGCTCGGTCGGGGGGACATGCTCTATCAACCGGTCGACGCCAACTCGCCAGTCCGGGTCCAAGGGGCCTTTATCCCTGATGAGGACGTGACGAACGTGGTTGATTTCATCAAGCAGCAACAGACTGCGGATTACGATGAAGACATGATGGTCACGGATGAGGAAATTCAACAGGAAGAGGCCGGTGACAGCGACGATGAGCTCTTCGATGATGCGTTAAAATTCGTTGTCGATCAGCAGAAGGCCAGCACGTCGCTCCTGCAACGGCGATTCCGTATCGGCTATAACCGGGCGGCCCGGATCATGGATGATCTGGAACAGCGTGGCTACATTGGTCCGCAGGAGGGCAGCAAGCCCCGTCAGGTTTACAAGCAACCCGACAGTTCGGCCGACCAGCCGGATTCATCTGAATAGTCTTGTGACTTAACCAAATAACTTTACCAAGTCTCCTCGTAGCCGTCGCAATCGTTGGCCGGCATTGTTAATGGGCGTATCCTATTAACTAAATGGGGGAGGCTTTTTCTATGGACTGGGGAACGAGGAGTAACTGGGTCGAAGACATCGGTGAACGACTCTCCACGGTTGTGGCAGTCTTCTTGCCGGATGGCCAGACAAAGAAAAAGGAACGAACGACGCGGCAGTGCATCAATCAGAATATTCAACGACTGACGAAAAGTCTTGTGAACAACTCACAGCGCGACATGCAGTGGCAGACGGACTTTCGCAGTTTGCAGGCACTACTCCGACTGTACGCATCATCGGTGCCAGGTGACTTAGCCGTCGTAGTCGATAAGATTGCTGGTGAACTCTTAACCGCTATCGAAAAGCCGGTGCCTAACCGACAAGCTATCGCACAGCAGTTGGGGGCGTTGGTCGATTGTCAGTAGAAGCGGTAAAACTCTCAAAAAATAAAGGCGTTGGCTAAACGTGTCTGAGTGATCGGCAGGTGTAGTTAGCACTTTTTTTAATTAGTGGGAAACAAATTAGTTATGATCTGAGAAAACTGGAGAGGTTTTAGGAGCTTGCGAGAAAAAGCTGCTAGTGCCGAGGAGCAAATTTAGTTAATTCACTTAGTTAACATAATCACAAGCAGAAATAACTGGCTTTTCGGTTAAATCTGACGGGCTGTGACGCCCTGTCAGTTCAACCACAGATTGTGGATATTATGCAAAAATAAAAAGGCATCCTGTCACAGTATTTTAACTGTGCAGGATGCCTCGTAGCATTAACTAGTTCATGAATGCGGTAATGGCACCGAAAACAAGTGACCCAATCGTTGCGATGATCATGATCCAAACAAAAACGTTGAGAATCTTTTGGAATGTTGATTTCTTTTTCTTTTCCATACGTGAATAGCCACCTCTTTACGTCCCATTTTACTCAACTAGTTTACCGTGGCGCCGCTCGAAATGCAACAGCTATAGCCAACTTGTCAAGGAGTTGTTACAATTCCGAATTGCATGTAGTCGCCGAAATCTCTATAATATAACGAAGACTAGCAGTGGGGGGAAGTAAAATGAAGTTTTGGACATCGCCGGGTGGCCAACTCGCAATTCTGGCGATTGGGTTCTTGTTAATTCGGGGTGCAAAGACCTTGTTGCGGAAGCGCTGGCCGAAGGGGCTCAGTACCTGGGACCTTATGGCGCCGCTCTTTTTGTTGGGGGCGCTGAACCTGATTCCGGCCGGTTCGGGACTGATTATGCCCTGGCTGGTTATCGGCTGGATGGCTGTGGGCATTATCGTTGCGGTCATGCAGGCCGTGCGGAACCACGAAATCCTATACAGTAGCTTTTTTAAGACTTTCTGGCGCTTAACTGACCTGTATTGGTTGCTGGGATTCATTGTATGCTTTTTACTTGTAATTAGTTAGCTAATGCATAAATATTAATAATTTTGATTATGGAACCAGTTTTTTGGTGAAATATGAAGGGCTTTCAGCCGCGGTGAACAGATGTTCGCCGCGGCTTTTTTAAGCTTTGTGGGGAAATTTATAAAAATTCGGAAACGTTGTGGTAGAAAGTGGGGGCATGTGGTAAACTTGACAATAGTTACAAATAGGGGGTAATGGCCATGTTCATGGGCGAATTTGAACATTCAATCGATACCAAGGGCCGGCTCATTATTCCCGCAAAATTTCGGGAGCAGCTTGGCGAACAATTTGTAGTGACCCGGGGCATGGATGGTTGTTTATTCGGCTATCCAATGTCTGAGTGGGCAGCGCTGCAGGAAAAATTGAAAGCCTTGCCAGTAAATCGTAAGGACGCTCGGGCCTTTGTCCGCTTCTTCTACTCCGCTGCGACGGAGTGCGAGCTGGATAAACAGGGGCGAATCAACTTACCGAAGTCCTTACAGGACCACGCTGCGTTGTCTAAACAATGCGTCATCGTTGGCGTGGCTAATCGCTTTGAAATTTGGAGTCAAGAACGGTGGGACAAGTTCTCCACCGCCGCCGAAGAAGATTTCGACGATATCGCCGAAAATTTAATCGACTTCGGGATGTAGCTCAGGAAGGGAGAGTGTTCATGGAAGACTTTCATCATGTAACGGTTTTGTTAAATGAAGCAGTGGCGGGGTTAGCCATCAAGCCAACGGGCACCTACGTTGACTGCACTCTCGGTGGAGGCGGACATAGCCAACACATTCTGGATCAGTTAACAACGGGCCATCTCTATGCATTTGACCAGGATCAGACAGCCATTACTTACAATCAAGAACATTTAAAAAAGTACGTTGAAGCTGGGAAGTTGACTTTTATCAAGAACAACTTCCGTCAGATTAAAGAGGAACTGAACGCCCGGAACATTACCGAGGTCGATGGGATTCTTTACGACCTCGGTGTTTCTTCACCGCAATTTGATGAAGCCGACCGTGGGTTCAGCTACCAACACGATGCGCCACTGGATATGCGGATGGATCAGAGTGCCAAGCTGACCGCGTGGATCGTGGTCAACGAGTGGGAATTCAACGACTTGATGCGGATCTTCCATCGTTACGGTGAAGAGAAGTTCGCTAAGCCAATTGCCAGAGCTATCGAGCGTCACCGGGCCACCGCACCTATCGATACGACGGGTCAGTTGGTTGAAATCATCAAGGAAGGGATTCCCGCTGCCGCTCGTCGGCACGGCGGTCATCCCGCTAAAAAGGTCTTTCAGGCGATTCGAATTGCCGTTAACGATGAGTTAGGGGCCCTTGAGGACTCCCTGGAACAGGCGATTGGCCTGCTGGCTCTGAACGGCCGGGTCAGCGTCATTACCTTCCAGTCGTTGGAAGACCGACTTGTTAAAACCATGTTTCGTGAAAACTCTTCATTACCAGAACTCCCCCACGGTATTCCGGTGATTCCTGATAATTTGCAGCCCAACTATAAGCTGGTTAACCGCAAACCAATCACGCCTTCCGAGGAAGAGTTGGCCGCGAACCACCGCGCACATAGCGCCAAATTACGAATTTTAGAAAAAGTTAAATAGTAAACCAATCACTAAATATTGACATAGGATGATGATCAATTATGGCGCAAAATAATTTAGCTGAAGCGGTTCCCCTAACACCGGAACCCCAACAACGCCCAAACATAGAGCAGCCGCAACGCCAGGCGCAACCTCAGGTTCAGCCTCAAGGCAACCCTAACAGCCAAAAGTTACCGGTTTCGAAATTTGAAAAATGTTTGATGACCGTGTGCGGCCTTGTTTTAGCCGTGCTCATGGTCTGTGTCGTTTCTGCCAAGATCTCAATGAGCAACGCCCAGCATGAACTGCAAAGCGTCAACAATGCTGTGACGACCTATACCAATCGCAACACCAACAAGCAACAACAAATAAATGAGTTGCAGAGTCGGAGCCGACTTGATAAAATTGCCAAAAAGCAAGGTCTATCTCTCCAAAATGACCGCATAAGGAATGTAAACAAATAATGAAAGATCCAAATAAGCGACAAATGATGAATAAGCAACCCCGCAGGAACCGGAAGTACGTTGGCCAGTTTCTGTTTTTCCTTTTCATTGCTGTTTTTATACTCATCGTTGGTCGCTTTTCGTATATCTCCATTGGCAAGAAGGTTCAGAACGTTAACCTGAGTGCTTCCGCGCAGAAGCTCTATACGGCCAACGAGACCCTCAAGGCCAAACGGGGAACCATTTACGATGCCAACGGGCAGGCGATTGCCGAAGATACCAGCGTGTACTCACTTTACGTGGTGCTGGATAAGCGGCAGAAGAGTGTGGACGGGCAGAAATTGTATGCCACTAATAAAGAAAAGATTGCGACCGTTCTGGCAAAGAATCTGCCAATCAGCCGCGACAAGGCGTTAAAAATCCTGAATCCCAGCTCCGGGAACCCTTTCCAGGTGGAATTTGGAACGGCGGGTCAGAATATTTCACTGACCACCAAGCAGAAGATTCAAAAGGAACATCTGAGTGGGGTCAACTTCATTCAGCAGGAATCTCGCCTCTATCCCAATGGAACGTTTGCCTCTCATCTGGTGGGCCTAGCTCAGGCCAAGACCAATGATAAGGGTCAGACGACACTGACGGGGTCAATGGGCATCGAACAAGCCTTCAACAGGCAATTGACCGGGACGAATGGGTCACAGAAAATCAAGAAGGATATGTACGGTTACCAGCTCCCTGGAACTAAGCAAAAATCCAAGAAGGCTAAGAACGGGGACAACGTGTATACGACACTGGATACCCGGTTGCAGACGCTATTAGAAACTGAAATGAGTAGCGTTCAGAACCAGATCAAGGCCAACTCGATGAATGCCGTGTTGATGAATGCTAAGACCGGAGCCATCCTCGCCGCCACGCAACGGCCGACGTTTAATGCCAGCACGAAACAGGGACTAGGCGACATCTGGCGGGACACACTGGTTCAGGATGCTTACGAACCTGGATCAACGATGAAGGTCTTTACGCTGGCTTCCTCTATTGATAGCGGCAATTACAATGGGAATGCCACCTATCAATCTGGGAAATACGCTATTGGTAATCAGACCGTTCCTGACTGGAATACGGCTGGGTGGGGGACGATTACCTATGATAAGGGGTTTGCCCTCTCTAGTAACGTTGCGATGGCCCATCTGGAACAGCAAATGGGTGCCAAGACGTGGAAGAAGTACATCGATCGCTTCCGCTTCCTGAAGAGTACCAACTCTGGGTTACCCGGTGAAATGAGCGGGAGTATTGCCTTCCAGCGGCCGATTGAACAGGCTGATACCGCGTTTGGTCAAGGGATTCAGGTCACTGCCTTTCAGATGCTGCAGGGCTTAACTGCCGTCAGCAATGATGGGAAGATGATGAAGCCTTACGTGATCAGTAAGGTAACGGACCCCAATACCAACAAGACCGTCAAGAAGTATTCCCCGACCGTTGTGGGTAACCCCATTTCGGCCAAAACGGCAAAAACTGTTCGGAAACATATGGAAGATGTTGTCTATAAGAGTTATGGTATTGGGAGTGACTATAAGATGAGTGGGGAGCGGGTCGCCGTTAAGACCGGTACCGCTCAGGTCAGCAACGGGAAAGGGTACCTGTCAGGCGATGACAACTACCTCTATTCCGTAGCGGCTATGGTTCCTGCAAGTCATCCCAAGTACGTCATGTATATCACGATGAAACAACCGCAATTAGGGAGTAAGACCGCCACACAACTGCTGGCTTCTATCATGAAACCTGTCATGGCACGGGCCTTGCAAGAGGACACCGAGGCCAAGACGACTAAGGTCTCCAAGATGCCATTAGTTGCTGGTCGGACTGTAACGGTAGCGACGAATGCACTGACCAAGGCCGGTGCAACGGTCACCTTGCTCGGAAATGGGAATAAGGTCACGAAGCAATCCGTTTCGGCGGGAACCACGTTGTATAAGAATCAGCGGGTCTTCCTGAACACGGGAGGCACCGTGGCTTTACCGAGCTTGACGGGCTGGTCGAAGGGCGATGTGGTAAAATTAGCCCAGATTGAAGGATTAAAACTTAACGTTACCGGGGATGGTTACGTCACGAAGCAAAGTATCAAGGCGGGAACCACCGTCGCTTCCGGTGCGACGTTAACGGTGACTTTGAAACAAAATAAATAAGAATGAGGATTGAGAAAGAGAATGATGAATGTAGTAGTGCCCTTGTTGGGTGGATTTATAATTACCGTGGCGTTTATGCCATCACTGATTCGATACTTCCGAGCCCGGCATGAAGGGCAAATGATTCGTGAAGAGGGACCAACTTGGCACGAGAAAAAGTCCGGAACACCGACGATGGGGGGCTTGCTGTACATCATCGCGATTGTGGTGATGACGCTGGTTACCAGTTGGGCGTTAGCGCCACACCATGTGCTCTCCACCACCTGGATTTTACTCTTTATCTTGGTGCTCTATGGGGCGTTAGGTGCTTGGGACGATAGCATTAAATTGTTCCATCGCCAGAACGAAGGCCTTAAGGCGTGGCAAAAATTACTTGGCCAGATTGTGGGCGCACTGATCCTGTTCTGGGTCTACACCCACGAACAGTTGCCGATGGCTTTGCACGTACCGGGCTTGGGCGACTGGCATATGAGTGGCTGGTACGCCGTTTTCATTATTATTTGGTTGGTTGGGTTCTCTAACGCTGTGAACTTAACGGATGGGTTAGACGGCTTGGTCAGTGGGTTGGCTAGTATCGCCTTTACGGCCTACGGTATCGTGGCTTACCAACAACACCAAATTAACATTGCTATCTTTTGTTTTGCCGTAGTCGGCAGTCTTCTCGGTTTTCTCATCTTTAATCACAAGCCAGCCAAGATCTTTATGGGTGATACCGGTTCGTTAGCCCTTGGTGGGGCTTTAGCAGCAGTTTCAATTCTGTTGCATCACGAACTGTCCCTGCTGTGGATCGGTTTGATTTTTGTGATTGAGACGGCGAGTGTTATGTTGCAAGTTGCCTCATTCAAGTTGACGGGCAAGCGAATTTTCCTGATGAGTCCGATTCACCACCACTTCGAAATGAAGGGTTGGAGTGAATGGAAGATCGACCTGACTTTCTGGGGAATTGGCTTGGTTACCGCGTTGACGGGTGTCTGGGCCATCTTAGCCAACTAACGACTGGACGACTAATGGGCTAGCTTGCTCGTTAGGGCCAAGCTAGCCTTTTTTCGTCCACTGCCGGTTTGGCTGAGGCAAGATAAGTGGGGCCCACGCCGTACACTATTCGTTGACTTTGCTCAACAATGGTGTTGGTGGTGACAGTATGTGCTATATTGGCTTGCTACAGCTACTTAGTGGGGATGGTGGTCCAGTTAACCATGAATTTACCGGAACGGGCTCAGCGGCTTTTTAGGAGATCCTCACAGGGAATTAACTGCTAACCATCGGTAATTTGCCAGCATTGCCCTAAAAATCACTGAATATCGAAGATTTCTTGTAGATTTTGGCAGATTTAGTGAGATAAGTCAGCGAACCTGATAAACTAGAGATAGTGCCAAATTTGGGGTACTCATCTTTTATAGGTGTCTCGATGAGATTGTTGGCTAGTAAAGTCAGTCATTGTCTCCTGGTAAAATGCTCTGAATGAAGGTTGCTAGGATTAATTTGGGCACAATTAGCTTAGCCGGAGGGGGCCAGAGGTGTAGCTAGCTGTGACGGCGGTGTTGTTTGGCGTTCTTTTGCCAAACTACAGCGCGGGACGTGCTTTGAGACGGGTGAACTTCACGGCTCAAAGTCGAGGCAAAAGACCGCTTCTCAGGCTTTTGCCGGTCCCCACAGCAAGCGGAATCTCTGGCAACCGCAGGCGACAATGTGCCCGAAATAAACGATATCAAAATAAGTAACACTAAAAATGAATGGAGAGCGAACGGCGTTATGAAGCAGATCACGACATATGCAGGGAAAAAGGTTCTCGTCTTGGGATTGGCTAAGAGTGGGACCAATGCAGCAAAATTATTAAAACGTTTGGGGGCTACGGTCACCGTCAGTGATGTCCAACCATTGGCAGAAAATCAGGACGCACAGGAACTTAAAGCGGCTGGTTTTAACGTGATTCTTGGCGAACAAACGCCGGATCTGCTAGACGCCGGGTACGATTTAATCGTGAAGAATCCTGGGATTCCATACGATGTGCCGGTTGTAAAGCGGGCACTGGACTTAAAACTACCGATTATTTCAGAAATGGAATTGACCGGCGAAGTCGCTGAGGCCGAATTGGTCGCTGTCACTGGCAGCAATGGGAAGACCACGACCACGACGATGATTCAAAAGATGTTGGATCATGACCGTCAGGCGGGCCGCGCCGTTTATGCCGGAAACATTGGTGTTCCGGCCAGTAAGGTTGCCCAAGAGGTCACAGCCGATGACACTCTGGTTTTGGAAGTGTCCAGCTTCATGTTGGTGGGAACGACTGAATTTCATCCCCACATCGCGGTCCTGACCAACATCTTCTCCAATCACTTGGATTATCACAAGACGCGGGCTAACTACGTTGCGGCCAAGATGAAGATTACCGCCAATCAAACGGCGGACGACTACTTTGTGGTCAACTTTGACAATCCAGAGTGGCGTGAGCTGAGCAAGCAATCTGCCGCCAAAGTTGTGCCATTCTCGCGGGAGGATAACTCGCAGGATGGAGCTTACGAAGCCGACGGTGAGCTTTACTTCCGTGGCGAAAAGATCATGGCCGCCAGTGACGTCAAGGTTCCTGGGGATCACAACATCGAAAATGCTTTGGCCGCAATTGCTGTGGCCAAAATCAAAGGAGTCAGCACGGCAGCCATTGTCAGTGTGCTGAAAACCTTTGGTGGTGTGCGGCACCGGACTCAATACGTGCTAGAGGCCGAGGGCCGTCAATACTACAACGACTCTAAGGCAACCGACATGGAAGCAACCGAGATGGCGTTGAAGGGCTTCAAAGCCCCAGTGGTCTTGCTGGCTGGTGGTTTGGATCGGGGCTACACCTTTGAAAAGATGGTGCCCGCCTTTAAGGCACACGTCAAGGCTATCGTGCTCTTCGGTCAGACGGCCAAGCTGTTGGAAGATGCAGCAAAGCAGGCTGGTATCAAGACCATTAAGTTCGCTGAAAATGCCGAAGCCGGTGTGCCAGTGGCTTACCAACTGAGTGATCCTGGTGACATCATTCTCCTGTCGCCGGCCAATGCCAGCTGGGATCAATACCCGAACTTTGAGGTTCGTGGCGACCGCTTTATCAAGGCCGTTGAGAACCTGACGGGTAAGCAGGAGGAAAAGTAAATGCGACTAATCGTATCGGGTGGTGGTACCGGTGGACATATTTATCCGGCACTGGCCCTTATCAAAGCTTTGAAGAAACGCGATCCTGACGCCGAGGTCCTCTACGTGGGATCCGAACGGGGATTGGAAAGTAGCATCGTTCCGGCCAAGGGGATTCCCTTCAAGTCAACGAAGATTCAGGGCTTCAAGCGGTCTCTGTCCTTAGACAATTTCAAGACGCTCTATCTGTTCTTAAAGAGTGTCCATGAGACCAAGAAGATGATTAAAGAATTCAAGCCAGATGTCGTGGTTGGCACCGGGGGCTACGTTTCCGGAGCCGTCGTGTACGCCGCAAGCCGGTTGAACGTTCCCACGATGATTCACGAGCAGAACAGTGTGGTTGGGATTACCAACCGGTTCCTGAGTCGGTACGTGGACCGAATCGCGTACGTCTTTGATGCCGCGTTGGATCAACTGCCTGCCAGTAAAATGGTGAAGACGGGGAATCCACGGGCTCAGGAAGCCGCTGAGGTCGTCAGCAATTTTAGTTGGCAAGAATACAATTTAAAAGATGACGTGCCAACGTTGCTGATCTTTGGCGGGTCCCAAGGGGCTTTGAAGATCAATGCGGCCACCGTCGCTGCGATCCCAGCTTTTAATCAACGCGATTACCAAGTTGTCTTTGTTACCGGGCAGAAGCGTTATGATGGCGTGATGGAACAGCTCAAGTCGACGACCATTGGCGACAACGTCGTGGTTAAGCCGTACATTCCCAACATGCCAGAAGTATTACCCAAGGTGGCCGCAATCGTCGGTCGGGCTGGTGCAACGAGTATCGCGGAAATCACGGCCGATGGGATTCCATCTATTTTGATTCCAAGCCCATATGTAACCGCTGATCATCAGACTAAGAACGCACAGTCGTTGGCCAATGTGGGGGCCGCTGAGATCATCAAGGAAGCTGATCTGAACGGGGATACTCTGGTAGCTAAGGCCGATCAACTGATGACGGACGACGGTTTACGGCAAGATATGGCAGTGGCTTCCAAACAATTGGGTGTACCGGATGCTGCGGACCGGGTCTTGGACGTGGTTCTATCACTCAAGCGTGACTAGCACGCTAATCCAGCAAGTGGGAGGTGTGCGGCTGTGAAGTTTCGTTTGAACCGCAACGATAAGAAGCAACAAGAAACATTAACGCCCTGGGAGAATTATCAACGCAAGGCAGCGGCACAGCGCAAGCAGGCCAAAGCACCCAAGTGGGTTCATCAAGCTAAGCGTATCGGTGACAAGTTACCGCGATTGAAGCATCAACGAAACCGTAAGTTGGTCCGCCGGTTAACGATACTGTTGACCAGCTTTACGGTGGTGATCCTGGCGATGGTCTATTTGATCTCGCCACTGAGTCATTTCAAGACGGTGACGGTTACTGGTGCCGATGTGTTGAGTGCTCAACGTGTTCAGCGTGCGGTGCAGGTTCGACCGGGTGATTCAATCTTCAAGCTGTGGGGGCATACCAAGCAATTCGAACGGCAGGCTCCCCGGCGAAATTCACGCCTCAAGCAGGCAACCATTCACTTCCAGCGACCTAACCGGGCGACGGTCCACGTGACCGAGTACGTTACGGCGGGATATGTCATGAAGCAGAATCGTTACTATGAAGTCTTGGAAAATGGTATTGTTAGTGAACAATCAGTGACCCAACCTAAAAGTGGGACTCCGGTTTACGGTAATTTCAAGAATACCAAGCGCCTTCACCAGATGATTTTGCAATATGCCAAGCTCGATTCGGAAATTAAACGAAGTATCAGTGAAATTCATGATGCGCCGAATAAGGACAATCCGAACCGGGTCCACTTGTTCATGAATGATGGTAATGAGGTCTACGCTAGCATCCCAACTTTCGCCCAGAAAATGGCGTATTACCCGGGGATTGCAGCGAAAATGAAACAAAAAGGTGTGGTCAATTTGGAGGTTGGGGCGTACTCGTACCCCTTTACAAAATAATTCATTTTGATTGCAACGGCGAAAAAGCGTCAATTAGGCTTTTTCAACCCCTAGTAAATGTGGTAAACTGAAAAATAATTAGGGGAAAAAGCGAATTCATGCAGTGTTGATATTAGATTAACTTAGGAGGTTCCTTTTTCTATGGATAATTCAGGGATGTACGTTGGTCTCGATATAGGAACCACCTCAATAAAAGTCATTGTTGCTGAGAATGTTAAAGGGCAAATGAACGTTATTGGTGTGGGAAATGAACGTTCGAATGGTGTCAGTCGCGGAGTTATCGTGGACATTGACAAGGCAGCTGAAGCGATTCAGCGCGCCGTTCGACAAGCCGAAGAGAAGGCCAGCATCGAAATTCACGATGTAATTGTGGGAATTCCCGCAAATATGTTAAAGATTGAACCATGTAGCGGGATGATCGCCATTGACGATCAATCTCGTGAAATTACGGGGCGTGACGTCCGGACGGTCGCCAGTGCCGCGTTGATTCAGAGCTTATCACCAGAACGTGAAGTCGTGGACATCTTAGCCGACGAATTTGTGGTCGATGGTTTTGACGGGATCAAGGATCCGCGGGGGATGGTCGGCGTTCGTCTTGAAATTCACGGGACGTTGTTTACTGGACCCAAGACGATCATGCACAATACCCGCAAAGCCGTGGAACAAGCTGGCCTTAACCTGCGGGGGACAGTTATCAACCCGATGGCACAAGGCATGATGGTCATGAATGATGGTGAACAAGACTTTGGGACCATCCTGATTGATCTTGGTGGCGGACAAGCTACGGCAGCCGTGATTCACGACCACCAGTTAAAATACATTGATGTCGACCAGGAAGGTGGGCAATTCATCACCAAGGATATCTCGGTGGTCTTGAACACTTCCCTGGACAGCGCGGAAAAACTCAAGCGCGATTATGGTTACGCCGATGCAACGCAAGCCAGCGACGAGGATGAGTTCCCAGTTGATGTGGTCGGTCAAAGCCAACCAACACCAATTTCGGAAAAATACTTAGCTGAAATTATTGAAGCTAGACTTGACCAAATTTTCCAACGTCTACGGTCTAACCTAGACAAAGTCCAAGCCTTAGAGTTACCGGGGGGTATCGTGTTGACTGGTGGCGTAGCTGCGCTGCCAGGCATCACTGACTTGGCTACGGATGAATTTGGGACCAACGTTCGGGTCTACGTGCCCGATCAGATGGGGCTTCGGCACCCATCGTTCACGTTGGCACTAGCTTTAGTGAAATACTTTGGGGATCTGAGTGAGATTGACTTGCTCATCAAGAGCGCTTTGACTGGCTCCACCCAATTAGCCGATGAGACTGACGAGATTCGTTCCAGAGAAGCCGCCCAAGAGGCTGCTAACAATGCTCCGGCACAATCTGGTCAGACTCCGAAGGCTAAACAACCAAAAGAAAAGAAAAAGCGAACTGAAGGGTTCCGGAAGTTCTTTAGCGACTTCTTCGACTAATGCGAGATGGAGGAAATACAAATATGGAATACTCACTAGATTCAGCGCAAAATCACGGCGCGAATATCAAAGTCATCGGTGTCGGGGGCGGGGGTAACAACGCCGTCAACCGGATGATCGCCGAAGACGTTAAGGGTGTCGAATTTATCGTTGCCAACACCGATGTCCAAGCCTTGGAAGCTTCTAAGGCTGAAACCAAGATTCAACTTGGCCCGAAACTGACCAAGGGACTTGGTGCTGGTGCCAACCCTGAGATTGGGGCCAAGGCTGCCGAAGAAAGTGAAGAACAAATCACGGAAGCCTTAGATGGCGCTGACATGGTCTTCGTTACCGCTGGGATGGGCGGGGGTACCGGGAACGGTGCTGCCCCAATCGTCGCTAAGATTGCCAAGGATGGCGGTGCTTTGACGGTGGGGGTTGTGACCCGGCCATTTAGTTTTGAAGGTCCACGCCGCGGTCGTTTTGCCGCTGAAGGGGTCGCTGCCATGAAGGAAAGCGTTGATACGCTGATCGTCATCGCCAACAACCGCCTGTTAGAAATTGTCGACAAGAAGACACCAATGATGGAAGCCTTCCAAGAAGCTGACAATGTGTTACGTCAAGGGGTTCAAGGGATCTCTGACTTGATTACGAGTCCTGGCTACGTTAACTTGGACTTCGCTGACGTGAAGACGGTCATGAAGGATCAAGGGGCTGCATTGATGGGTATCGGCTCTGCCAACGGTGAAAACCGGACGGAAGACGCTACCAAGAAGGCTATCTCCTCACCACTGCTGGAAGTTTCTATCGATGGTGCCGAGCAAGTCCTGCTGAACATTACCGGTGGGCCAGACCTGTCCTTGTTTGAAGCCCAAGCCGCTTCACAAATCGTGTCTGACGCCGCTACCAGCGATGTTAACATCATCTTCGGGACGTCCATCGACGAAGAACTCGGCGATGAAGTTCGGGTCACGGTGATTGCTACCGGGATCGACAAGAAGAAGGAAGAACGCGAGGCTGCCCAACACAGTCGGGTTGCTCGGCGTGAATCCAATCAACAAGGCAACAACACTGAATCACAAAATAACCAAGCAAGTAAGAATGAAACGGATCAAGATCCATTTGGTAACTGGGACATCCGCGAACCTGCCCACCGGCCAGAACCCAAGGCTAGTTCATCTCATGATGAATTTGCCGGAGTTGACAAGCCAGACTTTAATATCTTCAACCCTAGCTCTAACAATGACAGTGCACCGGCTGATGATAGCAATAAGGGCGAGGACACGCCACCGTTCTTCAAGCGTCGGCGCAAGTAAGGGCGTCCCAGGTAGGAGTCGTTATGAGAGGAGTGGCCAACCATGGCGGAGAAGTTTAGTCTAAGCAGATTTTTCGGTGTCAACGATGATTATGACGAAGACTATCAGGAACCCGAAACAGCTCCGGTAGCGAACCCAACGCCAGCTACCCCTAATCGGCCAGTCGATAGTCGAAAGGTGGTTGCCATGCGCAATGCAAAACCCAATGCCAGTCATATCGCAATTTGTGAACCCCGGATCTACTCTGATGCGAAGTCGATTGCCAAACAGCTTACAGGTGGCGATGCCGTCATCGTGAACTTTGCGCGGGTCGATGAGCCACAAGCACAGCGCATCGTAGATTTCTTAAATGGGACCGCATTTGCTGTGGGTGGCGAGATCAAGCGGATCGGTGAACAGATTTTTCTGTGCACCCCGCATAACTTTGAAGTTAGCGGCGACGTCGCGGCAAATCTAGGAACGCAGTTTACGAAGTAAAGGAGCGACGCCTTGTTAACGATTGTGAATTTGATTTTCCAGGTTTTAGGCTGGGTCGTGAGTGCCTACATCATGTTGATCGTGGTGTACGCGCTGATGAGTTGGTTGCCTGGGGCTTACCAGTCGAAGTTAGGTCAGTTCATTGGCCGGCTGGTCGAGCCATTTCTAAGTTATTTTAATTTCATTTCGGTTGGACCGTTAGGATTTGGCCCAGTCGTGGCCATCATCGTCCTATCGTTGGTTCAATACGGTTTGCAGTACCTGCAGTACATTGTACTGAGTCTACTCGTTTGACGAATCAAGGGGAGGTTTGAGACATGGATGAGAACGTCACACAACATTTTCGACCGGATGAAGCACCGTTTATTGATGCTGTCGGTGGTTGGCTTCAACAGGTGGCGGACGAGTACCGCCCCGTCCTCACGCATTTCTTGAACCCACGGCAAGTCTATATTGCCACCACGTTAGCACACCGTGCGGACGTGAAGGTTCAATTTAGCGGTGGCCACAAAATGGCTGAGATGCAACGCGCCCTGTTCTTTCCGGATTATTACGAACCCGAGGAGAAAGACTTCGAGTTAACACTGTTACGGGTAGATTATCCGGTGAAGTTTGCCACGTTACATCACAGCCAGATTTTGGGGACGTTGTTGGGTTCGGGGATCGAACGTGAAATTTTGGGCGATATCCTGACCGATGGCGAAACGTGGCAGGTCGTGACGGAGTCGTCAATGGCCGATTATTTGACGGGGCAGGTCGATCACATTGGTCGGGTCAAGTCCCGGCTAGTGGTCAGCGACTTTGCTGCGTTGATTCAACCGTTAGACGAGTGGGAAGCGGAGTCTGCAACCCTATCGTCATTGCGGTTAGACAACATCGTGGGGACCGGCTTCCATTTATCCCGGCACCGCGCGAAGGAATTGATTGAAGGCAATCACGTCCGGGTCAACTGGACGGAAACCATCAAGCCGGATTACGAGCTCGACGTGGCTGACATCGTGTCGGTCCGAGGGTTTGGTCGGGTGCGGTTAGACGAGATTGCCGGCCGTACGAAAAAGGAAAAAATTCGGGTCACCCTAGCGGTGTTGAAGAAATAGATGCGGAGGGAACACAATGGTACTAAGTCCATTAGACATTCATAATAAAGAGTTTGGCACGAAGATGCGTGGTTACAACGTTGATGAGGTCAATGATTTCTTGGATCAAGTCATCAAAGATTACCAAATTACGTTGAATCACAATAAGGAATTAGAGGAACAATTAGATGCAGCAAACGGGAAACTCAAGTACTTTAACGACTTGAAGGACTCTCTTAACCAATCTATCTTGGTTGCGCAAGAAGCTGCGGATAAGGTTAAGGCTAATTCTCAAAAGGAATCCGAAATCATCATCAGAGAAGCGCAAAAGCAGAGTTCTGATATTGTTTCTGAAGCCACGAACAAGGGCAATCAGATCATGGACGAAGCTTCGAAGCGGGCCAAGAAGTTGGCCGTGGAGACTGATGACTTGAAGAAGAGTACCCGGGTCTTCCGTCAACGTCTACAAGTTATGCTGGAAAGTCAGTTGGAAGTGGTTAAGTCCAATGATTGGGACAGCCTGTTAAAGGAAGGGTCCATGTCCAGCTACGAAGAAATCAAGAAGGTCGTTGGCGACCGGCTTGACAATGATACAGCTCAAGGCGTAAACTCAAACACATCCCAACCAAGTGGTGAGACGGCGGTGGCAGATGATGCCCCGGTCCAAGAAGCCCCAGTGACGGATGCGAATGATTATAATGGCGAGACCGTTGTGATTTTCCCAGACAACGATCAACCGCATTTTGATCAAGACCAACAATAAATAATAAATGACAGAGAAATCAGTCAACTAAAAAAGACGACACAAGCGAGTTAGCGATGGTGGAAGGCTAACGTCACCTCTTTTTAGCTGGTATCATTCTCCAAGTCCCGTGGCTGAACCAACAGTAAGCAACGGCGGAAGCGCCCCGATACGGCGTCTTGAGGGAAGGCGGTAACCGCCGCTTTCTGAATTTGGGTGGTACCACGAACGACTTCGTCCCTTGCGACGGGTCGTTTTTTGTTTGGAAAGAGTGCAGAACAAGGCGGTTAGGTCCCGAGCATTAACGTCAATAAGGATAAAAGCCCGGGTCTGGCTTTTTCCTTATTGGGGTTAAGCGCAGGGACCTGCCTTGTGGCGCACGTTTCGGCTGTGTAATGGTAGAGGAGCACCAGTGCAATCCTGCCAAAAAATAGTCAACAGCGAGGCCCCGATTACCAGCTGGCCGGTGTTAACCTGTTATACTAAGCAAGGCAAGTTTGGTAATCTGCTCCGGGGGCACTTCGGAGCATAAGATAATTATTTTGCATGATCATCAGGATACAATCGGTCCGGTAGACCGGTGAGCTGAGGCCAGTTAGACTGGCTTGAGCTCACCGGTTCATCAACCGTGAAGGACTTAATCATAAGGAGGAAATGACGGTATGCGAGTGAAAGACACGTTGAACCTGGGTAAAACCAAATTCAAAATGCGTGGCAATTTGCCGGTTAAAGAAGTTGAACGGCAAAAAGTCTGGGCTGAAAACAAGATTTATGAAGCCCGCCAAAAATTAAATGAGGGGAAGCCATCGTTTATTTTGCACGATGGCCCACCATACGCTAACGGTCCCATCCACATGGGGCACGCGTTGAACAAGGTTTCCAAGGATATTATCGTTCGTTACAAGTCGATGAGCGGCTACCGGGCACCTTACGTTCCTGGTTGGGATACCCATGGTCTGCCAATCGAACAACAGTTGACGAAGGCCGGCTACGACCGGAAGAAGATGTCGACTGCCGACTTCCGTGACCTCTGTCGCGAATACGCTTTGAAGCAAGTTGACCAACAACGTGAAGGCTTCAAGCGGTTAGGCGTTTCCGCTGAATGGGACAATCCTTACTTAACGTTAAAGCCAGAATTCGAAGCCGCTGAAGTGCGGGTCTTTGGTGAAATGGCCAAGCGTGGGTTGATCTACAAGGGGAAGAAGCCAGTCTACTGGTCATGGTCCTCCGAATCAGCCATGGCTGAAGCCGAAGTTGAATACCACGATGTGACCTCACCTTCCGCCTTTTATGGAGAAAAGGTCGTTGATGGTAAGGGCGTCTTAGATGACGATACTTACTTGGTCGTTTGGACCACGACCCCTTGGACCATTCCTGGTTCTGAAGGGATCACCATCGATGCTGGTATCGAATATGCCGTTGTCCAACCTGCCGGTGAAGATCGTAAGTTTGTCTTGGCCAGCGACTTGGTTGCTGAAAATGCCGAACGCTTTGGTTGGAAAGACGTCAAAGTCTTGAAGACGGTGATGGGCCAAGATATGGACAATATCATTGCCCAACACCCATTCATTGCCGACCGTAAGTTAGTGGTTATGTTAGGCGACTTCGTCACGACCGATTCCGGGACTGGTTTGGTTCATACTGCACCAGGTCTTGGGGAAGATGACTTCAACGTGGGTAAGCTGTACAATCTGCCCGTCTTAGTACCAGTCAACGACCAAGGGTACATGACCGAAGAAGCAGGTCCCGACTTTGCTGGTGTCTTCTACGAAGATGCTAACCAAATCGCGTTGGACAAGCTGAAGGCTAACAACGCCTTGCTGGACTACATGCCATACGAACACAGTTACCCATTCGATTGGCGGACGAAGAAGCCCGTTATCTTCCGGGCAACGCCACAGTGGTTCGCTTCTGTGGACAAGATTCGTGATGAAATCTTGGCAACGTTGAAAGACGTTAAGTTCCAGCCTGACTGGGGTCAACGGCGGTTAGCCAACATGATCAAGGACCGTGGCGACTGGGTTATTTCCCGGCAACGGGTCTGGGGTGTGCCACTGCCAATCTTCTATGGTGAAGATGGTGAGGCAATCATCACACCAGAAACGGTGGAACATGTCGCTGACTTGTTCGGCCAATACGGCTCAAACATCTGGTTCAAACGTGATGCCAAGGACTTATTGCCCGAAGGCTTTACTAGTGAACACTCACCAAATGGTGAATTCACGAAGGAAACCGACATCATGGATGTGTGGTTCGACTCCGGTTCATCACATCAAGGGGTCTTGGCTGAACGCGATTACCTCGATTTCCCAGCAGACCTTTACTTGGAAGGTTCCGACCAATACCGTGGTTGGTTCAACTCTAGTTTAATCACCAGTGTTGCCGCTACCGGCAAGGCACCTTACAAGCAAGTCGTTTCACAAGGGTTTACGTTGGACAAAGAGGGTCACAAGATGTCCAAGTCCCTGGGGAACACGATTGCTCCTGACGAGATCATCAAGAAGATGGGGGCCGACATCGTTCGTCTCTGGGTCACTTCCGTTGATTCCTCAGCCGACGTTCGCGTTTCTACGGAAGCCTTCGTCAAAATTTCTGACAGCTACAAGAAGTTGCGGAACACCATGCGTTACTTGCTGGCAAATACCAGCGACTTCGATCCTAAGACCGACGCCGTTGCTTTTGATCAGCTGACCGCGGTTGACCGTCACATGCTTTACAAGCTCAACGAATTCACGAAGAGCGTGGAAGGGCATTACGATAACTTTGACTTCCTGAACATCTACAAGGAACTCATCAACTTCGTCGTCACCGACCTGTCCGCCTTCTACCTGGACTTTGCCAAGGACATCTTATACATTGATGCCGCTGACAGCAAGGCACGCCGGTCCATGCAAACGGTCTTCTACCAGATTGCCGTTAGCTTGACTAAGTTGATCACGCCAATCCTGCCACACACCGCTGAAGAACTCTGGGGCTTCCTGCAAGAACCAGAAGACTTCGTGCAATTGGCCGAAATGCCTAAGGTTCTGGACATGGATGACGCTAACGAAGTGGAAGACAGCAGTGAAAACTCTGCTTGGGATCACTTCATGAAGCTGCGGAGCCACGTTCTGAAGGCCTTGGAAGAAGCCCGGAATGCCAAGTTGATTGGGAAGGCTGCTGAGGCCCACCTGGACTTGTACATTGACGACCAAACCAAGACGTTGTTGGACAAGTTAGACGTTGACGTGCAACAAATCTTACTGGTTTCTGGTTTAGACTTTGCCGACCTGGATCAAGCTCCAGCCGATGCGCTGAGCTTCGATCACGTCGCCGTCAAGGTTACGCCAGCTGCTGGTGAGGTCTGTGACCGTTGTCGTTTGACCAAAGAAGATGTTGGTAGTGACAAAGACTATCCTCACTTCTGTGCCCGCTGTGCCGCTATCGTTCGGGAGAACTATCCTGAAACGGCAACGGAAGGTTTTGAAGAAAAGTAAGCTTTGAGTGCTTGCCTTAACTGAAAATTAAGTTGTGCCGCAAAGATGACTGCCTGCTTGGGTAGTTGGGCTTTGCGGCACTTTTTTGGTGCGGGGGCATCCGAGAATGATGGCATGTTACAACTTAAATTGTTTACACGGAACACACAAGTCGGGTATACTGCTCGTAGTGTTAATTTTCATAAAAAGGGGATGACTTTATGACCGACGTTTTTAAGATTGTTAACTGGTTTAGAGTGACCAGTAATGCTGACATGCGGACGATTAAGGCTGATGAATTGACGCAAATGAAGGTTATGAAGTTATTATATTATGTTCAGGGGACGTACTTGGCGGTCCACGGCGAAAAGGCATTTTCCAATGATATTATTGCTTGGAAGTTTGGCCCGGTTGTTCGTGAGGTTCATGAAAAGTACAGTGGTCAACGCGGAATTGTTGGCAATCTTAGTGAAGATCCGCAAGCTATTGCGGACTATACCAGCATTCCGTCAGATTCTGATTTGGGCATCATATTGAAGGCCGTCTGGCAAGCATTCGGGGATATGTCTGCCACTGAATTGATGCAACAAACACACACGGAACGTCCGTGGCAGGAGACTGTCCCCAATGGTGTGATTACATCCGAATTGATGACGGCTTTTTTCAAAGCTGAAGTCGTTTTGCAATGAGCAAAAACGTTCGGTTGAATCCTAAATATCTTGAAACAGGGCATATAAAGATTGACCTCAGAAAACAGTTGCACTTTGACCCTGACCGTTTGGCTTTTAACTTGTCTTTTGTGACGAGAGATAGGCGGTTTAATTTTGAAGATAAGGGGTTTAGCAAGATTGTCAAAGCAAAATTATTCGACAAAATGGTTCGGCTCTCGTCTGATAATTTTAATGTAATCCTGGGTTGGTCCAAAAGTGTTGGGTTAGAGAATTTACCGGAAACGGCAGTAAGATTGGCAATCAATCCAGAGTTTGTCCAATCCCATCGGCATGAGGACTGTTTACCCGACTATTGGATTTTTCGATTGGCTAATACTGGTCGAGTTATTGGTAAGATTCAGGAAAAGACGTTTTACGTTCTGGCCGTCGATACTAAATTTAAATTATATAAACATTAATGATTAAACTACTGCGCCGTTGGCGGGGTAGTTTTTTGTAAGTATTTCTATTATTTTTATTCTTCAACCGCCAGTAAACCGGCAATAAGCCCCCGTGTTTGCGGTCTACCGGTCAAGCGAGTATAATTTGGGCTATGTATGGGAGGGATACCATGTTAACCGGAAAAGTAAAAAGTTATAGTGAACAACGCGGTTTTGGTTTTATTACCACGCCAGACGGTGAAGATGTCTTTGTCTATTACACGGGCATTATCGGCGAGGGTGAAGGCTTTCGGAAACTCGAAGCCGGCCAAACCGTGCAATTCGTGATTGTCCAAGGCATCCGTGGGCCACAAGCAGCCAAAGTGACGCCAGTCAAAATGGGCAGTGCGGAGGAGGCTTAACATGGATTTAGAAGAACACGTTGAATCCACCGAGGACCTGTATGACGGTGTGATTGTGAAATTAGAACGGCAACGTGTCCGCCTACCTAACGGGGATGCTGCGACCAGAGAAATCGTGCGTCACGCGGGTGCGGTCGGCATTTTAGCGTTGACCGATGATAATAAAATGATTTTGGAACGCCAGTGGCGAGCACCAATCGCCGCTACGACCCTGGAGATTCCAGCGGGTAAGTTGGACAGTCGTGATGCCGACAACGTTGAACACGCTGTTATCCGGGAACTGAACGAAGAAATTCGGTATCAACCGGGCCAGTTAAAACGGATTACCGGATTCTACTCCAGTGTTGGCTTTTCTGATGAATACATGACGCTATTCATGGCAACGGACCTCAAGCCCGTGACCACCGAACTTCCTCGGGACCAAGGGGAAAATTTGGAATTGATGACCGTCACAAAGTCTGAAGCACAGGCCATGATTGAGAGTGGCGAGATCAACGACGCCAAGACGATTACGGCCATCTATTACTGGCTATTGCAGAAGTAGGTGACAGCAATGCACAATGATTGGCAAGAAAACGACGATCAACCCAGGACCAGAGCCGACTACCGGCGCGAGCAGGAACAGGCCGAAAAGGACTTTCAGGAACGCGACCGCAAACGGGTTCAGGTCGAAAAGGACTATGCCAGAAGACATGGCAATCCTAAGGGAAACGAGCCAACCAACGAACCACCCATTGACCAGCGTGTCAGTCCCGTCGAAATGAAACAAAAACGGCTGGGCCACCGCCTAAACTGGGCGATTTTTTGGTTAGCTGCAATGATCATTATTGTTTATCTGATTCTATTCTTCATGCATTAACCGTAGAATAGTGGCGTAATGCCTGTCGGACTAGCGGCATACGCGCTGTAAACTGACTGAATAACTGGTGGTGGGCAGTGTCACATCACCCTGTCGGTCATCACATTTATGTCGTGGTGACCGCTAAAAACGACGATAAATTTTAAGGAGCGAATACCACACATGACATTTGGAATTCTCTGCGCCATGGAAGAAGAAATCAAGGAACTACACGACGCCTTACAAGACGCCAAGACCACGGATATTCACGGTCTTGAATTTTACGAAGGCACCATCAGCGGCCAACAGGTCGTCTTGGTCCGTTCTGGAATTGGTAAAGTTGAAGCCGGCTTGACGACGGCCTTACTGATTACCCAATTCAACGTGGATATCGTCATCAATTCCGGTTCTGCCGGTGCTTTGGCACCTGACCTGAATATTGGTGACGTGGTTGTTTCCACTGAAACGGCGTATCACGATGCCGATGCCCGGGCCTTTGGCTATGAATACGGCCAATTGCCACAACAACCAGCCCGGTTCGAGGCTTCCAAGGAATGGGGCGAAAAGATTGTGGCCGCCGCAGCCGACACCGGTTTGAAGACCAAGTTAGGCCTAATCGTTTCCGGTGACCAGTTCTTAAACAGTCCCGAAACCATCAAGGATATTATGGGACACTTCCCAGATGCCTTGTCTGGTGAAATGGAAGGGGCCGCAGTGGGCCAAGTTGCTCACCAATTTGACGTGCCTTACGTGGTCGTTCGGGCCATGTCCGATAACGCCGATAATGACTCTGGCGTTAATTTTGATGACTTTATTATTGATGCGGGACACCGTTCTGCTCAGATGCTATTAGCCCTGTTAGCCGCACAAGACTAACTCGGCCGTTCAGGAGGTTTTAAGGGTGCAAGAGATTCATATTGAGAACAGCAACGCCGTCAAGGAAATTTATCTGGACAACGCTGCCACGACGCCGATGGCCCCAGAGGTCTTGGCTGAGATGATGGATAAGATGACGAACGTGTACGGGAATGCTTCCACGCTTTACGGCTTGGGTCGTCAAGCCCACACGGTCATGGAAAACAGTCGCCAAGTCATCGCCAACAGTATTAATGCTGCCAGTGATGAAGAAATTATCTTTACCAGTGGTGGTAGTGAAGGTGACAACACCGCCATTACGCAGACTGCCCTTGCACGCCAATCGCTGGGTAAGCACATCATCACCACGGAGATCGAACACGAAGCGGTCCTGAAGCCCCTTCATGCGTTGGAGGAACAGGGCTTTGACGTGACTTATCTGCCCGTTGATGAGCACGGAAATATCAGCCTCGATGACTTCAAGGCGGCCTTGCGTGACGACACGATTCTCGTAACCATTATGATGGGTAACAACGAGGTTGGTAGTCGGATGCCGATTCACGAAATTGGTGAGATCCTAAAGGACCACCAGGCGTGGTTCCACACCGATGCCGTGCAGACTTATGGCTTGCTCGATATCGACGTCCAGCGTGACCACATCGACATGTTGTCGACATCGGCGCACAAAATCAACGGTCCCAAGATGATTGGGTTCCTTTACAAGCGTGAGGGGGTCAACTTCCCTAGCTTGATCAAGGGGGGCGACCAGGAAGAAAAGCGGCGCGCCGGAACGGAAAATGTGCCTGCCATCGCTGGTTTTGCTAAGGCCGCTGAACTGTTGACGCCGGAAGCTAAGGCTGAAAAGCGGGCTCGTTTCCACGGCTTCAAGGAACAGGTCGTTAAAGGCCTGACCGATAACGGCGTGGACTTTGAAATCAACGGGTCGCTGGGTGACGTGGGTGAAAACCTCGATCACGTGCTGAACATTTGGATCAAGGGAATTTCGACTTACGTGATGCAGACCAATCTGGACTTGGCAGGAATTGCCGTGTCCGGTGGGTCGGCATGTACGGCGGGTTCCATCGAACCGTCGCACGTCTTAACGGCGATGTTTGGTGAAAAGAGTCCCCGGATCGCAGAGTCGATTCGCTTGTCCTTTGGGCAACAGACGACGAGCGATGAGATCGCAGCGTTTGTAGAGAACGTGAGCGCCATCGTGAAGCGGTTAGCCAAAAATCATAGTGAGGTGAAGTAACGTGTTATTTGAAAAGCAAATGCAAGTTGACGGTGACCCCGATACTTACGAGCTGAATCCAAACGTGAAGCCCTATGCTTTGAAGGATGTCGGGTTCCAACTGTCCAACGCCGGTAACTACACGCTGGAACGGTCTGTCGATCCAACGTCACCCTACAATCGTAACCAGATGCTACGGGTGATTGTGGCTAAGGATCTCAGTGGTTTCAAGATGTCGACGACCAACGCTTCTGGTAACCGGCGTGTCAACATCTTCAAGGGTGCTCACGCCGAGGGCAACGTGGAACAATATCACTTTATCCTGCAGAATCTGATTGACCGCGAGATCATTCAGAAGAAGTAGTCGTTTCGTAAATGAAGGTCTAAAATAGATGATCCAAAGGTGGGAGGCCGAACCAGACCTGCCACCTTTTTGTGAGTAGGCGTGGTGTTGACCACAGTGGGCAGGCTGCCACCACCTTTTCTGAAAGGGAACACCAGGCTTGCAAAACTTACGAAAAATAGGTAAACTAAGCAATACTGGATTTATGCGACCTTCAAATCGTAGATTCTCCAGAATCTGAATGAAATGATGGTGATACCATGCAGGACAACAGCCACACGCGAGTTGTCGTTGGTATGAGTGGTGGTGTCGATTCTTCCGTCGTCGCTTTGCGGCTTAAGCAGCAGGGTTATGATGTAATCGGCGTCTTCATGAAGAATTGGGACGATACGGACGAGAACGGTGTTTGTACCGCCACAGAAGACTACAAGGATGTAGCCAAGGTTGCCTCAGAAATTGGCATTCCTTACTACTCCGTCAACTTTGAAAAGGAATACTGGGACCGCGTGTTCACGTACTTCTTGGATGAGTACAAGAAGGGTCGGACGCCTAACCCTGACGTGATCTGTAACAAAGAGATCAAGTTTAAGGCGTTCCTCGACTACGCGTTGGAGCTCGGTGCCGACTACATTGCGACCGGACACTACGCCCAGTTGACCCGCGACGAGAACGGCGACGCGCACTTGATGCGTGCCGTGGATCAGAACAAGGACCAGACTTACTTCTTGAGTCAGCTTTCCAAGGAGCAGTTGGACCGCGTGATGTTCCCAATCGGTGACTTGGTGAAGCCACAGGTTCGTGAAATCGCTAAGAATGCTGGCTTGGCAACCGCTGATAAGAAGGACTCCATGGGAATCTGCTTTATCGGTGAAAAGGGTCACTTCAAGGACTTCCTGAACACCTACTTGCCAGCTAAGCCCGGCAAGATGATGACCGTTGATGGTGAGATCAAGGGCGATCACGCCGGCTTGATGTACTACACCATTGGTCAGCGTCGTGGCTTGGGTATCGGTGGTGACGGTGAAGACAACGAGCCATGGTTCGTTATCGGTAAGGACCTGACGAAGAACATTCTTTACGTCGGCAAGGGGTACCACAACGAGCACCTCTACGCGACGCATTTGTCAGCTTCTGACATTCACTGGGTCAACACGATTGACCGCGGCAGTGATTTCCACTGCACGGCTAAGTTCCGGTACCGGCAAAAGGATACTGGCGTGACCGTTCACTTGAGTGAGGACGGCCAGCAGGTCACCGTTGAATTCGACGATCCCGCACGGGCCATCACACCTGGACAGGCCGTCGTCTTCTACAACGGCGACGAGTGCCTGGGGAGTGCCATTATCGACGCTGCCTACAACAAGGATCGCGAGTTACAGTTGATCTAGTTCTGACCATTTAAACCAAACAGTCAATCGAAACCCGCTAGCGAGAGCAATCTCGTTGGCGGGTTTTTGAAATTTCCGCAGTTGTTTCTTTGAAAATCACCTGAAAACTGGCATAATAAGGTGATGTGACTGCACGGGGTTCTGAAGGGCATGTTAGCGTGGTATTATTGAGGTTATTGAGATAGAACGCGACAGTTGTTTTGTAGAACGTAGCTAGTGCAGATGGATAGAATACGACAGGTATAGAAAGAATTGGTACGGGTTAAGCCAGTGTAAGCCGTGAGGGTGGCCCAAATCAACTTAGCCGTGGGAATTCTCTTAGCGACGTTTTTGGTCGCTTAGAGAATTGGTGTCTTTGAAACTCGATTTTAGAGGTTCAAAGACAAGTCAGAAGACCGCTCTTTGGCTTCTGGCGCCCGCCCCAGCGTTCCAGTTGATTTGGGCCACCCGGCAAGGCGCCAAGGGCTTAACCCATAATGAGATGAGAGGAAGGGACGACACTTTGAAATTATACTTTGTCCGTCATGGTAAGACGCAGTGGAATTTAGAGGGCCGGTTTCAGGGCGCTGGGGGCGACTCTGAGCTACTGACCGAGAGTTACCAGCAAATGGTCCAGGTGGGCCACTTCTTGCGTCAGACGCGCTTTCAGCACGCCTATTCAAGCCCCATTCGTCGTGCTCGGGTGACCGCCCAACACGTTGTGAAGGAGCTTCACCAGCACGTGCCCCTAACGCTGATGAGTCGACTCGAGGAATTTCACCTGGGGCAGCTCGAGGGCATGGCGTTTGAGGATGTTAAAGCACAGTTCCCGGCTGAGCTGGATGCCTTCCGTAACCATCCCGACCAGTATGATACCAGTCGGATTGGCGGGGAGACTTTCCAAGAAGTTATTGACCGCATGACACCTGGTATCCAGGCAATCGTTGGGGCCAATCCACAGCCGAAGGCCAACGTCCTGATTGTGAGTCACGGGGCTGCTCTCAACGCGGAGATCAATGCGCTGTTGGGCACTCCACTTCCGGATTTGCGAAAACGAGGCGGTATTCGAAATACCAGTGTCACGGTGCTTGAGACCACGGATGGTGGCCACAGCTTTGACTTGCTGGACTGGAATGATACGAGCTTCTTGACGGCGGCAGCATCGCCGACCGACACGATTTAGATATTAGGTGATTAATAAAATGACGGAAAAACAAACGGGTCAGGGGCGTGACCAAGATAAAGCACGCTCAGAACACATGGTTCATGAATTGGTTCAACGTATCGATAGTCATCCGGGGGATGCGGATGCGTACTACGAGTTGGCAACGGTTCTAGTCGATCTCAATTCTTTTGCGCAGGCAGAAGAACTTTTGATGAAGGCCTTGGGCTTGTTCGCGGCACAACCAGTTGCCGTGGAGAAGCTGCATTATGGTTTGGGGAACGTCTACTACGCTGCTCAGGATTACACGAAAGCCATTGCCGAATTTGACCAGCTGGGTGCGCAGCTAAAGGGTGCCGGTTACCTGATGATGGCACAGAGCTACATGGCAAGTGGTGATCACAAACGGGCACTGGTCTTTGGTTTGACCGCGTTAGGCAGTCAACCTAAGGACGTTGCAACGTTACAGGTGGTCGCTGAGAACCTGCTGGCACTGGGAAATATGGCCCAAGCTGCTCAGTACTACGATCAAGTTTTGGCACTGGACGATCACAATGGTCGGGCTAACTTTGATCGTGGCTTAGTGGCTATGGTTCAGGGCGAAGATTATGGTCCGTATTTTAAGGCGGCTAAGTCGTTAGACCCACGGTACTTTGAAAAGGGTCAAAAGAAGCTGGCCGATATCGAGCGGTTCATTCAGACGCAAAAGAACGAGACCAAAGAGTAGTCAGGAGGAGACGAGCAGATGGCATCCGAATCACTAGACTTATTCGCGGGCGACAGTGGCGATCAGGCCGATTACGTGGTCGGCACCGTCAGTGCGGTCTTCTTTGCCAGTCAAGATAGTTTCTACAAGGTCATGCTGATCAAGGTGTCCGAGACCAGTCTGGACTGGCACGAAGACGAAATCGTTGTGACGGGAAACTTCGCGGACGTGAAGGATGATGTGACCTACCGCTTTAGTGGTAAGAAGGTCGAGCATCCCAAGTACGGTGTGCAGTTTCAGGCCGACAACTATCAGAATGAAACGCCGACATCCCGTAGTGGCGTTATTGCCTATCTCAGCGGGGATGATTTTCCAGGGCTGGGGAAGAAGACGGCGGAGAAGATCGTCGACGGGCTAGGCACCAATGCCATTGAGAAGATTCTCGATGACAGCAGTGTTTTGACACCGCTGGGCCTGTCGCCCAAGGTGGTGGCAACGTTAGTCAGTCAGTTGCAGACTAATAACGGGATGGAACAGATCATCATTGGTCTGAACGGTTACGGTTTTGGGAGCACGCTGGCAGCCGCTATTTACAATCGGTATGAGGCGAAGACACTGGATGTGATTCATGACAATCCCTACCAGTTAGCCGAAGATATCACCGGGGTCAGCTTCAAACGAGCCGATCAGATTGCGACGCAGTTAGGCTACGCAGCCGATCGACCAGAGCGGTTGCGTGCGGGTCTCTTACAGACACTAACGGATCTATCCGTTGCCAATGGGGATACTTATACTACGGCTAAGCCACTGTTGGCGAATACGCTGAGCCTCCTAGAGAATTCACGGAATGTGCGATTGAATCCACAAGATATTGCGAACCAACTTCTCGAGCTGGCGAAGCAGGAGAAAGTCGTCGGTGACGAGCAGCGGATTTATCTGAAATCACTCTACGATGCCGAGTGGCAAATTGCCGAACATTTCCAACGGCTGTTACAGGGTGGCGAGGACGATGACCGATTCAACGATGAGGCCATTGCAAAGCAGGTCCGCATCGTCGAAAAGCAGGCCGACATCGTGTATGACGATTCGCAGACGGCCGCGTTGACCGCTGCCGTGAAGGCGAAGGTCATGCTGCTAACCGGGGGACCCGGGACCGGAAAGACCACGATTATTCGTGGCCTAGTTAACCTGTACGCCCGGTTGCACGAGGTGTCACTCGACATCAATGATTACAAGGAGCAACCTTTCCCAATCTTATTGGCCGCACCGACCGGCCGAGCTGCCAAACGAATGAGTGAGTCGACCGGTTTGCCGGCCAGCACCATTCACCGGTTGTTGGGACTGACGGGACGAGAAGATGATCTCGATGCCGCGGCCACTAAGGACCTAGAAGGTGGCTTGCTGATCATCGATGAAACGTCGATGGTCGACGTCTATCTAATGAAGACGTTGTTGCGGGCGGTCCCCGTGGGCATGCAAGTCATTCTCGTGGGCGATAAGGACCAACTCCCATCCGTGGGACCCGGCCAAGTCTTTCACGACCTATTGGCCAGTGACCAACTGCAGAAGATTCAGTTAGACACAATTTACCGGCAGGGGGATGGTTCCTCGATTATTCCACTGGCCCATGCGATTAAGAACGGGGAGCTACCGGCTGACTTTACCAAGAATCAACCAGACCGGTCGTTCATTCCGTGCCATGCTAACCAGGTTGAAAGCGTGATTGACCAAATCGTGGCTAAGGCGCATGCCAAGGGGTTTACGGCGAGTGATATTCAGGTGCTGGCGCCAATGTACCGTGGTTCTGCTGGAATTGATCGCTTGAATGTGGTCTTGCAGGATATTTTGAATCCGCGGAAATCCGAGCGGACTAAGGAAGTTGAATTTCGTAACCAAAAATTCCGGATTGGTGATAAGGTCTTACACCTGGTAAATAGTCCCGAAAATAACGTCTTTAATGGTGATATCGGAACGATTACGGGGATCGACTTGAGTGCTAAGAACAAGGAAATCAAGGCCGATCAGTTGACGATTGCGTTTGAGCAGACCGAGGTCACATATTCACGCAATGACTGGAACCGGCTGACGCTGGCCTACTGCATGTCGATCCACAAGTCGCAGGGGTCCGAATTCAAGATGGTGATTTTACCGATGGTTGGTCAGTATAACCGAATGCTCCAACGAAACCTGCTGTACACGGCGGTGACCAGAGCGGCGGACATGTTGATCCTGTTGGGGGAACCTAACGCTTTTGCCACCTGTGTCAACAATCTGTCGGTTAATCGCCACACGACGTTGACCACGCGGATTCAACACGTGTTGGATCCTGAGGGAGCAGTTGCGTCAGTGTCGGCAAGTGAATCGACCGAAGATTCTGGTGAGAACGCACCAACGGCAGAAATGTCGACCGGAAATGAGAAAACGGTGGCGCCGAGTGAGGAAGCACCGGAAACGCCTTCATCAGAGGCGTCACCAGCGGCTGAACCGACCGATTACCGCTTAACACCGGAGTTAGTGCTTGGTCGTCAGATTAATCCCATGATCGGGATGCAGGGAATCACACCGGCACAATTTATGGCAAAAGCCTAAAAGTGCGGCGCGAATCGTTGCGTTTCCGGGAAAAGATTGCGATAATATAAACAGTAAATTAGGCGTTGTGCGTCTTAGTTTAGTGGGGATTATCCCGCAAGCAGCACGACGTAAACTTAAAATATAAACGAATTTGGGGAAACCCACTGGGAGGCTGTTATGGCAGAACATGTCGAAGCTGGCAGAATGAAAGTTTTTGCACTGAATTCAAACCGGCCACTCGCGGAAAAGATTGCGAAGGCTGCTGGCGTTGAGCTGGGTAAGTCAACGATCAAGCACTTTAGTGATGGTGAAATTCAGATTAGTATCGATGAAAGTATTCGTGGGGACGAACTGTTTATCATTCAGTCAGTCTCAGATCCAGTCAACACGAACTTGATGGAACTGTTGATTATGGTGGATGCCGCACGGCGGGCCAGCGCTGAGAAAATTAACGTGGTCATTCCATACTACGGGTATTCACGGGCAGATCGTAAGGCACGTTCACGGGAACCCATCACCGCTAAATTAATCGCGTCACTCCTTCAAATGGATGGTGTCAGTCGGGTGATTGCCCTGGACTTGCACGCGGCGCAGTTACAAGGATTCTTCGATATTCCGGTGGATCATTTGCAAAGCGACCGGCTTTTGGCCAGCTACTTTGAGGACAACCCTGAAATGGCGGATGATAACTTCGTTGTGGTCGCTCCCGACCACGCTGGTGTGAGTCGGGCACGGCGGTTAGCCGAATTGCTGGGCGCCCCCATCGCCATCATCGACAACCGGGATGATACGGAGAATTCCGCGCATCCTGATGCCGTTATCGGGGATGTGAAGGGCAAACGGGCCATCCTAGTTGACGATATCATTGATACCGCCTTACGGATTACCGTTTCCGCTCGCGCCTTGAAGGCTGCTGGTGCCGCAGACGTTTACGCCTGTGCGACGCATGCGGTTCTGTCTGGTCAAGCAACGGAACGGATCGATGACTCACCACTGGAAAAAGTAGTCTTTACCGATTCGATTCAGTTGCCAGAAGAAAAGAATAGTGATAAATTTGTCGTATTGTCCGTTGGCGAGTTATTTGGTAAAGCCATGGACCTCATTTACCACCAAGAACCCGTGGATTCCTTATTCCACAAGGCTTTGAAGCAGCATAAGCAATAACAACGATGAGGGCCGTCACGCTGGTGATGGTTCTTATTTTATGCCCCACCGAATCCGCAAAGGGGTTGAATGGGTGGCGTCACAAATATCTAGATTAAGGAGCGAGTAGTTTGAGAGGAAAACATTTTGGTATCTTACTGGGAATCACAGCTTTAGTCGTGGGCGGTCTCGCTGCTTGCGGGAAGACCACGACTTCGAACAAGACGGGTCTGGCAGCCGACCAAGAGGTCAAACTGTCTACCAAGTCGGAAGTCACGACCTTGGATGTCTCCAAGGCAGCGGACTCTACGAGCTTGACCCAGTTGTATCATACGCAAGAGGGATTGTATCGTTTAGGTAAAAATGAAAAATTGATTAACGCGATGGCAACGAAGACCACGGTCAGCAACAACGGGAAAACCTACGTCTTCAACTTGCGTCACGATAATAAGTGGAATGACGGCAAGACGGTCACGGCCAAGGATTACGTTTACTCTTGGCAACGGACGGTTAACCCGAAGACGGCGGCCGAATATGCTTATCTGATGGCTGGTATTCAGAATTACAGTCAGGTTCAAAGCGGAAAATTAGCGCCGAGCCAATTGGGTGTCAAGGCGTTGGGTAAATACAAGTTACAAGTGACGTTAAGTAAGCCAGTGGCCTACTTCAAACTGTTGTTGGCTTTTCCAACCTTCTTCCCACAGGAACAAAGTATTGTGGACAAGTATGGCAAGGACTACGGTCATTCCAGCGACCAGACGGCGTACGATGGGCCGTTTGTCATGACCAAATGGCAGGGGACTAACCAGAACTGGCAATTGGTCAAGAACACCAAGTTCTGGGATAAAAAGAAGATCACCTTGAAGAAGATGAACTTCCAAGTCGTGGCTGATCCATCGACTGGCCTCAACTTGTATCAACAAAAGAAATTGGATGCGACGACCTTGGATGGAACGCAGGTAGCCAACCTGAAGAACAACAAGGATATGAAGACGTTTGTCGGGGGTTCGACCTACTACATGCAGATGAACCAAAAGCGGATCAAGGCTTTGCGGAATCTGAAGGTTCGTCAAGCCTTGTCCATGGCCATCAATAAGCAACAACTCGCTAAGAGCGTGCTCCGAGATGGGTCCAAGGCACCACTAGGATTCGTGTCACAGAACTTGACGCAGAACCCGAAGACTAAGGCGGACTTTGCCAAGGATGCTTATGTCAAGAGCGGCGTGACCTATGACTTGAAACAGGCTAAGCAGTTGATGAAGGCTGGCTTGAAGGCGAGTGGCACGAAGGAATTGCACCTGACCCTGATGGCCGATGATACTAGTGTGACTAAGACGGTTGCTCAGTACATTCAAGCTGACTTGGAGAAGTTGCCTAACGTGAAAGTTACGTTGAGCACGCTGCCTTACAAGACGCGGTTGAGCCGTTCCAATAGTGGAAACTTCGACTTGGTCCTGTCCAATTGGGGAGCTGACTTCGCCGACCCAATTAACTTCTTGTCGTTGATGAGCACGGGGAACACCAACAATAATGGTGGCTTCTCCGATGCCCAGTATGACAACTACGTGAAGAAATCTGAAAATCAGGATGCCAACAAGCCAACGGCCCGGTACAACGACCTGGTCAACGCTGAAAAGCGTCTGATGACCCAACAAGGTGTGATTCCACTGTATCAACCCGCAACGGTTGAAATGTGGAACGCTAAGGTCAGTGGCTACGTTTGGAACCCAGCCGGCATGAGTCGTGGGTACCAATGGATGGCAGTTCAGAAATAGATTAATCAGAGTGGGACAAAAGGTGGTTATCAGTTTTAAGCGGAATCGGCTGCCTTTTGGCGCACGTTTTAACCACATAAGAGTGGCTAGTAACAGAGTCTGGGATTTTATCCCGGGCTCTGTTTTTTTACAATTTAAAATCACGTAAAATGGCTTCGCGTTGGGCCAGGCTCCTCTCAACCTGTGCGAAGTTGCGTCACTTGAAGTGCCACAACCGCGTTTTCAGAAAGGCTCTCCTGTCGTTGAGTCGAATTCGGGCGGCAGAAGTCGGAGTAGTCGTTAACGGCTTTGACGGTCTCACGTGGTATAGTGAGGCCGGAAGGAAGCGATTATGATGTGTACAACATCCGTTACGATTACATTGGATGAGCAATTGCGGCAAGCCGTGACTGCTCAGTTACAGGCTGTTGGATTGACTTTGAATGCGTATTTTGTGCTAGCAGCAAAGCAACTTGTCATTCAGGACCGGATACCATTTGCCGTTTTGACACCTGGAGAGAATGAACCTAATGCAGTGACTAGAAGAGCGATGGTAGTGATAGAAGCCAAAGAGTTGGGTCTGATTCCGGACGATTCGCCGGTATTTACGGATGTCGCAGCAATGATGGCGTATTTGGATCAGAATGGTGAGTTCTAAAATAGTTTCTATACTATTACTAATGTAAATTTACGGAATCTAGTCTCACTTTTTTTAAAATAACGTGAAACTTTGTTTTAAGCACGTAATGGTGTGAGCACACAACTGATTTAACCGACGAAAGCCTGAAATTAACGGCGATCACAAGCCCACCGATTTTCAGAGCAATTGGACTAACAAAGCTCGGCTTGTAAACGCTGGAAGGCAACTTGAATATTACTGGCCTGATATTCACAATTGAAATTATGTATGAAACATGTTATACCTAGAGTAGTAACTATGAAAGCGAATACATAATTTTGACAAGTCTAATGAAAGTTGGAGGTCAACACCATGCAATTTGATGACTTACTTACAGAACAGAGAAATCACCGCTCGACACACATCGACCGTGAATCAACGTTGGAAATGGTCGGCACGATTAATCGCGAGGATCACCGGGTTGCCCGCGCCGTGCAAAAGCAGTTGCCAGAGATCGCTGCGGCCATTGACGCTGCGTACCCGAAGTTTGACCAAGGTGGACGACTGATCTACGTGGGCGCTGGGACTTCTGGCCGGTTGGGGGTCATTGATGCGACTGAGCTCCAACCCACTTACGGCTTGACCGAGCAACAAACCTTTGGCCTAATTGCTGGGGGAAATCAAGCATTGACCCATACGTTACCCTCCGTTGAAGATTCACCAGAGCTGGCTCAGGATGATCTCGCCGCCGTCCAACTGACGGAGAAGGATGTGGTCGTGGCCAGTGCTGCTTCCGGGCAGACGCCATACACCGTAGCCGCCTTGAAATTTGCTCAGGAACATGGTGCTACTGGGATCGGGTTCTCCTGTATTGAGGAGAGTCCGCTGGCCCAGCTTGCCGACTATCCCATTACGCCGGTCGTGGGTCCCGAAGTGATTACTGGAGCCACGCTGCTGAAAGCTGGGACCGCCGAGAAGATGGTATTGAACATGCTATCGACCGGGATCATGGTGAAGTCGGGGAAGGTTTATCAGAATCTGATGATCAACGTGGTTCCAACCAATGGCAAGACCTTTGAACGGGCCAAGAAGATTATCGCGGAAGCTACCCAGACGTCGACTTTGGCGGCAGAGCGGGCACTCGATCGCGCCGGTAATAATGTGCCCTTGGCCATTGTTTTGATTGAGACGAAGGGGACCATTGCCGAAGCCAAGAAGTTGCTCGATGCTACTGGTGGCCACGTTTCACAGGCAGTCAAGCTCAGCGACGACGTGCACCAGATTTAACGCAAAACTTGACTGGTCCACACCAATTCCTTTATACTCGTAGGTAGGCATAAAGGGAAGGAATGTGGCAAATGTATTTAGCAGATGAACATCGTTATGAAAAAATTCCAGTGCGGCGTGCCGGGAATACTGGTTTTCAATTACCAGCAATTTCTTTCGGAATGTGGCACAAATACGGGGAGCACGCCAATTACGGCGACACCCGCGACATTATCTTAAAGGCGTTTGACGCAGGGATCTTTAGCTTTGACTTGGCCGCCAACTACGGTCCTGGTTCCTACGAAGCAGAACGTCTTTTTGGTGAAGTTTTGGAACGTGAGTTAAAGCCTTACCGGGATGAACTCGTCATCAGTAGTAAGGCTGGCTTCCACATGTGGCCCGGTCCTTACGGTCAAATGAGTTCCCGCAAGGCGCTGATGGCTTCATTGGATCGTTCCCTGAAGTGCATGGGGTTAGACTATGTGGACATTTTCTATAGTCACCGTTACGACGCCGAAACGTCACCAGAAGAAACGGCCGTTGCGTTAGACGACATGGTTCGCCAAGGTAAGACGTTGTACGTTGGGATTTCTAACTACACGGCACCACAAGCTGAAGCGATGATCAAGATCTTTAAGGACCTGCATACACCATTCGTGGTGGACCAAGTTTCTTACAACATGTTGAATCAGAGCGCCAATGATGATGGACTCTTCGATATGCTTCAGAAGAACAATGCTGGGGCTATCGCCTACGGGCCATTGTGTGAAGGCTTGCTGACGGACAAGTACCTGGACGGTATTCCAGAAGACGTTGATATTCACTGGTCTAGTGAATACATTCTGGAACAAGGCCGCGACAAGATGCTGAGTAAGTTGCAAGCACTGAACAAGATTGCGCACAGTCGTGGGCAAAAGCTGTCCCACATGGCGCTCGCCTGGTTGCTACACAATCCGGTTATCACCAGTGTCATTACTGGCGCTTCCAAACCTGAACATTTATATGAAAACGTAAAAGCAGTTCAAAACTTAGAGTTTGACGATGAAGAGTTACAAGCTATCGACAAGATTCTAAAGGCTTAGGACTGATTGAAGACTGACGACGCAAGGATTAACTTACGGCTCAGTCTTTTCTTTTACACCGGCTAAGCGGTGGAATGACGATCCAGTCGAGTAATATCCTGAGAATTTTGGCCGAGTCAGTTGGTTAACTTACCAGCCAATCTAGTAAGCGGTTAACCGTAAATAGCTATAAATTTGATAATAACGAATGCTATTCTGTGAAATTCGAAAAATTGTTCAGCAAATGGACCGTAGGATAGGGTATAATCGTTATAGAGCGAGTGCGGCGGGGTAACTGCCGATGCTTCGGACAATAGAGAATTAGACAGATTGGTGTGGAGGATGTTATGACACGGAAAGTAACGATTCGAGATCTGGCAGAGGCTGCTGGTGTTTCGGTGACCACGGTTTCGCAGATTTTAAATGGCAAGGGTGAGCGCTTCAGCATCGATACGCGAACGCGCGTACATCAACTCCAAGAAGAGATGGGGTACGTGCCGGATTTTAACGCGCGTAATCTGATTATGCGTTCTGCGCAAACGATTGGTGTCATTGTGCCTAACCTGGGGAACCCCTTCTTCAGTATGTTTATCAAGGGGGTTCAATCGACCAGTCGTGAGCGGCACTTTATCCCCCTGATTTTTGGGGCAAACTATGATGAGGATCTAGAGGGTTACTACCTGCAGGAACTGATCAAGCGGGCCGTTGATGGTCTGATTATCGCCAGTTCCTCGATTACGGTTGACGCCGTTGATAATATTCTGAAGAAAAACGGAATTCCTTACTTGTTGATCGATCAAAATGGAGGGCCAAGTCTTGACCGCGTTCGGATCAACGATCAGCGTGGCGGGAAGATTGCGGCCGAACATTTGCTGGCGCTGGGTCACAAAAAAATTGCCATTGTTATGCCAGCAGATCCCACGGACAACCTGATCATACGGCTGGATGGGTTTAAACACACGCTGGCAACGGCCGGTGTGACGTTGAAGGCCGAGGATACAATTATTTCGCCGATGACCAAGCTCGGTGGTTACCAAGCAACGGCGGCCGTGGTCAAGCAAGCGCCAACAGCAGTATTCGCGGTCAACGATGAAATGGCGTTGGGCCTGATTCGGGGACTCCACGAAAAGGGTATTCGTGTGCCGGAAGACATCTCAGTCCTGGGCTACGATGACATCGACCTCGATGATTACGTGGTTCCTAAGCTGACAACGGTCCATCAACCAGTTGTGACCATGGGTGAACAAGCTACGACGTTATTGATTAACCGGATTCAGAAACGCCAGTTGGACCCACAGACGGTGGAATTGCCCGTTGAATTGAAAGAACGGGAGAGTACGGGACCAGTCAGTAAATAACTCGTCAAATATTAAAAAATAACTGAAAAAAATTTCAAGTTTTACTTGTAAGCCTTTTCGAATCATGATACGCTAGTAGTAATCTGAAACGGGTTACCGGGCGTATCGGTAATACGTAAAACGTTTTACGAACGGATAAATGGTTAAGGAGTGGAAGTTTATTATGGCAAACAAAGTTACTGTTTTGGGAAGTCTCAACGTGGATACAACCTTACGGGTTCCCCGTATGCCGTTACCAGGTGAAACCCTGTCAACTGAAAACAAGAGTAGTGCTGCTGGTGGGAAGGGTGCGAACCAAGCCGTTGCCGCAGCCCGTGCTGGTGCTGAAACGCGGTTCATCGGTAAAGTCGGTAACGACGATGCCGGTCGTTTCATGGTAGAATCCTTGCAAGAAGACAAGATCGATACGAGTGCCATTGTAACCGACAAGACGGTTGGTACCGGTTCTGCTTTCATTCTGTTGGATGAAGAAGGCCAAAACAGTATCTTGGTTTACGGTGGTTCTAACCAACAGATCAAGGATGCTGAAGTCTTGGCTGTCGAAGATGACATCGCTAAGGCCGACTTCCTGATCGCACAATTTGAAACGCCTCAAGCTGCAACCTTGGCTGCCTTTACCGTTGCCAAGCAACATGGTGTAACGACGATCTTAAATCCAGCGCCTGCCGCTGAGATCGATCCAGCTATTTTGAAGGTGACTGATCTGGTCGTTCCTAATGAAACTGAAAGTGCTGTTCTGACCGGTATCGAAGTGACTGACCGTGCGTCAATGGATGCTAATGCTGACAAGTTCCGTGCAATGGGCGCCAAGAACCTGATCATCACCGTTGGGAGTAAGGGTGCTTACTACGCAACTGAAAAGGAATCTGGCTTCGTCCCAGCATTCAAGGTTAAGGCCGTTGATACGACTGCAGCCGGTGACACTTTCATTGGGGCATTGAGCTCACAATTGAAGAGTGACTTGAGCAACATTGAATCCGCTTTGACTTTCGCTCAACGCGCTAGTTCATTGACGGTTCAAGGTTTGGGTGCGATGCCTTCAATCCCAACCTACGATGAAATTATCGCTGCAAGTAAGAAATAGGTTTTCTGAAAGACTTAACTAACTAAGCAATCTTTTTCGAAATTTTCGGAAAAAGATTGCTTTTTTTTGCGTATTTTGGACAACCGGTTGCAACATCAATGAATCGGTATATTTGATAATACAGTTATCCAGTTATTATAAACGCCGCTAGAATAACTTTTAAAAGAGTGGTTGCATTATTTCAGTTGAATTGGTATAGTTAGAAAAGTCAAGGAGATGCCGTTGACGATATCGATTAAATCAACGAATGCATGCGCCAATCAAAAATGGTAGCCGTGAATGGTCCGGCTACATAAAAGTGAGGTTATCTATCAATGTTGAATGAAAAAGCAGTAAAAAAAGCAGATTTTGATGAAGTTGATACGCAAGCGGTGACGGCCGTTCGGATGCTCAGTATGGACATGATTTCGCGGGCCCGTTCCGGTCATCCTGGCTTACCTTTGGGGGTTTCGCCAATGGCTTACGTCTTATTCTCCCGGCACCTACGCATTGACCCATCTTTCCCACAATGGTTCAATCGCGATCGGTTCGTCTTATCCGCCGGTCATGGCTCAGCAATGCTTTACAGCCTGCTGCACCTCAGTGGGTTTGCCCTGAGTAAGTCCGACTTGATGAATTTCCGGCAAGTTGGGAGTAAGACGCCGGGACATCCCGAACACGGGGTGACACCTGGTGTTGATGCCACGACTGGTCCTTTGGGACAAGGTATTGGTATGGCCGTGGGGATGGCCATGGCTGAAATGCACTTGGGTGCTGAATACAACCGCGCTGAATATGACGTGGTTGATCACTATACTTACGCGATTTGCGGGGATGGGGATCTGATGGAAGGGGTCGCTGCAGAGTCAGCTAGCCTCGCCGGTCAGTTAAAATTAAATAAATTAATCGTCTTATATGATTCAAACGATGTGTCCTTGGATGGGCCACTCTCTAACGCTTGCCACGATGACGTTGCGGGGCGGTTTGAGAGTTACGGCTGGAACTATCTGCGGGTCGCCGATGGTAATGACCTAGACGCGATTGATGCTGCAATCAACACCGCCAAGGACAACCAATCCGGGCCAACGTTGATTGAGGTCAAGACGGTGATTGGTGCCGGTAGTCCCCATCAAGGGACGAACAAGGTTCATGGCGCACCGCTCAATGCGGAAGACCTTGCCGCTACGCGTGAGTTCTACGGCTGGGATAACGATCCCTTCACGGTACCAGCGGCCGTTACGGAACGGTTCCAAAGCACGGTGAAGTCTCGTGGCTGGGCTAGCCATCAAGAATGGTCTAACTTGGTTACACGTTATTCCACTGCCGAACCAGCATTGGCTGCGCAGTTTGCACAAGGCATTAGTCAGAGCTTGCCAGCTGATTACACGGAGAGCCTGCCAACGTATTATAAGAAGGATGCGCTGGCATCGCGAGCTAGTGGTCATGAGATCCTTCAACGGTTGAGCGCAGCTTGCCCGAACTTGTGGGGTGGTTCAGCTGACCTGTTCAGCTCGAACAAGACCAACGTTGCCGATGAGGATCGTTTTAGTCGGGACAATCCAACCGGCAAGAATCTCTGGTTTGGGGTTCGTGAATTTGCCGAAGCCGCTGCGATGAACGGTATCGCCTTACACGGAGGGACTCGTGTCTACGGGTCAACATTCTTCGTCTTCTCCGACTACATGAAGCCAGCAATTCGGTTAGCCGCATTGCAAAAGTTACCCGTGATCTACGTCTTTACCCACGACTCCTTAGCCGTTGGAGAAGATGGCCCGACCCATGAGCCAGTAGAACAATTGGCAGCATTACGGTCCATCCCAGGTTTGACGGTTTACCGGCCAGCCGATGGGAACGAAACGGTCGCAGCTTGGGAACAAGCCATTTCTGCAACGGATCACCCAACGGCAATCATTTTGACGCGGCAGGGCCTACCGACCTTACCCAAGCCAGCCGCTAAGGTTCGTGCCGGCGTGAAGCGTGGGGGGTACGTCGTTACGGATGCGCAACACGAGGCTGAAGGGATCTTGATGGCCTCGGGTTCCGAAGTGAAGTTAGCTGTGGATGCACAGCAACGTCTGGCCGAGATTGGTCACGATGTTCGGGTGGTTTCCGTTCCTAGTTTTGAGAAATTTAACGCCCAATCCGCTGATTACCAGGAAAGCGTTCTTCCCAAGCATCTTCGTCGCAGAGTTGCGGTTGAGATGGCGAGTGGTGCCAGCTGGTACCGGTACGTTGGCCTAGATGGGATTGCATTGACACAAGAACACTTTGGCGCTAGTGGGAATGGCGCAGCCGTCGTCGAAATGGCTGGTTTTACCCCAGAAAATGTTGTTCAAGCCTATCTAGATCTGTTATAAAAGAAAAGTTTCTTCTATAATACTATGTCCTCCAGTCACGCTAGTCTTCCGCAACTAGCGTGACTTTTTTGTGAAGTGGTATTGGCACAGCTTTAGCGACTAGTTATCGAAACAATCACGTAAGTTACAGAACAATCTAGTAAGTTGATCGAATTATTGGTAAGATTGGGGTAAAGAAACTGGAGGCGGTTTTAATGGAGATTCGACGGATTAAGGTTCCCACGGCATTAGTGTGGTCTGCACCGACGGTAGCCACAGAGACTGATCAGACGTATTTACAAGACGGTGACCTGACGGCGTGGTTGGCAGCTTTGCAGCCAGCTGATCGGCAACGGTTAGCGGACACGAATGGCATCGTCACCGAAGCGCTATTTAACGATCGCGTCGTTTTGGATCGGCAGGAGGGTGACTGGGCGCACGTCTTTGTGACGCGGCAAGCCAATCGTCTGGAACGGCGGGGATATCCCGGCTGGATTCCGATGACCCAATTGACGACTAGTGATGCTGAGTTGGAGTACCCAACGACGACGGTTCGCCTGGTTCAACCAACGACGACGTTACTGGACGCGGAGCAACAGCCGGTCTTGACCTTACCGATGGGAACTATCCTAACTACGACGAGTCAGGACGCTGAGTGGATTCAAGTGGTCACCCCATTAGGTTCCGGTCAGATTCCAGCAGCTGCTGCGCAACTTGGCGTAACTGGTGTGGATGATGGAGATCGAATTCTTGCGTTGGGCCGCCAGTTTGTCAATACGCCTTACCTGTGGGGCGGGTTGACCCCAGCTGGTTTTGACTGTTCGGGCTTCATTTATGCGCTGCACCGTGCACTGGGCATTCCCGTACCACGTGATGCGCAGGACCAATTCGCCAATGGGTATCCCGTAGCGCCTGAGGAATTAACCGCGGGTGATCTGGTCTTCTTTGCCACGGACCACGGCACGGGAGCTATTCACCACGTGGGTCTATACGCGGGTGCTGGGCAGATTCTACATGCCCCTAAGCCTGGTGGCCAGGTTGAAGAAGTCAGCATGGCCAAATCTGCATTTGCCCCTGAATACGCTGGTGCACGGCGGTTCTGGCAATAAACCCAAGTCTGAAGAATTCTCTAAGGTCGCTTCGAATTCGGCTTCCAAATTGGCTCTCGTGCTATACTGGGTTCACCGGGGAAGTTAAATTCAAGTGAAAAGAGAGTGCAAACAATGAAATTAAAGCGAGTTATCTTGAGCTTGGCGGCGTTTACTCTGGCACTGGGCATTGGCGGAAGCATGGTTCATGCTAATGCGGATACCACGGACACGACGAGTGATACCAGTAGTTCCGCCACCAGCGGTAGTACCGTTCAGACTAAGGCGTTATCCAAAGCCTACGTGGTCTATGGTGCGGGGCTAGCCAGCGAGGACAAGGATGCCGTGGCTTCAGCCTTGGGCGTCAAATCCAATTACAGTGCGTTAACGGCGACTGGGAGCGACTATGCCCAGTACCTGAACTCGGCTGGGACAACCGACGCTAGTATGATCAGTTCTGTAGCGTTGGCCCCGGCTGATCCGGGAACTGGTGTGAAGGTCAACATTGCCGAATATAATGGTAGTAATAATATTACTGAGGTTACTTCTCAGCAGTACGCCATGGTCGCAACGATGGCCGGCGTTAAGGACGTTATCATTACGGTGACTGCCGACAAGTCCGTCTCAGGTGAATCGGCGCTGACTGGGGTCTACAAGGCTTTGGCAGCAGATGGGTTGACGCTGAATGCCGAGAATACACAAGCCGCTAACGGCGTTTTGGACGCCACGCAACCGGCAATTGATCATAACAATAATGATAAGAAGTATCCTGGTAAGCTGATGTCAGCGGTCGGTTCGGTTTCTTCCGACTTAGCTAAGCAACGGCAAAACGGGGATGATCTCGCAACCAAGGCCGACATTGAAGAAATGTTGGAAAAGGCTTTGGCTAAGCAGGGCATCGATGGTAAAACCAATCAAACACAGATCACTAATATTGCAATTGCGTTGAGCAAGGTGCAACAAGCACCAGTCTCAACGAGTAAGACTTACGTGAACAACGTCACCAATGTTGCCAATAATTTGGCGAATAGTATCGGTGACAAAATGGCAAATGTGAAAGACTTTGCCAACAGTGCCGATGCTAAAAAAGCTGAAAACTTCCTTGTTCAGATCTGGCACCAAGTTGTCTCGTTCTTCCAAGGACTATTCAACTAAGGAACGTCAGAACGGCGGGATTACTAACTAACGGGAGAATTTCTCCCGTTTTTTTGTGCACAAAAATAAATTTCACAAAGTCGCAACAAAAATCGCTAGTTGTAACCTACAGAAAGCGTTATCAATGGCAATTTGTATTCTGCAAACATTTTTAACCCCGAAACTGCTTGAGGTGTTCAATGAAATTGTGACGGGTGAATTTTGAAGGTGTTAGAACAGAGGTTTGGCTTATGTGACCGGTTAATGCCTATGAATAGACGCTTTCAGGTGATAAATAAGGTGATGAATTTAAAAATGGGAACAAACGTTTAAGCTTAAAAATCCGTTATGATTTCCTTAATATTTCACAAGGAACTGGCAAATCGTGTGGTAATATTAATTTGTGATTCGTATTTACTATGAACGACCGGAAGTTGCTTGCTGATTAGCAGGACTTTCACGTTCACCTGCATTGAAAAAAAGTCATAAAAGGACGTGTTGTTGAAAATGAGTACAGGACAACGAAAAACCACCAAAGCACTTGTCGGAGTCGTCAGCGCCATGGGTGCGTTAGCAGCCGGCGCCACGATCACCGCCAATGCGGATAGTATTCAAGTGAAGCAGGGCGACACCGTTTGGGAACTTTCACAAAAGCTAGGCGTTTCGATTCAAGACCTTGAACAACAGAACTCGATTGATAGTAAGACTGACATGATCTTTGTCGGTCAGAAATTACAAGTCCGCTCCGCCAAGACGCAACAGACGCACACCGTTAAATCAGGTGATACGCTGTGGGACTTGGCTCAGCAGTACCACGTCTCCGTGGCACAATTACAAAAAGCTAATCACATGGATGGCGATGTCCTGAGTGTGGGACAGAACCTGACAATTCCTAAGGGTAGCGTTGCCGCTACCACGAGCACGACTAATTCCACGGCTACGACAACCCGTAGCGCAACGCAACAGACAACGCAAAAGGCTAGTGCCGTTCAAGCCCAAATCGTGGCACAACAGCAAGCCGCAGCTAGCAAGCAACAGCAGAAGCAGAGTGCCGCAGCCACTAGCTCAAGTACTACGAAACAATCTGTATCGACGCCAGCTGCCAATAGTTCATCACGGACTAGCAGCTCAACGGTAAAGGATAATCACGTCAATGCCAACACGACGAAGGCACCGGTTGCAAGTCGCACGAGTAGTCAGTCAACTTCATCAACCACGAGCTCGAATAGTGCAGTAACGTCTAGTAATTCTGCAACGACGCCAAGCACGACGAGTTCTAGTCAACCAGTCCAACGTCAGTCTCGGGCAGCTACTGTGTCAAGTCAGTCTGTATCATCATCTACCACGACGCAGTCTAGCACACAGGCAACGACACCAAGCAAGGCTAGTACCAGTGCCGTAACCAGCAGTAGCAGTCAAACGCAAGCACAGCCACAGACTGGCAGTCAAAATGCAACGGCTACGACCCGGACGAAACGGATCAAGACCACCACGCAATCCGCTGTTAGAAAGCAAGCTGCCAAGGCTACGACGGCAACGAGCACTAACACAACTAACACCAGTTCTTCAGCAACGGCCGCAACCAGCAGCAGTACTAAGAAGACCACGAACACAGCCGGCTTAACCAGTGGGTCCGTGACTGGCTTAGCGCTGAAGTTGGCCTCAGCCAACATTCCTTACGTTTGGGGTGGCTCTTCACTCAGCGGGATGGATTGTTCTGGATTAGTTGCTTACGTTTACAAGAACGCAATGGGCGTCAGCTTACCACATAACACGGTATCGCAAGAAGCCTATGTTTCAACGCACTCTGTCGCTTCAGCCAAGCCTGGCGACATTCTCTTCTGGGGTGCGAAGGGGTCCACTTACCATGACGCAATCTACTTAGGCAATAATCAATTCGTTGCTGCACCACAACCTGGTCAAAATGTTAAGGTGCAACAGATCAGTAGTTACTTCATGCCATCCTTTGCTGGGTCGCTGAAGTAATCGGTTGCAGGAAAAAAGTTTATGAAAATCGTTGAAAAAGTTTAAGATAATCGTTAACAAATCCCTTAGCAAGTGGTATGATTCCTTTTAGTCGTTTGAGAAAACGGGAATCAAAAAAACTAATTTTGTTAAAGGAGTTGTGTAATGATGAGTAATCGGGTAGAGATTCTGGAAGAGTATCGGCAGGCTAATTCACAGCTAGCCACGTTGAAAGAAAAGGAATCCGCAACTGTTCAAAGTACTAATGAAACCGTACAGATTGAACCGCGGTATGGTGAGGAAATGAACTACCTCAGTAATAAGTGCGCTCAGCTAGACATGATTCTGGAAGCAATGGATGCTTCTGAAGATTAATCATAAACTGTTATTGGTTAGCGCCAATGACGAAGGGATGTGGTCGCGATCACATCCTTTTTTTGTTGCCTGCAAAGTGACTGAAAAAACGTCCCATCAGATGCAGCCTTTTCGCTGTGTCTGATGGGACGTTTTCATCTCTGGCTTTCAAAGAAACTTAACCGTCTAAATTGTCGTGTCGAACCAAAAAGGATACTGTTTGAGGCCCACGTAAACGTCAAAGAAACGTCCGCCCATCTCTTCGCCGTCTAATTGGCCGTATTCGATGGCTGGAACGGTAAGGTGGACACTTGATGCCTGATAGTAGTGAACGGCCTTAGACGTCAAATGACGCTTAAATACGAGGCGTAGGGCTAACCACATCAGCTTAAAGAAATTAGGCTTTTCGATGACCACCAAGTGCAGCTTGTGATCGGTGATCGTTGCGCTGGGGGCAATGCCCACGCCACCACCGAAGTAGGGGTGATTCGTCGTGGTGACCAGGAAGGCGTTCGGGTAAATATCTCGTTGGTTGCCGACGTGCACCGTCAGGGTGAAGCCGGTCTGGTTGTAATACACATCCAGGGCCGAGGCTAGATAAGATAGCTTGCCCAAGTGATGTTTATTGAGCCAGACCTTGGCTTTGGACTGATTTGCCTGAGAAATGATGGCGGCATCGAAGCCGATTCCCAGATTGTTAGTAAAAACGCCACGTTCCCGCTTGATGGTTTCGTTGTAGCTCCCAATATCATAGTCAGTGGCGTGGGTACACTGAATAATCTGTTTTAAGGCGTCCGGCCATTTCAACGCCATGCCAGCGCCCCGAGCAAAGTCATTACCGGAACCGATCGGTAAGTAGGCGACCGGAATGCGGTGGGTCCGAGGAAACTTGTTGAGGCCGTTGATGGCTTCGTGAAGGGTGCCATCGCCACCAACGGCGAGGACGACCCAGTTTTGATGGGGCTCGTCGGGTAACTTTTTGGCAAATTGCTCGCTTAAAAGAATCGCGTGGTTCGCATATTCTGAGATGGCGAGCTGATAGGAGACTTGAGCGGCATCAAGCGCTTGCTTGATCTCCGGCCAGAGTTCCTTCGCGCGGCCGCTTCCCGCGTGCTCGTTTAAGATGATATAGAACTGGACACTCACCATACTTCTCCTCTCAATTATTAATCTTCACTATTATAAACGAAATCGACCAAACTGCCTAGTGATTCTGATGGAACTTTCCTTAGTTATAAGGTTTTTATAAGGAAACGGACGGTGGGGTGCGGACCGCTCACTTTTCGAGCGAAGTATTGGAAAGGAGCATGAGCGCTGACGTGGTAATTGGAGATAAGTGGGGTGTTTGGTTTTGTTGGAGTTTTTCTGAGTTTATACAACGAAATTAAAGGCTAAGTCCGGTATTTGTTTGGGGCCTCGCTTTCATGCTTTATAGCCGAAACGTGCTCCACAAGGCAGACTCCTGCGCTTAACCCCACTAAGCCAAAAATCCAGATTCGGGATTTTTACCTTAGCGACGTTAATGCTCAGAGTCTAACCGCCTTGTGGAGCACTCTGACCATAAAAAAAGGCGCCATCACAGCGTCTTCTTCAAGTCATATTTACTTGGTCATAATGAACATTGGTAAGATCATTGGGTGGCGCTCCGTCTTCGCAAATAGGAAGTTTTGGAGGTCATCGATGACTGCGTTTCTAATTGAAGCTTCAGTAGCCTTGGGGTTGCGCATAGCTCGACGAATCGTTTGGAAAACACGACGACGGCCTTCATTTAGCAGCTCGCCGGATTCACGCATGTAGACGAATCCACGAGAAAGCAGGTCGGGGCCGGCCTTGATTTCTTGATTCTTGAGGTCGATGGTGGCAACTACGACAACTAAACCTTCTTCAGAAAGTAGTTGGCGATCGCGTAAGACCACGTTGCCAATGTCACCGATACCGGAACCGTCGATGTAAACATCGCCAGCGGTAAAGTGACCCGCAACCCGAGCGGAGTCTTGCGTTAAAGCTAAGACGTCCCCGTTTTGCAGAATGAAGCTGTGATCTAACGGTACACCACACTGTTCAGCCAGTTCGGTATGAATCTTTAACATCCGGTATTCCCCGTGAATCGGCATGAAGAATTTCGGTTGCATCAGCCGGAGCATCAGCTTCTGTTCTTCTTGACCACCGTGACCGGAAGTATGAATGTTATTGACCTTACCATGAATGACGTTAGCGCCGGCTTCTTCCAGTTCGTTAATGACCCGGTTCACTGAAATCGTGTTCCCAGGGATTGGGTTACTGGAGAAGACAACGGTATCGCCAGGCTGAATGGCAATTTGCCGGTGGGTCCCATTAGCGATCCGTGAAAGGGCCGCCATGGGTTCACCTTGCGAACCGGTACATAGAATCATGACCTTTTCAGCGGGCAGGGAACGAATGGTGTTGGCATCGACTAACGCATCGTCAGGGATGTTCAAGTAACCCAGTTCCCGACCGTTGACAATGGCTGCTTCCATGGATCGGCCAAAGACAGCAATCTTTCGTCCGTGAGCCAACGCCACTTCACAGGCCGTCTCGATACGTGAGATATTGGAAGCGAACGTGGCAAAGATGACCCGGCCTTCAACTTGGTCGAAAATCTTGCGAATGGATTTACCCACCCATTTTTCAGATTTTGTCCAGATGGGGCGTTCGGCGTTGGTACTGTCTGACATCAGACAGAGCACGCCTTCGTCGCCCAGCTTGGCCATCTTTTGAAGATCAGGCGGCTGGTTGGTAACGGGTGTTAAGTCGAACTTATAGTCCCCCGTTTCCACAATCGTGCCGACTGGTGTGTGAACAGCAACCCCCAGCGTATCGGGGATTGAGTGGGTCGTCCGGAAGAAGGTCACACTCATCTTCCGAAATTTAAGCACAGTATCATCGTCAATTGTGTGTAGCTCAGTCGATTTAAGTAATCCGTGTTCTTCGAGCTTGTTCTTAATCAATGCTAAGGCTAAGGGACCAGCGTAGACTGGAACGTTCAGAGCCTTTAACAGATACGGGATACCACCAATATGATCTTCGTGGCCGTGGGTAATCACTAGCGCCTTGATCTTAGACTGGTTCTCAACGAGGTATTGGTAATCGGGAATGACATAGTCGATCCCTAATAATTCGTCTTCAGGAAATTTAATCCCGGCATCAATCAGGATGATTTCGTCCTGAAATTGAATACCGTAAGTGTTTTTCCCGATTTCGCCAAGTCCACCCACGCCAAAGATAGCGGTCTCGTTATTTTTGACGTTTAACTTGTTCATTCATTGAACTCCGTTAACTTGTAATTCGGATTCTGTTGTTCGTAAGCGAGGGTACTGCCTTCCATCGCTTCAATGAATTCGATATTGTGTTCCGTGTGTGCCTCTACTTGGGCCCGAGCTTCAACTTCGGTGTCCGCTTCCAAATAGAGAGAATGGGTATCCTCGCGCTTAGGATTCCGCTTTTTATCGTTTTGGTAATAAACTTTATAAATCACTGACAAAACTCCTTTAACAAAATAATTTAACTCGTCAGTAAGACGGCGGGTCATGGGTCCTTCCGAACTGCGGGTTGCTTACACAACAATTAGCACAATTTTAGCATAGTTTCAGGTGATTGTATAGAATTACCACTGGGCGACAAAACATGCTATGATTAAGCTAACGCAAAGTGAACGGAGGAGACGCCATGGCACTAATAGTAGAGATCATCATTGGGGTTATCATTGCCATCGTGATATATGAACTTATTCACCGGACCATCGTGCAGCGAGCGACCCGAATTGTTCGCCGGTCTGCTCAGGATGAGACGGATGTGGCGGTGAAGGCGGCTCTCCAACGACTGGTCAATGAAGATGTGCTGACGGAACCCGAATGTCAGATTGAAGCCGTTGAAACGGTCGCCGATGTTTGGGGCCGCGGGGTCATGTCATTTGAGTACAGTTTTCCCGCGGGCTTGGATACCGAACGCCGGTTACCGGAACTTGAAGCAGCGTTTAATCAAGCACTCGCTAGTTTTTGTGCAGACCACGAGGTGAAGTCGGTCGTCAGTGGCTCGGCTTTCGTCGTCAGTGACATCTGGGTCTACACGGGTGAGTTACATCTTGACGTGGCTTACCTGATGAATGAATCTACCGTAGAATATATGAAGGATTTAAAGAAGTTGGGCGACCCGAGTGTTAAGTGAGTGACCAAACTAAATAAATTAAAATTAAAGGACGGCTGGGTTTTCGCAAGAAATTGTGAAAACCCAGTCGTCCTTTTTCAAACAACTACTCAATCATAATGGTATCTTCAGCGCGACTGAATGGTTGGTCCTTGTCAATGTGGTCGTAGAATAACGTCCCGTGTAAGTGATCGATCTCGTGTTGGCACACGATAGCGGGGTAGTTCTTCAAACGTAATTGATGCTTCTCGCCGTTAACGTCGTAGTAACGCAACGTGATTCGGTCGTGGCGGGGCACGAAGCCGGGCACGTCTTTGTCAACGGAGAGGCAACCTTCACCCTCAGTCAATGCCCCGAGCTGAACGGATTCGGAAACGATGACGGGGTTGATGATGACGTCCGTGAATGGCGACTTGCCATTTTCTTCTGCCGGCGGAACCAGTACGGAGGCCATCTTCTTGGAAACACCCACTTGGGGAGCGGCCAGACCAACACCGGCACGTAAACCATACTTCTTACATTGTTCTGGGTCTTGGGAAACGACCAGGTATTCCATTAAGTCCTTAGCGAGCTGTTGATCCTCTTCTGACAGGGGGAAAGTGACTTCTGCCGCTTCCTTGCGCAGTACGGGATCGCCATCTCTGACAATATCTTTCATGAGAAACAAGAGCATTACCTCCGCAATTTATTCATAACTAGTATTCATTTTAACATATCAGGCGGCCAAAATGAAATGAAAGAAAACGGTTTCCATACATTTAAAATAGCGAAAGCTGATAATCACAAGCGTTATCAACGATTTCGCGTCAAACCTTTATTTACGTCAATGAAAGGGCTTGCAACGGTTGTGAAAAAATGGTACTTTAGGGGTGTAGTCAGGAAACGCAACGTTAACTCACTCTATGTTAACAATTTCATATCAAGTGAAAGGAAAGTGTTACTTATGGCTAATGGAAGCAAACAGATTGTAGACTTTGCCAAAATCAAAGCTACGATGGCCGACCCATATAAGCACCCGGTGCAAGTCATTGACCGGGAAGGGAAGGTTGTTGATCCAGACACGTTGGCGAAATATTCAGATGACCAACTTGTTGACTTCATGAAGAAAATGGTTTGGGAGCGTACGTTACACGAACAAACAATGAACTTCTCCCGTCAGGGTCGCCTCGGTTTTTATGCTCCAACTGCCGGTGAGGAAGCTAGTGAAATGGGGAGTGTTACTGCATTCAAGCAACAAGACTTCCTGTTACCTGCATACCGTGATTTACCACAAATGATTCAACACGGGACTACCGTTGCAAAAGGTTTCTTATGGTCCAAAGGTCATGTTGAGGGGAACCAACACGAAAATCCTAACATGCTCTTCCCACAAATTATTATTGGTGCCCAATACGTAGAAACTGCCGGCGTAGCTTTGGGAATCAAGAAGAACGGCGACGAAGACCGTGTTGCCTTCGTCTACACCGGTGATGGTGGGACGTCACAAGGGGACTGGTATGAAGGGGTTAACTTCACCAGTGCCTTCCAAGCACCAGCCGTATTCTTTGTTCAAAACAACGGTTGGGCAATCTCCGTACCACGTTACAAGCAAACTGGTGCTGAAACCTTAGCTCAAAAAGCGGTTGCCATGGGTGTTCCTTCCGTCCAAGTCGATGGGATGGATATTGTGGCTGTTCACGAAGTATCAAAAGCTGCTCGTGACTTTGCCGCTGCTGGGAATGGTCCAGTGGTTATTGAAACGTTAACGTACCGTTATGGTGCGCACTCCTCTGCCGGGGATGATCCTTCTCGTTACCGGACGAAGGAAGAAGAAAAGCCTTGGTTCGATGCCGACCCATTGATTCGGATGCGGAAGGTCTTAACCGACAAAGGTGTTTGGTCACAAGATCAAGAAGACAAATTAGTCGACGAATACAAAGACGAATTTAAGCAAGCAATGAAGGAAGCAGAAGCAGCACCAGCACAAAAGGTTTCCGACTTCCTGAAGTGGACTTACAATGTTCCTACTCCAGCGGTTAAGAAGCAAATTGCAGAATTCGAAGCAAAGGAGTCGAAGTAATCATGGCTAAAATGACGTATATTAAAGCGATCACTTCTGGTCTGGATCAAGTCTTAAACGACGATCCCAAGACTTTGATCTTCGGTGAAGATGTTGGTAAGAACGGTGGTGTCTTCCGGACCACGATTGGTCTGCAAGACAAATATGGTGAAGACCGGGTCTTCGATACCCCATTGGCTGAATCTGGTATCTTAGGATTGGCAATTGGGTTGTCACTGACTGGTTGGCGGCCAATTCCAGAAATTCAATTCATGGGCTTCACGTTCGAAGCAATGGATGGGATTGTTGGACAATTGGCTCGTGACCACTACCGGTTTGGTGGCCAAAAGAACTTCCCAGTTACTGTTCGGACCCCATTTGGTGGGGGGACCCATACTGCCGAAATGCATGCCGATAACTTGGAAAACTACTTTACCAGTACCCCTGGGCTGCGGGTGGTTACACCAGCTAACCCATACGATGCAAAGGGCCTGATCATCTCCGCCGTTGAAAGCGACGATCCAGTTCTGTTCATGGAAAACCTGAAGCTTTATCGTTCAATGAAGGATGAAGTGCCAGATGAAAAGTACACGGTTCCGCTAGATTCTGCAAAGGTGGTTCGCGAAGGTTCTGATATTACCATCGTGGCCTACAGTGCAGAAGTTAACGAATCATTGACGGCTGCCGATGCTTTGGCTAAGGACAACATTTCAGCTGAAGTCATTGACTTGCGGTCACTGTCACCAATTGACACGGATACGATCTTTGCTTCTATCGACAAGACCCACAAGGTAGTTGTCGTTCAGGAAGCACAACGGATGGCCGGTGTCGGTGCCGTGGTTGCCTCTGACATTGCTGAAGAAAAAATCATGTCCTTGGACGCACCGATCGGCCGGGTAGCTGCACCAGATAGCATTTACCCATTTGCTCAAGCCGAAAATGATTGGATTCCAAATGCCGATGACATTGAAGCCAAGGCACGTGAAATCGCTAACTACTAATTTCAAACTTTAAAAAATAAAGATTAAACACAATGTGGGAACATCCTGCATTAAATGAAAGAAAGGAAGTTTTCCCATGGCTTATACGTTCAAACTCCCTGAGCTTGGTGAAGGAATGGCCGAAGGCGAAATTTCTTCATGGCTTGTTAAAGAAGGAGACGCCGTCAAGGAAGACGACACATTAGTCGAAATCCAAAACGATAAGTCTGTTTCGGAATTACCATCACCCGTTGATGGTACGATTTCAAAGATTGTGGCACAAGAAGGGGACACCGTTGAAATCGGCGATCCATTGATCGTGATTGATGACGGCTCCGATACGCCACCTGATTTAGGCAAGGGTGGGGATGCTGCACCGGCTGAAGAAGCTGCCCCAGCACCCGCTGCCGAACCTGAAGCTGCTGCACCGGCACCTGCCGCTGCACCAACTGGCGTTCCCGCTGCGTCCAATCCTAACAAGTTGGTTATGGCAATGCCATCTGTCCGGCAACATGCCCGCGACAAAGGCGTTGACATAACTCAAGTCACCCCAACTGGGAACCATGGTCAAGTCTTGAAGGCTGATATCGATAACTTCAATGGCGTCGCCGCTCCAGCACCCGCTGCTGCCGCTGCACCTGCTGCTCCAGCCGCTGCGAAAGCAACTGGGCAAGCTATCAAGCCTTGGAACGCCGACCGGCCTGAACTGGAAACGCGTGAACCAATGTCACCAATGCGGAAGATCATTGCTAAGAGTATGCGGACTTCCAAGGATATTGCGCCACACGTTACGTCATTCGATGAAGTTGAAGTTTCAGCTCTGATGGCTAACCGGAAGAAGTACAAGCAAGCTGCTGCGGACAAGGACATTCATTTGACCTTCTTACCCTACATTGTCAAAGCTTTGGTTGCTGTTATGAAGGACTTCCCAGAACTGAATGCTTCAATCGATGACACCACGCAAGAAATTGTGACGAAACACTACTACAATATTGGTATCGCTACCAACACGGATCACGGTCTGTATGTACCAAACATCAAGAACGCGGATTCCAAGGGTATGTTCGAAATTGCCAAGGAAATTAGTGAAAACTCACAAGCCGCCTACGACAACAAGTTATCACCAGCATCCATGGCCGGTGGGTCCATTACCATCAGTAACGTTGGATCAATCGGTGGTGGCTGGTTCACACCAGTTATCAACCAACCTGAAGTCGCAATTTTAGGGGTTGGCCGGATTGAAAAGGCACCTTACGTCAATGAAGATGGCGACATCGTTGTTGGCCGGATGTTGAAGCTCTCCATGAGTTACGACCACCGTTTGATTGACGGGGCCTTAGCTCAAAATATCTTAAATGAACTGAAAGCATTGCTTCATGATCCAGAAATGCTCTTAATGGAAGGATGACAGAAAATATGGCAGATGTTGAAAAAAAGGATACCGTCATCATTGGTGCCGGCCCCGGTGGCTACGTAGCCGCAATTCGGGCTTCTGAATTAGGCCAAAAAGTAACTTTGGTTGAAAAATCCGATACGCTGGGCGGTGTCTGCCTGAACGTTGGTTGTGTCCCTTCCAAAGCGTTGATCCAAGCGGGTCACCGGTTAGAACAGGCCAAGGATGGTTCCACTTATGGGATTTCGACGAGCTCGGCTGAGATCGACTTTAAGAAAACCCAAGACTGGAAGCAAAAGAAGGTCGTTGACCGGATGACCAGTGGGGTTAAGATGCTGATGAAGAAGCATCACGTTGACGTGGTCAATGGTGAAGCTGTCTTCTTGAGCGACACCCAATTACGGGTAATGCCAACTGGTGAAAAGCAATTCATGTCTACGGACACGGGTCAAACCTTCGAATACAATAACATTATTATCTCGACGGGGAGCCATCCCATTGAAATCCCTGGGTTCAAGTTTGAAGGCCGGGTCATTGACTCGACTGGTGGGCTCAACTTACCAGAGATTCCTAAAGAATTCGTTGTTATTGGTGGGGGTTACGTTGGGACTGAACTGGCGGGCGCATACGCTAGCTTAGGTGCTCACGTGACAATCATTGAAGGAACGCCATCGATCTTACCAAACTTTGAAAAAGACATGGTTTCTGTTGTGCTGAAGAACTTGAAGAAAAAGGGTGTTGATGTCATCACCAGCGCCATGGCTAAGGGTTCTAAGCAAGACGATAACAGTGTTGACGTTACTTACGCCGTTGATGGCAAGGAATCCACGATCAAGGCAGACTACTGCATGGTCACGGTTGGCCGGAAGCCAAACACGGATGACTTGGGTCTGGAATACACCAAGGTTAAGTTAAATGACCATGGTCAGATCGAAGTTGACAACCAGGGTCGGACCGCTTCAGAACATATCTGGGCGGTTGGTGATGTGGTTCCTGGCGCAGCATTGGCTCACAAAGCCTTTGCTGAAGCCAAGACCGCTGCCGGTGCCATCTCTGGTGAAAAGACGGCAAACGACTGGTTAAGTGTCCCAGCAGTTTGTTTCGCCGATCCAGAATTGGCAACGGTTGGTTACACCCAAGCCGAAGCTAAGGACAAGGGTATCAAGGTCAAGACCGCGAAGTTCCCATTTGCTGGGAATGCACGGGCCGTCTCCTTGGATGTTCCTGAAGGCTTTGTTCGCTTTGTCTACACGGATGATGAGAATAAGAACATCGTCGGTGCCCAAGCGGTGGGTCCTGAGGTCAGCACCCTGACCGGTGAATTATCACTCATCGTTAATGGTGGGTTGAATGTGGAAGACGTCGCTTTGACGATTCACCCACACCCAACATTAAACGAACCAATCCAAGAAGCTGCAGACATTGCTTTAGGGTTCCCAACCCACGTCTAACGGCGACTTGTGACAACTCTAGTTCCGCGGAAAGGGTCACTCCTAGTGAGTGGCCTTTTTTCGTGGCTAGCCGTCCTGATAGGGGGTAATCGCCGGGGGCTTCCACTTAAATCTGGTTAATCAAGGAGTGGGCGCTCGCTGAACCCACCTTGCGGACGATAAATTTTGGAGTTTGGACGCTCTAACTTGCTATCCGACAAGGTTCACTTATAATGGGACTATGTGGTCATTTTCGGCGTAAAATATTTGAAGTGTTTTGACCGCGGCACCAGTGGTTGGCGAAAGTCTTATTTCGAGAAGGTCAACAATCTGGGGGGGCATTCAACTGTCTGTTTAGGCTTTTGCAAGGGCTCGTAGCTAGGGTCAGTGCGGTAAAAGGAGGGTCACCATGAAACCAACGTTACTTATTCAAGGGAACTTTGATCAGACTAGTCAATTGGTTCACCAATTACTGGTCATGAACCTACCACTGGATTGTGTGGTTATGCCCAATACGACTGACGATACGCCGCGGTACCAGCCGTTAGTGGTGGCCAGTGCCCTGTGCCCACGTTTGACGGTGCGCGTCGGGACGGCTGCGGACTATGGCAAGGCAACCTGGTTGGTCATCTTGGACCGTTACGCAGCTGAGTTACCGCTGGCTAATCGTATCGCAGAACTTCGGTTGCTGATGAAGCACATCATTGAAAATGGCTTCAATGGTCAGCTCGTTTTTTCTGGCGAACAGGATGAGTTGTTAACTTATTTTGCGTGGAAATTCTCAGGCTTACCGGCAAGTCAAATCTGGGGTCTCGGGACGTACCCACTGACCCGACTGTTGACGTACCGCTTGGCGGAGCGTCTGGGTGTCGGTGCAACCGTGATTCAGGCCACGGTCGTTGGCACGGCTAAGTCGCCGATTGCGGCTTGGAGTCGGACCTATGTGGGACCGGCGCCACTGCTGATGTATCTGGCGAATGCGGATGCGGATTTTGATGCGGACGACCTGGACAAGATGAGTTCGTGGCTGGTTCGTGAGGCGGCTGAACAGCAGGATACGCTGCGGTACATGGCCATTATTCGACTGATTCAGGCGACGCTGTCTCAGCAGCCGGTGATTGCGCCGGTCACCAACATTCATGAGGAAGATCCAGTCTTTGCGGCGGCTTCACCGGTGTTGGTTGGTGCGAAAGGGATTCAACATTTAACCAATCTGGTCTTGTCGGAAGATGAACAACAGGCTTACGGCGCCCAGATTGCAGAAATCAGAGAACAAATTACGGCGATTGAAAGCCAACAAACGGAGGGAAAATAACTCGTGACCCAATCATCAAGTAATTATGAATATCCTTTACAGGCCGACTGGTCGACTACGGATATTGTAGCGGTGACCACGCTTTATCAGCGGGTGGAAGACGCTTACGAGGTTAATCAGGGGGTTCCGGCAGATGTGCTGATCGCAGCTTACCGTGATTTCCAGAAGGTTGTTCCACAAAAGTTTGAAGAAAAACAACTTGGTCGCGACTTCGAAAAGGCGTCTGGTTATAGTATTTACCGCACCATGAAGCAAGCACGCGAGCAGGGCGGTCGGATTAGGATGAAAGGGGCACGTTAGACGATGAGTGAAGATTGGCAGCAAGTAGCACGCGATGTATCAGCTTTATTACGGGAAGGCCGGCGACAGGTTATTGCCAAGATGGCCGGTCCCATGACGGTCGATGAGAAGACTGGGCGTAAAGACCTCGTTACTAATATTGATAAAAGTAATGAACAATTTTTAATTGCCGGTATCCGGAACATGGATCCTACGGCTAAGGTACTAGGCGAAGAAGGTTTTGGTGACAAGCTGACGAGTTTAGATGGTCGCGTCTGGATCGTGGACCCAATTGATGGCACCATGAACTTTGTGAAACAGCATGACAACTTCGCTATGATGATTGGTATTTATCAAGACGGCGAGGGGCAGCTTGGCTTTATCTATGATGTGATGAATGATGTGCTGTATGCTGGGGGACCAGCCGTTGGCGGCGTTTGGGCCAATGATCAGCAAATTTCCGCACCAGCTAACTTGGCCTTATCCGAAGGCTTGATTGGTGCCAGTGCACCATTAGTGGTTCATGATACAGCTCACATGCAGAAGATTGTTCACGACAGTGCTGGCATGCGTATCTACGGGAGCGCCGGTATTGAAATGATTAATGTTTTGTTGGGGAAGACGCTGGGGTACATTTCCTACCTCAAGCCATGGGACATTGCTGCCGGTCAAGTTATGCTAAACTTTTTGGGTGTTCGGGTCTCAACCATTGACGGCCAGCCGCTCAATATGCTATCATCTAACCTTGTACTAGTAGCGACGGAAAAAGCGCAACGTGATATTCTCCAAATTGAAGAAGATGACGTCTCACTGTGACACGGTCACAGTTTTTTTATGCGGCCGGTCGGTACAGATGGACTTTATTACTCAATCACGCTACAATAAGCGTACTTACTATCGACGTAAGCATGCCGTGATCCATCTAATTCAACAAGCATGAAAGGAAGAAATACACTTGAAATTCAGAGATGATATCCGTAACATTGCCATCATTGCCCACGTTGACCACGGGAAGACAACCCTGGTTAACGAAATGCTTAAACAATCCGATACGTTAGACGAACATACGTCCATTGGCGACCGCGCCATGGATACTAACGCAATCGAAAAGGAACGGGGCATCACGATCCTGTCCAAGAACACCGCTGTTCGTTACGGCGACAAGCAAATCAACATCTTGGATACCCCAGGACATGCCGATTTCGGTGGTGAAGTTGAACGGATCATGCGCATGGTCGACGGTGTTTTATTGGTTGTCGATGCCTACGAAGGTACGATGCCACAAACCCGTTTCGTTTTGAAGAAAGCTTTGGACCAACACTTGACCCCTATCGTGGTTATCAACAAAGTTGACCGTGAAGGCGCTCGTCCTTCCGAAGTTGTTGACGAAGTTTTGGACCTCTTCATCGAATTAGGTGCTGACGAAGACCAACTGGACTTCCCAGTGGTTTACGCTTCAGCTATGAACGGGACTTCAAGCTACGATCCAGAATTGGACACGCAAGAACACACGATGAAGCCTGTCTTTGACACCATCGTTAAGCACATCCCAGCCCCAATTGACAACACTGACGAACCTTTACAGTTCCAAGTTGCTATGTTGGACTACAACGACTTCGTTGGTCGTATCGGGATTGGCCGGATCTTCCGTGGGAAGGTTAAAGTCGGCGATAGCGTTACTGTTATGAAGCTTGACGGTTCTAAGCAAAACTTCCGAGTAACCAAGTTATTTGGGTACTTTGGGTTGAAGCGTTTGGAAATCAACGAAGCCCAAGCGGGTGACTTGATTGCCGTTTCTGGGATGGATGAAATCAACGTTGGTGAAACGGTTGTTGCACCTGACACGTTGGAACCACTTCCAGTATTGCGGATTGATGAACCAACGCTGCAAATGACTTTCCGGACCAACGACTCACCATTTGCTGGTCGTGAAGGTAAGTTTGTGACGTCTCGTCAAATCGAAGAACGTCTGAAGCGTGAACTTCATACCGATGTTTCCTTACGTGTTGACGACACCGACAATCCTGGTGCCTGGGTCGTTTCTGGTCGTGGTGAACTTCACTTGTCCATCTTAATCGAAACGATGCGTCGTGAAGGTTACGAATTACAAGCTTCTCGTCCAGAAGTTATCTACAGAACAGTGGACAACGTTCGTTGCGAACCATTCGAATCTGTTCAAATCGATACGCCTGACGAATACACGGGTTCAATCATCGATACCCTTTCACAACGTAAGGGTGAAATGAAGAACATGGAAGCCGTTGGTAATGGTCAAACGCGTTTGACTTTCTTGGCCCCATCACGTGGATTGATCGGTTACTCAACCGAATTCTTATCCTTAACTCGTGGTTACGGGATCATGAACCATACCTTCTCCAAGTACTTGCCAGTTATCAAGAACTGGAACCCAGGCCGTCACAACGGGACTCTGGTTTCAATTAACTCTGGTAAGGTAACGACGTACGCAATCATGGCCGTTCAAGACCGTGGGATCGTCTTCACTGAAGCCGGTACTGAAGTGTACGAAGGGATGATCATTGGCCAAAACAGCCGTGACAACGATATCTCCGTTAACATCACGCGTGGTCGTAACCAAACCAACGTCCGTGCCGCCGGTTCTGAAGATATTGCCAAGGTTAAGACGCCATTGAAGATGTCTCTGGAAGAATCACTGGAATTCATCAACGAAGATGAATACTGTGAAATCACGCCAGACCATGTTCGTCTGCGTAAGCAAATCTTGAACACCAGCGAACGTGAAAAGGCTGCCAAGAAGCGGAAGACTGCTTCGCGGAAGTAATCTCTAAACTTTAATTTAAATTCTAGCCGGTAATGGCTGCAGGAGACTGCGGTGGTTACCGGTTTTTTTGATGCAGAAATTGAGAATTGACGGCTGTGGTTCTCGGAGATGCCGGCGGATGTGATGACTTGTTGTTGGTTAAGCAGGCTGTTAATCCTGAGTAGGGTGCGAGACATGGTGTTTTTGAACCATTAAGTTGATTAATCACATCAAGTATCTTTGCCGTCCGGTAGGGTGTCGTCTGATCGTCATTGTAGCTGGTGGTTTGCACAATCCTTCCCAGTTTTATCACAATCTTAAACGCAAGCTATGCTATAATATAAACATTCGATTACCGTCTACGGACGGCAGGCTTGGAGCGAGTGAAACATATGCGGAAGTTAAAATATTTGGACTATTGGCTATTTGTGCCATATTTAATTTTGAGCCTCTTTGGGATCGTGATGGTGTATTCCGCCAGTGCTGATATTGGCTCGCAAAATGGTGGGAGTCCCGGCAGTTACCTGATGAAACAGCTGTTTTTCGTGATTTTGGGGCTCGCCATCTATACCTTTATGGTGCTCATGAACTTAAATAAATTGCGTAATAAGAAAATTTTGAAGTATGCCAGTATTATTGCGATTTGCTCGTTGTTGTTCTTGCTGATTATTGGGAAGACCATCAATGGGGCGGCCGGCTGGATTCGTTTTGGACCGATCAGTATTCAACCCGCCGAGTTTGTGAAGTTTTATCTCATCATTTGGCTGGCGCACGTCATTGACCGTCGTCAAGACGCCATTGCCATTGAAGGCTGGTGGGCCGTCATGTTACGACCAGTCGTCATTAGTGGAGCCATGATCGGTTTGATCCTGATCCAACCGGATTTAGGGGGAGCAACCATCAACGCCAGCATTGTCTTTGTGTTACTGCTTGCGAGTGGTTTTAATTGGAAGCGCGCGATTACTTACTTTTTAGGTGCAATTTTATTGGTCCTGGGAATTATTTTCCCGTTGGCCGTTAAGATTTCTGAGATGGGCTTTGCTAAAAATAACTATCAGTTACAACGGATCGTGGCTTTTGTGAATCCATTCGAGCATTCGCAAGGCGTCGGGCAACAGTTAGTTAACTCCTATTATGCGTTGAGTAACGGCGGAATCTTGGGTGTTGGCTGGGGCAATAGTATCCAGAAGACTGGATACCTACCCGAACCCAACACCGACTTCATTATGGCCATTTTGGCCGAAGAACTGGGGCTGATCACGGCTTTGGGTGTGATTGCCTTGCTGTTCTTAATTATTACCCGGACGGTATTGGTTGGGATTCGTAGTAACTCTGCCTACCACACGCTGATTTGTTACGGTGCGGCCACCTATTTAACGGTGCAGACGCTGTTTAACCTAGGTGGGGTCTTGGGTCTACTGCCAATTACTGGGGTAACGTTCCCCTTCATCAGTTACGGGGGGTCCAGTACCTGGACACTTGCGCTGGTCATGGGGGTCGTCATGAATATTAGCGCGCGGCAGAAACGTTACCGCGCCACACATTAACTGAGGAGGTCGACTGATGGCATTTGAAATTCAACCACGACAGAGTCTGATCGTGTATACGTATAGTTTAAAACAGACCCGCCAATTGAAGCGCTACGGTACCGTCATGTACGTGTCTAAGAAGATGCGTTACGTGGTTTTGTACGTGGATCAAGCGGATGTGGCCTCATTGACGGATCAGTTGAACCACTTACGCTTTGTCAAACGGGTCGTTGCATCACAACGGCCAGCAATCAATGAAACATTTAATGGTGTCGCCGAAGAAATGGCGGCCGCAACGAAGGATGATGATGAATGAGAATTGTAGCAGGTGATTTTGGTGGTCGGCGACTCAAAGCCGTTCCCGGTATGGCCACGCGGCCAACTACGGACAAGGTCAAGGAGGCCCTGTTCAATATCATTGGCCCGTACTTTGATGGCGGGCGTAGTCTGGACCTATTTGCCGGTTCCGGTGGGTTGAGTATCGAAGCCGTGTCTCGTGGGGTGGAACACGCCGTTCTGATCGACAAGCAATACGCAGCCATTAAGACGATTAAGGATAACGTGGCCGTCACGAAGGCCCCCGAAAAATTTGAAATTTTGAAACGCGATGCCAATCGAGCTTTAAAAGAACTCGCCGATCGAGGGGATCAGTTCAATCTGGTCTTTTTTGATCCGCCATACGCCCAGCAAAAGATTGCTGAACAGATGGCAACTCTGCGAGAACTGGGACTGTTGGCGAGTGGTGCCCGGATTATCTGTGAAACGGATCAACAGGCGCAATTGCCCGATGATATTGACGGTTTCGACTTTGTTGAGCGCCGAGACTATGGGATTACCGAGCTGACGATTTATGCGTTAGGGAGTGAAGGTTAATGACGATTGCAGTCTTTCCAGGTAGTTTTGATCCACTGACGAACGGCCATTTGGACCTGATTCAACGGGCTAGCCGAATGTTTGACCACCTGATTGTTGCGGTGGGGCAGAACACGTCTAAACGTGGCGTCTTTACCGCTAGTGAACGTGTTGCCTTCATCGAGGCTGGGACGCAGGCGTTGGCCAACGTTTCTGTTCAGGTCGAAGCGGGATTGACGGTTGATTTTATGCGGTCAGTCAACGCCACGGTCTTAGTCCGTGGCTTGCGTAACAGTACCGATTTTGAATTTGAACAGGGGATTGCCGGCATGAACCGGTCACTGGATGATCAGATTGATACGGTTTGTTTGATGGCGGCGCCGAAGTATCAATTCGTGTCGTCTAGCCTATTGAAGGAAGTGGCGCAATTCGGTGGTGACCTGACTCAGCTGGTACCGCCAGCGGTCGCTCAGGGACTGCGGGATCGATTGGAGCGTGACAAGTAGATGTGGAAGTTGACGCGTCATCAGTGGCGTCAAGTCATCGGTACGCTGATTTTAGCGATCGCCGTCTTGGCGTTTTTCTTTATGCCACTCCCCAAGTACATTGAGGGTCCCGGTGAAGCGAATGATCTTAAGACGTTCGTGAAGATGCCTGGCCATTCGGATACGGATAAGGGAAAATACATGATCACCTCCGTGGCGTTGGCCCAAGCACGGCCGGCGACTTACCTGTATGCCAAGATGAATGCTATCTACAGCATTGAGAGCGTGGACGCCGTAACGGGTGGGCAGAGCAATGCCACCTACGATAAAGTTCAGGACTTTTACATGCAAAGCGCTATTAACGAATCGATTTACACGGCCTATAAGGCCGCCAAGAAGCCGGTGACACGGAACTATCTAGGAATTTACGTGCTGAGTGTGGATCAAAAGTCGCCGTTTGCCAAGCAATTGCAGGTTGGCGATACGGTGACTAAGGTTAACGGCCACCATTTCAACTCGATGATCGGGTATCAGCAGTACATTCAGCGTCAAAAGGTTGGCGCCAAGGCCACGATTACTTATCGGCATGATGGTAAGACGCGGTCAGTGACGAAGAAGCTGATGCGCCTGCCAACCAAGAAGGCCGGGATTGGGATTACCTTGACGGATAATGTGAAGGTGACGGCAAAGCCCAAGGTCACGGTTGATGCCGGGAATATCGGTGGACCATCTGGTGGGTTGATGTTTAGCCTACAGATCTATACGCAAGTGACGGGCCAGAATCTTCGGCATGGTAAGAAGATTGCTGGAACTGGCACGATTGACGCCAATGGTGATGTGGGTGAGATCGGCGGGATTGATAAGAAGATCGTTGCGGCTAAACGTGCCGGTGCGACCGTCTTCTTTGCCCCGTACGTCAAGCCAAGTAAGCTCTTATTGAAGTATGAAGAACACCACATGACTAACTATCAGTTAGCCAAAGCAACGGCGAAGAAATACGCACCGAATATGAAGGTCGTTCCCGTCAAGTCCTTTAATGACGCGGTTCACTACCTCCAAACGCACTAAGTTAGAATTCCTCTTTGAAAAAAGGGGAATTTTTTTGATTTTAAAAGTTTATTCTGCCTTTAATTACGGAGTTAAGAGTAAAGGGGGCAATGCGTATGCAAATGATTGGAGATTGGTGGTCAGGGTTAGCGCGGCGTTATCAGCTGATCGTTGGTGGGGTACTCGTCGTGGTGGTGGGAATTGGATTGGGTGGTTGGTTGATCACGAGTCGTGCGGCACCAGCACCGCTACCCGCGGCGGTACCACCGGCACAGGCGCAAACGAGTCATCCTGCGAGTCACTCGGTAGTAGGTGTCAGTGCAGCTAGTCAGGTTAGTAGTCATGACACACGGGTCTTTGTGGACGTTCAGGGGGCCGTGGCTCATCCGGGACTCTATGAGTTTTCCGCCGGTATGCGGGTCGCCGATGCGGTCAAATCAGCTGGGGGGTTAACCGCTAAGGCTGACCGGCAGCAGGTAAATTTAGCTTCGCGACTGACTGATCAGCAACAGTTAGCTATACCGATGAAGGGTGAAAAGCCGGTTGATGTCGGTGGTAAGGAGTCGGCGGCCACCAAGACCAGTCAATCTGGAGGTGGCGCGTCTGCAAAATCCGGTGGGCCTGCAGCCGTCATTAATCTGAATACCGCAACGGTGACAGACCTGCAGCAACTGACCGGTATTGGCGAAAAGAAGGCCCAGAAGATTGTTGACTATCGGACGGCACACGGCTCCTTTCAGACGGTCAAGGACCTGACGCAGGTGCCGGGATTTGGTGAGAAGACGGTAGCTAACCTACAGGACCAATTGACCACCTAAACGTTCGGAACCGCTGATAACCAATGACATATCAATGGTGGTGCGTTAATGTTAATTTTAAGTTTAAGTGGATGGTGTAAGCTAGTGAAGGTAATTGGATGGTGAGTGTCGTCATGCCTCCGCTGAACTGAAAAATGAATTTTAAATTGATAGGAAATGGGGACTTTAACATGCAGCGAGAAAGAATTCCTTGGGATCAATACTTTATGCTTCAGGCGTTAGTTATTTCCACGCGGAGTACCTGCAATCGTCTGTCAGTCGGGGCAACTCTGGTTCGTGACAAACGGATCATTGCTGCGGGGTATAACGGGTCGGTGTCGGGCGATGACCATTGTTTAGATGAGGGCTGTTACTTGGTAGACGGTCACTGTGTTCGCACAATTCACGCTGAAATGAATGCCATCCTGCAGTGTGCCAAATTTGGTGAGGCCACGGATGGGGCTGAGATCTACGTCACGGATTTCCCGTGTTTACAATGCACCAAGATGTTACTGCAAGCCGGAATCAAGAAGATTACTTACATGCGTAACTACCACAATGATCCTTATGCTCAGAAACTAATTGCGTTGAAGCACGTGGCCTTGAATCAGGTCACGGTAGACCCGACAATGTTGACGCAACTTCCATTTGAACAACCGAAACAGGATTAGTGGCGGCTAACCATTGGTTTTTAGCGTGTTTACCAGTAGCGGCAATCAGTGTGGTTTTTGGTGCCCATCCAGTAGCAGGCATGGGACTGGTGGTCTTAACGATGGGTCGCGTGGTGGCGTTACGGTCGCGGCGGACGTTGCTGATTGCACTACTGCTAGTGGCCGTCTTTAGTGGCATTTTCGCTTGGCGACAGGGTCAGCTAAAACACCGGCAAATTTCGGCATTTCGGCCAACCAACGTGTCGCTAGCCGTGACTTTTCAACCGGATGCGCTCGTTTTCCACGGTGCCGGTTACTACTTTGTCGCGCGAAATCACCTGACGGGGGAACCGCTGACGGTGCGGGGTTGGGCTCAGTCCGCTGCGGAACTTCAGCGGTTGAAACGATTGCGACAACCGCAGCTTTGGCGTGTGAGTGGACAGCAGGTGGGGATTCTACCAGCAACGAATTTTAATCAGTTTGATGCGGCCGGTTATTGGCGGCATCGTGGGGTGACCAAGTCCGTTAAGATTGTCAGTATTGGCCAACAGCGGACCGCACCATCATCGCCACTGCAAGTCGTGAACAACTGGTGGCACCGTCAACGCACACGCCTGATTCGCTACTGTGATCGGCTTCCAGGAGCCTTGCGGGTCTACGCGTTGGGTCTCCTACCAGGGAGTCGCGCAGCCGAGGCTGTTCAAGAACTCCAAGGGATGCAGCAGCTGGGCCTCTTGCATTTATTTTCGATTTCCGGGCTACACGTGGCGCTACTGCTGACAGCGGTAGAGTGGCTGTGCGTACACCTTCGCATTCAACGGGAGCACTGGGAGTGGGGATTGCTCCTGGGACTTCCCGGTTACTTTATCCTAGCCGGAGGTGGTAGCGGTGTGCTGCGTGCCTGTTTGATGTGGGGCATTCAACTGGGCGGTCGTAAGATTCGCGTACGAGTGAGTGCGCTAGACGCCTGGGCAGGTGCTCTAGTGGTGGGTTTGTGGATGAACCCGGGGATGCTCTTTGAGCTGGGTAGCCAACTGAGCTATGGTCTCTCACTTGGCTTGATTCTTTTAGCACAAGAATCGCCCTGGTGGCGGCAGATTGGTCTGACGCTGCTGGGATTACCCAGTCTGCTGAACGGGATCTTTCAGTGGCATACACTCACAATTCTAGCTAATGTGGTATTGGTTCCGCTATTCCCACTGGTTATGCTACCGGTAACGTTGATTGGTGTGCTGTGTTTTTCCTGGCTGCCAGTAATTAGCGGGTGGAGCGCAGCCATTTTAGGCATGTTGGATGGCGGTCTGACCCGGTTGGCAGAACTGCCAGGAAATGTGAGCTTTGGTAAGCCCTGGTGGTGGGTGTGTTGGTTATGGGTGGTGTTGAGTTGGCTGTTGTTCAGTCGTCCACCCGCCCAACGTCGGCGATGGCTGGTTGGCTTACTCGCGAGCTATGGTTTGATGTACGGTTTGATTCATTTTCCACTTCACGGCGAGGTTGTCTACTTTGATGTGGGCCAAGGCGATAGTATTTTACTGCGAGAACCGTTCAATCGGCGGATTGCGATGATCGACACCGGTGGTCACCTGGCTTTTCCGCAGCCGAAATGGGTGCCAGCCACGCCAACTACATATGCCGCAACGCATACGAACCTGAATTACCTGCGAAGTCTGGGAATCGACCATATAGATGATCTGTATTTGACCCACCATGATGCTGACCACATCGGTGATCTACCAGCCTTTCTGCAAGCAATCAAGGTTAAACGATTGCTCGTACCGGCGGGGATGGAGAAGGAACCAGGCTGGCAAAGGTTGTTGGCGCTTAGTCGTTTCCCAGTGAAGATTCAACCGATCACGATTGCCAGTCAGGTTCCACTGCGGGTCCGCCATCCGTATGAGGCAGCCCCAGCTGAAAATGCTAATTCGTTGGCCTTGCAGGGCGACTTTGGTGGGTTGAACTTTCTCTTCATGGGGGATCTGGACCAAGCGGGTGAACAGAAAATTATTGGCGATGACCCACAGCTCCGAACGGACGTGTTAAAATTAGGACATCATGGTAGTAAGACGGCCAGTGCACCGGCCTTTATCGAGCAGCTCCGTCCGCGATGGGCAATTATTTCGGCTGGACGGGAGAATCGCTATGGGCATCCCCATGCTGAGACTTTGACAACGCTACGGGTGGCCAAGGTACCGGCAGTGAGCACCCAGACGAGCGGGATGATTCGTTACGTTTATGCGGGGAAACACGGTGTCTGGCAGACTAAACTAAAAGGGGAACGGGACTCTTGACGATTAATGAACTCTTAAAAACCTTGGCAACTGGTGGCAAACTCGCTCCAGTTTACCTGATCATGGGGCAGGCGGACTACCTTCAGCGGCGGTTAAAAACGGCTTTCAAGTCGGTCGTTCCCGCAGAAGAACAGACGATGAACTATGCCACCTATGATATGGATACCGTACCGTTGGCGGTCGCTTTAGACGATGCCATGGCAGCGCCATTCTTTGGTGAGCGGCGGGTCGTGTGCATCGATAATCCCCAGTTTCTGACCGGGGAGACCAAGAAGCAAAAGGTTGAACATGATGTGGCCAGCTTACAAACCTACTTAGGGTCACCGATGGAAAGTACGGTGCTAGTCTTTTTCGCACCGTATGAGAAGCTTGATGGCCGTAAGAAGGTTTCCAAGCAACTGAAGAAAGTGGCCACAACCATTGACATCGGTAACTTTTCCGAACGAGACGTGCGGCAGTTCGTGACGACTCAACTCAAGCAGGATGGGTATACTATGGACCCAGCAGCTTTGGGTGAGTTGATCCAACGTACGGATGCGGATCTGACGCTGATGATGGCGGAGCTCCCCAAACTGGAGCTCTTTGCCTATCCGCAGAAGACGATTCAACCGGACGCGGTTACCGGATTGGTGGCCCAGACGTTGACACAAAATGTGTTTGATCTGGTCAATCAAGTTTTGGCTAAGGACACAGCCAAGGCGGTCACGTTATACCGGGAGTTGTTGTTGGCGAAGGAAGAACCGTTAAAGATCAATGCAATTTTGCAAGGTCAGTTCCGGCTGTTGATTCAGACCAAGGTGTTGGCTAAGCAGGGATACAGTCAGGGCAAGCTGGCGAGTCTCCTGAAGGTTCATCCATACCGAATCAAGTTGGCACTGCAGTCACAACGGCGGTTCAAGCTGACGGATTTAAACCAGGCCTATTTAGGATTGTTCCGGGTGGAAAAACAGATGAAATCCACCGCGATGGCGCCAGAAATGCTGTTTTCGTTGTTTATGACGCAATTCGGGTTCTATGTCAACTGTTGTTGGTA
>NZ_AZCZ01000079.1 GCF_001434055.1 Levilactobacillus parabrevis ATCC 53295 | reverse complement strand
TTGTTCTTTGAAAACTAGATATTATCAATTATTTTCCTTTAATTATTAAGATAATTAAAACCGAGAAACAACTGCGTATTTTTGAGTTTTTTAATTAGTTTATATCGCTAATACTCAATTAATCAGCGATTACGAAGTAATCGTTAGGTTAAGTTATGAAGGGCGCATGGTGGATGCCTTGGTACTAGGAGCCGATGAAGGACGGGACTAACACCGATATGCTTCGGGGAGCTGTACGTAAGCTTTGATCCGGAGATTTCCGAATGGGGAAACCCAATTACTTTAATCAGTAATTACAACTCAGGGAATACATACTTGAGTTGAGGCAGACGCGGGGAACTGAAACATCTAAGTACCCGCAGGAATAGAAAGAAAAATCGATTCCCTAAGTAGCGGCGAGCGAACGGGGAATAGCCCAAACCAAAGAGCTTGCTCTTTGGGGTTGTAGGACTGAACATTTGAGTTACCAAAGTCAATGATAATCGAAGAGTCTGGGAAGACTCGGCATAGAGGGTGATACCCCCGTAGATGAAATTGTTGACCCTCAGTTCAGTATCCTGAGTACGGCCACACACGTGAAACGTGGTCGGAATCCGGGAGGACCATCTCCCAAGGCTAAATACTCCCTAGTGACCGATAGTGAACCAGTACCGTGAGGGAAAGGTGAAAAGCACCGCGGAAGCGGAGTGAAATAGTTCCTGAAACCATGTGCCTACAATTAGTTAGAGCCCGTTAATGGGTGATAGCGTGCCTTTTGTAGAATGAACCGGCGAGTTACGTTAATTTGCAAGGTTAAGGTGTAAAGACCGGAGCCGTAGCGAAAGCGAGTCTGAAACGGGCGTTTCAGTAAGTTGATGTAGACCCGAAACCAGGTGACCTATCCATGTCCAGGTTGAAGGTGCGGTAAAACGCACTGGAGGACCGAACCCGTGTATGTTGAAAAATGCTGGGATGAGGTGTGGATAGCGGTGAAATTCCAAACGAACTTGGAGATAGCTGGTTCTCTCCGAAATAGCTTTAGGGTTAGCCTCGGAGTTAAGAATCGTGGAGGTAGAGCCACTGTTTGGACTAGGGGCCCGTCATGGGTTACTGAATTCAGATAAACTCCGAATGCCACTGATTTATATCCGGGAGTCAGACGATGAGTGATAAGATCCACCGTCGAAAGGGGAACAGCCCAGACCATCAATTAAGGTCCCTAAATACATGCTGAGTGGAAAAGGATGTGGAGTTGCACAGACAGCTAGGATGTTGGCTCAGAAGCAGCCACCATTTAAAGAGTGCGTAATAGCTCACTAGCCGAGTGATCCCGCGCCGAAAATTTACCGGGGCTAAGCATGTTACCGAAATTATGGATGCGACCAATAGGTCGCGTGATAGGAGAGCGTTCTAAGGGCAACGAAGCTAGACCGCAAGGACTAGTGGAGCGCTTAGAAGTGAGAATGCCGGTATGAGTAGCGAAAGATCAGTGAGAATCTGATCCACCGAATGACTAAGGTTTCCTGGGGAAGGCTCGTCCTCCCAGGGTTAGTCGGGACCTAAGCCGAGGCTGAGAAGCGTAGGCGATGGATAACAGGTTGATATTCCTGTACTAGTTAATCATGTTTGAACGATGGAGGGACGCAGTAGGCTATGGTGTGCACACGATTGGAAATGTGTGTTCAAGCGTCAAGTCTGGTGATGAGTTAAATGCTTATCGCTAAGGACAAGGCGTGACGAGGACCGAATTTTAGTAGGGAAGCGCCAGATGTCACACTGCCGAGAAAAGCTTCTAGTTAGTGATTAATTACCCGTACCGCAAACCGACACAGGTAGTCGAGGAGAGTATCCTAAGGTGAGCGAGTGAACTCTCGTTAAGGAACTCGGCAAAATGACCCCGTAACTTCGGGAGAAGGGGTGCTACACGCAAGTGTAGCCGCAGTGAAAAGGCCCAGGCGACTGTTTATCAAAAACACAGGTTTCTGCAAAATCGCAAGATGACGTATAGGGGCTGACGCCTGCCCGGTGCTGGAAGGTTAAGTGGATGAGTTAGCTTCGGCGAAGCCCAGAAATGAAGCCCCAGTAAACGGCGGCCGTAACTATAACGGTCCTAAGGTAGCGAAATTCCTTGTCGGGTAAGTTCCGACCCGCACGAAAGGCGTAACGATCTGGGCACTGTCTCAACGAGAGACTCGGTGAAATTATATTACCTGTGAAGATGCAGGTTACCCGCGACAGGACGGAAAGACCCCATGGAGCTTTACTGTAGCTTGATATTGGGTGTTGACACAGCTTGTACAGGATAGGTCGGAGCCGTAGAACTCGGAACGCTAGTTTCGAGTGAGGCGCTGGTGGGATACGACCCTCGCTGTGTGAACACTCTAACCCGCACCACTAATCGTGGTGGGAGACAGTGTCAGGTAGGCAGTTTGACTGGGGCGGTCGCCTCCTAAAAAGTAACGGAGGCGCCCAAAGGTTCTCTCAGAATGGTTGGAAATCATTCGTCGAGTGTAAAGGCAGAAGAGAGCTTGACTGCGAGACAGACAGGTCGAGCAGGGACGAAAGTCGGGCTTAGTGATCCGGTGGTACCGTATGGAAGGGCCATCGCTCAACGGATAAAAGCTACCCTGGGGATAACAGGCTTATCTCCCCCAAGAGTCCACATCGACGGGGAGGTTTGGCACCTCGATGTCGGCTCATCGCATCCTGGGGCTGTAGTCGGTCCCAAGGGTTGGGCTGTTCGCCCATTAAAGCGGTACGCGAGCTGGGTTCAGAACGTCGTGAGACAGTTCGGTCCCTATCCGTCGCGGGCGTAGGAAATTTGAGAGGAGCTGTCCTTAGTACGAGAGGACCGGGATGGACATACCGCTGGTGTACCAGTTGTGCCGCCAGGCGCATCGCTGGGTAGCTATGTATGGATGAGATAAACGCTGAAAGCATCTAAGTGTGAAACTCGCCTCGAGATGAGATTTCCCATTCCTATATGGAAGTAAGACCCCTGAAAGATGATCAGGTAGATAGGCTGGAAGTAGCAGCGCCGTGAGGCGTGGAGCGGACCAGTACTAATCGGTCGAGGACTTAACCAAGTTGAAAACGTGGTTGTTTCCGA
>NZ_AZCZ01000078.1 GCF_001434055.1 Levilactobacillus parabrevis ATCC 53295 | reverse complement strand
ATACGGTCAGTTATTAGGTGCTTACTAACAATTCACGTCGCCAACCAACACTAAACGGCATGACCCCGGTGGAATACCGGAATCATGCCGTTCAGAAAGTTGCATAACAATTTTAATTATTTGGTTGTCTACTTGACAAGGAGCCCCGCCTCGTTCATAACTATTTCTATTTTTCAGTCTTATCTGAATCGGAAGCCTTAGGCGTAGCTTTGGCTTTCGTCTTGGAACGTGACTTGCGAGGACGCCGCTTCTTCCGTCTAAATTGCATTGGCTTTTGCGCCGGAATGACAACTGAGAGTTTACCGAAGGAGGCTGCCATTAGTGGCAAGACTAAGTTGAAGATGATTGCCGTAAAGATGGTGATCAGCGTGACAGCCGTCAATGTTTGTGACTCGGCGGCTAGGAGACCGAGGACCCCGGCAATTATGATGAACAGTGAATGCCGCATCGTTTGACCGACTTCATGAATCCCTGGTAATAACCAGTCTAACAGGGGCCCATCGTTTAGTCGGTAACTCAGCGCGAGTTGTGTGAGCTCGACGACAGCGAGAACAGTCAGTGGGATGAAGGTCAGCAGTGGCACTTGCCAGTTGAACTCGCTGTTACCCGTTAACCAGCCCATGAGGACTTGGGTCAATTGGTAACCGGCGAATGCTGAAGCCAGGAAGGTTAAGAACCAGTAGCTGGCTTGCAGAATTGACCGGCTGAACAGAATCAATAGAAGTAACGTAATGCCAAAGACCAACAGTAAGACGCGTGGTAAGTCGTGTTGGTATTGCGTTTGAATCGTACTTGTGACGACTGGTTGACCGCTAAACGTTAACGTGGCATTTTTGAGAACAGTTCCGCGGAGTTGGCTCTGGGTAACCTGCTTTAATTGTTGTAACGTCTTGGTGGTATTCTTGGCGTTTGGCGCATCCTTTAACGTGATCGTCAGGTAAGTCGATTGTACCTTGGCGTCCGTGTAGTTTGCGAGTGATTGTTGGAAATCACCACTGGCAATTTGCGTAGGGGACAGGTAGAGGGATTTGGCCGCTTCAGAGGTTTGTAATCCGCTGAGGTAGAGGTAAATCTGATTCATCGACTTTTGCATGCTGGCGACTTGTTTCTTGGACGTCTTCAAACTGTCGCTCACTGCCTTGATCGATTCAGCGTAGTTACTCAGGTTTGAGTGAGCAGCGCTGGCATCGGTGTTGGCAGTGTTGACGGAATTAGAGAGGGTGGTTAAGTCATTAACCGCGGTGTTCAACGTGCTGTTGACAGCGTTGAGTTGGTTAATGTAACGGGTGATTCGCTTCGATGTGCTCGTAGTTCCAGCGGCCGTTGAGCGACTCAAAGCAGTCTGGAGCGACGTCTGTAAGGTACTGCTGTCACTCATCAGGGTGTTGGTTTGACTGGTCAGTTTGTCCAACCGTTTAACCTCAGCCTTCAGTGACTTTTGCTTCAAATTGGTACTGTCGGACTGCAGGTCGTTTCTAACCGTGCCAAGTTGACCGACAACGCCGGTGATGTTTTCGTTAATCGTACTTAATTGATTAGAAATGTAATACTGCGTGATCGGTTGACCACCGGGTTGGGTAACTGACGTGACTGCAGCGACTCCAGGTTGGGCGCGGAGTTTCTTGGTCAGGTTATCCAATTGATAGAGTTGGTTTTGGTTGTCGAGACGTTGGTTAGTTGAGAGGTACAACGTGACTGGCGTTGCCTTCCCTTGACCGAAGTGCGCGCTTAATACCCGAGCACCCTGCACGGCTTGATTATTTGGAATATCTTGAGCACTGTTGTAGTTGAGGTGTGTACGGTTCGCAAACGTTACGGGGACGATCAAATACAAAACGACTGCAACGGCGATCCATGGCTGCCAAAGGCCAAACTTGGTTAAGTGGAACCAGAGTTTGTGGTCCTTAAGGCGTGGCCGCGTCTTCTTTGGCCAGAAGAGGCTGTTTCCAAGCATCCCCGTGAAGACAGGAACGAGGGTGACACTGGCAATCCCAGTGATGGCAAAACCAATTCCCAACAGACCGTAAGCACGAATCGTGGAGAAGTCGAAGAGCATCAGACTACCAAAGGCAATCGTTAAACTCAACGTACTGATCAGAATGCGGTAGCCCAGGTCGTTGACGACTTTGGTCGTTGCGGCTTGGTTGTCGGCACCATCATCGGTCAGGTTTCGCAATTCACGGAAGAACCAGAAGCTGGTCAGTAGCGTGAATAAGCTGATGCCTAGTAGGAGGAAGATCGGCGTGTACTCGGAGTACGCGAAGTTCCAGTGGTAGGCCAGGTTGGTTGCGAGGGATAGCGTCGTAATATAACTAATTAAAATAGCTAGAAATGTAATGATTGGGGCAATGATCGACGCGAAGAGAATCCCCATAGCAATCAAAGCAATTAATAAGGTCATCAGAATGACGACTAGTGTGAACGACGAAATGTGTTCGTTGGCGGCATCGCTGATAATCTCAGGACTCGTGACGTAGGTGTTTAGCCCCACGGTCGAGATCTGTGATTTGAGTTGTGAGGCCATCTGACGGACGGTCCCTTGGTTGTGGCTAACCTCTAACTGAACGATTTCCGTGGATTTATCCTTGGAAAACAGTTGGGGCTTGCTAGTCGGCGTATTTGTCATTGTGGTGATCTTTTGAACCCCATAATAACTCGAACGCTTCTGCAATTCGGAAACGGTCTTGTTGACCGAGGCGAGTTGCTTGTTGGTAAGGGCGCCGTCGGGGTTGTTAAAGACCGCGTTGACGGTGTAGGTCCCATTCAGGTTCCGCCCCCAAGTGTTCTTGAGTTGGGTCGCCTTGACGGGTTGACTCGTATTCGCCAATTGTGGTTGACCATCATATTGAATGATGGTCTTGACATTTGGCAAGGTGACGATGGCCGCAAAGACCACGACTAACCAGAATACGAGTGCAAAAATCCGGTTGTGGTGAAGCTTTCTTATCCGTTCTTGCATATGTAGTCTGAGTCCTCTCTATCTAATCAATTTCCCGCCGTGCAAGCAGGGTGCAGTTCATGTTTAATTCTACCATATTGGGGCGGAATCGGGCCGTTTTCGCCGTTATTTAACAAAGTTTAAGAAAGCCCCAATTGTCAAATCAAGTGCAA
>NZ_AZCZ01000077.1 GCF_001434055.1 Levilactobacillus parabrevis ATCC 53295 | reverse complement strand
CAGGGGTTCTAGTGGTGTAGCCGGCCTTTTCGAGTCGGGTCATTTCACGACTGACCAGTCCCTTATTGATGGCTTGCTCGGTCGTGACCCGGTCGTGTTCACTGATAAAGAAAGTAAGCTAATGTGAGAGAGTTACTTCAAATCGGCCAAATTTATGACTTGATCGCTAATCTTTTCAAAGTAGCGATCATGGGATACGACGATAACAGTTTTACCTGAGTCACGTAATTTAAGCAATAATTTTCCCAAGATCGAACGATTTTCTGAATCTAATGCCCCAGTTAGCTCATCGGCTAGGATAAGATTTGCCGGTTTCAATAATAAACGAGCTACGGCCACGCGTTGCTGTTCTCCACCAGAGAGTGTATATATTTTAGTCTTGAGGGGGCAATTCAGCTGTACATCTTTTAAGACTTGTTGTTTTTGCAGCTGCTTGTCCTTCCGGGTTCCTTTGACATAGGCTAGCCCAACATCAAGGTTTTGACTAATAGTTCCATCGTCAATTAGCCCAAAGTTTTGGAAAAGATAGCTAATTTTATAACGTCGTAGTTTCAAGGCTTCACTTGAACGAACTTTGGGAGCTGGTTTACCGAATAAAATCAATTTTCCAGCGTCAAAGGGTTCTAGTAGACCAATCATATTTAAAATTGTGGATTTTCCAGCGCCACTTTTTCCAAAAATTGTTGTTAGTTCATGTTCATTAATTTTCAAATTTAAGTTCTCAAAAATAGTATGCTTACGGTAGCTTTTTTGGATATCAGTCAAGATAACAGCGCTTGGTTTATTTGTCATTTAAAAGCTCCTTCATGTTTTTATGCTCGGTTCTTCGAATAGTTAGAACAGCGATACAAAGCTCAATAATTGTGACTAGCATAGTTAGTGACCAGTAGTACAAATTGTTCTGATATTGAAAGATCGTTAGATAGCCCATGACAGCAGTTTGTAAACCTAGCATTGCAAACAAAGGACGGTAGGTTTTGATTAAGCTATAGCCATTAACGCGTTTAATGGTTAAAGCATTTCGATTTACTTTAAAGTAGAGCAATGTTATATAAGCAGTTAAAAAGAAAGTAACAAGTGCACTCAAGATTAACGTCAATGCGTTTTGCTGGAGGTTACCTATATCCATCTTTAAATCTTCCAAAGGTAAATCGTCTAATTTGACCAATTGTGGATAATTATCAACGTAGTTGTATTTCATCAAGCTGGGACGAATCGACTGATAGGTTGCTACTAGGTTAGATCTAATCGGAACTTTTAGATTATCTCGAGCTCCTTGACCATTCATAATGGAGCGTTCAATTACTGGTGTATTTTGCTGTGTGCTTACCAGTATTGGCCAAGCTTTGATATAGGTACGTCGAGTTAAATCAACTATCTTTTTGTTTGCAGGATAGTAAATGCACTTAATAGTCGGAGAACTTTTGGAGCTTTCTAGTTCGCTGTCCTTAATACCTGTGACAATCTTACGGGTTTGGCTCGCCTGTGTAGAAGGAATTAGCATCCAAATAGTAGATGTGTTGTTGGAAACTTTAATTCGCTGATGTGCAGTGTTGTACAGTGGATAGTGTTTTAAATAATTAGGATTGATAACTAGGTATTTATAGATATTCGCAATATGCTGATGAATATAATCATCGTTGAATAAGATACTACCGCGATTATTCATAGTCGTATACATTGTTTTATCTAAACGTTGTAAGTCGGACAACTTGATATTGGAATTAGACAAATTATAGCCACTAACGTATGGATAAAATACGGCATATTCATTACCCAGGGATGTCCTTACTGAGTTATCTCTTAGAACACTGTAAGAGTTTGTGGCAACTTGTAAGAGAGGAATAAAGCCAACGAATAAGTAAATAATAAAGCAAGCCTTAAACAAATAAAGTGTAACAAAAGTCCAACGGTTATAGTTTCGCCGACGAATCTGATTCGTTAGGGAAAAGTGGACTAATCCCCAAATAGTTAACCAAGCACTAAGTAATGCAAAAATCAGGCCAGATGACATACCAGCTAAAGTAGTGATGCTTAGGGGCCAGCCAATAAGTAATAAGAAAATAATTTCAGCAATCAAAAGGACTATTGTAATTCCAATTACAGAACCAAAACAATGAATTAGAATGTTATAGATTGAGAGCCCATTCAACCGATAATCAGCTATAGTTTTGCTACTGTCAAGTAACAAAATGATAGTGAAAATAATGATAAATAACAAAGTGACCGATTTGTAAGTTGACAGATTAGGGGTGTCCATTTCTAGAGGAACCCTTTCGTAGTTTTTAGCTGGTATAAAATTAGTCAACGTCGTGTGTTGATGGGTAATGTAATTTAAATGCCGAGAACATAACCTAAGAAAGCGGGTGTAAGTAGCAGGGCTACTACTCTCTAAGTAATAGTTACCTTCGCGCTGTTGTTGTGAGAAATTTTGCATGATTGATTCAATAGTTACTCTAAAACCTAAACTGTTTTTCTTGGTAGTGTAACTTCTTTGCGTTACTTCCCGGCTGGGATGATTTACATTATTCCAGACCATTGTTGGCTTTATCTGGGATACTTGAAATGTTATTTGCTTAATTGGCTGGCCGTAATTTAATTTGTGATGGCTTACTTGCCAACCATAAAAAATTTGTTTTTTTAGATAATTAGAATGAGTGGCACTACCGGCTTTATTTAAAGCATTCAATATCTGGGGATAGGTTGCTTTAGTCGCCACACTGTCAGGAATAACAAAGGATTTATAATGTTGAGGAGCAAGCGTGGCAGCATTTTCAGTCTTTCGGGCGTCAGATTGGAAGTCACTTTGACTTAACCCAATAAAGCTATTAATAACAAGCAGTATTGCAAGCATACTAAATATGATTTTCTTGTTCACATAATCGCCTCCGTGATAAATGTGCCACGGCTTTCATGCTAGATCAAAAGTTATTGAAAATCAATGAATGGTCATATGAAAGGTGGATTATGTATAAGTATAGTTCAACCGTGGAGGCTTAATTGACAGGCCTCAAGCAACCTATTTGTGTTGAGAAAATAGATTAATTTTATATAATTATATTTTTTGATACGTATTTTTTTATTCTTTTATGTAGGACTTTTTTGTCCTCAATTGTCAAATCAAGTGCAA
>NZ_AZCZ01000076.1 GCF_001434055.1 Levilactobacillus parabrevis ATCC 53295 | reverse complement strand
TGTGAGGGTTCTTTTTTTATACAAAAAAATAAAAGAAGGACGGGTCGCATGACCATAGCGACAGTGTACCTGGCAACTGAGCGACGTCAAAAATGAAATGGACGTGCTGCTTCAAGTGCGTCTATGGCGTTGTTGCATCTTTCTTTGTGGTGTCATAGGTGGAGAATACGCGCAGATAAATCAAAATTATAATGAATGAACGATGTATCTCGGCCGAATAGTATTAAATCTGATAATGTCCGGAATAGGGGCGCGTAATTCTGAAACTGTCCCCCGGCTAAGTTAATGCCATTTGTTTTTAGTGGCCGATAGTGATGGAAGTACACTGCTGTTGAATTAGTGGTGTATTTTACGCTCCCACTAAACAAGATTAGAAGAATAGTCAATTTAAAAGGGTAACGGCGCTTCCATGTGGGAAGGTCGTTACCCTTTTTTGCGAGGAACTAAATTAAACTTTACGTTCGAATGACCTTAGTGTTGTTTAACCTTAACTGCTCGAGATTGCCAGTACTTTCTGACTAGTGCGATGACAACCACTAGGCCGCTGAATTGGCAGGTCGTCATGAGGCCAAAGCCCATATTAAAAGCATTGATACTCCCACTAATGAGGCTAAGCATGGCAAACACTGACAAGCCGATCCAATGCACCCGATTTGTCCAAATGTTCGGGTGGTGACGAGCAATGCCTAAATTAATCATCAGACCAATCAGCAAGAGGATGAGAAAGTCAATCCAGTAGAGGCCGGGGAAGGTTGAAAACTGGGTGATGCGTTCCACCAGGAGAATACCGAACAGGACCACTAATAGAATGGGGCTTGGGTCGGTAACTGTTCTTGTTGCGGGTATTGCTGTTGTGCCCTGTAAGAGGACATCTACTGGAACAGCATATAGAGTGGCTAATTGAGTAATGGTGGCGATGTCCGGTTGGTTCCGTCCGGTCTCCCAGCTGGAAACGGTTTGGCGCGAGACGTGAAGCTGATCCGCCAATGCTGTTTGGGTTAATTGTTGTGTTTGCCGGAACTGTTTCAAACGCGGGCCTAGTTCTGTCGATGCCATGGGGGGCACCTCACTTCCTTAATAATTGCTGTTACCTCTAGCATAGAGAATCGGCAGAAAATAGCAAGCTATTCTCGCTAGCATCCGTATCATCCGGCGGTTTGGACGGGTACGCTGAAAGGGAGTAGAGGAGACGATGTCTAGTGCAACGCATACAAGAAAAAATGGTTCGAGTAGTCGGGTTACGGAAAACTTTCGGCCGCCGAACCGTCTTACATGATGTGAACTTTGAATTTTCAGCCGGCAAAATTGTCGGTTTAGTCGGTCCCAATGGTGCGGGGAAGACGACCATTATGAAAGCATTGCTGGGACTGCTGGCGACGGATGCCGGGAGCATTCGGATTTTGAGTCAGCCAGTGTCGATTACTACCCATACAGTTGTGACGCAACAGGTAGGTGCGCTCATTGAACGTCCGGCGATTTATCCTTTTCTGAGTGGCTGGCAACATTTGCAATTGATAACGAACTCTGTGGAACAAATGAAGTGGGTCGTGCAGGCCTTTCAGATGGAAAATTATATCCACCGGCCAAACGGTATTCGTTAGGCATGAAGCAAAAACTGGGGATCGCCATGGCATTAGTGACCCGACCACGGTTAGTCATATTGGATGAACCAATGAATGGGTTGGACCCACAATCGGTTAAGCGGCTGCGCCATTTGATCGTTCAATTGGCACGGGAAGGGACTACATTTCTAATTTCCAGTCATATTTTGAGTGAGTTGGAAAAGATCATTGATACAGTGATTCTAATTGATCAAGGACAAGTATTGTTGCAACGAACGATGGCTCAATTTCGGGAATCGGCGCGGCAATCTTTGATGATACGGACGAAGGAGAATACGCGGGCTTTACGGGTGCTCTTACAGGCGGACTATCCGGTAGTGCAGCGGGGCAGCGACTTAATTGTGAGCAAGCCGGTTGCGCTGACACCCTTACTGCACATCCTTCTCGACGCCCATATTCAGATTTTAAAGGTGAACCAATACCAGGAGGATTTAGAGACAGTCTTGTTACGCTTGTTAGCGGAAAGGAAGGCATAGAGCATGGGACAATTATTACAACAGGAGATTTTTAAATTCAGATATCAGCGATTGGCATGGCTCGCACCAGTCATCTTGGCCCTTTTACAGGCGGGACTGGCAATGACGGCACATGGGGCATCGGTCAGTGATCAGAAGTTTTATGTTTCATCGGCGTATGGCGGGTTCCAATGGCTGACAATACTCATTATTGTGATTGGCGCCAGCTGTGTGACAATGGAGTTTGAGTACGGGACCATCAAGCAGTTGGCGATTCAAGTGAATCATCGCTGGACGATTTTTGTGGGGAAGTATGTCTTAGTCCTCGGTTATAGCGTCTTACTCCATGGGGGAGTCATCCTCATGACACTATTGCTCAAGGGGAGCGGTGGGCGAAGCCTCTCGTGGCAGAACATCTATCTCTACCATCAATCCTTATTGGCTAATTTAGTAACAAATGCAGCATTGGATATGTATGGCGGTGTGATGATTGTTGGGCTAGTCTTCTTACTGGCAAGTTGCAGTCATAACAGTGCAGCGGCGATTGCTATTGGTGTTGGTGTTTGTTTCGTTGGAGAGGGTGTGTCCAGTCTATTATTGCAGTCGTTTAAGTCGGTGCTGCCAGTGATGAAATGGAATCCGTTTAATATGTTCTTCCTGCAGGAGGAGTATGGCAATCCCAGCTACCAGCAGAATGTGACCCATTTGACGATTCAACAGTTGGGTGTCGGAAATCTTGTATGGGCGTTGTTCTTTGTCGGGGTAGGTGCAGTGATCTTTTCAGGGCGAAGAATTTAGGTTGAGGAGGGTGCCGGAAACATGTTTTGCAGGCTAGTTATGACGACAGGCGTTACGGCGACATTCTACTGGTAGCTTCGGGCCCATAACGGGGAGGAGTGCGAGATGGTTCTGGGGCCGCTGCAAGCGAATAGTGGGGGAGATCGACATTAATTTAGAATTTTTGTTGACAGGCAGATGATGTGCATGGTATATTATCTAAGTTGTCTTTTACGACAGCAACTCGTTAATTTAAAAAGTTAAATTGCTTGTTGACAAGTAGTCTAACAAAATGGTATATTAATTGAGCTGCTTCATTAAGAAGCAACAAACGACAAGAATTATTATTTAAAACTTCTTGTTGACATTCATATCAGCTAAATGGTATGATGATTAAGTTGTCTGCGAGAGCGGATAACATGTAGACCTTTGAAAACTGAACAT
>NZ_AZCZ01000075.1 GCF_001434055.1 Levilactobacillus parabrevis ATCC 53295 | reverse complement strand
CGGATTAAATTTGCAATCTACCTTACAAAGCTATAAATAAATGTGTTATTTGGAACTTTGGATACATTAAATTATTAAAAAGACAGGTTAAGAGCAATAATTTTCTTGAGTCATTGCCTTTAACCTGTCTTTTTTATATTTATCGTATTATCTATCAAAAAAGGGAAGCCGCTTTATTTCTTAGTAAACTCACTTTCACCTAGCGCATGTTGAGCAGCCAAATTCAATAAACTCCATTGCCGATCAAACCCAGGTTGGAAAAAGAAATCTGCTTCAGCTAGGTCCTCTAAGGTTAGCCGGTATTGAATGGCCAAAGCCAACACATTCCCCTGCGCTGTGATGTCATGCTTTGATAGCACTGCTCCACCGACTAGGCGATGATCAAAAGGTTGGAAGAAAAGCTTTGTATAAGCTTTTGTATTTCCCTTGTCTTTTGGTATAAAAGCCGGCCGCAGATTATCTTCATAATAGGAACTGTTAACGTTGATGCCCGCACGATGCGCAGTGAAACTATTTAATCCACTTTGAGCAAAGTTGTAACTGAAAACACTCAAAGCAGAGGAGCCAACGACACCAGAAAAGGGCGTAGTGGGTATTTTTTCAAACAAATGCTTAACGATATACCGCGCCTCACGACGGGCCACTGTTGCTAAGGCGATTGGCATTTTCTTATCGGCAGCCACCGAGTAGGCCAAGGTCGCATCGCCGAGCGCGTAAACATTCGACAAATTTGTTCGCAAATAGGGGTCATTTTTGATCCAGCCACGTTCATCAAGATCAACAGTTCCTCTTAGCCAGTTGGTATTGGCTTTAACCCCGGTAGCTTGAATAACCAAGTCGCTTGGAAAATTGTCCTGCTTACTCTTGACCCACTCCACTTGTCCGTTGCGACCACAGAATTCCGAAATTTCGATATTTGTGTGAACTTTAACTCCTCTTGTCGCCAGTTCATTACTTAAAATATCAGTTAATTCGGCATCTAGATAGGTACCCAAAGGACGGCTGATAACGTCTAATAAAGTAACCTGTTTGCCTGCCTTGGCGGCAGCTTCAGCGGCCTCGATACCAATGTATCCGGCTCCGACAATTGTTACATTTTTAATGTTATCATCAGCTAGCTTAGCCTTGATTTTCGTCGCCCAATCATAGCCCCGCATCAGGAACACATTCTCTAGATCCGCACCGGGAACGGCCAATGCATTGGGGGTCACCCCCGAACTGAGAATCAGCTTATCATAGCTAACTTCGGTGTCCTGATTACTTTTAAGATTTTTTACTGAGACAGTTTGTCGACTCTGATTAATTTTAGTTACCAAATGATTATCTAGAATGTGCACGTTTGCTTGTGGAAAGCTGGCTGGACGAAAATTACGGACGTCATGGACAGACGTAACGTCATTTTCCAGGTAAAGTTCCATTCCGCAAGACATAAAGGAAATAAAATCGCCAGCTTCAAACAAGGTAATGTCAATATCGTCATATCTATTAAGTAGTTCAATAATTGCTTGGTGACCACCATGTGAAGCACCAACAATCACAACTTTTCTAGTCACATTAATACCTCCAATCAGTAAATAATCAGTTTAGAATACTCAGAAAACTACACCCCAAAACGATTAATCTAGAAGCCACCTTGTCCAACTTCGTTTTGTGCATCAGTTAGTCCATACTTAGCCAAATATGTTGCGAGGGGGTGTAAGTCTTCTGCAGCGTAGCGTTGTTTGAATGCTTGAACTTCATTTATTGGATAAACCGACGAATCCAACCGCAACTTTTCAGCGGGTAATGGTCGCTCCCCGGTAATGACAGCATCAATTAAAACCGGTTCTGTTTTGGCAAGATCTCTTGCCTGATTGAAGGTGTCAGTTAGTTGATCGATTCTATCAATTCGAAATGCTTTCATGTGCACGCCAGATGCGATTTTACTAAAATCAATGTCATTAAACTCTACCCCGATAAAGTCATTTTTATTTGTATCTTCCTGCTCATCTTTAATGAATCCATATTGATGGTTGGTAAAGACAACGTTAATAATTGGCAAACGGTACTGAACCTGGGTTGCTAGGTCTTGCATCGTCATGGCTGCTCCTCCATCACCCGCTAGATTAAAAACCTGCCTTGAAGGATAATTCAGCTTCGCTGCAATTGCGCCAGGAATTCCTACGCCCATTGTTGCAAACAAGTTTGACGTAATATGTTGGTTTTTCGGAGTCAGCTTCAGATGACGATTAGCGTTTAGATTGATGTCACCAACGTCAATCGAAAAAACTGCATCGGGGTCAGCGACCTGGTTGACTGCCTTTAATACTTGGTATGCTTGCAAGGGCCCATCTGTTTTGTTCTCTAAACTAGCCAGATATTGCCGCCAATTTTTATTGTTGGCTAGGTTTGCTTGCCACCAAGGAGTTGCATCACGTTCACTAATCTGTTGTAAAATAGCTGCTAATGCTAATTTGGCATCAGCGAGGACAGCGACGTTTGTTTTGTGCCGTTTACCCAATTTTGCCGGATCAATATCGATTTGGAGGAATTTAGATGTATTCTTAAAAGCTTTAGAGACCTCAGCAAAAGGATAATTATTGCCGATAAATAAGACTGTATCAGCTTGTGCTAGCGCCTCATTGGCTGGTTTTTGCGCCACTCTGTTGGCTGATCCCAGGTAAGCCACGTAATCGTCGGGGACAATGCCCTTGGCCGGATAGGTGCTGATTAATGGAATCTTTAGTTGTTGACTTAATGCTTGTAGTTCTTTTCCAGCACCCCGCGTGCCAATTCCGTAATAGATTAGTGGTCGTTTGGCCGTTTGAAGTATGTCAACCACTTGTTTTATTTTTTCAGGGTTGGGCTGAGGCAGAAGGGGTTTTTGGTAACTATTGGCTGAGGAGTACCAATCTTCAGCCTTAATTAGTTGCCAAGGTAAATCAACAGGTATTTGAACGACTGCAACGCCTTGGTGCGCATACGCCCGGCGAATTGCCTCGTCAATTACATGGGGAAGTGTGTTGGCATTTACCGCAGTAACATTATAAATGGCGACGTCGGCATAAATGGGATTCTCGTTCATTTCCTGAAAAGTATCCATATTCATACCGGAGGTTCCAAATTGACCAATCAATGCTAATACTGGAACATGGTCTTCTCGGGCATCGTACAAACCATTTAATAAATGAGTTCCGCCAGGGCCTGCTGACCCAAAGCAAACGCCGATTTTTCCTGTAAGTTTGGCATCGGCTGCAGCTGCCATCGCGCCGACTTCCTCATGACGAACTTGGATGTACTGCAGCTGGCTTTTTTCGGCCTCAAGAGCATCCATAACCGAATTAATAGAGCCACCAGGAATCCCATATAAGTGATCAACTTGCCATGCTTCTAGCACTTTGAGAAGTGCAGTGCCGGCAGAAATTGTAGTTGCTTTGGTGTGTTTGGTAATCATAAAAATGCCTCCTACTAGAATGTGGTGCACAATTTAATTTTTAACAATGTAGTTAAAGTCTATTCTCTTTCGACACTAAAATCAAGCGCTTACATTTTTGAAATTTAAATCACCTTTTCCTCTCTAAAAGAGAAAAAGGTAATGGTAGATTGCAAATTTAATCCGA
>NZ_AZCZ01000074.1 GCF_001434055.1 Levilactobacillus parabrevis ATCC 53295 | reverse complement strand
TGTCTATTTTATTGACAGGGGACCAATCCCCCATTGCAAAGCCGTTCGTGCCTTTTCGATATCTGCCACATTTCCGGTCGCCGCAATCGCTTCCATCAGCGCATAAATTGATGAGAAATGCCGGACACTGTTGTAGTTAGTCAATACCCGTTGCATCGCTGGAAAGTAACCGTAAACAAATTTACCATCGTCATCGATCTGCCGAGCCAGATAGGCTTCTCCTGCCGTCAAATACGACTGAATCTCTTGCTTAGGGTTCTGTAGTAACCGAACGCCAGTCGTCCCATCCTCGCGCGTAGCCAGCGGCCAAATCTGTTGTCCGTCAGTGAAGATCCCCGTCGTCGTAAAACTCCAGATATACTGGCTTGCCGCTAAGTCTGGCACGTCTTGGCCATCTCGTTCCTGTAGGTAATCGGCAATCGCCTTAAAGTCAATCCACATATCTGACGCGTTCTTACCAACCTGGTGATCCTTACCTGGATGAAAGAACTCATGACCATTAATCTCCATCTCAAGTAACGCTGTTTTTAGCTCCGGATCAAAGCTAACACCACGACGCCAAAAGTTCATACGGGTCATGACTTTCAAATCCTGTTGTAAGTCCACTAGTGGCCGCCGCTGAAGACTGTTGACCGTCTCAATCCGAACCCAAGATTCTTGGGGGGCAGGCGCCAGAGTTTCAGTAACCGTCTTCCAAGCCTGATCGAAACTAGTTGCCCGTATAAATGACGTCTTGGCACGGTGACGTTTATCCGATATAGACAGCGCTAAAGTCACCTTCCCCGTTGCTTGATCCTTACTTGTTCCAAGCCTCGTAAGTGCCTCACGAAGTTCCTTAATCACTGTCTTTTTCATGGATAGAACCGCCCCTCACATTAATTATTTTTCTAATATAAGAGTCCCCCCAGTTTGACCCAAAGGGGACCCGTCTGGATATAAATCAAGTATACCCACTTTTAAACCATTTTGTTACTATTTGCTACTTTTGTGATAACGATTGTTAATTATCACCATGCTTACCACGTTTGCCACCGAAGTACCACCATGAACCACCGGTCACAGCCGCAATAGCTGCCAGAATGGAGCCCCAAAGCGTCAGGTTGTTCCCATCGTTTTGAGAGTTTTGACCGGAATCAGCATCGTTACCAGTTGATGGATTGGCAGCCGCCCCGCTCTTCGAGGTAGTGGACTTATCAGCCGTCTTCTTGTCTGACGAATCACTAGCCGAAGCCTTGTCATTGTCAGCATTTGGACTAGCCAAGTTTGTTACAGCTGGTTGCGTACCGTCACCAGTTGTTGGCGTTGCACTCGCTGCGTACCCCATTGGCGTTGCCGTGGCACCGGTCGTTCCAGTGTTTGACCCGGTACCAGTCGTTCCAGTACCAGCGCCGGTAGTCGTACCGCCACCGTTTGAACTGCTACCACTACTTCCGCCACCGGCGTTTGACCCACCGCCGTTCGAACCAGACCCGTTGCCACCATTTGAACCGGATCCGCCGTCAGCATCAGAGTCACCANTTGAACCGGATCCGCCGTCAGCATCAGAGTCACCATCGGAGTCCGAGTCACTGTCGGAGTCAGAATCACTGTCGGAATCGCTATCGGAGTCACTATCTGAGTCAGAGTCACTGTCGGAGTCGGAATCGCTGTCAGAGTCGCTGTCGGAGTCTGAGTCACTGTCGGAGTCCGAATCACTGTCGGAGTCCGAATCACTGTCTGAATCGGAATCACTATCCGAGTCAGAGTCACTATCTGAATCAGAATCACTGTCGGAATCTGAGTCACTGTCCGAATCGGAATCACTGTCGGAGTCTGAGTCACTGTCGGAGTCAGAATCACTATCGCTATCGGAGTCACTATCTGAGTCTGAGTCACTGTCGGAATCTGAATCGCTATCCGAGTCTGAATCACTGTCGGAGTCGGAATCGCTATCAGAGTCCGAGTCACTATCCGAGTCGGAATCGCTATCAGAGTCCGAGTCACTATCGGAGTCCGAGTCGCTATCAGAATCGGAATCACTGTCGGAGTCCGAATCGCTATCAGAATCCGAATCACTGTCGGAATCCGAATCACTGTCGGAATCCGAATCGCTGTCGGAGTCCGAGTCGCTGTCGGAATCGGAGTCACTGTCGGAGTCCGAATCACTATCGGAATCGGAGTCACTGTCGGAGTCCGAATCGCTGTCGGAGTCCGAATCACTGTCAGAGTCCGAGTCACTGTCGGAGTCCGAATCACTATCGGAATCGGAGTCACTGTCGGAGTCCGAATCGCTGTCTGAATCGGAGTCGCTATCGGAATCTGAGTCACTGTCGGAATCTGAATCACTATCAGAATCGGAATCGCTATCCGAATCGGAATCACTATCGGAATCGGAGTCGCTATCTGAATCTGAGTCGCTATCTGAATCTGAGTCGCTATCAGAGTCAGAATCACTGTCGGAATCTGAATCACTATCGGAGTCCGAATCACTGTCAGAGTCTGAATCGCTGTCAGAGTCTGAGTCGCTATCAGAATCGGAATCACTGTCTGAGTCAGAATCACTGTCGGAATCCGAATCACTGTCAGAATCCGAATCACTGTCGGAGTCCGAGTCACTGTCGGAGTCGGAGTCACTATCTGAGTCAGAATCGCTGTCGGAATCTGAGTCGCTATCCGAGTCAGAGTCACTGTCGGAGTCTGAGTCGCTATCTGAATCTGAGTCGCTATCCGAGTCCGAATCACTGTCGGAATCCGAGTCGCTGTCTGAGTCGGAGTCGCTATCGGAATCAGAATCGCTATCGCTGTCCGAGTCGCTGTCAGAATCGGAGTCACTATCCGAGTCAGAGTCGCTGTCCGAGTCGCTGTCCGAATCGGAGTCACTATCGGAGTCAGAGTCGCTGTCCGAATCGGAGTCGCTATCCGAGTCGGAATCGCTGTCCGAATCAGAGTCGCTATCGGAGTCGCTGTCCGAATCGGAATCGCTATCTGAGTCGGAGTCACTGTCGGAGTCGGAATCACTGTCTGAGTCGGAATCGCTGTCTGAGTCTGAGTCACTGTCGGAGTCCGAATCACTGTCTGAGTCAGAATCACTGTCGGAATCTGAATCACTGTCTGAGTCGGAGTCACTGTCGGAGTCGGAGTCGCTATCGGAGTCGGAGTCGCTATCGGAGTCGGAGTCACTGTCGGAATCAGAGTCACTGTCGGAATCAGAGTCACTGTCGGAGTCTGAGTCACTATCGGAGTCCGAATCACTATCGGAGTCGGAGTCGCTATCGGAGTCCGAATCACTGTCGGAATCTGAGTCACTATCGGAGTCGGAGTCGCTGTCAGAGTCAGAATCGCTATCGGAATCGGAGTCGCTGTCAGAGTCAGAATCGCTATCTGAGTCGGAGTCGCTGTCGGAATCAGAATCACTGTCGGAGTCTGAGTCACTGTCGGAATCGGAGTCACTGTCGGAGTCGGAGTCGCTATCGGAGTCGGAGTCGCTATCGGAGTCGGAGTCACTGTCGGAATCGGAGTCACTGTCGGAATCAGAGTCACTGTCGGAGTCTGAGTCACTGTCGGAGTCCGAATCACTATCGGAGTCGGAGTCGCTATCGGAGTCCGAATCACTGTCGGAATCTGAGTCACTATCGGAGTCGGAGTCGCTGTCAGAGTCAGAATCGCTATCGGAATCGGAGTCGCTGTCAGAGTCAGAATCGCTATCTGAGTCGGAGTCGCTGTCGGAATCAGAATCACTGTCGG
>NZ_AZCZ01000073.1 GCF_001434055.1 Levilactobacillus parabrevis ATCC 53295 | reverse complement strand
GTCTCAAATATTGACTTCAATCCAGTTAACGTTATTGCGTGTCTTACTGACGCTGACAGCTCTGAACCTGGGGCTAGTGGGAGTCTTTCCTAACAACGTTTCCTCGCACATGTTGCATGATCAAGTGGCGAGCTTCTTGATTTACTGTGTTATTGCCCTGATTATTGGCGTCCGGTGGCTACTGCCTCAGATTACCAAGGAGTTTTTGTATCTTTCCTACGGTGTCGGGGTGGCCCTAGTTGTTGCGGAAGTCATGTTTCGTGGCATCGGGTACTTTTCCCTAACGGCGTTTGAAATGATTGCCTTCGTGATGGCGTTTGGTTGGCTACTCATGCTGTTAGACCGCATCGAATCGCTGATCAACGTCGGAACTGAGAGTGAAATTCTGGCAAATTTAGAAGATTGAATACGGAGAGTCTGGGATAAAATCCTAGACTCTTTTTTAGGTGAATTTTATGGCTGAAAAGTCAGCCAGTTCTGCGTGCTATTTATGGGTGACGACGCTCAGCCGTTGGGGCATGGCACGAACCTTAGCGGCAGCGTGATCGGTATTGATCTGTTTTACAATTTCCGTCAAGCTCGCGGTCTTAGTCTGATCCTTGCGGAAGGAGTGGACAATCATGCTGTCATATAAGACGTGCTGGCTGTCCTTAAAGCGAAACCAATTTGGTGCGAGGTTCTTGGCACTGTCCTGAATATGTTGGTCAGGCCACACCAGATACTTAGTTTGGCCGTTGCGCGGGTAAATCTCGACTTGCCAACCTAGCTTGAAGTCGGAGACCTCTTGCCAGCGCTGAAGCTTGGAATGCTTAACCGCAAAGTAGATGATGCTACTGTAGGTGAGGGCTTTACTGTGTTGTAGGTCGTTGCGCGTCAATTTGGGCACAGTTGGTTTCTTGGACGGACGCTTAGCAGTGGTCGTGGCAGTTTGTGCAGGCCGGGCTGCGGTCAAGTGGGGAACCACTAATAAACCGGCACCGACGAGTAGAAGGAGCAAGGCTAGACTGATGATTTTTTTCATAGAGACCATTCTTTCATCAATTTTTGGGTAAAAAAATGGCGGTTAAACACCTTGTGGGTCTAACTGCCATTATGGTAAATATTTATGTAATTGAAACTGCCGTTAAGCAGATTCGCTGGTTTAGTACCAGTGATGGCTTTGCCAGAAACGCTTGGCCTTGGTCCATGACCCGTAGCGATTGTTGACGTACTTGTTGGCGGTCTTTTCTTGGTTTGCAGGGGAGTAGTCACCATGCAGGTAAGACTTCAGTAACTGGTAACGACCGTAACAACGACCATTGCGGGCAGAGTAGTTAAAACTAGACTCGCGCTTAGCAACCCAGTTCTTGGCAGCTTTTTGCTTTTTTGACAGGCCGGCGTTGATCTTAGCAATCTTCTTGGCCTGACTAGCAGACACACGAGTAGAAGCCTGAGCAGTAGTTGTTTGTTCAGGAACTAAGCTGGATGTAACATCGGTCACCATGCCGAAGGAAAATCCAAATAAAAGTAAAAGTGTTGCAAATTTAGTTGTAAGTTTTGATTTCGACATTTTTTTAAATCTATCCAATCTGTTTTCTTAATACTTAACAGCATACCTGAGAAATATTGCAGTTTAGTTACTGTGTAGTTAAAAGCCCGTCACATTTGATTGCAGATTGTTGCAAATAGAGAATAATTGCCCGTAATCTCATCATTTAATGTGTATAACGTGGCTGAAAACGCTTAATGCGATTGGATTGTGGTGATGACTCACCAAGGCCGTTGATTAATGTCATGTTGAAATATGTGTGCGTAAGGAGAAACGGAATCAGTAACTATGACGCTCAGTTTATACGCTTTGTGGATATGATTTTCGGAATATTAATGTGGGTGGTGGTTAATGCAAAAGGCCAAAGTAGGTAATGACCACGGCGCCCAACACAATGCGGTACCAGCCGAATAGCTTAAAGTCGTTGTTGCGAATGTAGTGAAGTAGAAACTTAATGGCGAGGTAGGCCACGGCGAAGGATACGATGACCCCCGTCAGCAGGACGATGATTTGGCTCCCAGTAAACGTGTTTCCGTGAAGGAAGTACTTGAGGACTTTCAATAACGATGCCCCGAACATCGTGGGGATGGCCAGGAAAAAGGAGAATTCCGTGGCCACGAAGCGTGAGGTGCCAATCAAGATGGCGCCTAGAATGGTGGCACCAGAGCGTGAGGTGCCGGGAACCATCGACAGAATTTGGAAGATCCCAATGAAAACAGCGAGTTTGATCGGAAGCTGATTCAAGTCGGTGAAGCGCGGCCGTTTGGTCCGGTTATAATTTTCAATCACGATGAATAGCAGTCCGTAGATAATGAGGGTGGCCGCAATCACTTGCCAGCTCGTCAGGTGGTCTTCCATCCAGTCGTTTAGGGGAAGCCCCACGATGACCGAGGGGAGCACAGCGATGATGACTTTAGCCCACAGCGTCCATGTTTGGCGGCGTTCTAGTACTGATTTACTAGGCGCCCAGGGATTGAGCTTAGTAAAATACAGGACGACGACCGCCATGATGGCGCCCAGTTGGATGACTACCATGAACATGTTGATGAAGGCGGTCGATTCGTTTAATTTTACGAATTCATCGGCTAAGTAGAGGTGCCCCGTCGAACTAATGGGAAGAAATTCGGTAATCCCTTCAATAATGCCAAGGATGGCTGCTTTAAGTATGTCTAACACGATTGGTCTCCTTTTCCACTTGAAATTATGTTTTGTTGAGAGCGTACGGCAAGCTCAAGTGTACCTAACGCTTGTAAAGACTGAATGTTGGTTAGGTAAAGAGTGTGTAAATGCAAAAAAAATCGGATCAGCTCCGAGGAGTTGATCCGTATAATCAAGTCTTAAATTAGTTGTTCTCCGATGCAAGGCCGGTCAGTGCCGCTAACTTACGGTAGGCAAAGACTGCCCCCAGGAAGTAACAGGCAGCGATAGTCGCCGCAATCGGTAAGGTGTGGAACATATTTGCCGGGAGCACCAACGCTAGTAGTGGAAAGGCGTAAGCGGCTGGTAGCTTGATCCGCAGCAGCTGCAGCAGGATGAAGACCAAGGGTAGCGTGATTAACGCAGATAGGAGCCACGAGGCGATGACCAAGTGGACCAAAACGCCGATCGTCGCAGCGCCGCTCAGGGCAACAATCTGTTGTAGAGCCAATCTACCGCTGTAACTTGGCAATTGGGAAGCCTCAAAGAAGACGACCAGAACCGGTGGAATCCCTGCCATTTGCGGATAGCCGGCGACCCAAACGGCACCGACCCAGATAGCCGCGGCCAGCACGAAGCCCAGCATGTGTTGGTAGTGTAGCGGCTTACCAGCGGGCAGACCCTTGTAGTGTCCTTGAAGGAGGACCCCAATCATCAGCGTCAGCGTAAACGCGAAGATGGCTAGGATGAATGACCAATGTGTTGCGTTGATAATAATTGGCAGCAGTCCAGTTGCAAAGGATGGGGCCAATGTAGAACGTAGCACGTTGAGCAGTAAGAGAATCAACAAGAGTGTGATGCCAACCTTTTCGGGATAGCTGATTGGCAGTTGATTGACGACAAAGCCAATCACTGCCGTTCCAGATGGTGCCAGGAAAATCTTGAAGGGTTGACTGACCCAGGTTGGGGTGTGGTAGATCCACATACCGGTCGTGAGTGCGCCGATCTCTGGGAGAATAATTTCGTAATCGTGAAGCCAAGTAGCGATTCCGACCATGATCAAGACTAGGGCAAACCCAATCAAGTAGTCGCGGACATCGCGTTTCGTGAGTGACATTGCGGGAACCTCCTTTGTTTGAATTTTTTCATAAATTCCGTTCGTGACACAGCAAAATTGATTGTAACACGTTTCAAAAAAATATTCAGGTATGAAAAATCACTGAAAACGGTGCCAATACCGATTTTAGGGAAGATTACAACTTGATGTCATTTCAACTCGATTTATTCTAAGCGGCAAATTACAAGTTTAATCCGAAC
>NZ_AZCZ01000072.1 GCF_001434055.1 Levilactobacillus parabrevis ATCC 53295 | reverse complement strand
TGGATAAGTTCTATTCGTAGGCTAGCACTGTATCTAAGCAAATTGTGGTCACCATGCCGTGGGGTATGGTTCTCACAAACGTCCGTTTTTAAACGGGCGTGGCTGACTGATTCTAGTCTACCATGAGTCACCGCATCTATTGCCAATTTAGTCAAAAGTTAAAGAATTCCCTAGAAATTTCGTTCAAATGGTAGCGCTTTCTTTGAAACTATGCAACAATTAAGAGGCATCAATAGACACATGCTAAGGAGGAAACACTATGGCAGAGCTAGAAGAATTATTGCAAGTGGCTACCGACATGTTGGATCGTGCCTACACCCCATATTCTCATTTTCAGGTAGGGGCTGCAGCGGTTGGTGCCAGCGGTAAGGTTTACGGTGGCTGTAATATTGAAAATGCGGCGTATGGTGCAACGAATTGTGCCGAACGGACGGCTATTTTCTCAGGGATTGCCGCTGGGGAGAAACGGTTCACCGCGCTATTGGTTACTGGCAATACCGAGGGTCCGATTGCGCCGTGTGGTTCATGCCGACAAGTGATCAGTGAGTTCTTTGACCAGGACGCTGTCATCTACCTGACCAATCAGAAGGGGTCCTTAGCCGAAACGACGGTAGCGGGACTCTTACCAGGGGCCTTTCTAGAGTTGAAGTAGTAAAACGTTTTGTTACATACGGGCTGGGATGAAAAATCTCAGCCCTTTTTGGGTTGCCGGTGAGTTTGTATGGGATAGGCATTGTAGTTTTGAGTGGCGACAATCCCTGGTAGCACGCGGAATTCTTGAGAATGGTGGTTGTTAAAGCGGGTAGCCACACTACTATTTTAGATAAATTACTTTGACACACATAGTAGTGTGTGATACATTAGACCCAATCAAGAAAACGCGAAAGGAAGTGGCAACATGGCTGAGGTGATCTCCAAAGATTTAATCCGGGGCCATACGGATACGATTGTTCTGAATATTTTGCAACAAGGTGATAGTTACGGGTATCAGGTGGCCAAACGGGTGCGTGAACTCAGTCAGGGCCATTACGAATTGAATGAGGCCACGCTCTACACGGTGTTCCGTCGGCTGGAGAAGAATGGTGCGCTGACCGATTACTGGGGCGATGAAACGCAGGGGTCGCGGCGAAAATACTATCACGTCACGACGACCGGCCAAGAGATGTTGGCAGAGAAAAAAACCGCTTGGGAGTTTGCTAAGCCAATTATTGATGAATTGATTACGGGTCAGATTACCGAGGAGGACTAAACATGGACGATATTACAATGGAGATTCGCACGCGGTTGGATCAGCTGTTCAGCCAATACCAACCATCCCGCGCATTAACGGAATTAAAAGAAGAACTAGTTGGCGACTTGACCGAAGCCGTCACCGACAAGATCAACCAAGGCATGACGGCGACCAAAGCCATTGATGAGGCCATGAGCCAACTCGGTGATATCGACAGTCTTCTCAAGGAAGTTGCTGCTGAGAATGCCGCGCAAGCTAATGATCAGGCGGACGATTCCCAGCAGGTTGACACGGCCACGGATGATGCAGGCGCGGATGCCAACGCTAAGACGGGTGAACATAGTCACTCGCACGTGCAGATTGGCAAGCTCCACATCACCGATGACCAGGTGACCTGGGGTGATCACGTGGTCGTCGATGGTGGTGACAAGGTTGATTTGGGCAAATTGGTTCAAGTCGATGGGGACCACGTTTCAGTCGGCAATGGCTTCATTGACGTGGATGGCGACGATGTCAAAATTAACGGTGAGCGACCACAGCGGGCCTACGTGGGGTCACTCAAGCTCGTCAATACGCAGTCCTTTGCGGTGACCGATGTGTCGGAAGTGGTGATTGACTATCCCGATGCCGCGGTCAAGATTGGCCAGGCGAGTGCTTCCGAAATCGTGGTCAACGAGTACATGAGCCGAGACAGCGAACGGTTCTTCCTGCGCAGTAAGCAGTACGGTTCTCAATTGGAATTGCGTCAGGGTGACCGGCCACGGTTATGGCCACTGCACGTGCGGACGGAGATCTTTATTCCTAGCACGCTGAAGGGCAGTGTCCGGGTTCATGCTGGCAATGGTAGCCTGGAGGTCAGTGATCTGCGGTCGAACACCGATTTTGAGATTCATGCGACTAATGGGGCCATTCGCGCATTTAACAATCAAGTTATGAACTTTGACGTGCAGGCTACGAATGGTTCGGTCCGGCTTAATCAGATGGCGGCGCTCGACTACCGCATCGTTAGCACGAACGGGTCAGTCACGGTCGATGATGCCCAGGGAACCGGGAAAATCGAGTCGACAAACGGGGCGATTCGCCTGACGAACCACGCGGGGGATGCGACCCTGAACTCCCGCAACGGGGCGATTAAGGTTAGCGGCTTTACTGGGAAACTGGCAAGCCGCAGCCGCAACGGGGCCATTCGTGTTCAGAATCTATCTGGCGGTGGTCGTCTGAGTTCCGGTAACGGGCGGGTCAGTGTGCAGGTCAGTGACCTGACTAGCGATTTGGAAATTACCGGGAATGGTAGCGCTGAGATTGAGCTGGCCAATGAAGCCTACAACTTCGACGTGCGCAACGATGACGGGACGGTGCGGGTTCCCCGCGTAGCCCAACTGACGCTGGATGACAGTCACCATAAGATTGGCGCAGTTGGTGAAGCACCGACCGCAACGGTTAAAGTTGATACGGTTCACGGTAGCGTTCGTGTGGAATAGCACGTCATTCCGGCGGTAGCGTTCGGCAGAGGCGGTGCTAATAGACCGTTCTGTGATGACTGTTCGCAATCAAAATAACTAAAAGAATCCCCCTATACCATCGGCGACTGCTAATGGTATAGGGGGACTTTATGTTTTAGGGTAATATTTTTGGATTGAGGCGGTTGAACCCCATCAATGAATCAAAGTATGCAAAATTAAAAATGTGACCAGCCAGATTAAAGTGGTGCACAATTAAATGATGATTGCGCGGTATAATCAAGGGGGTTCTACGGTGAATTTTGCCGTAATTTAGGTTTTAAAAAGTAGCGAAAAAGCCGGTTAAAAGCAGAAAAGACAGCGTTTTCGACAAATTGTAAACAAAATCCCAACAATTTATTAAAAAAAGGTTTATTTTTTAGTCGAGAGAGGCGATACTAGAGGGAGTTACTGTGCGGTAGAATCATAGAGATACCACCAAGATTGAAATTGGTGTAGTTTGACCTGACTGATCTGAGTTAGGGGAATCTCGCGGGAACGGCCAGCGGCCAGTCCCAAATAGACGGTCGCCGGTGAAATGAAATCGACGGTTCCCGTATAAGTAATGTTATGAACGTTGATTGTAGTAATTTGATTTCTTTGGTAAGCAGTTTGGAGTAGTTGCTTAATTTGCTGGTGCGCCTGGCTAAGCATGGTCATCACGTCCTTGATTAAATGATTAGTTCTATTATAGAACGTGTGTTCGATTTTGGGAACCTCTAAAAATAATTTTATTGGATAAGATGGTTTGATAGTGAAATATAAGTAGGGTTATCCACTTTTTTCATATTGACCGGTGACGGGACTATAATTTTCGACTAAAATTAAGACCCGTGGGCTGTACGCAAATTAGGACGTTAATAGGCAGCGCCCGGCGCTGAAACTAGAAGGAGTAATGGATTTATAATGACAGAGACGACGAATGACAACGTAACGGAAGCAGAATTGAAGAAAGAGTTTGACGATCTATACATGCACATCTTCAAGTATATCGGGGATTTCGTTTCAATTCCGACGCAAAAGTACAATCTGACCTTTGAAGCCTTCATGGTGATGGAAAACGTTGCCCGGAGTAAGAATGGGCAAACGCTGGTTGAACTTGCCAAATTAGAAGGCGTCTCCAAGAGCGCTATCGCTCGCCAGGTCAACGTATTGCTGAAGGAAAACTACGTTATGCAAAAAGTAGATCCTAATGACCGTCGGGTAAAATACATCACGTTAACGGCTGCTGGAAGTCGGGTTCAACGGAACTTGGCCCAAGCCACTGACGAACGGTTCCACCGCTGGTTAGGCTTCTTCGGTAAGGATGAAGCGGAACACTTCATCAAGGTCTTACACCAAGCAAATGACCGTGCGGTTGCCGCAGGTTTTGTGGGCTTTGACAGCTTACATGACAAGCGTCGCAACTCAAACCGCGGCCGGACACACGGCGGCCGAACTAGTGACTAATTTTAATGCAAACGAATAGACAGTACGAGGCAGGCAAGGTGGCCTGGGTCGTGCTGTCTTTTTTGTGTAAGAGAGTGAAGCAAGCCGTTTAGA
>NZ_AZCZ01000071.1 GCF_001434055.1 Levilactobacillus parabrevis ATCC 53295 | reverse complement strand
ACAACAGATATTTTAGAACCTTTTTAGTATCTGTATAAGGCTAAAAAACTTTATCGTTAATAAATGAGCAAAGAGGAAAACGATTGCATCTGGTGTGCCCGTGGTTAGGAATGCTCCAATCCATTAGTCGATAAATGGTGATATATCAACAAGGTGACGCTCTCATATTAGCGACTAGTGGGGGCAAAACTTCGTAACTCTTCCTATATAATTAACCAACTGAAGGATAATCAACGCTTTCATTGTGAAATAGGTTGTTGTATAATTCTACAGGTTCAAAAAGTTAGTTACGCAATTCACTTATTGGCGTAAGGAGCGTGAAGAGAATGACTGTTTCAGTTAGCTGGATTGGGGCCCTTATTGGGTTAGCCCTTGCTATTATTTTGATTTTACGGAAGTTAAACCCCGTCTATTCTCTATTATTGGGAACGATTGTGGGTGCACTGATTGGTGGTGCTAGTTTAACACAGACCGTCAATATTGTTGTGACAGGTTCACAAAGTGTCATGGGAACCGTTGTCCGGGTCTTAGCTGCCGGCGTCTTTGCCGGGGTCATGATGGAATCCGGAGCGGCGAACGCCATTGCTCGTGGGATCGTTGATAAGTTCGGCGAGAGTCTGGCCATCCTGTCGTTGGCTTTAGCCACGATGATCATTACGGCTGTGGGGGTCTTCATCCCCGTTGCCGTTCTGATTGTGGCTCCGATTGCCCTCGAAGTGGGGAGTCGGATGCAGATTTCTAAGCTGGCACTGCTCGTTGCCTTGTCTGGTGGGGGAAAGGCCGGAAACATCATCTCGCCAAACCCGAACACGATTGCTGCAGCCCATGGGTTTCACCTGGAGCTTAGCCAACTGATGGTCGCAGACTTTATCCCGGCCGTCTTTGGATTAGTGGCCACGGTGCTGATTGCCAGCCTGTTACGTCACCACGGCACGATTGCGACTATGGCTGACGTTGCGGCCAACCAGGAACAGGGCAATCAACAGGAAACAACGACCCTGCCATCGTTAGGAACGGCCATCGTGGCACCGCTCTTAGCTGTGATTTTATTGCTTATGAATCCGGTCGGAAACGTCTTACACATTGGCTTTCTTGAAAAGTTCAACGTGGATGCGATGTACATTTTGCCACTGGCTGGGCTGATCGGCATGCTCGCCATGCATCAGGGAAAGCAGGTTCTGGCTTACACCAAGGCGGGGATGGCTCGCATGACCGACGTCGTTTTGATTCTGATTGGTGCTGGTGCAATCGGGGGGCTGATCACCACCTCGACACTGCCGGCAGCTATCGTTCACCTGATTAAGATCTCCGGGATTTCCGGAACGTTCTTGGCACCAATTGCCGGGATTCTGATGGCGGCCGCAACGGCTTCCACCTCGACTGGGGTTATTTTGGCGACCGGATCCTTTGGTAAAGCCATCTTGGCCTTTGGAACGGCGCCACTGGCAGCTGCTGTGATGGTTCACACTGGGGCCACGGTCATCGACCACTTGCCACAGGGGAACTACTTCCACGTGACCGCCAACGCCATGAACATGACGTTAAAGGAACGGATGCAGTCGGTTCCTTACGAAACGGCCGTGGGGCTGACGATGACCATCGTCGGTGTCGTGATGTTTACGCTGTTCTAGCGTGACGGAAAGGATGACGAGATTATGAAAATTGTGATTGCTCCCGATTCTTTTAAGGGAAGTTTGACGGCTAAACAAGCTGCTGAAGCCATTCATACGGGGCTAAAACGGGTCTTTCCCGATGCCGACTATGAAATTGTGCCAATGGCGGACGGTGGCGAAGGGACGGTCCAGTCCCTAGTCGACGCCACGCAGGGGAGCTTTCGTCGCACCACCGTCTTGAACCCTTTGGGCGAGACGGTCTCCGCTGAATATGGTCTACTGGGTGACCAGCAGACCGCAGTCATTGAAATGGCGGCGGCGAGTGGCATTCAATTTGTGAATGATGAAACGAAGAATCCACTGGTGACGACCACGTATGGGACGGGCCAGCTCATGCTGGATGCTATGCATCACGGCGCCCGGGAAATCATCATCGGTATTGGCGGGAGTGCCACGACCGATGGGGGTCAGGGGATGGCCGAAGCTCTGGGCGTTAAATTCCGCGATGCCGCTGGTAACCCCATCTCTCGTGGTGGCGGTGGTCTGGCCGATCTTGCAACGATTGATGTGAGTGGTGTAGATCCACTGGTGGCGCAGACCAAGGTGCGCATCGCTTCAGACGTGACTAATCCGTTGGTGGGAGCAACTGGTTCTGCCGCGGTGTTTGGCCCACAGAAGGGTGCCACACCGGAGATGGTCAAGGTACTGAATGCGAACTTAACCCATTACGCTGCGGTCATCAAGGCAACGCTGGGCAAGGACTTGGCTGACTTTCCGGGTGCTGGTGCCGCTGGTGGATTAGGTGCGGGGCTGCTGGCGTTTACTGATGCCAACATGGAAAAGGGGGTGGAGATCGTAGTTCATGAAACTCATCTTAAGGAACGAGCTGCGAATGCCGATTATGCCTTCACTGGTGAGGGTGCCATCGACTTCCAGACCCAATATGGCAAGACACCCATGGGGACGGCCCAAGCGGTTAAGGCCGCTAGTCCCAATGCCAAAGTAATCGGAGTTGCCGGTAACGTTGGAGCAGGCATTGACCAACTATACGATCTTGGTATCGATGCTATCTTCGGCATCCTACCGGGCATTGTAGATCTGCCGACCGCCATTGCGACCGGTCAGGAAAATCTGGCACGGACGGCGGAGAATATTGCCCGGGTTATTAAATAGTCTTAGTTAAGGCGGGGGACTGTGACGGTGGTTGCAGTCCCCCTTTTGGTAATTTCCAAACAATAATTTAAGTAACCCATCAAATTGCTCAGTCTTAACCATTCCTTTGGTGCCGAATTGTTTGAAAGTGGTACCATTGAAACTAGAGAGACCGATTGACGATTTATACCACGTGTCAATTGATTGTATAGCAGTTGAGGGGGAGTTCAGATGATTAAGGGAATCAAATGGGCCATTACGGGGTGCCTTATGCTTTTCGGGGGCGTCGTGGCTGGGGGCCTGGGACCGGTACCGTCGGCGCATGCGGCCAGTACGATTAAAACAAAGTATGCCCTCGGCAATTATCAAACTCAAAAGTTAAAGTGGGTTCGGAATAAAGATGAATACGTGATGCGGCCCAAGACGTATGCTTGGTCGGCGACCTATCAGCGCCAGGGAACCTTTCAAACACGGCCAGCGACCTATAAAACTTGCCGAGGGAATGCACCGGCAACCTTGACGACGGACCTCTACCTGCCGATCACGGTTCGCCGCTCCGGCGATTGGGGTAATCCCCAAAGCCTGGTGTTAACAAAGAACGGTCGAACCGCTTACGTGGGCTATCTGAAAACGGGAACCACGAGTACCGGATGGATCGTGAAGTATGATCTGGCGAAGTTGCGGCAGAAATTTGGTGCAACTACGGGTAACATGGCGCTCATCCGCCGAGCAACTAATGCCTATTCTAAAGGGAAGGTGACCGCCCGGCAGAAAACGGTGATGACGGCCATGCGGATTGGTCCCACGTTTGATTTAGGCCATGGGCAATCGCTGGCATTGAACCCGCGGACGCAACAGCTCTGGTTGAGCCGGACGAGTGGCGAGGATGGCCGGTATGGGAGTGCCGTGCGGGTCTCACCCCGTACCTTGCGGCCAGTTCAGACGGTCGACTATCGGCTGGTCAATAAGACTGGCGCTAAAATAGCTGTCAACAGTACACTCACGTTTGATAAGCGTGGGTACGCCTACTTCAGCAGTTATAGTGGTAAGCGCGCCCTACGCGTTTACCGGGGAACCATTTCTAAGAAGGGGGTCCACTTCAAGCTGGTCATGCAGGGGCTGAAGTATCGGCCCGGGCAGACACACCAGTCGATTGCTTACGATGCCAAGAGTGATCGACTCTACTTTGTCAGCGACGACGCGATTTCTTCCGTACCGTTAGCGAAGTTGAACCGCGGTAGGGTTAAGCCTAAAGATGTAAAAGCAACGGTCTTTGCCAGTCGCCGCGAGTTCGAAGGCCTGTCGTTTACCGGTAGTGGGCAAGCCTATGTGCTCTTGAACCGGGGGCCAGAAGTGATGCGGTTAACCTTTAAATAGCCATAAAAAAATTCCGAGACAACGTGTCCCGGAATTTTTGGTGTTTACTTTAATATAAGCTAGGCAGAATTCCCTTGCTTTCAAGCAAGGGATGAATGCCACTATGCCTTTCGCTGACTGGCAATGTAGTTTTCTACAGTTTCCTTACTCATATCGCCCAGAGTACTCATGAAATAACTTGAAGACCAGAGATGTCCGCCCCAGAACTTCTGAGCCTTTATTTCTGGGTGTAATTCAAAGAATAAGCGAGCCGAACCGCCCTTGAAGGCTTTGACAACATTAGTTGGTGCGTATTTGGGCTTAAAGCTTAGTAGTAAGTGAATATGGTCAGGCATTACTTCCATTTGCTCAATGGTTACTTCGTTCAGTCGGGCTATTTTCGTTAGAATGTCGGTCATCTCGGTGACAAGCTTTGGCGTTGTAAATGCTTCATGTCGGTATTTAGTGACCCAGACTAAGTGAAAATGAAAGTTGTAAACATAACCTCGTTCGTGAATTACTCCGCCAACATCTTTTCTCATATGAGTCCTCCATAAATATTATTATAAACCGTTCTGTTATGGATACAGTATGCTCATATGCTATGATACCATCAAGCAAGAGGAGGTGGTAACTTATGGCGAAGACA
>NZ_AZCZ01000070.1 GCF_001434055.1 Levilactobacillus parabrevis ATCC 53295 | reverse complement strand
CCGGCTGCCTGGTGATGCACGTTTCGGCAACAGAGAATTAACGACACCAAACAAAGTTACCCAAAAAGAGCTAGGACAACGTCATCAAACGTTGTCCTAGCTCTTTTTTAACCGCGAATGGTCGGGTCCAACCTATGTAGCCGAATTATTTCGAGTAGTCAACCACCCATTTGCCGGTATCCGCAAGTCGATACCAGTTGTAAAGCGGTAAGTCCTGTCCGCTATAGTCGTACAGCCAGTATTGACTACGATAGACGTGGGTCTTGGCCTTTAACATAACCTTGCTAGGCTGATTGGGTTTGACCGTCGAAATCAGCTTGTGACCGCTACGCCAAGTGTTGTAGCGGTAAAGACGGGTATCGTTAGTGTTCACGTAGTAGTATTTATGCTGATAGATGACCTCGTAGACTTGTTTACTGGAAGTCTTGCGCGCATAGAACTTTTTCTGGTTGCTGATAATACGCCCAGTATCGGTGTCCTGTTTTTGGGCGTGCTTCTTAGTCTTGTAAAGTTCCATATACTCATAGTTGCCGTACATATACGCACGGGCATACGTTTTGTGGGAGAAGGAATTAGATGGTGTCACAGAATAATGCCAGGTTTTAGCATCCGCATTGGTGGGAATTAATAGGAGTAAGGCCAGTGAGGAGATGATGAACAATAGCTTCTTGTAAGACAAAATAATGACCCCCTTTTAGGTTAATCATATCAAACTTATTGCCATTTATCATTATTATTTTAGAATTAAGCCCGTTAATACCGCTTGTGAGTGCTTAATCACTGACCATAATTTGGATAACGTAACGGTATATCGGAGGCAGACCGGCCATTTTTACGAATAATAAAAGCGCTTTACATTTAAAATTATTCGTGCCAGAATATAAGATAAGTTTTGTTGTCACTAACGATAACTTAATATAAAATCTTATGAATTAGGTTGTTCCTATACATATAGAAGAAAAAATTATTAAGAGAGCGGGTCATTTAACATGGGTGTTGGTTTTAAGTTATTACTACGGGCTATCTTTTGGTCAGCTCTGTCTTGGTACTTCTGGTTCTTCAGCGGTGCCCAAGCTTCCGGTGGTGTTGGGATCATTCAGAAAATCTTCGCCGTGTTTTCCACTGTGGCCGCGGCATTCTACATCATCATGTTCCTGATTGGCTGGATGAAGAGCTGGGGAATGTTTCAAGGCAAGGGTAACAAAAAAGATTAATGATTATGATTCCTGGGGAGGAAGCAGATGTTTCGTAAAGCTATGGGTGACGCCGGTAGTTGGCTAGCCCTTTCACTGTTCTTCGGGGTCCTTAAGGACTTGATTGGCCTTTTCCAGCACCAAAGTCTGACGGTCGTCTGGTTATGGCGGTATCATGATTGGCGGGTCTGGGGATTGTTTTTCGGGATCTTGGTTGCGTATTGGGTTATTTGGACTTTGATTTTCTGGGGACTGCGGGCGCTCAAAGACGTGATGGGCCGTAACGACCCACCAGTCACTAAAAATTAAAACGGTATTGAACGGAAAATTTCTCGGAAATTTCGCGTTTGGTACCGTTTTCCTTTATAATAAGGGTATTCAAACAAGAGGAGGATTTTCGATGGAAAATTCAGAATCAATGAATCCTAAGAAATTTAGTCGAATTTTAGTTGGGGTAGACGATTCACCTGATGCACAGCTGGCCTTCCGCTATGCTATGAATCGGGCCAAGTTTGACGATTGCGAGTTGGTGATCTGTTCTGTGCTGGAATCAGATAACATGAACATTTACCAGGCCCTGAGTAAGAACTATGTGCACGGGCAACGCGCGGATTTACAGAAGCATTTACAACAATATCAAAAATTAGCTGAACGTTTCGGCATCAATAAGGTCACCATTATTATTGGGGAAGGCGACCCCGGTGAAACCATTGTGAAGACGATTATTCCTGAGGTGCAACCAGATTTATTGGTCATCGGGTCGTTGTCTCAGACGGGGGTTCGGAAGTATTTCGGAAGCCAAGCAGCCTACATGGCAAAATATTCTCCAGTTTCTGTGATGATTGTTCGATAGCGTCAGATTAGGCTTTGATGAACTGCATGTGAAAATTATATACAAGTAAGCCCTTGCATTGGGAAACTTTTTTTCATACAATGGGTTTTATGCAAAATGATTCACCCAACTCCGACGGGGTGGGAGAATCTGAATCGAGCATAGGAAAAGAGAGAAAAGCATGCAGTTCGTCGTTTTATTATTGGGTATTTTACTGTTACTCTTTTTAATTATTAAAGTAAAATTGAATACCTTCGTTTCACTGATTGTCACGTCAATCTTAGTGGCATTAGGGTTGGGCATGAACCCAGCTAATATCGCCAACTCCATCAAGGACGGAATCGGTAGCTCCATGGGCGAACTGATTATCGTGTTTGGTTTCGGGGCCATGATTGGCCGGTTGGTTGCCGATGCCGGGGGTTCTTACCGGATTGCCCGGACCTTGATTAACGTATTTGGGAAAAAGCGTCTACAAGTGGCCATCGTGGTCGCTTCCTTCCTGATCGGGATTTCCTTACTTTTCGAAGTTGGGTTAGTTCTGGTTACGCCAATCGTCTTCGCGGTTGCGCTGGAAGCTGAAGTGCCATTCCTCTATCTGGGGATTTCCATGGCTGCGGCACTGTCCGCCACGCAAGGCTTCTTGCCACCACAACCATCACCTACGGCCGTTGCAACGGTCTTGGGCGCCAACATTGGTGAGATGTTGCTGATTGGGATCATCGTGGCGATTCCTTGTGTGATTGTTGCCGGTCCTATCTGGACACGCGTGATTCGGCGGTTCAATCCAGACTTATTCGTCATCAAGCGTTCTTTGCCTGCCTTCGGGGAAGTTAAGGAATTTGATTTGAAGGAAACGCCTGGATTTGGTCTGTCCGTTGTAACGTCCCTGTTCCCAGTTATTTTCATGGCTGCGGCAACGATTTATCAACTGTCGGTCGATGGTGGGGCAGCACCTAAGAATCCACACGGTCTCGATGCCATTGTGGCGATGTTGGGGAACCCCGTCATTGCTATGGTACTGGCTTTGCTGTTTGCCATTTGGTCCATGGGTTTCCACCGTCAACGAACGATGAAGGAAATCAGTGCGACCCTGGAAGATGCTATCAAGTCGATTGCCATGTTGCTGATGGTTATCGCTGGGGGCTCTGCCTTTAAGGAAGTTCTGATCGATGGTGGGGTCGGGAAGGCCGTGCAACAATTAATGATGCACTCTAGCCTGTCCCCAATCCTGTTGGCTTGGTTGATCACGGTTATCTTACGGATCTCTTTGGGCTCCGCAACGGTTGCCGGGATGACTGCCGCCGGACTGGTCTTGCCACTGATGACCACGATGAGTGCTGATCCCGTAATGGTTGCATTGGCCATTGGGGCTGGTTCATTGGCCGCTTCGCATGTGAACGATGCTGGATTCTGGATGTTCTCAGAATACTTTGATTTAAGTGTTAAGCAGACGTTCCAGGTTTGGACCACGTTGGAAACCGTTATTTCCATCGTTGGTTTGGGCATGGTTATGCTGATGAACGCGATTATTAACTAGATTTGAAAAAAGCCATATCACCGGAAAATGCGGGTGATATGGCTTTTTGAGTTGGCAAAATTTTGGGGAACGTATTTCGCAATGAGCCTTTTCAAAATGGTAAGTCGGAGATAGACAGTATGTAGATTGAAAGATATAAGCCTTCGATTATCGAAAGGTAAGTGCTGCTTGTAAAAAACGGTCTGCCTTTCAGTCCGCAGTGAATGAATAGAAAAAGGGAACCAGTTCGTGAACTGATTCCCTTAAGCAATTTACTTTTCTTCACGGATAATGTACTTGGGTCGATGCTTGGTTTCTAGGTAGATCTTACTGATGTACTGTCCCAAAATACCAAGACAGAACAGCTGAATTCCACCGATTGCCAAGAAGATGACGACCAGGGAAGGCCAGCCAGCAACGGAACCGCCAACGGTCAAGGCCCGAACAATCACGAAGATTAGGGCAACGATCGAGGCAAGAAACGATAAACTGCCGACCCACGTTGCCAGCCGTAATGGCGCGTTGGAGAAATCAATGATTCCCTCAATGGAATAGGCAAATAGTTGCCGCAGACTCCAATGCGTCGTGCCGGCCGCGCGGGGCTGACTTTCGTACGTCAGGTAGGTTGTTTTAAAGCCAACCCAACTGAAGATTCCCTTTGAAAAACGATTGAATTCGGGTAGCGAGAGAACCGTGTCCACGAACTGCCGGGTCATTAACCGGTAGTCACGAGCATTGGGTTCAATCCGTACGTCTGAAATCCAATTGATGACACTGTAGAAACTCCGGGAGAGAAATGCCCGAAGACGGCTCTGACCGCGACGTTCCTGTTGAATGGTGCCAACACAGTCGTAGTCTCTGTTCTCAATCAGATCGACCATTTCTGGCAAGAGCTCTGGTGGATCTTGAAGGTCGACGTCCATCACGGCTACCATATCCCCGGTAGTAGCTTGTAATCCCGCGGCGAGCGCCGATTCCTTCCCAAAATTCCGAGAGAACGACCGAAAGTGGACGGTCTCCGGATGATCTTGGTGTAGTTGCTTCATTTCTTCTAAGGTGTGGTCGCTGGAACCATCATCCACAAAAATATACTCCGGCGTTACCGTTGGAGTAGGGGTATTCATGGAATCGATCACCTTGCTAACGGTTCGGTAAAATAATGGAATAGACTCCTCCTCGTTATAGCAAGGAACGACCAGACTAAGCTTTTTCATCACAGACATTCCTTTCACACAACGATACCATCTTACCTCAAATGTTGGGGGCTTACCATTAAATTTTTCTTACAGGCAGAAGTCAATTTAACCAATCTGGCTAACCTGCTTTAAATTATGAGGGTGACGAAACGGTGACTTCTAGCCCTTGCGGCGCGTTTTTAGCCGCTGCTTTGATGTATACATAGCGAATTAGTCGGATGTGCAGACTATTGTTTCACTAGATACGAAAAGAATTGTGATTGACGGCATCTTCGGGTAAAGTCTTCTGTAACCCTTCAAATGGTGCAACAGGACTTGCTGTCGTTTAGTAGTCTAGCTGATTGGCTACAGGGAAGCCAGTTACAGGCATGAGATTGTTAGCGCAATGATTGTTGGAGAGCGTAAAATATCTTGTGTAA
>NZ_AZCZ01000007.1 GCF_001434055.1 Levilactobacillus parabrevis ATCC 53295 | reverse complement strand
TTGCACTTGATTTGACAATTGGGGTATTTTTTATTTTTCAAAATTATTTTTTATTGATCCAAGTTATGACCACTCAGCCGCGGCACAGCGGCACTCTTGGGTAAAATGATGCTGACAAGAAACGCGACCAGGAGTGCCCTGATCGCGCGATTTGATTTTACTTTGTTCGTGATGCGCTGGCTTCGGTCTCATCCTCGGCTTCACGAGCCAGTGACTCGACCAACAAGCCATCGTGCATGAGAAATAACGTCTCTTGAATCGCTGCCCACTCACTCATCATCATCGATTCCCCCCAGTAAATTTAGGACCTAGTTGCCAGTACCGCTGACGTAGCGGTTCCCCGTGTCTGCTGATCATTCACCATTTGCTGCGTCAGCGCATGTGCCCGAACCAGCAACGCATAATCATCTGCCAGCATATAATCCGACCCATGCGTATCCGCCCACGCGATACCTTCGATCAAAATGCGAATCGCGCGTTCTGGCTGGCTTTGCATAAGACAGCTACGTGCGTATTGATTAAAGACCATGCCGAGATTCTGACTATTGTCCACCAATCGATGCTCACGAATGATAGTCAGTGCGCGCTCAAAGCCAGCATAATTCGGCTGATTCGTGGTAATCGCCGCTGTCAGGTAATTTTCAACTGAAAAGAGTAGCACTTCGAGCGTCCGATAACGCTGCGGGTGTTGCGGCATCATCATGGTCAGTGCAGTCCGAATACTCTGCAACGCGGCGGTCGCGTCATGCGTTACCTGATAAACTGCGCAACCGTAGTAGTAATAATACGTTTTTAGATCTTCATCGGTTGTCAAAACTTGGAGACGGTCTGGACGCTCCATATAGGCCTTCAGGTCGGTGTACCGCTGCTGGTCGTATAATCGATGAACCTTATCGCTAAACGACGGTAGCCGGCGAATAGGGTAGTTCTCCCTAAGCATCTGCTTGTGCGGCAAGCACAGTCGCTCACACAATTTGGCCAGCAAGTTTGCATCGGGGAGATCAATCCCCTTTTCAATATTACCGATCATGGTTTGCGCACATAGCCCCGCGGCGAGTGCTTGCTGGGAAAGTCCCAGGGCTTGGCGGTGAGCTTTTAGGTTATTTCCCAATACCGTCAGTGCCGTCGCAAAGTCAATGATGGTCGTTGCCATGGCCTCTCCATTCCCCTTCCACTTTCTCCAAACCGGTCTAACCAATCGATGTTGTTTTGAGCTTACCAGACAGCGACACTAAAGTAAACACATTTAACTATATACAATTATTTAAATAATTTAAATTACTTTCTTTATATAATTGGCTTTATATCAAGGATTCTTAACCACCCTAATCTATTGGCGTCTAACCTTATTTTGCAGTAAATCGCCATCATATTTAGTCGTATATTCTTGCTAAGCATGGGTTAATTGGATAAATAAAACCGCTCAGCCTAAGCCAAGCGGTTTCTGTTACCTATTCTATTTAACTTTGACGTTTGAACCAGTTCAAGCTGAGCAAGCTCAAACCAATAACACCAGCAAGCGTTGCCCACCAACCGGATGATTGTTGCTCACCCGTTTGCGGCAAAGTAGTTGTCTGGCTCTGTTGCTTAGCTGCCGGTTGCCCGAGTTGCGTTGCTCGCGCCTGTTTGTCCGTCTTAGCGAAGACTACCGTTGCAGGACCATTGGCCTTCGTTGCAGTTCCTTTGGTGGCCTTAACCGCAGCTGCTTTAGCAACGACTTTGGTGGTCTTCTTAGTCGGATTAGCTTTAGCGGCGGCACTACCATCAATCGTCGCACCATCCCCACCAGTTACAACATCGCCGGCATCATCGGTATCGGTAGCAGTATCAGTATCCGGCACCACTGGATCAGTCGTGTTATCAACGTCTGGGGTCGTTGGATTAGTCGTATTCCCCGTATCAGTCCCGGGGTTCGTCGGCGTCGTTGGCTTAGGCGTCGTCTTTTGCCAAACGTAAGTCCCGGCCATCGTGGCGCCATCGTAAGCGGCCATCAACTCAGCGGCCGTGTAGGTTGGCCCATTCGGCTTGTCGACTGTCCCTGTGCCCACAAACTGCCAGAGACCGGTGTAGTCGTCGGAAGGGGTGATTTCAGGAATAGCCATCGTCCACTCTGGATAGCCCTGCGTGTACATCGAATTATTCGGTCCTAAGGTCAGTTGCTTCAACCCCGTCATTCCATAAACTTGATGATAAACGCCCGTACCGGCCAAATTCGTCAGGTCCAGACTACTAAGCTTTACGTCATTCTCGAACATCGACGAAACATTCCCCGTTAGATTCCAACCGGTTAAGTTGATATCCGTCAAGTTGTACATATTACCGAATAGATCAATCGCCTGGATGTCTGGCTTAATCTTCCAGTTACTAAGATCCAGCGATGTGAAGCCTGTACCATTGAAGGTATCAGACATCATATTGACCTTGCTAGTATCCCAATTTTCAGTATCAAGAGACGTCAGCACCCTATCGCCTTCAAACATGGCGGAAATGTTTACCGATGTCTTGCCCAAACTACTTCCCATTTTGACACTTGTCAGGTGCATATAGTTTTCACCGCCAAGTGAAAATTCTGGTGCAGCATTTGGGCCCTGGAACATGGCCAGCGTATTATTAACTTTGCTCATGTCCCAACTGCTAAGGTCAATGTTCTTCAGTGCATAGTTGAAAGCAAACATACTGTCCATAACATCAACTTTAGAGGCGTCGACATTCGCCAACCCCTCATAGGATTGAACCTTGGTCCATTCATAAAATAAGTGCGAACATTTCCAAGGCAAGACCACGCCGCTATCGAAAATAACCTTCGTGACATTCCCTTTAACCGCGTCCATTTCGCTACTAGTTCCGAGCGTCCCCGCCTTAATCGTAATAATACCCTGGTCATCCATACTCCAAGGACTTGTACCCCAAGTTCCAGTCTGAACGGCTGGCACCGTAGCTTCCTTTAGTAAATTCCCTTTATTACTGGGTGTCGGCACTTCAGGTGCTGGGGCTGTTTTAGGTGCTGGGGGAGTCTTCTCTCTAGTTACTCTTGTTGGTGACGTCACTACACCTGGTGTTTTAGCTGGTCCTTCAGGCGCCCCAGTGGTATCGTTTTCATTTCCGCCATTTTGAACAGGCTTACCGTCGATTCCCCCATTGTCACCTTGTCCTTCAGCCGCAGAGTCATCTTTTTCAGTTCCCTCTGCTGTATCATTCTCTTCGGGCGTACCAGCTGGCGCAGGCGTATCGCCTTTTTGTGAATCATTGAGCTTCTGCTCATTGCTATTAATGTCGTTAGCTGTCGGTGCAACTTTATTATTTTCTACACCCGGATTGTCATCTGACCCTGGTACTACATCCGCTTGCGCCGTGTCAATCTGGTACCCCACACCAGCAATAACACCTAAGATCGCTAAAGTAGTCAACTTTTGTTTTGATTTATTCCCCAACTTATTAATCATGACGCTACCCCTTTCATGTGTAACACATCTCAATATCTGTCTAAAGCCAGTATAGGACACATTCGCCAATATGTCTATACGGCAGAACAATTAACACTAATTTTCATTTCTATGAGAATTGATGAAATAAAATAAAAGTATAACCGATAAACAATTCGGTTGTGTAAGCCAGCTTACAAATCATTAGTGCGACGCGTTTTACCGCTATTAGGCTCACCATCTACCTCCGTTTAACAGGTGATTCCAAACTAACCTCTGGTAGATAATCCACGAAAAAGAGGGAACTTACCAGTTGGTAAATTCCCTTTACGATTATTCTTTCATTCTATTTTCAATTCACGTCAACTACTACTCAATTAAACCACCGCAGCGGTCCCTTATAGCGACTGATTCACCACTCACGACGCCACCACCGCCAACTCAATACTGCTAGTAATATGCCACTCAAGATTACTCGCCAGTTATCGCTTTTCTCCCCAGTTGCGGGTAAAGTTTGCTTTCGCTGACTCTTAGTTTTGCTGGCAGCTACAGCAGTGATAGCACCACGTCTCTTCTGTCGTTGCGCAACCTTTTTTCGTTGCTCCTTAGGCTTCACTAAACTCTGATTAGCCGTCCCTCCCGAAACCACGTCACCACTCCCACCGGTTTCAACCGCTTCGACTGGCTTCTCTGGATCAACCTGCGGCACTGGTGTTGGTGTTGGCGTTGGCGTCGGTGTTGGTGTTGGTGTTGGTGTTGGTGTTGGTGTCGGCGTCGGTGTCGGTGTCGGTGTCGGTGTCGGTGTTACCACTGCGTTCTTCTCAAATAACAAAATTACATTTTGACTGCCCTCGCCATATTTTCCAGGTAATCCTACGCCGAGTTTAAAAGTATACCCTGCTAAGCTATCCGCCATGCCTTCCATAAACTGCTCAAGTCGATAGGCCGTTCCCGACTCACCCTCAAACGTCTCCGATGGATGGAGCTCACGCCCAGTTGATTGCTCCAAGTACCGGACCCGTACCGTCTGAAGTCTACGATACAGCAGCTTTAAAATTTGCGGTTCCAGCGTGAATACGCCTTGCGTTGGTAGCGGTGAATCCCGATGAAGCCGATAACCGGTAATCTTCGGTGCAACAATTGGAAAATGCGTGCCAATTTTCCCCGTCTGAATCCGATCTGGAATCAGCCTATTGCCCCAATCATCTTCGGCTCGTATAGTCACACTTCCTAAATCAGCGGTCGACTTCAAATAATATAAGATCACATTTTGTGGGAATTGCTGAAATATTCCAGTCAAAGGCTCATCAGCTCGCTGATAGCGATAACCCGGAAAATCCGTTTTAATCGTAAAGGGTGCCCCCACTGCTCCTGGAATAGACTGCGGTTGTCTAAGCTCTTTATGAGTAACCAAGTCACGATAATAGACAACAACGGGCGCCGCCGGGACTTCCCGCACATACGTCCCCGCCATCGACGGCGTATAGTGTTCCTCCAAGGCTTTAGCCGTTAACACGGCTCCCTGCGGATGATCAACCGTTCCCGCTCCCACAGCGTGCCAACGATCGGTATCGTGTTGCACCAAATCATCTTCAGAAGACGCATCGAGTCCAACCGTAAATTTATTGGCATCCTGCAATAAATTTTGGGGCCCCAAACGTAGGATATGTAGATTCGGCATACGTCCCAACATCAGCTCCACACGACCTTTGCTCCAATACGTTATATTATCATGGTAGTCCAAATGGGTCATATCGAATCCCGACAGATCAAGCGTCTTTGCCCGTGCCAGGTAAAAAAGCTTTTGAAAACTAGTCGCATGCGATGTCTGCCAACCACTAACGTTAATATTCTCGGCAGAACTGGCCGCAAATAATTGTTCAAAATTTTCGACATTCCGCACGTCCCATCGATGAAGGTCAAGCGACCTGGCCCCAGTCTGTGCGAGCATCTGATCCATCTTCTTCACGTGGCTAACGTCCCAATTTTCCAGTGGCAACTTTTCTGCTAGAACTTGACGGAACATCAACGACATATCCGTTACGTTTCCCGTTTGCCAATTACCAATATTTAGGGTCTCCAGATCATGGCAGTTTCGAAACATCGCCGCCATCGTCGTCACGTGACTCACATCCCATCGCCGTAAGTCTAACGTCTCCAATCCCGTATGCTCAAAGGTATCGTCCATTCTAGTAACGTGACTGGTATCCCACTCATCCCCCAGTTGCAGTCTTTTTAACGCGGAGGTTTCCGCAAACATGTCTGCCATCGTCGTCACGTTCCGCGTCTGCCAACCCCGTAAGTCCAGATCCGTTAAATTACTCATCCCAAAAAACATACCTGACAGATCATCTACCTTGGTGACCGACCAACTTCTCAAGTCTAGCGATCGTACGCCACAATAAGTAAATAATGATCGCGCCCACTTCAATTGTGGTGTCTCCCAGCTCTCAACGTGTAGTTCCTGAAGCGAATTCGTCCAGGCAAAAGCCTCCGGCATCGACGTGACTTGTCGCACATCCCAACTTCGAAGATCCAATGCCTTCAAGGATTCGTCAAACTGAAACATATACCCCATATTCGTCACCCGGCTGGTATCCACTAAATCTGCACCGCTAAATCGCTGCAGCTGCTTCAATCCCGAAAACAACTCGTAACTTTCCGCTGGAAGAACCACTTTTCCAGTAAACTGAATCTCTATAATCTGCTTAGCATACTGCCGCCAACTGCCATTATTCGCAAAATTGCCGGCACCAATCTTCAAGACCCCATCCTGTAAGGTCCACTCACAGGTCCCCGTGTTTCCAGTAATAGCTTGCTTGTCATCCGCTGACGCATTCGTTGTCGTGACTTTATCATTTATAGTTTCCGCTTGTATCGGTGATGACCACATCATCAATCCCGTTGCTGCTAAACCAACAATCATACTTACTTTCAGTACAGATATGCCACAAGAATGGTTACGGGACTTTCCAGATATTTTCAAAGTTTTTCTCCTCCAACTATCGTCATCGTAGAAATGTCATGGTCTAGACCAAGTATACCCGGCGTAAAAATAAAAAGCCATTAAAATCATTTACAAATTAAATTATATTCACGGTAACCTTTACTATAAAAAACTAGCCATTACCCCAAAAGGTAATGGCTAGTTCCACAATTATTTAGTTTAAGCTTCCGGTGCATCGGAGTCCGGCGTCACTGGCGTTGTGTCGGTTGCGGGAACGTCACCGTCCGTCGCTTCACCGTCACTCTCAGTGCTGTCATCTTCCTTATCAACCTTGGCCATCGTGGCCACGGCGGTATCATCGCCCAGCCGAATCAGGTGCACCCCTAAGGTTGCCCGACCCGTCTCGGAGACGTCACTACCGTTGAAGCGAATCATGACACCCTTGTTGGTGACTAACATCAGATCCTCATCACCATCCAGGGTCGTCAATCCAGCTAATGGCCCGTTCTTCTCGGTCACATTGACGGTCTTGATACCCTTACCGCCACGTCCCTTGATTGGGTATTCGCTGGCTGGCGTTTGCTTCCCATAACCCTTTTCGGAAATGACAAACACCCGACTGTCCGGCTTGAGGACACTGGCACCGATCACGTAATCACTCTCACGTAACCGAATCCCGCGAACCCCAGTTGCCGACCGGCCCATTGACCGCACGTCCTTAGCTGCAAAGCTAACGGCGTAACCCAGATGAGTTCCGATGATCATGTTGGCATCACCATTGATGATATCGACATCGATCAATTCGTCGTCATCCTTCAGGTTAATGGCCTTTAGACCATTGCTCCGGATATTGGCAAATTCATCAACCGGTGTCCGCTTGACCGTCCCTTGAACTGTCGTGAAGAAGATGTCGCGTTCGGCATTTTCCCCCGGATTAGCCACGTTAATCACGGCCTGCACATGCTCGTTATTGTTGATACCAAGCAAGTTAATGACCGGAATTCCCTTGGCCGTCCGCCCGTATTCAGGGATTTCATACCCCTTCATCCGGTAGACCTTCCCGGTGTTAGTGAAGAACAGGAGCATGTCATGCGTGGACGTTGCCACGAGGTGTTCGATGAAGTCATCTTCATGGACACCCATGCCTTGAACCCCTTTACCACCACGGTTTTGGGCCTTAAATTCGGACGTTGGTAACCGCTTGATGTAGCCGTTGTGAGTCAATGAGACCACGACGTCTTCTTCGGCAATTAAATCTTCGTCTTCTAGACTCAAGACTTCACCGACCATCAATTCAGTCCGCCGATCGTCACCGAACTTGTTTTGAATTTCCATCAATTCGTCATAAATAATGCTCTGTTGGCGTTCCTTGGATGCCAAGATTTCCTTGTAATCCTTGATGTTCGCCATGACATCGTTGTATTCCTTCTCGACCTTTTCCCGTTCCAAACCGGTCAGACGAACCAGTCGCATGTCCAAGATGGCTTGCGATTGCTTATCTGACAGACTGTAACGCGTCATCAATTCATTCTTCGCCACTTCAGCGGTCTGTGACTGCCGAATAATGGTGATGATTTCATCGATATGATCGAGGGCGATCCGCAACCCTTCCAGGATGTGGGCCCGAGCTTCTGCCTTCCGTAATTCGAAGGCCGTCCGTCGTTGAATAACCTCTAACTGGAAATCCAAGTAATACTGCAAGATGGCCTTTAAGCCCAGTACCTTAGGCGCACCCTTGACGATAGCCAACATGTTGATCCCAAACGAGGTCTGCATGAGAGTCATCTTATACAGGTTATTCAAAATTACTTCGGCACTGGCGTCACGCCGGACGTCAATGACGATTCGCATCCCTGTCCGGTCGGTTTCATCGTTGACATCCGTAATGCCTTCGATTCGCTTATCCCGAGCCAGCTCAGCGATCCGTTCGATCAGCTTCGCCTTGTTGACCATGTAAGGAATTTCCGTGGCCACAATGCGTTGCTTCCCGTTCTTTTCTTCTTCGATATCGACTTTCGCCCGCAAGGTAATGGTGCCCTTCCCGGTCTCGTAAGCCCGACGAATAGCAGCCTTTCCCATGACGATCCCACCGGTTGGAAAGTCGGGGCCTGGTAAGACCTCCATCAACTCAGCCAGACTGGCATCAGGGTTCTTCATCAAGATATGCAGGGCGCTGATTACTTCCGTCAAGTTATGTGGCGGAATGTTCGTTGCCATCCCCACGGCAATCCCAGAAGCCCCGTTAACTAACAGGTTCGGGAATCGTGAAGGGAGCACAACGGGTTCGCGTTCGGACCCATCATAGTTATCTTGAAAATCAATCGTATCTTTATTAATGTCTCGCAGCATTTCCATCGCGATCTTACTCAACCGCGCTTCGGTATACCGCATGGCAGCGGCCCCGTCACCATCGACAGAACCAAAGTTCCCGTGACCGTCCACTAACATGTAGCGGTACGAGAAGTCTTGAGCCATCCGTACCATGGATTCGTACACGGCAGAATCACCATGTGGATGGTATTTCCCGAGGACGTCCCCGACCATCCGGGCAGATTTCCGGAATGGCTTATCAGGGGTAATCCCGAGTTCGTGCATATCGTATAGGATTCGACGGTGGACTGGCTTCAAGCCATCCCGCACATCTGGTAACGCCCGTTGCACAATCACACTCATCGCGTAATCCAAGAAGGATGTTCGCATGGTTTGTGAAAGGTCAACGTCGGTAATCCGACCTATATTGTAATCTTGATCAGCCAAATTTTTACCCTCCGTTCTTCACTAAACATCCAACTCGGCGAAGGTGGCATTGTCCTCGATAAATTCCCGTCGAGGCGCAACCTTGTCCCCCATCAACATGCTAAACACTTGGTCAGCGTTGATGGCATCCTGAGCATCGACCCGTAAGAGCCGCCGGTTTTCCGGCTTCATGGTCGTGTCCCAGAGCTGTTCGGCATCCATTTCACCAAGCCCCTTGTACCGTTGAATCTGAGGCTTTGGTGCGGGTGGCAATTGCCCTAATAATTCTTTCAATTCATCATCGGAATCCAGATAGCGTTGCATCTTCCCTTGCCGAACCCGATACAGGGGTGGGCAGGCGATATACACGTAACCAGCATCCAACAATGGCCGCATATAGCGGTAGATCAACGTCAATAACAGCGTCCGAATATGGGCACCATCGACATCGGCATCGGTCATGATAATTAATTTGTGATAGTTAGCCTTCGACACGTCAAAGTCGGAACCAAAGCCCGTCCCCATGGCGGTAAACATGGAACGAATTTCTTCGTTCGCCAGAATCCGATCCATAGAAGCTTTTTCGACGTTCAAAATCTTCCCTCGAATTGGCAGAATGGCTTGGGTCAACCGCGACCGGCCCTGCTTAGCAGAACCACCGGCGGAATCCCCTTCGACAATGAACAATTCGGAAATGGCAGGATCCTTAGACGTGTTATCGGCTAATTTCCCAGGCAGATTGGAGATTTCCAACCCACTCTTCTTCCGCGTCACTTCTCGAGCACGCTTAGCAGCGACCCGCGCCTTAGAAGCCAACGTCCCCTTGTCCACAACCTTGCGGGCAATATCGGGATGTTCCATCAAGTAACGCATGAAGTGATCAGCAAACGTGTGATCCACGGCGGTCCGGGCATCGGAGTTTCCTAACTTAGTCTTGGTCTGACCTTCAAATTGAGGATCCGGATGCTTCACGGAAACCACAGCGGTCATGCCTTCACGAACGTCATCCCCGGTCAGGTTAGGCTCGTTATCCTTCATCAGTTTGTTTTGCCGAGCGTAATCATTCACGACCCGGGTCAACGCACGTTTGAACCCTTCTTCATGAGTCCCACCTTCGTAGGTGTGGATGTTGTTGGTAAACGTCAACAGGTTGTTGTGGTAGTCGTCCGTGTATTGCAGGGCCACTTCCACGGTAATCCCGTTTTCTTCACCTTCAACGTAGATTGGTGGTTCGAATAAAGTTGTTTTATTTTCGTTTAAATAGTCAACGTAGTGGCGAATCCCACCTTCATAGTGGAAATCATCCTCGGTTGGTGTTTCTGGGCGTTCATCACGAATCGTGATCCGCAAGCCCTTGTTCAGGAAGGCCAGTTCACGGACCCGGGTCGTCAACGTCTTGATATCAAACGTCGTCGTTTCCCGGAAAATGTCTGGATCTGGCAAGAAGTGCACGATGGTTCCGTGACGGTCTGGGTCCAGGCCCTCTTCCATCACGTACATAGGCTTATTGACGTGACCACGTTTAAAGGTAATCCCGTAACGCTTGCCACCCCGAATAACCTGAACCTCCAGGTGGGTTGACAAGGCGTTAACAACGGACGCACCAACCCCGTGAAGACCCCCGGAGACCTTGTATCCGCCACCGCCGAATTTACCCCCGGCATGCAGGATGGTATAAACCGTCTCCAAAGCGGGCTTCCCCGTTTTCTGTTGAATGTCGACAGGAATCCCACGACCGTTATCAGAAACAGTAATACTGTTATCTTTTTCGACCGTAACATGAATAGAATCCGCAAAACCAGCTAAGGCTTCATCGATCCCGTTATCCACAATTTCCCAAACCAAGTGATGAAGACCTTGGGCACTGGTCGAGCCAATGTACATCCCGGGCCGTTTCCGGACCGCTTCGAGGCCTTCTAGGACCTGGATTTGGCTGGCATCATATTCTCTGGCTTGTTCTGCCTTGGTTTCGTGTTCTTTATCAGCCACTGCTTAATCCTCCTTTGTTGCCGGATCGCCACTGGGGGCAGATCCATCCGCCACCACTGTCCCGTTTGCCACGTGAAAAATGATCGGGTCCTTAATCAGCTGGCGGGTAATCCCGCTCAGACTGGTGGTGGTAATAAACGTCTGTACTTTATCTTGGATGGCCTTCAGCAGATGCGTCTGTCGGGCATCATCCAATTCAGAAAGGACATCATCAAGTAACAAGACCGGATATTCCCCGGTCTCTTCTTTCATCAGATCAATCTCAGCAAGCTTGACGCTTAACGCCGTGGTCCGCTGCTGACCCTGGGAACCGAACGTCTGCACGTTCTTTCCATTGACCCGAAAATGCAGATCATCTCGGTGCGGCCCCACCAGAGTCGTTCCCCGGTAGAGCTCCTTGTCCTGATGGTCCTTGTAGAGCTGCGTCAACGCCGCACAAATGGTGTCCGGGTCCGTCAATTGGTCCTCTGGCACCTGGGTCGCATAGTGAAACGTCAGCTCTTCTTTTTGCTGGGAGATCTCGGCGTGAATCGCCTGCGCCCAGTGCTCCAGCTTATGTAACATCCGCAGCCGCTGGGCAATGATCTCCGCACCATACGCGGCCAGTTGGTCGGATAAGACCGACAAAAACAACAGGTCACGATTTTGCTTGTGCTGTAAATCCTTGAGGTAGCGGTTCCGCTGTTTTAACAGCGTCCGATACTGACTCAAGTTATACAGGTAGCGCGGATTCATCTGGCCAAACTCCATGTCCATAAAACGCCGCCGAACAGTCGGCGCGCCTTTGACAATGGCGAGATCTTCCGGTGCAAACAAAATCACATTGAGCTGGCCGATATATTGTGACAGTCGTGCCTGCTCAAGGTGATTCACTTTGGCGCGCTTACCTTGACGCGAGAACGTTAATTCTAAGGGCACCGACCCCACCGCTTTCACAACTCGTCCGCTAACCTTCGCCGTTTTGGCTTCCCAGTTAACGAGGTCGTGGTCGTTGGCAGTTCGGTGACTACGCGTCAACGCAAGAACGTAGATTGCCTCTAATAGATTGGTCTTGCCCTGCGCATTCTCTCCCAATAAAACGTTGATCCCAGGTCCTAACTTGAGATCAGCACTGGGATAATTCCGAAAATGCTGCAGCTGCAGTTCTTGCAAATACATTATTCACCCTGCTTTGAGCGTATAAAAAATAATCCTGTACCAGGTACTTCCACTGTATCGCCAGGATACAGCTTGCGGCCCCGCCGGTTGTCCGGCTCGTCGTTGATATTAACGGTGTTTTCCCGCAAATACCACTTGGCTTGACCGCCAGTACTGATAATGGATTCTTCTTTGAGTAACTGGCCTAAAGTAATGTAGGGCGTCTCAATGAAAACTTCTTTTTTCACAATTTCACCCCTCTATATTCTTCTATTATATTATACCGCATTTTAGGGAAAAGTACAGTTTAACTGCTTGATTTTTGCGTTCTCAGCCGATTTAAGCCCTTCCTGATATTTTTGATAAAAAACCGGTAAATTTGCTCTAATCAAAAAATAGCGGCCTTTTAACGATTTTTTTGTTTTTTCAGGACTTTTTTCAGGCTTTCTTGAAAGTTGTTGAAAATCACGAAGCATATGCGCACGCAAGTAACGAATTTCACGTGGAAATTCGAGATAACTTGGCGATATTTTCAGAAATCAGGTTGGCCTAGGGCTTAGCTGGATATTTCAAGTGGTTTTTCGGGGCGTGATCCCTTTTCCGCTCCGTTGTGTGCTAATACTTTTACTTGTTCGGAGCCTTCTCCTAATTGCATATTACCGAAACATGCTCCACAAGACAGCCTCTAATCGCCTTGTTCCGCACTCTTTTTTATCAAAAAAGTGCCACCCCCTTTTGAGGTGACACTCCGTTAGCTTTTAAATTTAGAACGTCCGTACCGGCGTGATCAACTGAATGAAGTTGCTGGTATCTTCCGTTGGGACCAATGTGAATGGCCGCAATGCTGATGTAAAGGCTACGCGGATCGTCGTCTGACCGAACGACCGTAAGGCATCCTTCATGTAGTCTGGGTTAAAGGAAATTTCGAGATCATCCCCGGTAATTTCCTTAGGGTCCAAGGCTTCTTCAACGTTCCCGACATCTGGAGAATTACTGAAGATGGTAACTTGGTTGTCCGCTGGCGTCAAAGTCAGCTTAACCACGTTGTTCCGCGATTCGTGAGACAACAGTGAGGCCCGTTCAACGGCCGCCAATAATTCTGGCGCTTCGAATTCTACCGTGGTTGAGGCTTCCTTGGGAATCAACCGAGACGTATCTGGGTAATTTCCTTCCAGTAATCGTGAATAGAATGACGTGTCCCCTAGTAGGAACAATACCTGGTTTTCGGAGAATTGCATCTTCACATCACTGTCATCGTCGCCGATCATCCGAGAAAGTTCAGTCAAACTCTTTCCGGGAATGATGACGTCAAAGGCCGCACTACTTGGTGTAGGTAACTCAATCTGGCGTTGTGACAACCGGTGACTGTCCGTGGCGACCGCCAAGAACTGGTTGTCCGCCAACACAAAGTGAACCCCAGTTAAGATTGGCCGACTTTCTTGGTTGGATACGGCGATAACTGTTTGGCTGATCAGTTCCTTGAAGACGGCACCAGACAGGACCACGGAATCAGCGGCGTCAACTTCTGGCAAGTGTGGATAGTTGTTGGCATCTTGCCCGTTGATATTAAATGCTGCTGACCCGGACGTAATTTCCGTTTGGAAGGCGTCTTTGACTGTCACCGTCATCGTTTGTTCAGGCAAACGCTTAACAATTTCACTGAAGAACCGCGCCGTTAGCACGATGGCTCCTGGTTCGTCAACGGTTAGCCCAATGTCGGGATCGTCCGCACGAATTAAAGATTCGATTGAAATGTCAGCGTTAGAACCAGTCAGTAAGAGGCCCGCATCACTAGCAACGATCTTGATCCCAGTTAAAATGGGAATTGTGGTCTTAGACGAAATGGCCCGTGACACATTGTTGAGTTCCTTAATGAAGGCCGCCCGGTTAATGGAAAATTTCATAAGATTAGACACTCCTTTTTAGTGGTGCGTAGTTTACTTAATTAAAAGAAAAAGACAGTAGCCGTAGTAGAGCAGTGTATTCTGTGGATAACTTGACGAAAGGACTTGTGTTACTAGGTTTTCCACCTGTGGATAACTTGTGGAAAACTTTAATGCTTTGTCATTTTTATCCACACGCTCCGTCAGCTCTACATCTATCATACCCTAGTTGGTCACAAAAAAACCGTCACGAGTCTGCTAACTTTGTCGCGCTGACTCGGACGGTTTCGTCCTAGCGCCGTAATTCATCTTTCAGATTGTCGATGTCTTTTTGTAATTCAACATCGGTCTTCAGTGAATCCTGGATTTTGTCGTAGGCGTGAATGACCGTGGTGTGATCCTTGCCGCCGAATTCGTTTCCGATGCGTGGAAGTGATGCTTCCGTCAGTTCACGCGACAGGTACATGGCAATTTGCCGTGGCATGACGATAGCTTGCTTGCGTTTCTTCCCCTTTAAATCCTTGAGAGAAACGTGGAAGTAGTTGGCGACACGGTCCTGAATGACCGGAATCGTAATGGCATCCGTGGCATTGGCGAGGTTGAGGCTCTTAAGTGCCTCAGCAGCCAGGTCAGTCGTGATTGGTTGGTGCATCAACTGATGATAGGCTTGGACGCGGGCCAATGCGCCCTCAAGTTCGCGCACGTTAGAGTCGATTTGCCCAGCGATGTAACTCAAGGTGTCGTCGGGGATATCGATCTGATCGGCGTCGGCTTTATTGCGGAGAATGGCGATTCGTGTTTCCAGGTCCGGTGGTGTGATGTCGACCGATAAGCCCCAAGCGAACCGCGAAACGAGGCGATCCTGTAGCTTAGGAATCTCGTTGGGTAGTCGATCGGAAGTCAGCACGATCTGTTTCTCATCATCATAAAGTGCATTAAATGTATGGAAGAACTCTTCTTGGGTTCCTTCCTTATTAGCGAAGAACTGAATATCATCGACCAGTAGCAGATCAACGTTACGATACTCCTGACGGAACTGCTCCTGCGTCCGGGTTTGAATCGCATTGATAAAGTCATTCGTGAAGGCTTCGCTAGTGACGTACTTGACCTTGGTGTCCGGGCGATCTTCGAGCATTTTATTGCCGATCGCATGCATCAAGTGGGTTTTACCAAGGCCCACGCCACCGTAGAAGAACAGCGGATTATACATCACGCCGGGTTCTTCGGAGACAACCAAGGCCGCTGCGTGGGCCATTTGGTTGCCTTTTCCGATGACGAAAGTGTCAAAAGTGTAGCGGGAGTTCAGCGCGGTTTCCTTCATGAAAGTTGGTGTTGGTTCAGCAGTGGCCGGTTCCTCGGGGGTCGCGGTCTTTGCTTTACGTGTCGCCTGTTGTTGGCGTTCGCTTTCGATGATCAAAATCGGCTGAATATCTTCGTGAGCGGCTTGGTATGCGTATTCTACCAATTGCTGGTCCAGGTGTTGATGGGTCCAGTAATCACGATGCAGGGGTGACGGGAGTTCCAACGTCAATTTATTGCCATCTAAGGCAATCGGCTTGGCAGTTTCGATCCAAGTCTTGTAGGTCGTTGGTGTGTTATTTTCCTCGAATAACTCCTTGATATCAGTCCATAAAGTTACCATATCTGGCACTGATGTATCCCCCTATTAATTATTTAGATAGTCATTTCCCATTTGGGCGTAAGACCCCCAAACGAAAACGTAAGTCCAGTGTAGCATGAAGAAAAAAAGTTTTCCACAGGGTATTTTGAACTGTGAATAATTGTTTCACAGAAAGTGGATAGAGTTATCCACAGAGAGTCTAAAACCTGTGGAAAGTTTTTGTTAATTTAAGTTATGCACAGCCTTCTGTGGAATGAGAACAGAGTAGTATCAAGTGTTTCACAAGTTATCCACAGAATCCACTGAACCCAGAAAACTAAAATAAACAGGCTGTGGAACGGTGGACAACTGGGTGGGAAAGTCCGGAAAAACTTTTTAACAATTTTAGAGTTATCCACAGTCAAAGTGCATGAAACAAATTTCGCCGGGGAGAACTTTTTTATGGAAATTCAAAGTTCCTATTTCCATTCGGCGAAATTTATGCTAATATGTTCAGGAAATGCATTTAGTATTTGTCTGGCTTCACCAGATAAAAAATAGTCATAGTTAAGAGAGGAGATTTTACGATGAAGCGCACTTTCCAACCAAAGAAACGTCACCGTTCACGTGTCCACGGCTTCCGCAAGCGTATGAGCACTAGCAATGGCCGTCAAGTTTTAGCACGTCGCCGTCAAAAGGGACGTAAAGTATTGTCTGCATAGGCCGCTGATGGTTCAGTGGTCTTTTTATTTTATCTGCGAGAAGACTGGGACCCTAATCTCTCGCGGACTGTTCAACAAATCGTTGAGAATTTTGGAGATGCACCATGCGAAAATCTTACCGCATTAAGAAAGAAGCGGAATTCCAGCAGGTCTTTGAAACCAGAAATTCGGTCGCAAACCGGCAATTTGTGGTGTATTCAATGGAAAAACCTGATCAATTACATTTTCGAGTTGGCATTTCGGTCGGTAAGAAAATTGGGAACGCGGTCCACCGTAATTGGGTGAAGCGCCGGATTCGGCAGAGTCTACTCGAGTTGAAGCCCTACCTCCAGCAGGATGTGGACTTTCTCGTAATTGCTCGGCCCCGGGCGGACGGCATTTCCATGACTGATGCGAAGAGCAGCCTGATTCATGTTTTGAAACTGGCGAAACTACTGGATTCCAACTATAGCGAGGAATAAAAGTGAAAAAGTACAAACGTACCCTACTTATGCTAGGTATTGTGAGCTTAGTCTTTATCCTTTCCGCTTGTAGCAACGCACCAATCACCAATCAAAGTACCGGGATTTGGGACGGCTGGATCGTTCTGAACTTCTCCCGGGCAATTATTGGGTTGGCCAACATGTTCGGCGGGAGCTACGGTGTCGGGATTATCATCTTTACCATTATCGTGCGGATTATCTTACTCCCACTGATGATCTTCCAAACCCGCAGCATGCGGAAGACGCAAGACTTACAGCCACAATTAAAAGCCTTACAGAAGAAATACTCCTCAAAAGATCGCGAAACGATGCAAAAGATGCAGGCCGAACAGCAAAAGCTGTATTCGGAAGCGGGCGTTCACCCCATGTTGGGTTGCCTTCCTGCTGTGGTTCAGTTGCCAATCATCTGGGCCTTGTATCAAGCTATCTGGCGGACGGCCGTTCTGCGGTCTGGGAGCTTCCTGTGGTTGCAATTGGGCCACAAAGACCCGTATTTCATCCTGCCTGTCTTGGCCGCTGTTGCCACGCTGATTAGTTCGTGGTTAAGCACCAAGTCAATGCCAGAGTCCAATTCAATGAGCACCATGATGATCGTCGGGATGCCGGTAGTGGTCTTCTTCACTGCCCTGAACGTGCCATCATCACTGTCCTTGTACTGGACGATTTCGTACGTGTTCCAAGTTGGCCAAACCTTGCTAATTCAAAATCCGTGGAAGATTCAAGCGGAACGCGATGCCAAGGAAAAGGAAAAGAACGAACACGAACGCGCGGTCAAGAAAGCAATCCGCCGTGCAAAGCAAAGCAAACGCAAGTAAACAAGTTAGCATAAATGCATTTTATCGGCGCAGGACTTCGGTTCTGTGCTTTTTTTGTGCAGAGAGTGGAGCAAACCGTTTAGACTCTGAGCATTAGGGAGCTAAGGGGCTTCTGTTCGGCCTCGCCGGACAGGAGTCACTTAGCTTTCTAAGCGCAGGAGTCTGGTTTGCGGAACTCGTTTCAGAGGCCGCATATTTCCGAACATAACGGGCGAGAGAAAGTCCGATGATTTAGACTAGAGTAATCATCAACGCTAGTACCGAGCAGGAGGCCTTAGATTTCTAAGCGGAAGAGTCTGCCCTGCATAACTCGTTTCCAAGACCACATATTTTCTAATTTTTGGGTGTGAGAAAGCCTGACATCCTAAGCCACAGTAGCCCCCCCGACAAGCATTCCGACCAGTCCAATTCTCAGCCACTAAAAATTACCGCTACACTAACTACTAATGTAATTTCCGCCAAAAAAGTCGCACTGATTCTGGCATCTTAATAGATTCTTAGGGTCTCCGCCCTGCTAATCATTTTCAGGCTGAATTACGGGGTGCGGTGCGAGCATTATGGTATACTGAATTTTAGCGAAAAAGACATGGAGGAATGGACGATGACAATCTACACGGGCAAAACGGAAGAGGCAGCGATTGCGGCGGGGTTAACCGCGCTCAACAGTCGCCGCGACCAAGTGGTAATTAAGGTGGTCGCCACTCCGCGAAAGGGTTGGCTGGGAATCGGCCGACGCGAGGCCATGGTGGACATTGTCCTAAAGACGGTTGCGGAAGCTTCATCCGCTGCGCCGGTGCCGGAATCGTCAGCGGCAGTGGTGCGTTCAACGGAACCAACTAGTTCGGCAGCCGCTTCAGTAGCACCAGTGGCTGCCGAAACAGCTACTGATGCACCGTCAGCGTCGTCCGAGCCCACAGTGACCCCGCAGGAGCGTCGTAAGCGTCGTGAGGCAGCCATCGAAGCGGTTCAGGACTATTTGGCAACCATCGTAGAACAACTCGGCATAGACGCTACGATAGACGCTGAAGCGGGTGCTCACCGTCAAGTTCGCCTGGTCTTTACCACGGATAAGGAAGGATTATTGATTGGTAAGCATGGCCGGACAATCAATGCGTTGCAGAGTTTGGCGCAATTATTTTTGAACCACCACGGCGCTGCGCACGTTGAGCTGGAGCTGGACGTGGCGAATTACCGTGAACGCCGGGCAGCTACGTTGAGCCGCTTGGCGGAGAGTACGGCGCGCGAAGTTGTCGCGACTGGGAAGCCAATCTATTTGGACCCAATGCCGTCGTTTGAGCGGAAGCAGATTCACGCGGTCTTGTCGAAGAACCGCTACGTCACGACGTACTCTGCGGGGAAGGAACCCCATCGGGCGGTCGTCATCGAACCAGCATAAGTTTCGTTTGACAAACGCGCCGTTACCCCTTATAGTGAAGACAATCATTCTTATCAAGTTTACGATAAAGTAGTGAAAGTACTTTATCCACGCACAGTTAGGTGGCGTGGAGTAGGTGCTTTTTTTTATGGCGTTAAATGATACGCCCGGGGTGAGCGCTTGCATCAGTAGACGATTTGGCACAGTTCCTCGTTACGAAAAGTGAAGCTTGATTAAGACAATTCAGACAGCAGTAAACATAAGAAGGAGGATGGCTCATGACAGTCACCACAACAGAATTTGATACGATTGCGGCAATCTCGACGCCGCCTGGTGAAGGTGGAATTTCAATTATTCGGTTAAGCGGTGAGGAAGTCTTTGCCGTTGCCAGCAAGCTCTTTAAGGGCGCAGATTTGACGAAGGTTGGCACCCACACGATTCATTACGGTCACATCATTGACCCCGAAAATGGGGAAGAAGTGGACGAGGTTATGGTTACTGTGATGCGGGCTCCTAAGACCTACACCAAAGAAGATATTATTGAAATTAACTGTCACGGGGGGATCGTGGCGACGAACCGGATTCTCCAGTTGTGCCTGAGCTATGGCGCTCGGTTGGCCGAACCCGGCGAGTATACCAAGCGGGCCTTCTTGAATGGCCGAATTGATTTGACCCAGGCGGAATCCGTCATGGATCTGATTCGGGCCAAGACCGATAAGTCGATGAAGGTTGCGTTGAATCAATTAGACGGTGATTTGTCGAAATTGATCAGAAATCTTCGCCAAGACATCCTGGATGCGCTGGCCCAGGTCGAAGTCAATATCGATTATCCCGAGTACGATGACGTGGAAACGATGACGACTAAGATGCTGCTGGAAAAGGCCCAAGAGGTCAAGCAGCAGATTAAGACGTTGTTGGCGACTGCTAAACAGGGGAAAGTTCTGCGTGAAGGTCTTGCCACGGCGATTGTCGGGCGGCCAAACGTGGGGAAGAGTAGCTTGTTGAATCACTTGCTCCACGAAGACAAGGCAATCGTGACCGACGTTGCGGGAACCACGCGTGACGTGATTGAAGAATACGTCAACGTCAAAGGGGTTCCCTTGAAACTGATTGACACGGCTGGTATTCGCGATACGACGGATAAGGTCGAAAAGATTGGGGTCGAACGGTCACGGAAAGCAATCAACACGGCTGATTTGGTCATGCTGGTCTTGAACGCCAGTGAGGCCTTGACGACCGAGGATAAACAGTTGTTGGACGCTACGGCCGACACGCAACGGATCCTGATTTTAAACAAGACGGATCTGCCACAGAAGCTAGATCTGCCAGCGTTGAAGCAGGCGGCTGGGGACAGTCCAATCATCGAGACGTCCATCCTACAGAGTGCGGGATTGGATAAGTTGGAAGAAACCATCGCCCATCTCTTCTTTGATGAGGGAATCGAATCCAGTCAGAACACTGTGATGGTTACCAACGCCCGGCATATCGGGCTGTTGCACCAAGCCAGTGACGCCTTAGACGATGTCATGCACGGGATTGCTGCGGGGATGCCCGTGGATCTGGTGCAGATCGACATGACGCGGGCCTGGGACTTACTCGGTGAGATTACCGGGGATAGCTACCAAGACGAGCTGCTCGATCAGCTGTTTAGTCAATTCTGTTTAGGAAAATAACGTTAAATTCAAACCACAAAGAGACCGCTTGACCGCCGCTACGACGATTGGGCATGGAGGGAAAGAACCATGACTGAAGTAATTGAATATCCGGGACAGGACTTCGACGTTATCGTTGTCGGAGCCGGTCATGCCGGTAGTGAAGCGGCGCTGGCCGCAGCCCGGATGGGCAACAAGACCTTACTGATGACGATCAACCTGGATATGGTGGCATTTATGCCATGTAACCCATCCGTTGGGGGCCCAGCTAAGGGGATCGTCGTCCGTGAAATTGACGCCCTGGGTGGCGAAATGGGACGTAACATCGACAAGACCTACGTTCAGATGCGGATGCTCAACACCGGGAAGGGCCCGGCCGTCCGTGCCTTACGCGCCCAAGCCGACAAGCACGCCTACCATGCTGAAATGAAGCACACCATCGAACGAGAACCTAATTTGACTTTGCGTCAGGGAATCGTGGATGATTTGATCGTGGAAGACGGCGCCTGCAAAGGGGTCATCACCAACACCGGTGCGCGTTACCGGGCCAAGGCCGTTGTCATTGCGGCTGGAACTGCAGCGCGAGGCAAGATCATCATCGGTGAGTTGATGTACTCTTCTGGTCCTAACAACTCTCAACCAGCCAACAAGCTGACGGCCAACCTGCCTAAGTATGGTTTTGATCTGGAACGCTTTAAGACTGGGACGCCACCACGGGTCGATGGGAACACGATTCACTACGACGAGACTGAGGAACAACCTGGGGACAAGGAGCCGAACCACTTTAGCTTCACGACGCCAGATAGCGCCTACCTTGATCTCAAGAACCAACTGTCTTGCTGGCTGACTTACACGAACCAAAAGACGCATGAGATCATCAAGGCTAACCTCAACCGCGCCCCAATGTTTACGGGTGTTATTGAGGGTGTCGGTCCGCGTTACTGTCCATCGATCGAAGACAAGATCGTCCGGTTTGCCGACAAGCCACGTCACCAGCTCTTCCTGGAACCAGAAGGCCGGAACACCGATGAATGGTACGTTCAGGGGCTTTCAACCTCCATGCCAGAAGAAGTGCAACAGAAGATCTTGCATTCGATTCAGGGTCTCGAAGACGCACAAATGATGCGGCCAGGCTACGCCATCGAATACGATGTCGTTGCGCCTTACCAATTGCGGCCAACCCTGGAAACTAAGCCATTGAAGAACCTGTTTACAGCAGGCCAAACCAATGGGACTTCCGGTTATGAAGAAGCCGCTGGTCAAGGCTTGTTAGCCGGAATCAACGCCGGTTTGCGGGCACTGGGCAAGCCTGGGTTCACGTTGAAGCGTTCCGATGCTTACATCGGCGTCATGGTCGATGATTTGGTGACCAAGGGAACCAAGGAACCTTACCGTCTGTTGACGAGTCGGGCCGAATACCGCTTGATCTTGCGCCACGACAACGCCGATTTGCGTTTGACGGCCAAGGGGCATGAATTGGGCCTGATCAGCGACGAACGCTACGATGATTTCTTAGCCAAGAAGGCCGCCTTACAGGCTGAAATTGACCGGTTGAACAGCATCCGGATCAAGCCGAACGACGCCATCAACGCCTTCATCGAGAGCCACGGTGACAAGCCGTTGCAAGACGGTGTATTAGCCGCAGTCTTCCTGCGTCGGCCATACGTGGACTACCAGACGTTGCTACAGTTCATTCCAGCGCCAGAACAACCGGTGGACCGGCACATCGTGGAAGAAATTGAGATCTCGCTGAAGTACGCCGGCTACATCAAGAAGGCGGAAGCCAACGTGGCGAAGTTAAAGCGGATGGAAGCCAAGGCAATTCCTGCCAACATCGATTACGATGCAATTGACGGGCTGGCAACGGAAGCGCACCAAAAGTTAAAGAAGATCCAACCGGAAACGGTGGCACAAGCTAGTCGGATCAGTGGGGTCAACCCAGCTGATATCGCGATCCTGAGTGTGTATATCGAACAGGGGAAGATTGCAAAAGTGAAGTAGCAGACGTTTCGACAATATTTAGTTTTGAAGATAGTAAAGGGGACTGCGACAGTTATATTGCGGTCCCCTTTTTTGTTATCATTTTATTAGTTATTAATAATTATCATTTGATTAATAACAGAGATACAGAACCTTTACATGTTCTTTGCATAAACCACACACAGGCTTGCTAAGCTAAATGATGTAGTGAGATAACTGGGCACCGCTTAATCGGTTTGATGGCAGGCTAACTTCACCGCTTAGGGTGGTTACTGTCACGTGGGAGCGAAAAGGTCGTCTGTCACGGGGATGTGATATTGGTGGACGGACGATGGTTGGCTGGGAATCGCGGACAAATTTCGGTAGGATTGAACTCTGGGTAATCAAATTAAAGCCACTGGGGAGTTTTTACATATGCGGATGAGTCTGTTGGGCCTGGGGATTATCTTGGTGTTGATCAGTCATGGCTTACACCACCATACGTTGCATCGGCTTCAGCAAGGTGCTGTGCGCCAATCGCGGCGGAGCGTCGCGGTGTATCATGGTTTCTTGTATCTTGGCTTGGCGTACGTTGCGGTGGGGCTGTGGCGACCGACGTGGCTGAATCCACGAGTCATTGGTCTGCTATTATTGGTGGATAGCGTGGCGCTTGTCATGAGCTATTGTCAGCACCGTCACCGGCAATATCCGGCTGGTACGCGGGCGTTGTGGCGACGACAGGCGTGGTATTTAGTCAGCAGTCAGATCTTGCTGGCAGTTGTCTTACTGGGGACGTTGGTGACTTTACCAGCGTAGAGAAGCATAGATGGTCATTCGGAGAACCCGTTAACGCTGAAAATCAACGCTGACGGGATTTTTAAGTCATTGGGGGACACAATATGAAACGTTATTCACCGGCTGCCGCGCAGCAAGCATTACTGCAGATACTAGATGAGGTGAATCAGCAACAGGAGATGGTTGTCGTGACACCCACGGACGGCAACGATGCCAGTTCGGTCGTCATTGTCGCAAAGCATGAGTGGGAAGCGCTGAAGGCTGCTTTAGAAGCGGCCCAACAGCCCATGCAAGATACGGGGTACTTGGATCTTGATAAGATTGAATGGGGCTAAAAAAAGCCGCGCTTCCGTGGGGGATAGCGTGGCCGGTTGTTAATTTCCACCAAGGATAAATGCTCTACCAATGGAGGTAACTAAGAAAATAATTTGAAGCGTCAGGTCAATCCGATTCAACGGGTTGGCATCGGTCGTACTCTCGAAAACGTTAAAATGCAGCATTGCAGTGATTAACGAACTAAAGCAGAGAAAAGCAACGATTTTGGGATCCTGAAGGAACAGCATGGCAAACAGTAGAACCAGCGTTAAAAGGATGACACCGATTTTAGCGGGGGTTGCTGAGAAGTGGGCTTCGGTCATGGGTCTTCACCTCGTTTCGCTTAAATGAGAATATGAGATTTCGGTTATAACTTGTTACCATCATACCAGAAAATCTGGTTAAAGGGGTAAATTAATACCTAAAAGTTAAAATAGTTTCCAATCTTCAAACAAATCGCCCGCTAGCATCATTGATTGCTAACGGGCGATTCGACTATCTAAGCGAGAAGAAGCTGTTTGAGGGCGACATAGGAATCCGCTTCGTAGGTGGGATGGTAATCAGTAGATTTCGCAGTATGTTGCGGGTTGAACCAGACGCTGTCGAGGTGGGCGTTGGTTGCACCAAGGATATCGGAATGAAGACTGTCGCCAACCATGACGGTGTTTTCGGAAGTCATCATTGGATATTGCGTGAAAATAGGCGCGAAGAACCGTTCGTCCGGCTTGTCGTAGCCCACGTCCTCGGAAATGAAGACGCTGTCGAAGTAGCGGGTCAGCTGGGAGCCCGCGAGCCGATTGAGCTGGATGGACTTGGTACCATTGGTTCCCGCAATCACCGTCACACCAGCGTGAATGAGCTCTGTCAGAAAGGTTGTGGCCCCCGGCAGGGTGTAGTAATTGTGATCGAGCATACTTTTGTATTGTTTTTCAACGGCGGGGCCATCCACGGTGATTCCCATCGCATCAAACGCTTTGGCAAAGCGAGTATCTAACAGGGGCGCGCGGTCTGCACCCAGCTCGATTTGATGCCAGACGTCCTGATTGATCTTGACATAGGTGGCTAGCCCGCGTTGCACGTCGGTCACGCCATATTTTTGTAGCAAGCGGGTAACGCCTTCGTTTTCGCCACGGGTAAAGTCAAGGAGGGTGTCATCTAGGTCAATAATTGCATATTTTTTCATGAGAGCGCGCCTTTCGAATTGGTTTTGTCGATTTTAGCATAGATTCTGGGGATGATAAAGAAAAAATGGCTCTCCAGGTTTGGAAGAACCATTAGTTAGAAAACAAGGCTTGCTGTGTCTTGAGCGTTAATCTGTGAGTCTTTGGGTTGGCCTGTGTTGTTTCAATATAGCCAGATTGAATCAAACTGGCTAAGGCTTTATTTAAGCGGAAGCGACTAAGACCGGCATATTCAGATAGAGCCTTGTCTGTCAGGGGTTTAACGTATTTCCCGAAGATAGTGGCTTGACACAGAATAAACAGAATGTTTTTGGCCGGTTGCTCAAGCTGAGCATCATCAGTCAAGCTGTTCGCTTTTTGAAGAAGGTCAATGTCATCGTCTAGCTTTTCAATAACCTGCTGTTGACCAGATAGTAAGAGTTGCATCATGGTAATAATAAAGAATGTAGCCTCGCCGGCATTATAGGGATTCGCCATTTCTGTAAATGCTTTGTAGTAAGTATCCTTATTCTTAACGATTGCAGAAGAGAAGGTGATGGCGGACATCATGTCTAGTTTACGTGAGAGATAGGAGCAGACAATGAAACGTCCCGTTCGTCCATTTCCATCGTAGAAGGGATGAACATATTCGTAGAAATAGTGAGCAATAAAACATTTGGGGAGCGAGGGAATGTCATCATCATTCATTTCAATAACCAGTTTCCCTAGGTCCGCTATAATTTGTTCTTCGGATTCATCGCCGCGATGGACAACGCGGTCACCGGAACGAATGACTTCGCCATCCTTTCGAAACTGTTCGCCGTCAGGGAGATCATCGGACTTAATTTCTTGACTAACGAGTTCGTCCCAGATTGTTCGGAAGTCTTGGACATCGTGAATCTTGTTATATTTGTTATCTTGAAACTTGATATATTGGTTGACCAGTCCAGAGAAACGACCTTTGTCACCTTTATTTTGTTTAATACGATCGATAACGGTACCCAATTCTTCCCGAGAGCTGCGGACGTTTTCAATTTCATTGGTGCTCTGTAGTTCATCAATAAGGTTGCTAATAAATACTTGGTCGCGTGCGACTGGGGGGAGTGCAGACATCTTCTTTTCAATTTCACTAGAAAATTTAGTAATCTGTTCCTCAAGTTGGCTAATTTTTAAAACGGGCAGATAAAAAATCTCAAAATGATCACTTGTTCTAAATCCACGTTTAAATGGTGAAATTAACAAGCCGGTCTTTATCGTTAGGAGGTTATCCCGACGCTGATTTACGGCGTCTTGATAGCCAGCTTGGTTTTGGTAATACATGGATTTTAGACTGGGATATTCTTGGGTAGTCATAAGCAACCTCCTAATCTTGATATATTTTTGAATGTTGGCTTAATAATACAAGCTCAACATTCAAAAAACAACGAATTTTTGAATGTTGGCACATAAAATTACCCGCAACATTCAAAAAAACGCGATTTCTTTAATGTTGCGGGTCAAAAATCTCGTGAACATTCAAAAAATGGCACTTTTTTGAATGTTGCTTGCTGGACTTTGCCTGAATAATCAAAATAACGTACTTTTTTAAAGGTGGAAGTTTGGCAATATAAAAGCCGCGTTGTCTAGAGGCAACGCGGTTCTGTAAAATCAAGCAGTTTTTGATCGGAATACCTGTCCCATAATCCACCCCAGAACCACACCAATCAATGCTGGAACGACCCAGCTAAAGCCTTGTGCAGCCAGTGGCAGTTGGTTATTGAGGGTGAGAATTGCACGGCTCCAGCCAGCTTGTTGTAGGCTGCTGGGGAGTGCTGCGACGGCCGAGAAGATGGCTGGGATCAGCGTGAACAGCATTGCTAGGCCGAACAACCAGCGACTTGTGCCCAGCAGGGGTGACAGTACCGCTAACACGATTAAGACGATGGCTAGCGGATACAGGAACATGAGCACGGGTGAGGAGTAGCTGATCAGTTTCGTCAGGCCCACGTTTGCGAAGAGGCATGGCAACACGCTGGCAAAGACAATTAACCAGGTGTAAGACAACCGGGGGAACATCTCGTGGAAGGTATCCCCAAACGCTGAGATCAGACCGATCGCCGTCTTCAGGCAGGCAATAATGACAATTAACGCCAATAGAATATTTCCAAACGTGCCAAAGTACTGGTTGGCAATCTGTGCCAACGTGATACCGCCATTAGCAGCGGGCGCGAACTTGCCCAGACTCATGGTGCCCATCAGGGCCAGTAATGTGTAGATCAGGCCCATCAGAACGACACTGATGGTTCCGGACTTGATCACGTCTTTAGCGATTTGACCGGGTTCGGTGACGCCTAGTGCCCGGATACTGTCGATGACGACGATTCCAAATGCCAGTGAGGCCAAGGCATCTAACGTGTTATACCCTTCGGTAAAACCGGTTGCTAGTGGACTGGTTGCGTAGGCGCCACGTGCAGTCGCTGAGAAGCCACCCATCGGTTTGACGAAGGTGGCTAGAATCAGGAGCCCAAGCAGAATTAGAAAAATCGGTGTTAGCCATTTACCAATGTAAGTCATCAATTTTCCGGGGTTGCGAGCTAGTAGCCACGCGACAACGAAAAATAAAATGGAGAAACTGGCTAGGACCAAGCCCTGATGGCCGCGACTCACAAAAGGGGCGAGCCCGATCTGATAGGACGTTGTGGCTAGCCGGGGGAGCGCAAAGAACGGGCCCACAGTCAGGTAGAGCAACACCGTAAAGATGTAAGCGAAGGGCCGGTTGACGTTGGTCGCCAGGTCGAAGACGCCCTCACTGCGGGTTAGACCGATCCCGGTGACCCCTAATAAGGGTAGGCCAATCCCAGTCAGGAGAAGACCAATGACCGCCAAACCAACGTTATGGCCGGCTTGTTGGCCCAGAAAAACGGGGAAAATCAGGTTACCGGCACCGAAGAAGAGCCCAAAGAGCATCATGCCGATAAATAGGAGTTCCCGCCAAGATAATCGAGTTTTCAAAGTAATCGCAACTTTCTATAAGCATAAAGTACGGTCGTGCAGACCATAGGTAAGCATATCAAAAAAGGGCCCCCGTGGGAACGGGAACCCTCTATAAATTTATTTATCAGCGACGGTAAAGCGCGTTTGATGGTGTTGTGGCTGTTCAATCTCATCTAAGATGGCAACGGCCATGGTACCCGTGGAGGTCCCTGATTCCTGGTTGGCGTTGACTAAGAGTTCATCGTCACCCAGCAAGAATGGCGTAGCGGCGCCGGGATGGAAGTTCGCTGACGGTGATATACCAACCCAGTTGACGTTGTCCACGTCGCGCAGGAAGTTGAGTTCCTTCAGCTGGCTCTGGGGGATGCGCAGGAAGCTTGCGGCGTTAGGATCTTTGGCAATGTCGTTAACGAACAAGTGATGATCATCTCCGGTTTGGAGGCTACCAGCGCCTAGAATGAAGACGAGACGTGGGTGGGTCGTTTCCCGGAACTTGGCGATCAGGCTCGTTGCGAGATCAATGTGTTGGAAGGCCAAGCTCGGTGCGGTTGCAAACGCATCGATAATGACGTCAGCCGTTGCGAAATCGGCCGAAGTTAAAGCAAAGGCATCCTGGACCTTAGTCGTCAGGTTAGGACTGGCGGGCAGCTGAGCGAGTTTTTCCGCAGAACGCGCCAGTGCCGTGACGCTGTGACCGCGCTTTAATGCTTCCGCGACAAGTGCTGAACCGGCCATCCCGGTAGCACCAATAATTGTGATTTTCATGAAAGGACCTCCTATATTTGCTGCGATTAGTATACCGGTTTTAGCGAAGCCCGCCAACAATTATGGCTCAACGTGGTTGCGGGTGTGGTAGAGTAAGAGAAAACGCCGAGGAGGCACTATCATGAAAAGTGTGGTTCAGGGACAGTTGGTTCATCTAACAGAAATGCGTGACGGGGATGCAGAATGGCTTCAAGACACGCAGTGGGAGCCCGGACTCCTGCGGAATTTGTCGGCCGATGCCTTGCATCCGTGGACGGCAGCCGAGTACACCGAGCTGGCGGCAGATCCGGACAGCGACGACAAGTTCTTCTTTATGGTGCGGGCCAATGCTGATGATGGCTTATTGGGCTGGGTGATTCTTGATGAAATTCAGTTGAAGAATCGGCGCGCGGAGTTAGGAATTGCGTTGCCAGTCGCGAGTGATCGCGGCCAGGGCTATGGGGTGGATACCCTCAATACGATTCTGTCGTTTGCCTTCAACGAATTGGGACTGCATAAGGTGACGCTGGACGTTAATGCCAATAATCAAGCGGCACTGCGGGCGTATGCGGCCGTCGGATTTGTTCGTGAGGGGATCAATCGTGAGGCCGTTTATCAGGACGGCCAATGGCTCGACCTGTATCAATTTGGGATTTTAGCCAAAGAGTGGTGGACTGTTTCACGTGGAACAATCCCAGACGAAAACACCACCGGCGATAATTAGAGACACGGTGGTGTTTCACATGAAACATTTAGTCGATGGGCCAGGGTGAATCGGTCGTGACGTGCGCATTTAAGCCAGCCTGTTCCTGACGACGCTCCTTGCGCTGTGCGGTTCGTTGAGGATAGCCGGCGCATAAGTAACGTTGCTCGTCAGTGATTGGTGTGACACTAGGTAGCGGGCTCGTGACGGATTTATCGTCGATGACGTAGGTAATAAAGCAAGTAAACCCGACGAAGCGGTCGCCAGTCGTGAGGTTTTCGCCAATGATTTTGACGAAGACCTCCAGGGAGCGCGTCCCGGTGCCACTGACGTAGGCTTCCAGAATCATCGAGTCGTCGAGGTGAAAGGGCCGCAGAAAGCTTACGTGGTCGAACGAAGCGGTGACGACCGTCTTGTGTGTGAGGCGAACGGCTGCCACGGAGGCACTGTCGTCTACCAGCGAGAGAATCTTACCGCCAAAGACGGTCTGGTGTTCATTTAAATCTGGTTGAAAGACCCGGTGGGTGGTCACAATAAGGGTGGCGTTGCAGGATACGGGCTTAGGTTGAGTTGTCACAGGTGTCACTCCATTCGTTAACAGTTACCTTCATTCTAACAGACTGCAAATTAGGTTACAGTATTATTAACTTTTCGCTATTTCTTGGCGGAATCATAGAGGTTCAGTCGCTGGCTTTGCTATACTGAACCTAAATTAAGCAGGAGGGGTGATCGTGTGAATTATCGTGGCGAACCGTTGGATCTGATTCCAACACTAGACTTGGCACAGACGTATCCGTTGTTGGAATGCACGTTGAGCCTGATGCACCCCATTGATGTCAAACGACTGACAGCGGCGGTAAAGACAACGCAGACCGTGGTTCCGCAAGTCCTTAGTCGCTATAACCTGCGACGCAATCGATTTGAAGAACAGCCGGCAAGCATTGACCACGTAATCACGGAGTACAGTGCCAGTCACGATCCGGGTCGTGGACGGCTAGACGTTTTACAAGGACCGCAGCTAAAGATTCAAGTAATTCATTACGCTGATTACGATCAATTACGATTGATCATGAGCCGCCTGTTGACCGATGGCGAGGGCTTCAAGCACTACTTGTACCTACTAGCAGCCGCCTATGATGGGCAAGACTTGGCAGACTTTGTGAATGAGCGAAGCGTTCGACGCATCTTGAACTACTTGCGGCACCCTCACCGACCTATTCCACAAATGGCCGATACCCCAGTAGTGGAGGGCTTTCCGCAATTACGAGGGGATGTCCACTCACATAAGGGCGAGGCCTTGATTCCCCGTGTAGAGAGTCGGCGCCTGCAACAGCGGGCACGGCAACAGGGCGTCACCATGAATGCCGTCCTCCTATCAGCCTATGCGCTGTCCCTGTTCTCCTTGACCGGTGAACGGCAGTTGGTGATTCCGTATCAGGTTGATCTGCGATTGCAAGGGCCAGTGGCGGCGACCAATGTTGTGCAAGTGGCCAATTTGACCAGCGAAATGCCAGTCCCAATCATGGTCCAGGAGGGAGATACGCTTCAGGACGTGGTGGTACGAACGCAGGAAACGATCAGTCAGTTGCGTGATAGTCTGGCTTATCTGGCACCATTGGTCGAAATCAACCGGATGAGTCGGGCTTTGCCACCAGAAATTGTCCGGCGTTTGGCCGGTAAACACCGGGAACAGGCACTGGTTTCCTTTGCCAACTTCGGTCACGTCGACCACACGCGGCTGAAGTTTGGGGATACCCGGGTCACGCAGATCTACTTTGCGGGAACCTACCGGGCCATGCCGAGCTTCCAACTGACGGTGAGCGCCTATCATGAGGCGTGGACGCTGGCATTTCGGATGCTGGGGTCAGAACCAGATTATCAATTAGGGATTAAAATTTTGAAGAATGTCGTGGCTCAGCTGAATCAATGGGATCACGGCAAGTAAAAATGCGAGCCTTACCGCTTTGGGTGAGACGCGCATTTTTGGTGAATCGTGTTAATTGAGGGCCTTAACGTACTTGGGATTAGCGGTAATGTAGCCGCCAGCGACCCGGTAACGCAGAGTGCCGGCAGTCGTGGTGCTGGTTCCCCGGGAGTAGTCCCAGCCGAGGACTTTAAAGACAGCGTGGGCCTTTTTCGGATAGTGCTTATTCTTCTTTGTCAGATTGACTGTGGCGTAGCGATTAACGGCAGTCTTGGCCTGAACCTTGGTTGGCACTTTATACTGGCCAGCGGTGACAAAGTGCTTGTTAGCGGAGACGTACTTGCCATTGGTGAGTAGGAAGCGCGTCGTGGCGTTATGCGTAACGACTTTTTTGACGGTGAGTCGGGTACCTTGCTTATAGGCTTTCTGCGGTTGCTTGAGCGCGGCGGAGTTGTAGCCGTTGATGCCACCCGGATTGATGACCGTCACGACTTCAGGGGCACTCTCATAGTAAGTGCGGGTGACGTAAGCTGATTGGGTCGTGATGTAGCCAGTCTGACCATAAGTCGCGGAACCACGAGTGGTGTCGCGGACTTGATAGCGGGCGTTGCCGGCCGTGGATTTAGTCGTGCCGATGACGGTAAAGGTCGGCTGTTTCAGCTGTGGTTTTTGGACGAACCAGGCAAGGCGACTAGCAGCCGAAAAGTCCTTGCTACTGTAAAGCCCAATTTTCTTGGTGGCTGTGACGGCAAAGGGCTGAAAGGTCGCAGTGTCGGGTTCGGTTGGAGCTGGGTTGTTAGGTGTTGGTATCGGTGTAACTGGAGGGGACCCCGGAATTCGCGATGTATCTGAAGGTTCTAGCACGTAGTGAACATTTCCACTCGGTGTAGAATCTGATCCATCGTACGCGGCAAATAGAGCAGCTGTTGAATCGAAGCTGGTACTTCCTTTGGGATCGTAATAGAGATAATTGTCAGATAAGTTGTGATATAAGAGGGATGGTGTTTTGCTGAGTAAAGTAACATTGCCATTGCCAACATCCACCCAATTACCGGTAAAACTGCCAATTGATAGATTGGGTTCCTTAACGGTTGTCTGATTAAGAATAATTGAGGGACTCAGCGTGATGTCCGTAACAACATCGTCGGCATCAAATATGTTGGAAAAGCCATCGGTGCTATTCATATTTTGTGATGAAAAGTTTGCTAGGTTGATCACCAGTAAAATTGCACATTTTTGGGTTAAATTGTTAATACTAGTAATGTGGCTCGAATCAATTTCTGATAGATCTAGATAAACGAGCTTCTGGTCCATTCCGAACATAGTAGCAAGGCTATGATTGTTTGCGTCGAGAAACTTAGGAGCTGTGAATGTTCGTAGGGCAGAATTAGCGTAGAACATAGAGGACATGTCGGTAACTTGACTAGCGTCGATATTCTTTAAGTTTAAGTAGTTCGTTACATTTGGAAAACCAGCAAACAGATAGGATGAATCAGGACTAAGTGTAAGTGTATTTGAAATATTTATGGTGGAGACTTTATTCTTAAAGTCGGTTACAGTAAGGCCGGCGGTGTTTCCTAATTGTAAATCATGTAATAGTTGCCCACCATATTTATCTATGGGTCTACCAGAAAATGGTGGCAAAGTTCCACCTTTAAGCGTCAGGGTGCCGTCCTCTAAAGTCCAAGGAACGCTGTTTTCTCCAGATCCGATAATTCCTGAATAAGTTTCATCAGACGTGGTTTCGTCCGCCAGTGCCACGGTGAAATTGTGACCAGCCTCAGAATTGTTGCAACTATTTCCATATCCAAATAGAGGACTCAATCCAACCGCAACACCCAAAGCAATTAAACCAAACTTCCATTTCATACTGAACGGCCCCTCCCTTGAAAACGAATGATTAACGATTTAAAACAATTGATGGACTATATGATTAGATTAACATTTCACAAGAATAAAAGTTGAAATTTTGACTTGCTAATATCGAACTGAAATTACATCTTTATGCTTATAATCGGGGATATAAGCTGCCGACTGAAGCAACCCTTCATGACAGGGAAAATGTAAGAAATGACACATATCGTGTTGAATTGAGCAAATTTATCTATCAAAAAAGGACATCCAGAAAATGCGTCTAGATGTCCTACGCTACAAATTAAATTAAGCCTTAGCCGTATTACCTTGATGCTTCACCAGTCCCAGTGCACCCGCATTGCAGACAAACAACATGACTGCCATGGCGGCGTAGGATTGGCCGGTCAGACCGACTAATGGGGAGGCTAGGCCCCCACAGGCGTTCTGGGCCAGACCAATGACGGCGGAAGCGCCCCCAGCATTTTTCGTCGCTTGGTCCATGATGATCGTCACTGTCAGCGTGAATAGCGCGCCGATTAGGATAACCATTGCGAGGACCAAGCCACTGACGACCCAGACGTTGGCTGGGAAGAGGAGCGTGGCCAATAAGACCAGACTCACACCCGCCGCTATCGCCAGCAAGCTCGTGACCTGTTGTCTGTTGGAGTACCATCGCGAGAGTTGTCCCGGTAGGTTACTGCCGACCACAATCCCCAGGCCGTTAAAGGCGTAGAGCAGACTAAATGTCTGAGGCGCCATCCCGAATCCCGTCTGGAAGACGAAAGTCGAGGCCGAGATGTAGCTGAATAAGCCACCGTAAACCAGTCCCGTGGCCATAATCAGAGGCCAGAAGGCGGGTTGAACGACCAGTCGACCCATGGCCCCCAGCGAGCTTTGGAAGCCCCCAGTTTGGCGTTCGCCAACGGGAAGTGATTCCGGCAAGCCCAGCGCTACCGCAAGAGCGATTGCCCAGCCGATGACGGCCAGCAGAATGAAGATGGCTTCCCAGTCGACATAGTGGATCATGAAGCCCCCAATGATTGGCGCAATAATTGGAAAGACGCCGTTGACGGTGTTGAGCAACGCATAGAAGCGCGTCAGTTTCTTCCCGGAGAAGAGGTCGCGAGCAACGGCTCGGGCCATGACTTGGCCGGTTGCCCCGGCTAACCCTTGAATGAATCGGAGAATGATTAATAAAGTAATCGAATGAATAAAGGCCATCGCGAGTGAGACCAGGCCAAAGATGACAAATCCCGCGATGAGTGGCTTGCGGCGGCCATACTGGTCCGATAGTGGCCCAGCAATCAGCTGACCGAGGGCCAGTCCAATCAGGCAAGCCGTGATACTTAGTTGCATCAGCGAAGCGCTCGTGGCAAACTGGGTTCGCATTTGCGGTAAGGCTGGCAGATACAGATCAATGGCCAGTGGTCCAGTGGCACTGACGGTCCCCAGCAAAAGTGTCAACCAGATTTGCCGGCGCCGTGTAAGGATAGGATTCAAAAGCAGTCAGCCCTTTCAACGTATTATAAATTTCGCAATAACCAGGGATGACGACGCTGGACCGCCACTCTACTAGCAGAATGGCGGTCCAGTACGGTCATTATGTAAGGCAAAGCGTATTGTATTATTATTGCTGGAAACGATTGAATTTGCAAGCCGAAAAGTGACAGGAACCTTGCAATTGCGTCTCAATCTTGTAAATTTTGCGTAAAGCTTGGGACTTTGAGAAGGTTAATGATATGATTAAAAGCGTCCCTGTCGACCAAAATAAATGTTCGTAGTGCGGCGGGTGGTGTATGATAATAACATAATTAGTGATTCCCGAGAATAAGGAGTGCCATCATGAAAAACTTAAAGGAAATTTTGAGTTGGATTGTGCCAGTCGTCATTGGGCTAGCGATTGCCTTAGCCCTCAAACAGTTCGTGTTCACGCGTGTGCGGGTCGATGGGCCATCCATGGAGCCTAACCTGAATAATAATGAAAAGGTCTTTGCTTGGAAGATGTCGAAGGTCAAGCACCTGAGTGTCATCGTTTTCGATGCACACGGTGAAGACCCCGCCGCCAAGCCCAATACTAACTACGTCAAGCGAGTTATTGGGTTGCCCGGAGATTCGGTGAAGAGCAAGAATGGTTACGTCTACGTAAATAATAAGCGAATCGACCAGAGCTTCATCAGCACCAGCGAACGGACTTCCGGAACTGGGAATTGGACGTTAGCCGGTCTCCAACGCCAAAATGACTGGCAAGGTGGAAACAATGGGAAGATTGCCACGGTCGTACCTAAGGGCAAGTACTTTGTCTTAGGGGACCATCGGAGCGTATCCAACGATAGTCGTTACTGGGGCTTCGTCGATAAGGATAAGGTCTTAGGTGTCGTCAAGGTGCCATTCTGGGCTTCTAGCAAGACCAAGCGGGTCAACATCAACTCATTAGCTTACTAAATGAAATTAAACAGGATAAGTAGAGCGTCGGCAGTCACAGCCATTGGGGTTGGGACTGCCGACGCTTTTTAGTAGTGGTCGTCAGATTAATTTGAAGGATACGCTTACATTTCGTAAGAATCGTAGTATCGTAGAGGTTATATGAAAAGAATTGAGGAGATGAATCTCATCAAGAATACATTAAAACAGCGGTGGACGGCCTTGATTCTGGGTTTGGTCATCAACGCATTTGGCAGTGGACTTACAGTGGCGGCCAACATGGGAGCCAGTCCGTGGATGGCGTCCGAAGTCAATCTGAGCGAGTGGTTTAAGATTGGTATTGGCTGGCCGGTTTTTGTGGTCAGTTGTTTGGCCGCAGTTGCCAATCAATTCTTATTGCGGCGGTGGGAACCGCGGCGCTTCTTCGGCGAGATTGGATTCATGTTTTTCGTGAGTTTCTTCGTCAACTTTTTTACGGCGATGTTCTATCGCATGGGCATCCTCAAATTGTCGATGTTTACGCGCGGCTTCCTCGCGGTGGCTGGCGTCACTATCTTTTGTATCGCGATATCACTGTATCAGCGGGCCAACCTGGTGATGCATCCTAACGACGATACCACGAATATTTTGCGGTTCATGTATTGTCACGGTAACGTACTTCATGCGCAACTGTTGAATTTCATTCCACCGGTCACCATTATCGTAGTGAGTTGGATCGTGACCCACAACCTCTTTGCGATTAATTTAGGGACGGTCTTCGCGTTGATCTTCACCGGAACCATCATTAACCTGACGGATCGGTTTATTTGGCCGGGCCTCAAGCATAACTTTGCGGTGCGCCCGGTTGAGGAGGCGACGAACGATTAAGAATTCAATGCCACAGCGCTGGCTGGCGTTGGTGTTGGGGTTAGTCGTCAATGCGTTTGGTAATGGGCTGTCGGTGGCCTCCAACATGGGCACCAGTCCCTGGACGGCCTCAGAGGTCAACCTGAGTCATTGGCTGGGCACAAGTGTGGGCCTGGCCATCTTTGTGGTCAGTTGTCTAGCTGCAATCGTTAACCAGCTGCTCCTGCGTCACTGGGACTTGCCACGACTGTTAGGTGAAATCAGTTTCGTCTTTTTCTTCAGCTACTTCGTTGATATTTTCTCGGGGACCTTTACCAAAATGGGAATTATGCGAGTACCGGCGTGGGGGCGCCTTCTGCTGGCAATTACCGGGATCATGATTTTCTGTGCGGCGATTTCGCTGTATCAGCGGGCTAATCTGGTCATGCACCCCAACGATGACACGACGAACATCCTCCGCTTTCTCTATTGCCACAATAACGTGGTGGTTGCCCAGCTCTTGACGTTTACGCCGCCGGTTATCATTATTCTGGTGTGCTGGTTCAATACGCATCAGCTGTATGCGGTCAACTGGGGGACACTGTTTACGCTCCTCTTTAACGGGACGTTGATTGGTCTAGCGGATCGTTTCATTTGGCCGCAGTTGCACCATAATTTCCGGGCGAATGCGGCTCACTGATCAGCTTGACTTTTAGCTGAATTTAGAATATGCTTGCGCACGTAGTTTAGGGAAGGAGGCGGCTCATGCCTACCACAGGAAATGACTCGGACATTGTAAAGTGGCTCTCGATTGCCAATCGTTATACACGGATTGCCCTGGATCGGCGGCTACAGCCGTATCGCCTGAATGCCAGTATGTATTACTATATTCTTCGGCTTCACGAACAACCCCGGCTCACGCAGGATAAGTTGATCAGTTTGACCTATCTCAATCCCAGTAACGTGACGCGAGCAGTCAATCAGCTGGTCAACTTGGGTTACGTGCGTAAGCGCCAGTCCAAGCTGGATCGCCGAGTCTATGAGCTGTCGCTGACTAAACGTGGTGAACGACTTTATCCGGAGATTGTTAAGATCCGCCAAGAGGTCGCGAACAGTCTGCTTACGGAAATTCCGGCGGCGGACCACGATGCTTTAGTCGATCAGATTCGTCAGTTAGCACTGACAGCGGTGGCCAACGAGACACCGGGACCAGCGCAAGATTAAGTTAATTTAGATAAGAGGGTGGCGCACTGCTAGGCGGGGCGCCATTTTTACTGCGCCCATCTGAAATCGGTTACAAGAAAGGGTTGACAGAGATCGTTAACGGTCTTATGCTTAGATTGTAAATGAGTGAGTACACACTCACTAAAGGAAACAGGTCAGGAGGAGTTTACATGGTAACCAACACGATTGACGTGCGGGATGTGGCGAAGAAGTTCGGCAGTAATCCCGTACTCAAAAAAATTAGTTTGCAATTGCCAGTGGGCCAGATCATGGGGCTGATTGGTCCCTCGGGTGCCGGTAAGACCACGCTGGTCAAAGCCATTCTTGGCATGGAAAAAGTGGACGCCGGAACGACGACAGTATTGGGAACGGCGATGCCCAACCGCAAAGTCATGCAGCGGATTGGCTACATGGCTCAGAGTGACGCCCTTTATGAGGACTTAACGGCGCGCGAAAATATTCGCTTTTTTGCCGAACTGATGAGTGTTCCCAAGTCAGAGCTGACGGAAGCAATCGCGCATGCAGCCCAGGTCGTGAATTTAAATGATGCTCTGGACCGCCGTGTATCAGCGTATTCTGGTGGGATGAAACGCCGGTTGTCTTTGGCCATTGCGTTGGTCCAAGACCCAGAGTTGTTGATTTTAGATGAACCGACTGTCGGTATTGATCCCGAACTACGGCAGCAAATTTGGGCGGAACTCTACCAACTCAAGTCTCAAGGGAAGTCGATCCTGGTTACGACGCACGTGATGGATGAGGCCGAGCACTGTGATTACCTCATGTTGATTCGTGAGGGAATCGCATTAGCGCAAGGGACACCGGCGCAGTTGGAAAAGGATTATGATGTGGCAACAATCGAACAAGTCTTTTTGAAAGCGGGGCGGCTACAAGATGAGAGTCATCGCAATCTTTAAACGTGTTTTACGTGAAATGATCCGGGACAAGCGGACGCTGGCACTGATGTTCCTCGCGCCCCTGTTTATCTTGACGTTGATGTATTTTCTCTTCAATACGAGTTCGGATACCGTGGCGAAGATTGGGGTCAGTCGGGTAGATACGACAGTGGTCAAGGCCATTAAAAACAAGCATGTTAAAATAACGCACTATAACGCCAATGCAACGGCAAAGGATAAAGTGCGAGAGGACAACCTGGCCGCCTTCATCAAGCAACGGGATGGCAAACTAACGGTGACGTATCAGAATAGTCAGCCTAGCGACTCAGCCTTGGTACGACAGGCGTTACAGGGTGGTCTGACTAAGATTAAGGTCCAGGCCCTAGCCGCCGCTACACAAGCGCAGAAAAAAGCTTTGCAACAACAGGCCAAGGTACTGAAGACGTTGGTCGCACAACAACAGAAGATGGCGGTCGCCCAGGGAGCAAAGGCTGGCACGATGCCGATTCAGTCGCAACAGACAAAACTCAAGGCGCCAACAACTTACAGCATCACGAGTCACTATCTCTATGGTAGTTCGGATTCAACCTTCTTTGATACGTTCCTGCCAATCTTGTTGGGGTTCTTCGTGTTCTTCTTCGTCTTCTTAATCTCAGGAATTTCGTTGTTAAACGAACGGACAACGGGAACATTGACGCGTTTACTGGCGACCCCGATACGTCGTGGAGAAATCATTACCGGTTATTTGATGGGGTACGGATTGTTCGCGCTGGTTCAGACTGTGATCACCGTGACCTTTGCGCTGACGGTCTTCCAGATTCACATGATCGGGAGTGTCTGGCTGATTCTCTTGATTAACTTCCTCTTGGCGCTGGTGGCATTGTCCATGGGAATCTTCGTGTCAACCTTTGCCAATTCAGAATTCCAGATGATGCAGTTCATTCCAATTCTCGTGATTCCGCAAGTCTTCTTCTCGGGCTTGATTCCGGTCGACCAGATGGCCAATTGGTTACAGTGGATCGCGCACATCTTCCCACTATATTACGGCGGGAATGCCCTGATGAACGTAGCTACGCGGGGTGTGGGCTTCGCTGGCATTGCCGTTGAGTTAGGCATTCTGGTACTGTTTGCGGTACTCTTTACCGTTTTGAATGTTGTAGGAATGAAACGCTATCGGAGGGTTTAAAATGGAAAAAGACACGAGTATTAGTGAAGCCTTTCAGGCCGTCATGGCGGCGAATGGTGATATTCCACCTAAGCAACAACAGGTCTTGGCGGCAAGCCTAGAGCTCTTTGCCCAGCAGGGATTTGACAGCACAACGACTAAGCAGATTGCCGAAAAGGCAGGGGTTGCCGAAGGGACCGTGTATCGGCGATATAAGAACAAGGATGAGCTGCTAGCTGGGGTGCTGGCGCCCTTTATGACGCAGGTCTTACCTAGCCTGATCAAGGAGTTTGCTCAGAAGGTTGTTGCGCGGCCATACCTAACGCTCCACGAAATGATCAGTGCGATCGTGGAAGACCGGCTCGCTTTTATTAAGGAAAATGGGGCAATCTTGCGAGTCCTGATTCGCGAGATTTCGGTAAGAAATGACTTGAGAAGTCAATTTATTACGCACGCGGCACCGCTACTACAGGATAATTTATTTCCAGTGTTGGATCGACTGAAGGCCAGTGGTGAACTGGTTGACTGGCCTGATTCACGGATTGCCCAGTTTATGATTGGGACGATGCTCACGGAATTGGTACGGGTCGTTTTACTTCCAGAAGACGTGACGCACGCGGCACCGTTTATTATTGAATTTATAGAAAAGGGTTTGGCGCCCAAATAGTGACGTTAAAAAGGTGGCGTGATTGCCGCCTTTTTAGTCGTCACGGTGTTTAATTTGAGTCGCGGGGTCGATGTCGAAAACGTGTTGGGCAACGCGTAGAAAGGCGGTCATTTCCGGTGTATTTTCCTTACTGGTCCGGTGGGCCATAATGAGCTGGTAGGTCAGTAGGTGGGGGTCAAGGGGAATGGCTCTGACGGTCGGGGCCGTCGCTACCGGCGTTGGCAGGATGGTCCAGCCACAGCCACGTTCGACCAATTGTTGAATCGTTGAGAGACTATTCAGTGTCAGAATGGGCTGTAAGAAGAGGTGATGGTCCGCCATGAAGCGCCGCGTGATTTCACCCAACACCATCTGGAGGTTGCAGCCAATGAAGGGCTGGTGGAGGAGTGCGGTTAACTGCTGAGGATTGGTAACTTGCGATAATGAAAAGGGGTACGTCGTTGGCACTAGAACACTAAAGACTTGATTGCGCATGATGCGGTAGAAAAACGCACTGTGATGCGCCGATTTAGGGCCGATGTAAATGTCACTTTGATTGTCAGTCACGGCCTTTTCCGCAGCGAGTGAGGGCATCTCGTGAATGTCGAGGTGGTATTGAGGATATTCTTGGAGAAACTGACTGCCTAGGTCAGGAAGAATCTGGGCGGCCATGCTTTCGGATAGAGCAATCGAAAGGTGACCAGATTTGGATTGTGCAAGTTCGTGCATAGTCTGGTCGAGATCACTGAGTTGTTGCTGGATTTTTTGTAAGCCAGTGAGATATTCCGTACCGGCATAGGTGAGTCGGGTCGGTTTAGTTGTACGGTCGATTAGGAGAATGCCTAACTGTTGTTCGGCTTCCTTAATCGTCCGACTGATATAGGGTTGAGAGACAAATAAATGCTGGGAGGCGGCCGTGATACTCCCTAGATTTTTAACCGCCGTTAGGATTTCGGCGAGCCGCGTGGTACTGAATGCCATGGTAATCACCTCACTATTAGTATAACCATTTGGTTCTGAAAACGGTATCATAAAAGCATTAGACTTTGTGATTTATCGAACTATACTAAAACTATTCAGTCGAGTTTCTCCAGATAGTTGAGAAAGGTGAGTTCAGATGAGTAAAAAATACAAGTTTCTTGAACCCTATACATTTGCGAATGGTGTCAAAGTAAAAAATCGAGTGGTCATTCCCCCAATGACTGAAGCCTCGGGCTTTGAGGAAGGGTCGATTACGTCCGACGAACTCCGGTACTTTCGGATGCATAGTGGTGGGGTTGGACTGTTCATTTCTCCCGTCGCCAATGTTTCCGTGAGTGGTAAGGGATTCGAAGGTGAACTGGCCATTACCGATGATCGCTACCTTCCCGGCTTAACGAAGATGGCCAGTGCTATGAAACAGAATGGGACGAAGGCCATTCTGCAAATTTTCCATGCGGGACGCATGTCGAACTCTAAGATTTTACGTGGCGAGCGGCCCGTTAGCGCAAGTTCTGTTGCTGCTGAACGGCCAAACGCCGAAGTACCCCGTGAATTGACTGGTGATGAAATCGATCAAATTATCACGGACTTTGGTGAAGGCACGCGGCGGGCCATCCAGGCCGGATTTGATGGCGTTGAACTCCACGGAGCGAATACTTACCTGCTCCAACAGTTCTTCTCCCCCCACTCCAATCGGCGGACCGATAAGTGGGGTGGCGACGTTGACGGTCGGATGAGTTTTGCGTTAGCCGTAATCAAGCGCTGTCACGAGGTGATCCAACAGTATGCTGATCACCCATTTATCCTCGGCTACCGGCTATCACCGGAAGAAATTGAAACCCCAGGGATTCGACTGGCCGATACGCTACATCTGGTGGATGTGTTGTGTGGTCAACCGTTGGATTACCTGCATATCTCAATGGGATACGCTTGGCGGACGTCGCTTAATGACCAGGCTGATACGGAGCCGTTAATTCTAAAGATCAAGCGGCAAGTCGCTGGTCGACTGCCATTGATTGCGGTCGGCTCTGTAGAGAAACCGGCCGATGCGGAGAAGGTCATGGCTGCCGGCATTGACTTTGTTGCGTTGGGTCGCGAAATGTTGCGGGAGCCTAATTGGGTCCAGAAGGTTGCGGCCGACGACGAGGCTGGGATTCGCTACACCATTTCCGAACAAGACCTGGACGAACTGGGAATTACTCCGGCCATGTGGAATTTCTTGATTGTCCGCTTGAAGTCAGCGATGCATATCTCAAATCAACCCGATTATGATAAGGATCAATTTGATCATAAATTAGCACCACACGAAGGTGCTTAGAGACTGACTTGATGTAAGGGCCTGGGATAAAAACTCAGGCCCCTTTGTCATGCCGTTTTACATGGCCGGCCGAGATTAATTGCGTCCATCCCGGGAAAGGGTTAGAATAAACTCAGATTAAATTATGAGATTTCAATGAGATTTATTGTAAGCCATTTGAGAGAGGAGTCATTTTATGTCAGGAACTAAGACTGATCATGAATTAACCGCTGCTGAGACCGCAGACCTACACGCTGATCTCCAGCAACAGCCGGCGCACGATGTCGTGAGTCGCGCGGTCATTAAGAATGGGGTGCTCGCTGCTGCCGAGGATCCACAAGCCGCCGTACGGTTGAACCGAACCTTTTCCGTAGAACTTGATACGGGGAAAGTCTCTAATCAAAAGCACTCTGGTCGTTGCTGGCTATTTTCCACGTTGAACACGATTCGCCACCAATTCGCGGCGAAGTATAACGTGAAAGATTTTGAGCTATCACAGAGTTACCTGTTCTTCTGGGATAAGGTAGAGCGGGCCAATATCTTCTACGACAACATTTTACGGACGGCGGACAAGCCTCTCGATGACCGAGAAGTAGCGTTCTATCTGAGCCGCCCCGGCGATGACGGTGGCCAATGGGCCATGGGGGCGGCACTTGTCCAAAAGTATGGGGTGGTTCCAGCCAGTGCGATGCCGGAATCCTTTAATACCAATGATACGACCGGCTTCGCTACCACGCTGAACTTAAAACTTCGCAAGGATGCTTTGGCCTTACGCCAGTTGGTGGCAGATGGTGCCAGCGAGGATCAGATTGCGACGACCCGGGCGCAGGCCTTGAAGGAAGTTTATCGGATGGCAGCTTACTCATTTGGCGAGCCACCAACCACGTTTGACCTCGAATACAAGGACGATAAGCACCAGTACCATCGTGATGCGGGTCTAACTCCCCAAGGTTTCTTTGAAAAGTATTTCGATATTGATTTGGATGACTACGTGGTGATTTCTAATTCACCAGACAAGCCATTTGATCAGTTGTACAGCTTACCCAGTCAGGATAATATCGTAGGTGGTAAGCACATTACCTTCTTGAATTTACCAATGGCAGAGTTAAAGCGGACTGCAATTGCGCAGCTACAGAGTGGCGAAGCCGTTTGGTTTGGGAACGATGTCTTGCAGCAGATGAGCCGCGAACGGGGCTTCCTCGATAGTCAATTGTTTAAGACGGCCGACTTATTTGGCGTCGACCTGAGCCTGACCAAGGCACAACGGTTGGCCACGGGTGAGGCTGAAGTGACCCACGCGATGACGTTGACCGGGGTCGACTTGGTTGACAGTGATCCAACCCGCTGGAAGGTTGAAAACAGCTGGGGCGAGAAGAATGGTGATAAAGGTTACTTTGTGATGACGGATGACTGGATGGATGATTTTGTCTATGAGGTGGTTGTTCACAAACGATTCTTAACACCGGAGCAACGGGCTGTGTTGGCTACAACACCTAAGGCTTTACCAGCTTGGGATTCTTTACAGTAAAGTAATTGAGAGCATCTTGACAGTTGTGTTGAGATGCTTTTTGGTTGCTACGGGATAGAAAAAGCCGCCCCTGGTTAGGAGGCGGCAATCATTGCTTGGTTGGGGCAATGACGTGTCATCGTTAATGACAAAAATTGAGTTGGTTAAATCGGTTTCTGAATTAGATTCATCTTAAAACGAAAATGTGAAGAAATTGTGAAGACAATTTATGAATTAGTGATACAAACAATTAGATTTAGGATGAATTGAGGTCGAATGCGACCAATTCAGGCGTTGGATTACATTTTTCTAATTGCTTACGCATAGTTTTGGGTGAATTATGGCGGTGCTAGAGGATAATATTTGAGAATAATTGAAAAATCTTATTAATCGTATATTAAATAGCTAATTGATTAAATTAAAAAATCACCACTTAAATTTAAGTTGGTGATTTTTTCTCTGTAAGTGTCGTGTTTGTCAGTTTGCGGACTAATGATGTAAGAGTCCGTGGTGGGGGTGGTCAGCAAGTGATTGTGGTTGACCGGCGTGGTAGCCCGGACGGAAGCGGTCGATCTGCATTTGTTTCGTGTGTTCGCGTTCAATTCGTAACTGTGTCTTCAACTGACGCGTCTTCCAAAAGCCATGAGCCGCTACCGTTACCGGGATGACTTGCAAGAGAACCGTGACTGGAATAATCCAGTTCTTGTCACTGATTAGGTCGGTGAACCGATGAAGATCCTCTTGGTCCAGTGGGGCAACAAGCGGTAAACATTTGTGTTTTAACATCTGTCATCACACTCCGTTAGGCCCTATCATAACCCAAAGTGTGAGCGCTGTCAGCCGTTGTGTTCCACGTGAAACAAACTATCGGTTACGCCAGTGACTGATGAGGTGCAGCACCCCTAAAATTGCGGCAATGCCTAAGACGCCCGTTTCTAGCATGGCAATCCCGCTGACGTGACGAAATTGTTGGTAGAGTAGGACGGCACCGACTAGAAGTAGGCCGCCCAATCCAGATAATAGTTTGTTCATAACGACTTCCTCCAAATTAAAAACGGCACCACAGATGTGGCACCGTTTCGAATTACATGACTACCCAATTAATTAGTTGCCAACCTTGACCATAACGGCTTGGGTGACATCGTTGTCAATGTCGCGCGAGATGTGGTAACCGGCGACTTTCAGCTTGGTGGCCTTGTTGGTGCCAGTCAGCGTCTTCTTAACGGTGAACTTTTGTGTCATCGGAATGTCGGACAGCTTACCCTTAAAGTTGATGACAGTATCGTCACCCTTAGTCTTAAAGGTTGCTTTCAGCACACCAGACTTGTTCAAGGCGTTGGCCTTCTTAGCGGCGGCATACGTCTTGTAGAACTTGTTGACGTTGTAGACCGTTACCTTACCGTTCTTGTTAAAACGGTAGGCTTCCATCCCAGAATTACTCTTGGCGTTGACCGCACCGGTCACATACCAAAGTTTGGTTGATTTAGTCAACGTGGACTTCACGTCGGCCTTCTTCGTCGTTTTGTTTTTGAAACTTGCTTGTTGGGTACTCCCCGATTTACTACTCTTGCTGCTGCAGCCGGCTAAGCCAATGGTCAAGATGGCCAATAAGCTAAAGACGGCGGCCAGTGTCCGGGTCTTCTTCATAATCCAATCACCTCATCAAAAATGATAACAGTTTTAGCGTCCGCGTACAAATCGCGTGCTCCCCGTTCCTCAATAGTATAGCATGGTGGCTTCCAGAAAAACCGGAACGCCCCGTTAAAAAAGCGTTAAGTTCCCGTAACAAAATCGGTGGAATTTGGAAAACTAAAGACGAACACATGTTTTTCTGATAGAATATAAATTAAACGGGTTATGGTATTTGAGAGGGGAATTTGATCATGAGTAAACGGCACTATCGCCGGGGTCGCCGGGGGAGTCGCATTTCTATTTATGCGGCAATTCTGCTGATCGCGATTGGGGCTATCGGGAGCATGGGTAGTCAGGGCAATTCGACAGCTCGGAATCTCACGTCTGCTGTCAACAAGGTCGTCGGGACATCATCTAGCAGCCATTCAACTAGCAGTGCGGCCACCAGCGCGCCGAAGCAATCGGTCGCAAGTCAGGCGTTAGCGGAGCAAAAGTATCAGGGAACCCAGATTGTTGCGGTGAACCACAATAAGCCCACGTTTAGTCAGTCCCAGTTGTCTACCAAGAAGGGTGGTTGGGCCACTTACGGAACGTTAGATAATCTGAACCGGGTCACGACGGCCAACGCCTTATTGAGTAAAAAACTAATGCCAACGGCCAAGCGAGAACCGCTGTACGTTAGCCCAACCGGCTGGAAGAATAAGCCGTATACGGTCAACGGCAAGCGCGGTTACTTGTATAATCGGAGTCACTTGATCGGCTATCAACTGACGGGTCAGAATAATAACCTGAAAAATTTGATGACCGGGACCCGGTCACTCAACGATCCGGGTATGACAGCTTACGAGAATCCAGTGGCAAGTTATTTGAAGAGTCATCCTAGTAATTACGTCCGCTATCAGGTTGAACCGGTCTTTCGAGGCAATGAATTAGTTGCGCGAGGGGTGCATATGCAGGCCCAATCGGTTGGTAGCAAGGGCGTTTCGTATAACGTCTACATCTTTAACATTCAAGCAGGCGTCAAGATTAACTACAGTACCGGGACGAGTCAATATGGTAATCCGGCGGCTGCTTTCTAAATTTAGCGACTGTCAGCAAAACGCGTAACTTCTCAGCTGGGAAGTTACGCGCTTTTTGTAAACTTACTTATCGGCGATTCATGTAGCGATAGATGAGGTACAGGACCAAACCGACGATCAGAATTGTTCCAATCATGGGGTTTTCGCGGAATATCCAGTGGAAGACGCGCACGGAGTGGAGCCCATGCAGGCCGCCGATTAAAGTATAAAACTGTGTAAACATGGGAGACCTCCTAATGATTTATAGCAATTATAAGTGGAAATTTTAAAAAAACTAAAGACTTTTTGACGTTTTGGCGTATGATAAAAAGACAGAGAACAGAGGAGGGTTTACCCGTGAGCGTGAATTATATGCTTATCTTTGAAATTGTCGTCGTGATTAACGCGGCGTTAGCCCTTGTGACGGTGTTTCGAGAAAAGCGGGATATCGCCGCAACTTGGGCCTGGATGTTGGTGCTCGTCTTACTGCCGGTGGTGGGATTCGTTGCTTACGCCTTCATTGGACGGAAGTTACCAAAGGGCCGGATGTTTCGACTACAACACCAAGTGGCGGTTCAACTGAATGAACGGTTGAGTCAGCAACGTGAGCAGTTGGGCACGGAGATTATGCCGGCCGATAAAATTAGCCACTCGGTCATCAACATGGTCAACATGTTTATGGAGACCGATCAAGCGTTTTTAGCCCGGCAGAATCGGGTAAAGATCTTTACGGACGGACACGATCTCTTTCACACCATGATGGAAGACATCGAGCGCGCCCACTCCAGTATTCACATTGAATTTTACACCTTTTATAACGATAAGATTGGAAATGAGATTCTAAATTTACTGGTCAAAAAGGCCGCTGCCGGTGTTGAGGTCCGCGTCATCTATGATCCATGGGGGTCGATGGGGACGTGGAAACGGTTCTTCAAGCCATTAATGGATGTTGGCGGCCACGTGGAACCCTTCCTGGGAACTCGTTCAGCCGTCATTGACTTCCGACTGAACTTCCGTGATCACCGTAAAATTGTGACGATTGATGGTCAGGTCGGGTACGTTGGTGGTTTTAATATTGGCGATCAATACCTAGGGCGTAAGGAAAAGTTCGGTTACTGGCGCGATACGCACCTGCGGATTGTCGGCTCAGGGGTGTTTTCACTGCAAGCCCGCTTTATGTTGGACTGGAACGCCACGGATAAGGACCATCCCTTCAATGATCGGAAGATTGATACGCGTTACTTCCCATTAAGTAAGGTCAAGGGGAACACGAGTCTGCAGATTGTCTCAAGTGGGCCCGATTCTGACCTCCAGCAGATCAAGATGGGCTACATGCGCCTAATTCAGACGGCGGAGAAGTCTCTGTGGATTCAGACGCCTTACTTGATTCCCGATGACAGTGTCTTAGACTCCCTGCGGATCGCGGCGATGGCCGGAATTGATGTCCGGATTATGATTCCCGATAAGCCGGATCACGCCTTCGTGTACCGGGCAACACAGTACTATGCTCGCCAACTTGCGGATGATGGGGTAAAAATCTACTATTACCATAACGGTTTTATTCACGCTAAGACGATTGTGGTGGATGGCCGGATCGCCTCGGTGGGGTCAGCGAACATGGACTACCGGAGCTTCAAGTTGAATTTCGAAATCAATGCCTTTATCTACGATGAGGGAATTGCGCGTGAACTAGAGGGCATCTTTGAAAAGGATATGGCGCATAGCGAATTGATCACACCAGAGAAGTTCGATCAGCAGTCTCTTTATTTGAAATTTAAGCAAACAGCGTCACGTTTACTATCACCAATTTTATAAAAGGTTAAATTGTGAACTCCCGGTCGTTGGACTGGGAGTTTTTTTGTCTTGTCAATGGCGTACTGATAAGGAAAATAGGCCGAGATGAAGCGGCCAAGCAAGGTTGGTTGTTTATTTTTACCAACTTAGCGGTTATAATAAGCTTATAACAATAAAACGGTTACAAAACGGATGAGTCGCTTGATCAATTTGGGAGGAGACGGCGTGAGGATTGAGGAGGTTTTATCATGAAGCGCTTTGTTTCATTACCAGTCGTAGATTCTAGCCTCTACTTATTTGGCGGTCATATGCGAACGGTTCCCGGGGGCTGGCAGTTTTTTGAGCAGAAACATCAAGCCTTTGAGTTGATGTGCGTGATTGATGGGCGCCAAACAACGGAAATTAAAAATTTGGTCACGTACGATTACGGTGCGGGGGATGCCATTATCATTTCTCCTGGGACGTTGCATACGAATCAAAATAGTAGTGCAGATCAGGATATGACTTATATTTGTTTCCATTTCAACATCGAAAATTTGGCGTTGAAGTCGGAAATTATTGGTAAGATTGCGAATACAGTTATCCCGGCCGATCAGCCGATTGCGCAGTCAGCGGTCCGAACGGCCAAGAAGATGGTGGCCTACAGTGCCAATAAGAAGCTGAGCAAGGAACAAGCTAACTTGAAAATTCAAATCGCTGTTTTGAATTTCTTCTATGATCTGACGGAAAATCTGCAGAATTATGAGTCTCGAAATGGCAAGAAGTACACGGAGAGTGAAGCCAAGACCAGCCGTCAGATTGCAACGATGATCAAGGAACGTATCGAGCGGGATGAGGCGGTCAACTTTACCTTCGGCGACATCTGTCAAAAGATTGGAATTAGTAGTGGTTATGGGCATCGGACGTTTAAAAAGGTTTATGGCGTCACGCCACTGCACTATATTGAAAGTCAGAAATACAACAAAGCTAAGATGCTACTGGGGTCACCAGAGTATTCGATTGAAGACGTTGCGGATTTGATGGGAGCAAGTAGCGTGTCCAACTTTAGTAAGCAGTTTAAGAAATGGGCGGGCACGACGCCAAGCAAATATCAACGACAAATGAAGCAAAAACGGCGGGTGCGGACCGTCAAAGAAAGTGGCTACTTCGAGTAGTTTCACGTGCACAAAGTAACAGCTTTGCCCGGTAAAAGGTTAATTTACCGGGCTTTTATTTTGTAAACTAGGTCACAATTTAACTAAAAACAGTCATGAAATAAGATAGCCATTTCTTCTGGAAGCGATTACAATGCAGTTGTAGTTAGCTAACAAAATAAAACAGCGGGTTAGCGTTTGGCCATGCTAAGTTCGTTGTTCTCAAGTTTCAGCGATGAGGCTTGAGGGAGTGATAAATGGAAAGCCGGTTAGCACTGGTCGTGAAATTTATCGGGATGTTCAATCAATGATGCGAGTTTCAGCAATTTTTTTACCTACCTTGGTTGGTTGCATCTACCAACCAGATGACATAATTCTAGTGGACGTCTTCGTAAATCAAATTGACTTACGAATGGCGTTACAAACATTTTCCTTTGAAAGGAGTTTTCGCATATGGCCTCAAATAGTCAGGCTGATGCCGCAAAGACTCAAGACAATGCGCACGATGAGTTCGCCAAGCTTTCTTGGCGTGAGCGTATTAGTTATGGTGCTGGGGATTTAGCTCAAAACTTAATCTTTGGTACGATTGGGTCAATGTTACTTTTCTACTTAACCACTGTTTACGGAATTTCCGCCGCAGTTGGTGCTACGATTTTCTTAGTTGTTCGTTGGGTCAACGTTTTCTGGGATCCGTGGGTTGGTGCCTTCGTTGATAAACACAACTTCAAGTCTGGGAAATATCGTCCTTACTTGATCTACTGTGGGATTCCAATGACGATCTTCGCCGCAATGCTCTTCTTGCCAATCGATGCCGTACGGGGCAGTGTTATGTATGCCTTCATCGCTTACTTGGCAACGGCCTTGATCTACTCCTTCGTTAACATTCCTTATGGGGCTTTGAACGCTTCATTAACGCGTGATAACGATGAAGTTTCCACTTTGACTACTGTCCGTATGACTGAAGCCAACATTGGTAACTTATTGGTTTACACATTCTTGCCATTATTTGTTCAGATGGCTTCTCCTAATCCACAATCTAAGGATATTGGGTTCTTCGGAATTCACATGAACTTAGGGGATTACACCTCACCAAAAGCTGGGAAGGCTTACTTCTTAGTTATGGGTATCTACATGATTATCGGGTTTATCATGTTGATGTGCACTTACTTCGGTATCAAGGAACGGGTCTTACCTACGGCTAAGGAATCTGCTGCCGTTAAGTACTCCGACTTGTGGGTTGAATTTAAGCAAAACAAGCCACTGCAAGTATTGGGTTCCTTCTTCCTGATTGGCTTTACTTTCATGTTCTTCGGGAACACTGTATGGCCATTCTACATGCAATACAACATCGGTCACTCCGAATGGATGGCTTCCATTAACTTGGTTGGTTCCATTCCTGGTATCTTCTTGGTATTCTTATGGCCAATCATCCGTAAGAAGATTGGGAAGCGTCAATTCTTCTACGCATTCTTAGCTCTGTTCATTATCGGGACATTAGTTCTGTGGGCTTGGGCTATGCCAGCCTTTAAAGATGCTACTGCTCTTGGTTACATTGGTCGTTTCTTACAACAATGGGGGATCACTGCTGCTACTGGTTACATGTGGTCATTGGTTCCAGAAGTTGTTTCTTACGGTGAATACAAGTCTAAGAAGCGGGTTGCCGGTATCATCAACGCCATCATGGGTCTGTTCTTCAAGATTGGGTTGGCTCTTGGTGGTATCATCCCTGGTTACATCAACGCCTTCTTCAAGTTTGATGGGACCAAGACGAGTCAAAGTTCTGGTGCTTTGATGGGTATCCAATGGTCAATGATCTGGTTACCAATCATCTTTGCCCTGATCGCTATGTGGATCATGAGCAAGTACACCTTGTCTGACGCTGACGTTAAGCGGATGAACGAAGAACTTAACGCTGAACGTAAGGCTAACAAGGTTTAGGTCACTAACTTTAGTTAACTAATTTTGTTAAGGAAAGGAAGATTCTTTTATGAAGATTCAAAACCCCGTTTTACCTGGTTTTAACGCGGATCCTAGCATGATTCGGGTTGACGACACGTACTACATTGCTAACTCGACGTTTGAATGGTTCCCTGGTGTTCGTTTGCATGAATCCAAGGACATGGTTCACTGGAACTTATTACCGTCACCACTGTCAACAACTAAACTGTTGGACATGGTTGGTAACCCTGCCTCTGGTGGGATTTGGGCACCAGATTTGAGCTATGCTGATGGCAAATTCTGGTTGATCTACACCGACGTTAAGATCACCGACGGTCCATTTAAGGACATGACCAACTACTTAACCACGGCTACGGATATCCGCGGACCATGGACTGACCCTATCAAGGTCAACGGTGTTGGTTTCGATGCTTCCTTGTTCCACGATGATGATGGTCGCAAGTACCTGGTTCAACAAACCTGGGACCACCGTGAATATCACCACCCATTCGACGGGATTACCTTGACTGAATTTGACACTGATACGATGCAACTGAAGCCAGAAACGGCACGGAACCTTTACAATGGGACCGATGTTAAATTGGTTGAAGGTCCACATCTGTACAAGATCAACGGTTACTACTACCTGTTTGCTGCGCAAGGTGGGACTGTCTTTACCCACCAAGAAGTTGTTGCCCGTTCTAAGACGCTCGACAAGTTATCCTTCGAAAGCGAACCAGATGGTCCATTCATCACCAACATGGATACGCCAGACTTCTACTTACAAAAGCAAGGTCATGGTGCCTTAGTTAACACACCAGGTGGCGAATGGTACTACGCATCATTGGTATCTCGTCCTTGGAACCATAAGAACGAATCTGCTTATGACCCACGTGGTTGGAGCACACTCGGTCGTGAAACTTCCATTCAAAAGGTTGAATGGGACGATGCTGGCTGGCCACGTGTTGTCGGCGGTCATGGTGGTCAAGTTGAGGTTGAAGCACCTAAGGATGCTATCTTGACGAAGGCGCCTAAAGACCATTCACAACACGATGAATTCGACAAGTCGGAACTCGACTTGAACTGGAACACCTTACGTCAACCATTCACCAAGAAATTGGGGACGGTTGGTAACGGTGAATTGAAGTTAGTTGGTAACCAATCCTTATCCAGCAACTTTGATGTTTCCTATGTTGCACGGCGTTGGCAAGCATTCAACTTTGATGCTGAAACCAAAGTTAAGTTTGATCCATTCACGTATCAACAGATGGCCGGCTTGGCTAACTTCTACAACGACAAGCACTACTCTTCAATCTTCATCACTTGGGATGAAAAGAAGGGTCACGTTATCGAAGTTGCCCAAAACGACAACAACAACTACACGTCTTACTTGAAAGACGATGCAATTGCCATTCCTGATGGTACCGAATACGTTTGGTTCCGGACGAAGGTTCGCAAGCAGTCTTACACTTACGAATACTCATTTGACGGTAAGAAGTGGGAAACTGTTCCAGTTGAACTGGATGCAGCCATTCTCTCTGACGACTACGTCTTACAGACTTCTGGTGGATTCTTCACCGGTGCCTTCGTTGGATTATACGCTGTCGACTACGCCGGTTACGGCCAAGCTGCTACGTTCGATCACTTCGATTACAAGGAATTGCCTGACAACGTTACGTCCGAAAACCTGGTTTCTGAGGACTAATTGATTGGCACAGTTCTCAGCTGGGTGTATGATAGCGCCAAGGTAATGAATCGGTGAACTGGATTGAGACCACTCTGCTGGTCAATTCACCGGGACGTAACCGGTGCTAGCAACAGATGAAGTATGTGAATATGTAGAGAAAGTCCCCCCCGAGTAATCGGAGGGGCTTTTTCTGTTCGGGGTTAACTGTGACTCTACAGGAGTTCAAGGGGGATAGCGAGGATGTTGCCTCGCTTTCGTTTCACCCGTTAAGCAGTCACCAAAAATGATGAATGAGTGGGTGAAACGATTGCGAGTCGAGTGTTTAGGTGTCGGTTGAGCAAGTCTGGTAAGCTAAAATAACCAGGCAGCATTGTGAGTTGGGCCTTATTGCTAGCTATGCTAAAATATGGGTAGTAAGAAGGGGTGGTTGGATGCTGAAACGACGGGGACTTTGGGGCTTGATTTTAGGCTTACTGGTAGGTTTACTATTCTGTGTGCAGGGACAATCCGTGCGAGCAAGTGCAGATTATACGATTTCGCCATATCGGGTGAATGTTCAGGTCCTTAAATATGGGGATGCCAACGTCACTCAGACGATGACGTATCGGTTTGATGACGGCTATCATGGGGTATTTAATGTCCAGGACATACGCGGCATTCAGGGTGGTAAGTTGACTGGTGTGCAGTATCGCGTCAACGATGGTGGTACGGTGACCGGGGTGCCAGCAACGGATGGCCAAAATGGAAGTTATGAATTAACACAAAGCAAGCAGCGCTTAAGGGTCAAGCTGTATCAAACGGTAAGTGACGGCGATCAGATGGCCGTAACGTACCGTTTCCATTTACGAGGGGTCGTTAAGAATTATCGTGACACTGCAGAATTGAATTGGAAGGTCATTGGAACCGGCTGGGATGTGCAGTTAAACCACGTTAAAGTCACAATTCAATTGCCACAGACAAAGGTTTCTAAGCTTCAAGCCTGGACGCATGGGCCATTATCTGGTCACACACAGGTCGATCGTCAGCATGGTAGGGTAGTTATGACGGTCGCCCAGAATCCAGCAGAATCGTTTGTTGAGAGTCACTTGTTGTTTCCGACGACGGTAACGGCAACCAATCCCAACAAAGTGGCTAAGAATCGCTTAGTGGCGGCCCAGCAACAGGAAGCTAAGTTAGCGCGGCAAGCGAATCAGAAACGTCAGCAGGCGCAGTGGTTACGCTGGGGATTTTTCCTGGTGTTGATCGCTTTATTAGTCGGCTGTGGCGTGCGTTCATGGTGGTGGTACCATCGTCATCCGGCGAATAAATACGCGCATCCAACGCCGATTAATCACGCCTTTGATGTTCCAGGTGTTACCCCGGCCTTAGCGCAATCGTTAGCCGACGGAATGTCTCCTAATACCGATGCTCTAGCTGGTGAAATCTTGGCCGCAGCAGCCCGCAAAGAGATTACGCTAGAACCAGTGAAAGATGGGCGTAAGGAAACAGTGAAGCTGACCAAAAATGGGGAGCAGACCAATAGCTTTCTGGAGAAATGCTTTGCGCAAGTTGGCAGTGACGATAGCTTTACGTTGCAGGAATTGAAAACCTTTGGTAAGCATGATGAAAATGACGAGCTAAATAAGTGGTTTAGTGAGTGGCAAGAGCCGATTGATGATGCAGCAGATACCTATTACGATGATAAAAATCTGAAATTACGTGAGCGGCTCATCGGCACACGGCTTGGATTGAGTGCTTTGATTATCGTTACCGCAGCAGCGAGTTGGCTGTTGGGAGTAACTGTTGGTAAAGTTGGTACCGTAGTCGGACTGATAGTCCTGATAGTATTCTGGATATTTGTGGGTCGCTTCTATCGGCGAATTGATCGAAACAATGCAAAAGGTTTAGATCAGGTTAATGAGTTAACTGGGTTTCGGCGGATGTTAAAAGATATTGGTCATTTCAATACGGCCGAGATTGGCGATTTGATTCTTTGGGAGCAAATCTTACCGTATGCGGCAGCCTTCGGACTAGCGCAACAAGTCGCTGACAAGTTAGCCGTAGACTTTGGCCCAGAGGCGTTGGACACTGATCTAGTGGTCTTCTATCCCTTATTCTACGGTGGGGTTGGGTTACCATTGGGGGATGCCCTGAGTGACAGCTTATCTTCCGCATTGCAGTCAGCCGATACTAGTAGTGACAGTTCCATTTCCGGTGGCTCTGGTGGCTTTTCTGGCGGTAGTTCCGGCGGATTTGGTGGCGGTTCTGGTGGTGGCGCATTTTAAATTCAGCGAGAATCCTCTGAAGATTCACCAGTAGCGGCGAATCCCCAGAGGATTTTCATTCTAATCTGATAGAATAGTGGCAAATTTTTGCATGTTACTGAGCCTGTTTCATGTGAAACATTACAATGCCGTATCGTTTAGCGAGAAAGATTGACACTGTGCGCCTTGCTTTGTAAATTGGAGACATAGTGGTTCAATCGGAACCCGTATTTTGGAAATTCACTGGAGGTCTCATCATGGAAATCGCACACCACCGGTGGCCGTTGTGGATTTTATATTCCGCGGCCTTTATGGTGATTGCGGCGTTTAGTTTCGGTATCTTTATCGTAGCTAATCGTACGTTGATTTGGAATATGGATGGCGTGACACAGCATTATCCCTTAATGCTGGAGCTTCACCGCTTACTAACAAAATCTGGGCTGGCAGGTGTGACGGGCTGGTCGTGGACCTTTGGTTTGGGCGCAGACAAACTCACGACCTTAGCCTATTACGTGTTGGGGGACCCGTTCGCCTATCTGTTGGCATTATTACCGGCTCACTTGATTGAAGCGGGATATGGCTGGTTTGTTATTCTACGATTGTATGCATCGGGTCTCGCTTTCTTGGCGTTTACCCATTGCTATACATTTAAACCGTTCAGCCAGTTATTGGGATCGCTGATGTATGCATTTGCCGGGTATTCCCTCATGATTGGCGTGCATCATCCCTTCTTTATCCTGCCGATGATTTGGTTACCCCTGTTATTTCTAGGAATCGACCGCGTGTTGCGTGGTAAAGGGTGGGCGTTCCTTGGGGCCATGACCGGGTTGACTGTCTTGAGTAACTTTTACTTTGCTTACATATTAGGCCTGGGCAGTTTGATTTATGCCGTTATTCGGTACTTGAGTTTGAAAAAGCAGAGCCAACTTCGGGTGACGTTACGACGCGCTGTCAGTCGACTAGTTGCCGCTGCGGTGGCAGGATTGTTGTTGGCTGGGATTTTGTTAGTGCCGTCAATTATCATGATGCTGGGATCTACCAGAACGGGAACAATCTTTGCTAATGGCCTGTGGCTGTATCCCGCGAGTTATTATCTTAAGTTAGGCAATGCGATCCTTACAACGGGGAACCCGCTGAGCTATTGGGCCGTCTTTGGCATGACGGGGATTGCCTTTCTAGGATGTGTGTACACGCTCGTCCATTGGCGGCGGTATCGTCCGTTAGCGGGGGCCCTAGTCCTAGTGATGATTGGTCTGATTTTTCCGGCGGTCGCCGCCTTCTTTAACGTGCTTTCAACACCATCTAATCGTTGGTTGTTGCTGGTGACAGTTCCTTTGGGACTGGCAGCGATGGTGCTGCTAGATCATGTGACCCAATTAACGATGGCGGATCGCTGGTGGCTTGGCGGGAGTGCAGCGGTTTTAATCGCTCTCGTATACCTTAGTAACGGCCTGATTTTCAGTAATCCGGCGCGTAACCTCATTACTTATGGTCTGTTCTTGGCAACGGTGGCAATCCTCCTGGGAAGTTCCCAGCAACCGGCACGGCTGACCCTCACACTAGTCGGCGTTGTATTGAGTATGAATTTGATTAATAATGCTTGGGGTTACTATGATCCCAATGCTAGTCCCCAGGCGACTCAGCAACTCCGTAAGGGTGATGCTACGGCTTATATTCGTGATTATTATGATGGTGCTGATCGCGCCGTTCGGCAAAAGAAAGTATTTTCCCGCAGTAATACGACGCCGAACTTTAATTTACTGCGAACCGTGGGTAATAACATGGCGATGGCCCATAATCTCTCCGGCGTGATGTCCTATTTCTCAGTTCAAAATGGTGCCGTGGGACAATTCAGTCGGGATATTCAAAATTCGGCATATATGATGAATTCTCCCATTGGTCGAGGCGACAATCGTTCAAGTCTGAATCACCTGTTGGGTGTCAAAACGATTTTTGCTCGAGAAGACCAAGTCGCCAACCACGCCGCCTTACCGTATGGCTACCATGCAGAGAAACGGATTTATCCCGAACAGGCCGTTTATGGTTTGTCTAATGGTGTGGGGACTCAGCGCCTCACAACATCACTGAACTTTCCGTTGGTTTACAGTCAGCCACAGGCAATGACGGCAAGGCAATGGCGTCAATTATCTGCGGTCAATCGGGAACGAAGTTTGACCCAGGCTGCCATGACGCAGACGAAAGTAGCAGGGGTCCGGTCAGCCAAGTACCACTCTTCAGCACGGAACTTAGGCTACACGGTCACTCCAGAGACGATACCGGTGATTGATAGTCCTAATAAAGTCGTTCAGTATCGGTTGAGTCAGGCACTGGCTGGGCAAAAGAAGGGGCTGAATGATAAGCAGTTGGATTACTTTGGTAGTTCTGTGACCGTGCCCAAGTTACCCGTTGACCAGAACGGGCTGATTAGTCAGAGGAATGAACAGAAATATGCGGAACAAGTTCGATTGAATCAGCACCGAACGCAGTTAGATCAAGTGTTGACGGCTAATCAACAGATTCTTCAGGATACAATCACCGCCAATCAACATGGGTTACGTCAACTGGCGAGTGATGCTCAGGGAAATCAAATCAAGTATACGTTGACCTTGAAGCAGCCTAAACGGGCGCAGGGAACGGAGCTGTATTTGGCCTTGGATGGGATCAGTGCGAAACGCCTGACCACGTCTCGGCAGTTGCGGGATCAGGATAATACCAGCGTCTTAGGCAACACACCACGCTCAAATCTGACGAAACTAAATGATTGGCGCGATGCCGTTAAAAATCCGGATATGGGAGATTACTGGGTCAAGGTAAAGACGCGTAATGAGACGAATAGTTTTTCCCAGTTTGGAATTGATAATCTTTCGGATTACGAGCCTAAGCAGCGGGTTCTACTGAACCTAGGCTACTCGAAGCAACGGCGACAGACGATTGATGTGACGTTTAATGCGACTCGCCAGATTGATTTTAAATCAGTCAAGCTTATTGCGATGCCCTACGATCATGCTTACGATCAACAGGTCCATGCCGCTCAGCGACGGGGACTGAAGAATGCAACCGTTAGTGCTAATCGCGTAACGGGAAATCTGACAGCGACACAGACTAGCGTTCTGACCACGTCAATTCCATATTCTAAGGGTTGGCAATTGAAGATTGATGGGCGGCCAGCGGAAACGCAAGTTGTAAACGATGGTTTTGTCGGCGCACGTTTGCCGGCAGGGGAACACCACATTCAGCTAACTTACCATACGCCGGGATTTATTCTAGGGTGTTGGTTGACCTTAGTCGGTGGCATCGTTCTGATTGGTGCGAGCGGCTGGCGGTGGTGGCATTATCCGCAACATCGTCACTAAAAATAACCCGGGAAATTTGAAGATATTTGCGAGTTAACCCGGGTTATAATTTTTACAGATAGACAAAACGCGTTCAATTCCATTGGGGGACTGAACGCGTTTTGTTTATGGGAGTAACTATTGAAAAAGCACGTGCCCCATATTTAATGAGGACACGTGCTTAGCATTAATCAGCGTTTAAGATCCAAAGGAAGAGGACGAAGACAACGGCTAAACCGTACATCATAGGACCAACTTCTTTGCCCCGTTTAGCAGCAATCATCGTCAGTGGGTAGGTGATGAATCCTAGGGCAATCCCATCTGAGATGCTGTAGGTCAAGGGCATTCCCAAGACAATCAGGAAGGCTGGTGCAGCGACCTCGAACTTCTCCCAGTGAATGTTCTTCAGGGATTGGGCCATCAAGACCCCCACAATAATCAAAGCTGGTGCGGTAACTTGGTTTGTAACCACAGCCAGTAGTGGGGAGAAGAAGGCGCCGAGGACGAAGAGGATGGCCGTTACGATAGCCGTGAAGCCGGAGCGACCACCGACGGCGATTCCGGCGGAGGACTCAACGAAGGCCCCCATTGGGGAAGTTCCAAGTAAGGAGCCGGCAACCATTGTTGTGGAGTCAGCCATCAGAGCCTTACCAATACGAGGAATCTTGTTGTTTTTAACCAAGCCAGCTTGTTCTGCCAAACCGACCAATGTTCCCGTCGTGTCAAAGAAGGTCACGAGTAGGAAGGTCAGAACGACGACAACTAACTGTAAGGAGTTGATACTACCAACGTGGGTCAGCCCCACCATAAAAGTTGAACTAATGCTAGGAATACCGGCAACGATATGAGCGGGCATGGGAATCAGCCCCGTAATTAAACCTAAAATTGAGTTAGCGACCATTCCAATGAAGATGGCTCCTGGCACCTTAGCACTCATTAAGACTAACGTAACCAGTAGACCAAAGATGGTCAGCCAAGTACTACCGACCTGTAAGGAACCCAGCGCAACGACCGTGGACTTATCAGGGGCGACCAGTCCCCCCTGGCTCAAGCCAATAAAAGCAATGAATAGCCCAATTCCGGCACTGATTGCCATCTTGAGGTCCCGTGGAATAGCGTCAACGACTTTTTCTCGTAGCTTGAAGGCTGTTAAAATCATGAATAGAATGGAAGCCACAAACACACCGGCCAGCGCCGTTTCCCAAGGAACTTTCATCCCAATGACTACGGAATAAGCGAAGAAGGCGTTGATTCCCAAACTAGCGGAGATGGCAATGGGATAATTGGCGAGGATACCCATCAGGGCACATCCAAATGCGGAAGCGAAGGCCGTGGCGGTGAAGACCGCCCCCTGGCTGATTCCAGAAGCCCCTAAAACTTGGGGGTTAACAAACAGGATGTAAGCCATCGACACGAATGTCGTGATTCCGGCTAAAATTTCTGTTTTGTAATTGGTTCCTAATTCCTCAAACTGAAAAAACTTGGCAATTCTCTGCATCTTATGCGCTCCCTTAAAACTTAGTAGAACACGAACGTTAATTGCTATCGTTCGTGTTTTTCTCTCTAATCACTACTAAAAGAGCTTAACATTTATTTTAAATGAATGCAATTACGAATTAGAAAATAAATTATAAGAATAAAGTTCGTAAATAAAAAGGCAACACCGAAGACGCTGCCGAATAGCATAGCTAGATTTGAATTTAGTCGGGGTCTGCAAGGGATTTTCCACTTGTGGTAGTCTTGAAGGCCGCAAAAGCTGTGTCAATCGTCTGATACTCTGCGGAAGTCAGCGTTATAGCCAGAGCTTGAGCATTGGCCGCAACCTGATCAGCATGCTTGGCACCGGGGATAACGACACTAACCAATGGATTTTGCAGATACCAAGCCAGGATTGTTTGGGCAAGCGTTGCTTGATGGGCAGTTGCAATTGGTTTGACCGCAGCTAAAGCCCGTAGCGCTTGGCTATACCGAGGCTGCTGGAAATCACTGATCTGGCTGCGAATGTCGTCAGCTGGGAATGAAACAGCATCAGCGTATTTACCAGTTAGCAAGCCAGATGCCAAGGGAAGGTAAGGGACGAAGCTAATCTGATGGTCCTTGAGATAGGGCATTAAATCGGCTTCGTAGTCTCGGTGGAGGAGGCTAAATTCGTCTTCCACGACATCGACATAACCGTCTGCGTTTGCATCTTTGATTTGATCGAGGCTGAAGTTTGAAATACCAATGGCTCGAATCTTCCCCTGTTCACGTAGCCGTTGCAGTGCGCCGACCGCTTCAGCTTTGGGTGTTTGCTTGTCGGGAAAGTGGATGTAGTAGATATCGAGGTAATCCGTTTTTAAACGTTTGAGACTGGCATCGACCTGTTGCGTCAGAAAATCAGGATCGTTATTAATGACCTGTTCGCCGGTGGAGAAATCTTGGGCGCCTTTCGTTGCCAGGGCAAAGCTGTGGCGATCGAAGTCGTGCATGGCTTGGCCGACGAGCTCTTCAGAATGACCTAGACCGTAGACAAACGCTGTATCTAGAAGTTGAATGCCGTTGTCGAGACCAGTCTTGACCAGGTTCAGACCGTCAGCATCCTTTAAATTGGGAAACAGATTGTAACCACCGACCGCGTTGGTTCCCAGTCCCAGTGGGGTTGTCTGAACGTCACTTTTACCAATCGTTACTATTTCGTGTGTCATTGTATACCTCCTATTGATTAATGGATATTGCACACAGTATTACACGCTCATTATACCGGATTATTCAGGCCAACGACTGTAAGAAGTTTGTCAGGAGACTATCAGTGATTGGGGACTTTCTGGTACACTGGGAGGCAAGGAAAAAGGAGCGAATAACAGATGACAACTTATGTAATCGTAGGTGCAACGGCACTGGGACAGAGCGTGGCACGGCAATTAATCGCGCGAGCGGATAGTGCTGTTCGGATGGTTCACACTGCCAAGTCCCAATTGGCAGCAGATTTAGCCGCCCAAGTCACAGAGTTTACGGGCGATCTGACGAAGGAAGCGAGCTATCAAGAGGCCTTAAAGGATCAACCGATTGTTTTTTCAGCGTTGACGGGGATGGACGTGGACTTGGCGTTCGAAGCGCTCTTCGATGCCCAATACCATCAGCGTCTACAACTGACGCGTTTTGTCATGTTAAGTTCGGCGGGCGTTGATCAAGAGGTTACGGGTGAGCTGGATTACCCAGGAATTACGGACGTCAAGGAGTACCTTAACCAGCAGCGGTACGCAGCCAAACTGGTTGATGAAGCGGAATTCCCGTATACCATCTTGCGGCCAGTTACGCTGACAGCCGACCCAGTGACGACACCTAAGATTATTAAGGAAGGTGCAGCAGTACCGGCCGGCCATGTTTCACGTGAAACAGTGGCAGCAGTTGCGACACAGATTATGATTAACGGTGGCTATGACTATCAGTCACTGGCAATTTGTTAAACCTTTCGCAAAGTTTTGGGTTTCCCCTGAAATTATTGTTTGTTGCGGGCAATTGTTTGTTAAAATAGGGTCAGTGGGGTGAAGTCATTGGCATTAAATATAGATAGTCAGCAATTACAGGCGATTCGAGAGCGGATGGGTGAGGCCAATCAACGGGCTCACTTCGTTATTTTTCAGTCCGTTGAGAAAAAGACGGGTAAGCCGTTGCGGCTCATCACGGATATTGAAAGTTTTCGGGCAATTCAGGAACAACACGCTGAAGACTCTGAAATGACGATTATCCAAGATATCGTGCCGATCACGGATGCACTGGCGCGGTGGGCAATTGCGGAAAATATGGCAGCACAGCAAAGCAACGATGCTAGTGTCCTGACCGATTTGGAATATTATACCAACGAAGTTTTAAAGGAAAATCATCAGGCCGTTAATCCCCCGGATGACGACCAGAATTAAGTAGCTTAACGATTCCGTTAGGCTGCTTTTTTATAGCGAAAATTGTAAGACGTTTTACGGCGAAATCTTTATCGAAACTGGTAAGATAAAGGTAGCTACAGGGGAGCAATTTTTGAGGAGGGATCGTTATGAAAAAAGAAAAGTGGCATCAGTTAGGGTTACTGGTCGCAATAGTTGCGTTAGTCACGGGGATGGGCGCTTTTCCCGCTCAGGCAAAGAGTGCAGCTAAGACTAAGACCGTCACGTTCGGTCAATTAACGAATAAGAATCCTAAGCGGCTGGCGGCAATTAGACAGGCGGCACGACAACAGATCTTGAAGCAGAAGCACGCCAAAGGCAGCAAGGTTGCAGCGGTCTACAAGGTCAAGTTGCCAAGACATATGAATAAGAAGGCCACGTTAACCGCTAAGGGATTGCGAATGAATTTATTGGCCAATTCATTTAAGGTTAAGCAGATTACGATTCCTTACACCCAATTAAAAGGAAAAGTTCTGAATCGTTATCTGCCAAAGGCCAATCGTACGAAGGCAGTTAAGACGACCAAGATGGTCGCGTTGACCTTTGATGATGGCCCCGACAAGACGCTCACGCCACGCCTGCTGAAGACCTTGAAGAAGTACAAGGTCCACGCCACCTTCTTTGAGACGGGACAGAACGTCAGCCGATACCCACAGATTTCACGGGCAGTGTTGGCGGGTGGCAATGAATTAGGTAACCATTCCTGGAACCATCCAGACTTTAATCGTATCGGTACGGCGAAGACCGTTAGTCAGATTACACGCACCAACCGCGCAATCTATCAGGCAACGGGGACGCTGCCACAGTATGTTCGTCCACCATATGGGAACATCACAGCTGCTGAGGGACGAGCTGTTGAACAGCCCATCATTCGCTGGTCAGTGGATTCCCGTGACTGGGCTTACTTGAATAAAAATAAAGATATTAATGAAGTGATGAAGGATACCCGTGGTGGTGACATTATTTTAATGCACGACATTCATTCACAGTCGGTCGCAGCGGCACCGACGATTATTAAACGACTAAAGGCTAAGGGCTATAAGCTGGTTACAGTTAGCCAATTGTTAAATAATCAAGCTTTACCAGGGCTACAGTACTTTGGTGCTCACGATTACCGCACGGTCGGCAAATAACAAAAAAACGATTGATTCCACGAATTTCGCAGAACCAATCGTTTTATTTTACGCTAAAAATTCTTGAGCGAGTTGTTGGTAAACGTGTTGGACGTGTAAGAACTGGTCTAGGTCGACGTATTCATTGGTTGCGTGAGCTTCATTCCATTCACCAGCACCATAAACGATGACGGGGAAGTCGTTGGTCGACTTGGTAAATTCGGAAGCGTCCGTTGCACCGTGAATAACTTGTAGCTGTGTGTCGCGGCCAAATTCCTGGTCAGCAATCTTCTTCGTTAATTGGACCAGGGGTGAATCTTGACGGCTAATGATTGGCTTAAAACTGTAGTCCACGTGAAGCGTTAGATGTTCGTCTTTTTCCTGATTGAGATGGTCAACGACTTCGTTTAAACGCTGGATAACAGCGGCGTTGTCGAATTCGGGAATAGGCCGGATATTACCTTGGAGTTCAGCTTTGGCTGGAATGCTGTTGACCTGCTCACCACCGTTGAAGACGGTCACGCTGTGAACCAGCGGCCCGAGTTCAGGACTTACCGGTGCATCGTCAAAGGCAGTAGCTTCGGCCGTGATGAATTTAGCTAAATTCGTGACGGCGTTGATGCCCTTCTCTGGCATGGAACTGTGTGCGCCTAGCCCTTGCGAATAGACGTGATAATTGAGGGAGCCATTGTGAGCGTAGACAATATTACCGCCGGTGGGTTCACCAATAACCATGGCGCTGAGGTCGTCCGCCAGGCCCTGTTCCGTAAGCATCCGTGACCCCATGGCACCATTCTCTTCACCAACGGTTCCAATAAAGCGGAGCCGACCATTCAGCCGCGTCTGCTGGTCAGCAAGAGTAAGGAAGGTGATGACCATGGCGGCCAGACCACTCTTCATGTCAGCAGCGCCACGGCCGTAGAGACGCCGACCTTCGATATGCGCACTGAAGGGATCGAATTTCCAATCTTCAGGATCGCCGGTTGCCACGGTGTCCAGGTGACCAGAGAGGGAGAAGACCTTGTCACTCGTCGAATCGCCGATCTCGGCAACGAGGTTACTGCGCCCGTCGGTATAAGAAATCTGCTTGGCAGCGATACCGTGTGCTGCGAAGAGCTTTTGAATGTAAGTGGCGACTTCAGCTTCGTTACCGTTGACAGAATTAATTTGAATCAGCTGTTGTAAAATTTTTATTTGTTCATTATCTTCCATAGGGATAAAGCCTGCTTTCTCATCTATTTTTAATGTTAATTCCTAGTGTAGCACGCTCAGCTAGCGTTGACGACTAATCTGTAAGCAATGCTAAGAATACAACAAAATTTATGGCAAACATATGTTCGCTTTTGTGTTGCTTTGTGCTAGAATATAATCAAGTTAGACAATGAGAGCGGTTGGTCAGCATGTGTCTTTTGACGCGTGTATCATGAGAACCAGCGGTGTACGAAGCCTGCTATTGTGGCGGGGCTGTACTGATAGGCGTCATTAATTAGGAGGTCGGCAAATGAGTTTGCAATTTATTTTAGGTAGTGCAGGACAGGACCATCGGACACCCATGGTGGCGGCAATGGCCGAACAGGTTACCACGAAGCCCGCAGATCAGTGTTATTACATTGTGCCTAATCACATTAAGTTTGAAACTGAAGTTGATGTTCTGACTGATTTAAAGAAAAAATTGGCACCAGATCAAGCATTGTTTGCGCAGACGCAGGTCCAGGTCTTTTCATTTACGCGGTTAGCCTGGTTCTTTATGAAAAATGAACCCGTTTATCAGATTCCTCGAATCTCAACTGCGGGGCTCAACATGCTGATCTATCAAATCATTCAGAGTCATGCGGATGAACTGACAATCTTTCGTGGAGAAGTCGATCGGCCAGGCTTTGTCAGTCAGCTGACGGCGCAGTTGGCCGAATTCAAGGTGGGACAAGTTACCGCTGCGGACTTGATGCGTGCAATTGATCAGCTAAGTACCAACAATGCTGATTTACAGGCGAAGCTCCATGACTTAATGGTCATCTATGAAGCCTTTGAGCAACAAATGTTGGGAAAGTATGTGGAAAACACAGACCTGCTGAATCAACTGGCAGAGTTCTTGACCACTAAAATCGATTTGAGCCATGCGCATTTTTATTTGGAAGGTTTCTCGCAGTTAAGTGCGCAAGAGCGTAAGTTGACGGCGGCGCTAGTTGAACGCGCAGCCAGTGTTACCGTTGCATTGAACTTGGACAAGGGTTACCCACAAGGCTTACCGGATACCACGGCGCTTTTCTTTCAGTCCGGAAAACTCTATCACCAACTCTACAATGTGGCACGCGCCGGCCAAGTTCCCGTAAGAAATGATCAATATGCCCGAACGGCACGGGTTTCAAATGATTTACAAGCATTGGATGGCTTTTGGCAAGCATCGAGTGCGATGACACCACAGCCACAGCCGGTTGACCAGGTGCCAACGCATATTCAGATTGTACAAGCGGCTAATCGTTATGTGGAGGTTTCTCGGGTGGCAACACAGATTCGTCAGATGGTCGCCAGCGGTCAGTATCGCTATCAGGACTTCCTAGTCATGGCGCGTCACTTAGACCACTATCAGACGGTGATTGATCCGATATTTAAGGCTCAAGAGATCCCGTACTTCGATGATGCCGATGTTCAGATGGCGGATCATCCCTTTGTCGAATTGATCAATGCTTTATTCGATGTTGAACGCCGTAATTATCGGTATGCCGATGTTTTTCGGGTCTTGAAGTCAGAGTTGCTCTTACCCCAAGATGAAGATGGCGAACCCATGGCGTTATCTGCCTATCGGCGCGCACTCGCGTTGACGGAAAACTTTGTCTTAAAGAATGGTCTTGAAGGGCAACATCGGTGGACGCAGGCAAAGGATTGGGTCTACATGCGACTCTCAGCGGGGGATGACCAGGTACAGACGACACACGACGAGCAAATTACAGCACAGATCAACCTAATTCGGCAGTTTGTTGCCCAGACACTGCCACCTTTTTTCACGCGGTTAAAGGCTGCTAAAACGTATACGGATGCGGCTGCGGTGATGTATCAATTTCTAGATCGTGCGGGAGTCAGTGCTCAGTTGATGACCTGGCGTGATCAAGCGATTGCGGCCGGAGACTTGATGCGTGCTGGTCAGCCAGAGCAGACGTGGGCGACGTTCTGTCAGATGTTGGACGAGTGCCATAGTATTTTGGGCCCGTTGCCGTTCAATCAAACAGACTTTCAGGCATTGCTCCAGTCCGGCTTTGCGGGGGCTAAATTTAGCCAGATTCCATCAACATTGGATCAAGTGACGATTACCGAAAGTGGGATCGTTCAAGCTAATAATCGGAAGGTGACGTTCCTCATGGGCGCGACGGCCGATGACATGCCGGACAATCAAATCCCGACGAGCCTGTTGGCGGATAATGATCGTCATGACCTGAGTGAACAATTACAGGCGGTGGATGAGGACAGCTATTTACGAGATGACGCGGCGACACAGTTGGCGGGAGAACCCTATCTCAATTATTTAGCCTTTCTGAGTGGTAGTGATCGGCTAATTTTCAGTTATCCGGCTACGAGTGATGAGGATCACAATGGCTTGCAAATTTCGCCATATGTTGAGCGTATTCGGCAACACTTTAAACTACCGATTATTGTGGCACCAGCCGCTCCAAAGGCAGAAATGACCGATATTTTACCGTTTGTAGGAACGCGACGTACGACACTGCGCCATCTTGTGCAGGCGAGTCACGATAGTCAGTTGCGTGAGCAGCCACTGTCGCAGCCATGGCTATATGTGCTCAATGAGCTTAGTCATGATACGAATTATGGTAACTTAACAACAAAGTTACTCGGGAGTTTGAGCTATCGTAATGTGCCAGAGCATCTGACGCCGGACATCGTAACTCAGCTGTATGGTCAGAAAATCAGTACATCGATTTCTAAACTGGAAGAGTACTATGCTAATCCATATGCTTACTTCTTAAAGTATGGCCTGCGCCTACAGGAGCGCGATGTCTTTGAACTTTCGCCAGCTAGCACCGGTGAGTTCTTTCACGCGACCATGGATGGCTTGATGAAACAGATCAAACAACAAAAGCTAAATCTGGCAGATCTTGATGAGCAGCAGTTGCAGGAGCTGACAACGGTGGTTATTCACGATGTATTGGATACGACGACCAATCCGCAATTTGCTATCTTGGAGAGTTCACACCGGATGCTGTATATTCGCCAGCAGTTGATCAAAACGATGCGGCAAATGGCCAAGACGTTACAGGAGCAGAGTGGACGTACCAAGTTGCGGCCGAAGCGTACGGAAGTCCAATTTGGTTTGGGAGATCAGAATGGGCTGGCGGCTCTGTCGTTTGATCTCGGTAAAAAACGTCAGGTGACAGTTCGTGGTCGAATCGACCGATTGGATGCACTAGAACTCAAGGATAAAACGTTCTTGGGTATCGTAGACTACAAGAGTTCCGAGCATAAATTCAGTTACCAAGACGCCTACTACGGTCAAGCCATGCAGATGTTAACGTACCTAGATGCTGTGAAGAAGAATATGCCAGAACTGTTGGCTGGAGAGTCTGGGGACGTGCAGCGCGCGGAGCTGGCTGGGGCGGTCTACTTACACTTGCAGAATCCGATTCTGCGGGCGGCGGATGTGATGGATGACGATCCGCTAATGGCGCTATTGAAGGCCGAACAATACCAAGGACTGCTGTTAGATGATCCTGATTTACTGACGAATTTGGATTCCTTATTTGCAACGGATGATTACCATGGCAGTTCGTTACTCTTCCGCGGTTTACGGCGGGGTGTCAAGGGAAATTACACATCTTACAGCAAGATGCTGGTCAATCCGAGTGAGCTGGATTTACTCTTACAGCACACTGAGGGCTTAATCAAGCGGGCGGCCACGGAGATTTTTGATGGTCACGTTGATTTGGCACCAACGCGGGAGCAAAATAAGACGGCGTTACAATATTCACCGTACAAGTCGATTATGCAGTTCGATCCTTTGCTGACGGAGAATAACTATCGTGATCTGCAGCCACTCAAAAAGGATGACGTTATGACGCGAATCAAGGAACAGCTAGAACAGGAGGACCCTGATGGCAAAATTTGAGTTTACGCCCAGTCAAGACCAAGCAATTCATGAGAATGGGAATAATCTGCTGGTATCAGCCTCAGCTGGTTCCGGTAAGACACGAGTGTTGGTTCAGCGTGTCATTGAAAAACTCAAGGCCGGGACCGGTATCGATGAGGTGCTGATTGTAACCTTTACGAAGGCAGCTGCAGCCGAGATGCGCGAACGGATTCAAACGGCCTTACGTCAAGAGTTAGCGACGAGTCAGGGTGATAGTGACCGCCAATCATTCTATTTACGTCAGCTGAATCAGTTGCCGGTCGCAGATATCAGTACCTTAGATGCCTTTTGCCTGCGGGTTCTACAACACTACTACTACGTGATCGACATGGATCCCGTGTTTCGTTTGTTGGCTGATGAGACGGAGAATGCCTTGCTACGCGATGAGGTCTGGGTCGATGTTCGCGAACAACTCTATGCTGAGGGCGAGACACTGGCAAAAGATGGGGAACAGAATTTGTTTGCCCGGCTGACGGAGAACTTTTCTGGTGACCGTAACGATGATGGTTTAGCCGAACTGGTGCAGCGGACCTATACGTTTGCCAACGCGACCGCAGATCCCGCGGCATGGCTGACCGCTTTGCCAGAACCGTACCACTTAGATAGTGATCAGTTGTCTGCAACCAGCTTTTATCGCGAACAGCTGCAACCGTTGTTCACGGCACAGTTACAGCAGATTCAGGTGGACTTGACCAGTGCCCAGCAGTTAGCTGAGCAAGCAAATCTAACCAAGCAATTTGACCATCTGACAACCGTTCTCAGTAGTCTTAAGGCTACTTTGGAACTAGTGGACCATGGGAGTTGGAATGCACTGAGAGCGGCTGTCAGGGACTTTAATTGGGGCCGGATGCCGAGTGTCCGCAAGACTAACGAAGACTATGCGGTGTATAACCATCTCAAGACAACCTACTATGATCCAGCACGCAAGCAACTTGAGACGCTGAAGAAGGGATATTTGATCCAGCCCGAGGAGCAGGCGATGACCACGATTCGGCGATCTGGCGAATTGGTAGGTGAATTGGCTCGTGCTGTGACAGCCTTTCGGAATGCATATGCGGCTGAGAAACAGCGGCGTCACGTTTTGGATTTTGCTGATGTGGAGCACGCCGCACTTGAAATTTTGACCCGTGATACGGATCAATCACGGCAAGTCGCTGCACAATTACGGCAACAATATGCCGAAATCATGGTGGATGAGTATCAGGATACGAATGGTCTACAGGAAGCGATTCTGACAGCAATCGCGAAACCAGCACCCACCGGTAATTTATTCATGGTGGGGGATGTCAAACAGTCTATCTACCGGTTCCGGCAGGCAGATCCAACGTTATTTATGGACAAGACCGATCGTTACAGTGCTGACCAGCAATCTGGTAAACTAATCGTTTTGGCCGAGAACTTCCGCTCCATGAAAAACGTCGATGATTTTACGAATCTGATCTTCAAGCAGTTGATGGATCGGGAGTTGGGTGAAATTGACTATACGGGAGCCGCACAGTTAAAATTCGGAGCAACGTATTACCCTGAAGATGTGACAAGTACAGCCGAACTATTGGTGTATTTGACGGATGGGGATGAAAAAGCATCCGGTCCTGCCGACTCGGAAGATCAGGAGCCGATGGATGCCACCTTTCAGGTAGATAATAAGCATCAGGGTGAAGTGCTCCTGACCGGAAAGAAGATTCAAGAGCTGATTGCAGCGAAAACACCGATTTATGACCGTGATGCTCACAAAAATCGGCCCATTAAGTACGGTGATATTACCTTGTTGACGCCGACACGAACCAATAATCTGATTATTACAGATGAGTTGCGACGATTAGGGATTCCAGTCGTTGTTAATGATGCGCAGAACTATTTTAAGACCACTGAAATTCAGATTATGATGGCTCTTCTTAGAATCATTGATAATCCCTATCAGGATATTCCGCTGGCGGCAGTTCTACGTTCACCCATTGTTGGGCTCAATGAAAATGAACTGGCAGCGTTACGGATCAATCAGCGGACGGGGGATTACTATCAGGCTGTTTTGCACTACCAGCAAACCTACGCAGCGGCAAGTGCGAGTGATTTTCAGCAGACACTTTATGAAAAGATCAGTCACTTCTTAGAACAGTTAGAGCGTTTCCGCGATGTGGCTCGGCAGAATCAACTGGTAACCTTGATCTGGCAGATTTATCAGGATACTGGCTTCTTGGATTATGTCGGAGGGATGCCGGCTGGTGAACAGCGGCAGGCCAACCTACATGCCCTGTATGAACGAGCGCAGAGCTATGAACACAGTAGTTTTAAGGGCCTGTTCCAGTTTGTTCGGTTCGTTGAACGTTTGCAGGAACGGGACGATGACTTGGCGGGGGCGCCTGTTCAGGCTGCCGAGAACGCCGTGTCAGTCATGACCATTCATGGAAGTAAGGGATTGGAATTTCCAGTTGTCTTCATCATGGATGCATCGCGGCAGTTTAATCGGCAGGATCAACAAGGAAGCTACGTGATGAGTGGCAAGCAGGGAATTGGGATCGACTACTTAGATCCCGTCAGTCGAATCAAGGCACCTAGCTTGCAGAAACTAGTCACGGCTCAAGCCATTTCGCGTGCAAGTTTGGCAGAAGAAATGCGTAAACTTTACGTGGCACTGACCCGTGCGGAATCACAGATTTATATTGTAGGCTCCCATAAGACGAAGGAAGAGGCACTGAGTGTTTGGGAACAAGCCTTCCAGAGTCCCAATCTAGTTTTAAACGCCACGTTACGGGAGAAAAGCACCGCAGCGAATTACTTAGATTGGATTGGGATGTGCTTGATTCGGGATACCAAATTTGAAGATGATTCACAACCGGCTGGTGAATCGCTAGCTGCTCTCGCTGGAGATCCGACCAATTTCAAGGTAAGCTTCGCAACAGCCAACGATTTGGGCCCAGCCCCAGCAGTTAATGAGGCAACGGTTGATTGGTTCAAAGAAACTAGTACTGTGGCTGCTAAGACAGCAGAAACCGTATCCGGGAGTGAGTCGATTCGACAAGTCATGGATTTTAGTTATCCCCATGAAGCAGCCACGCAAACGACGGCCTACCAGTCTGTCTCAGAGGCGAAGCGATTGTTTGAAGATCCCGATAACGCTACGATTGGCGAATATCAACCCGTAGGTAATGGCCAACGCGGCCGGCGGTTCGTGACGCATGATTTTGCCCGACCCGAATTCCTACAGACCGTTCGAGCACCGTTACCAACCGAAATTGGGACGGCGACCCACCTGGTCTTGCAGCAATTGGATGTGACAACCACGCCGACGGTCGCGACGATTCAGGCTAAGATTGATCAGTTAGTTGCCGATCAAGTCCTGACGTCAGAGGTTGCCGCACAGGTACGGGCAGAGTTGATTCTGCAGTTCTTCACCACGCCGGTTGGTCAACAGATCCTTGCCCACCCTGCGGAATTACATCGGGAAGTCCCATTTTCCCTATTGATGCCGGCTAAGAGTCTCTTCCAGGACTTCAAGGAAGCTGACTCACAGGTCTTGGTCCACGGGATTGTGGACGGCTATTTACAAACGGAGAGCGGCATCATCCTCTTTGATTACAAGACGGATCACGTCAACACGAACGCTGTTGAACAGAGTACTACCAAGATTATCGACCGTTACAGTGGTCAGGTCAATCTGTACGCGGCGGCGCTCCAACAGATGACGGGACAATCCGTTACAGCTCAGTATTTGTACTTGCTGACTACGGGAGCCCTGGTTTCCGTGCCTAGCAAACAAGTGAAAGACTAAAAAAATCTCCACCGCAACGACCCAAGGCCATTGTGGTGAAGATTTTTTAGAAAATTAATGATGAATTAAGATCAGTGAAATCAGAATGAAAACCAAGGCGACCATGACGGCAATGACCCCAATTAGGCGGCGATTAAAGTGATGGTCCAGGTGATAGACGTAGCCGAGTACCCCGGCCAAGGCCAAGAAACCGACTACAGTTAGAATGATCAATTTGAGTTTAACGTCGAAATCCGTAGTTAACATGGCGCGCTTCCTTTTCTCTAAGTCGTTGGCATCATTATACCAGAGAACGGGTCAATCGCGTTCCAATAGGAGCGCGATACCCATGCCGCCACCGATACACATGGCGGCGAGGCCACGGTGCAGATCACTGTGAAGCAATTCGTGCAAGAGGGTCACGACAATCCGGGTTCCGGAGGCGCCGAGTGGATGGCCGAGGGCAATGCTGCCACCATTCACGTTGAGCTTCTCGCTGGGGAGTTTAAGGTCCCGAGCAATTGCGACGGACTGCGAGGCAAAGGCTTCGTTGACTTCATAGCGGTCGATATCGTTAACGCGTAAGTGATGTTGGTCCAGAACGTCTTGGATGGCGTAGACTGGTGCGTACCCCATGATGTCGGGATCGATACCATTTTCGTGGTAGCCCGTCAGTGTTGCCAGGTAAGGGATGTTGGCAGCCTGAGCTGCGGATTTGCGCATCAGCACCATTGCGGCGGCACCATCGTTAAGGCCAGCCGCATTCCCTGCGGTCACAGTGCCATCGGCTCGAAATGCCGGTCGCAAGGCAGCTAGTTTTTCCAACGAGGTGTCGGCGCGGACAGCTTCGTCCTGAGTGATCAGCTCATCGCCGACCGGTACCGGAACGATTTCATCGTTGAATTGGAAATGTTGTTGTGCGGCGACCGCCTTTTGTTGCGAATTTAGTGCGAAGGCGTCTTGGGCCTCGCGACTAACGTTGAATCGTTCCGCAACGTTCTCCGCCGTGATGCCCATAGGCACGTTGGTAAAAGCGTCGGTGAGGCCGTCGCGGGTAAGACTGTCCGTGAGTGAGACGTCACCAAACTTGTGGCCCCAACGGGATTGATGGTTGAGATAGGGCGCCTGACTCATACTCTCCGTACCACCGACTAAAACGGCATCGGCGTCTCCCATGAGGATTGCCGTTTGGCCTAGGCGAATAGCCTTTAGACTTGATCCGCAGACCTGATTGATGGTCATCGCCGTGCTTGTGACGGGAAGGCCAACGCTAAGTTCAATCTGACGGGCCACATTTTGACCTAGGCCAGCCTGCAGGACGGTGCCAAAGATGGTTTGCTGAATCATGGCGGGGTCGAGACCGCTACGGGTGACGGCGGCCTGGGCGGCAATGGTACCTAACGTGACGGCTGAAACTGACCGCAGACCACGGCCAAATTTGCCGATGGGGGTCCGTGCCGCACTAACAATAACAACTTCTTCTGCCATGTAAATGAGCGCTCCTTTTTCCGATAAGTCTTCGAACCTTAAATATAACCGACTTTGGCCAATTTGTCTTGAATTTAGACGGGGAAACAGTGAGATTTGGCCATTTCTTAAATATTTTGGGTCTTGGTGTAATGGACAGTGTGACGATAAGGCTCGCTAAACTGTTATTAATAGTCCTCGACAATTATTAATAATTAGTTTCTGTACGGAATAGGGTGGTCGTTCTTTCATAGAAGACAGCCGTTATTTTCCATTCTGCCAGTCATCGCTTATAATAGAGGGTGGAATTCAAGACAGATAGGGGAATTGTAGTTATGGAAGAGACAGATGCAACAGCCGAACTAATGACGCCCACGGAGTTCTTGACCCCGGAGCACTTAACGCGGTTATCCGCAAATCAGCAAAAGTATGCGACCGATATTCTACAGGATGTCACGCAAGCCCGTGCAACCGTTAACTTAGGAACTGGCGCCTGGACCGCACAGCAGGTCAGCGGCACGCTGGCAGCTTTGCCAACGTTGGTCGATCGACCACACGTCTACTATGTCGCAGTTATTCCAGTGCTGATGGCTTACTTTAAGGCTCAGGCTGCTACCAACCTGTCAGAATTACTGGCAGCATTGAAGCAGGCACGGCCAGCCTTAGTGGAAAAGCACGCGGAAGTTGCCGAGGAACAACAAGCTTACGAAGGGGTTGTGACGCTGGTTGAGGACTGGTTAGCGGCGATGGGGACGCAACCGGAAGTTCACAATTTAAGTGCTGCGGATCGGCAACGGTTCGTCACCATCGTGCATACTACGGCGGAATTGATGATTACGGGCAAAAAGCTTCAGCCGGTCGATTGGGATGCTGAGGCCGTTTCATCCATTATGTTTGGCCCCTTCACCCACTTGTTGGATGAAAAGGATCGTGTACCAGAACTGTTCAACCTGGTACCTTTCGCTTTAACGACGTTGTTCACCTACTTAGCTGATCAACAGCAGTTGAAGCAGTCCCAAGAATTGTTGGCGTGGGTTGCGAAGAATCATACAGCCCTAGTTACCATGTACAATCCCAAACTCGAAAGCTTCTATGAAGAACTGGCTTCGGCTATGCGGCGAGCAGGTATCGATGCCAATGATCATGATGCTGTGGATGCCTTCACACGAGACTATTTGAATGCGCATCCCGTGACTGGACGAGAACTATTCACCACGGACCGTCAGCTAACCAAGAAGCGTCCGGCTAAACATTTAAAATACAGCCGTAAGCAACGGCGTAACCGTCGTAAAAAGCGGTAGTAACGAAGTAATGAGATTAAAAAACGTCCAGGACAACTCGTCCTAGACGTTTTTTAGTCGCATAAGCAGTTAAGCTTCAAGTTCATCGATGACTTCCTGGGCCACAACTGGATCTGTGGCGTAGGGGGTATCGACACCGTTGATTTTTTGATAAGCATCCTGGCCTTTGCCGGCAAGAATCACGAGGTCGTCATTCGTTGCTGTCGCAATGGCGTGGTGGATAGCGTCTTCTCGCTGCGGAATAATCGTTGTCTGAACCTTGGTGTGGTCGATATGACTATCGATTTCCTTGGCAATGGCAATGGGGTCTTCGTGACCCGGGTCATCCGTTGTTAAGAAGGCGACGTTAGCGTAATCGTTCAACGCTTTGGCAAAACCCTCGCGCCGGTCCTCACCCTTATCGCCAGTACTTCCCAAGACCGCCGTGATTCGGTGATCTGGGAATTGGGCGTGTAAGAAGTGCAGGAGGGCGTTCATGCTTCCCCAGTCGTGGGCGTAGTCAATATAGACCGTTCCGTGTTGCTTGGTGGTCAACACTTCCATCCGTCCCGGAATGGTGGTGTTTGCCAATCCCGTTTGCATATCGGTCACGTGAGCACCAGCCAAGGCACTGGCTAGAATTGCCGCCGTGGCGTTACTCTGATTGAAGTCGCCGGGAACCGAAACACTGTAAGTCGTTGCCAAGTCGGCAAGTTGTTCAGTGTCCTGATTGACGGACAACCGGAATTTACTAGCGGTCAACGTGGCTTCCTCACTGGTGAGGGAAACCGTCGCGGTGGGCTGGTTGACGCCATAAGTGAAGATGTGGTCGGGCGCCGTCGAGACCGTCGCTGCTGCCAAAACCTCGTCGAAGTGATCGGTATCCGCATCAATGATACAGTTATCCGAGTTCAACATTAGCTGCATTTTGCAGAAAAGATAGTTGGCAAAGTTCGGGTGCTCGTTGACCCCAATGTGATCGGGGGAAATGTTCAAGAACAATCCCACGTTGAATTTCAATCCGTATACACGGTCTAACAGGTAGGCCTGCGAGGCAACTTCCATGACCAGCACCTTCTGCCCGTTAGTCACGGCCTGGCGCATTTCCCGAAAGATATCGAATGATTCCGCTGTGGTCAGGTGGGCCTTGAATTGGTCCTCTGGTTTTGGACCCAAAATGTGATTGATCGTAGAGAACATCGCAACTTGTTTCGGGAAAGCCTGTTCCAGGATATTTCTGGTGAAATACGTAGAAGTCGTCTTGCCCTTGGTCCCGGTATAGCCGATCACGAAGAGGTCATTCTGTGGGAAACCGAAGTATAGCTGGGCGGCTAAGGATAAGGCCTTGCGCACGTCGGTCACAAAAATTCCAGGGGTGGCAATGTCGTAGTCCTTTTCAGCCAAATAGCAACTGGCACCGTTAGCTACGGCTTGGTGAAGGTAGTCCACGGAGAAGTTGAATCCTTTGCAAACAAAGAGGCTATTGGCGCTAACTTTGCGCGAGTCATAAGCTAACCCGTCAAAGGCAACGTCGTCGGATAGTGTTGTTCCCCGATACAGATTGTGTTCCTGGAGGAGCGCTATCAGCTGGTTTACTCTCATTCGATTGCCTCTTTTCGAATTAGTCGTTTGGCCGCATGGTTGGGAAGAGCATGACATCGCGAATTGATGCGGAGTCGGTCAGTAACATCGTCATCCGATCGATACCGATTCCCAGACCACCAGTAGGCGGCATACCGTATTCCATAGCTTCGATGTAGTCAGAATCGATCCCATGGGCTTCTTCGTTTCCGGCAGCCCGTTCAGTATCCTGGGCTTCGAAACGTTGACGTTGGTCAATTGGGTCGTTTAATTCCGTAAAGGCGTTCCCAAATTCATCACCGTTAATGTAGAGCTCGAACCGGTCGGTAAACCGAGGGTCCTTAGGGTTCTTCTTAGCCAGTGGTGAGATTTCAACGGGGTGACCGTAGATGAAGGTAGGGTTGATCAAGTTGTCTTGAACCTTTTCTTCGAAGATGGCGTTGATGATGTGGCCAACCTTCCAGTATGGTTCGCAGTGAATGCCGTTTTCTTCGGCTAACTTCCGGGCGTCTTCATCAGACATTGGTTGCCAGAAGTCGATACCGGTAGCGTCCTTAACGGCGTCAACCATGTGAACGCGCTTGAAATTGGAATCGAGGTCAATATCCTTACCTTGGTAAGTCAATTTCCCAGAACCATTGACCTTGTTGGCCACGTAACGGAAGATGTTTTCCGTTAAGTCCATAACGTCGGTGTAGTCAGCATAAGCCGTATAAACTTCAACCATGTTGAATTCAGGGTTGTGCCGTAAGTCGGTTCCTTCGTTCCGGAAGTCCTTGCCGAGTTCGTAAACCTTTTCCATCCCACCAACGATCAAACGCTTGAGGTAGAGTTCGGTTGCAATCCGCAAGTACAATGGAATATCAAAGGCATTGGAGTGGGTCACGAATGGCCGCGCTTCAGCACCACCGGCTTCAGTTTGAAGGACAGGGGTGTCAACTTCCAGGTAGCCTTCGTTGTCGAGGTATTCCCGGATAGCCTTCTTGATTTGGGTGACCTTGATAAACCGATCAAAGCTATCATGGTTCGCAATCAGGTCCAAGTACCGTTGACGGTAGATGGTTTCAGGGTTCGTCAGACCGTGATACTTGTCTGGCAATGGCCGTAAAGCCTTGGATAAGAATTCAAAGTCAGTGAAACGTAAGGTTAAGGCGCCAGTATTCGTCTTGATGACGTAACCCTTGGCCCCGATAAAGTCCCCTAAGTCTAACGTCTTGTAGAGGGCGTATTTGTCCTCGCCAAGTTCGTCTTGACGGGCGTAACCTTGGACGACACCAGTTCTGTCGAGCAAATCGATAAACCCGGCCTTGCCGCTGCCACGCTTACCGGTAATCCGACCCGCAACAGCAACATAATGTTTGTCTTCCATCAGCTCTTCTTTGTCATACTTGTCGTATTTTTCAGTGAGCGACTTACTGTCGTCAGTTCTATCGAAGCGGTGACCGAAAGGCGCGATGCCCTGTTCTTGTAAATTGTTCATTTTATCCCGACGAACCTGCATCTGATCATTCAGATCGGTCGGTGCGGCATTATTATTTTTGCTGTTACCCATGTTGTGTCCTCCTATTAAGTATTGATTCAAAAGTTCTGTGAATCCAGACCTCCCTTAAATTTAGTTGATTTTAGGTTAATAAGCAAGCCTAATCGCCCGTTAAATAAGGAAAAAAGTGAAAATTGAAAATGGCATTCGGGAAGTTTCGGGAATGGAAACGCTTTACTAAATTAATCGATATATTTTCTCTGGCTAGGTGGTTTCGATACCCCAGGGAAACGTGATAGACTGATGGTTATTGTAAGGAGGCGTTCGACATGTACAAGGTGATTCGCTCACTATGGCCACTGTTACTGCTGGGATTACTGGTCAATACGGCTTATAGTGTGATGTGGCCGTTAACGACGATTTATCTACATAATAATCTTAATCTGAGCCTGGTTGTCAGCGGGGTGATTCTCGCGGCCTATTCGGGATTCAACGTGTTAGGTGGTTACCTTGGTGGGGTCTTGACGGATCGCTTTGATGCCAAACGAGTGGGGCTTGGTCTACTGGGTGGGCTAGTTCTTGATGCGGTGATTGGCTTCTTTTGGAATGGCCGATTGGCGTATCCCGTTGTGCTGATCATCTTTGGCCTGCTGACGGGAGGCATGCTGACGCTGATTACGGCGGTGGCAGCACATCTTAGTCGGGGGAGTGGCCGCGTCTTCAATGTTCTCTATATCTTCATTAACTTAGGTTTAGTCGTGGGGACAGCAAGCATTGGGATTCTATTTCACCACAGTCTGAAACCGATCTTCTTTCTATTAATTCTGTGTTATTTGTTAGCGACCGGCTTGTGGGCTAAATATGCCGGGCGACTGTCGCAACCCGTCCGGGGGATTCGAAAGACAGCGATTGCCTCACAAGCGCCGGTTAAGCGGGCACAGTTAGGCATTATGCGAATCGGACTGGTTCTCGTGAGTTTGACGTTGATGTGGCTAACCTATGCGCAGTGGATGAGTAACGTTTCCGTTTATATTCAGAATCAGGGGTTGGGGATTCGTCTGTACAGCCATCTGTGGGTGTACAATGGCGTCCTCTTGATTGTCGTGCAGTCTTTGATGACCAAAGTCAGTCGGGTCAAGGCTTTACCGGCCCAAATCATCATCGGTTTGGGGGCAATTGGAAGCTCGTTTCTTCTATTAAGTAGTGCAACGGGTACGGTCGTCCTATTTGTAGCGATGACCTTGCTAACTTTGGGGGAAGCAATCTACGTGCCAGGGGTGCCGGCATTAATTAACGCGTACACGATTGGTAACGAAGGTAAGTACCAAGGATTAGTCAATGCATTTTCTTCATTAGGAAAAGCAATCGGTCCCGTAATGGGTGGCCTGATTGTCGGTTCATCGCAAGGCTTTTCGCAGTTATTTTTAATCTGTGCTGTGGTCAACGGCTTAATTATGTTAGTCGTGGCCGTGGGGGTCCTGCCAAGACTGAAAAAAGCGGACGAACCATTATGATCTTTAAATTAGGAAACACACGGTCTACGCTTATCAAAAAAATGCCAGTAAGGTTAGTCATTCGGCTTTTGAAAAAGATGCAATTATTTTGCGATTTTTGTTGACGATTGTCCCTCTGCTTGGTATAGTTATATCCGTTGCCAATTCACGACGACAAGCTAGACCAATTTAAAACATTGAAATTGCTTGTTGACAGACGAATTGATATCATGGTATGATAACTAAGTCGTCGCGTTTGCGATAGCCAATCAGCGAGAAACGTTGTTAAATCAAACTTCTTGTTGACATCACATCAGCAACATGATATGATTATTAAGTTGATTGATACGTCAATTAACTAAGTAGACCTTTGAAAACTGAACATTG
>NZ_AZCZ01000069.1 GCF_001434055.1 Levilactobacillus parabrevis ATCC 53295 | reverse complement strand
AGGTTTTCTGCTTAGTTTTTAATAAACTTGCCCTTCCTAGAAGCTGATATGCTCTAAAGACTCTCCTGTAAAACATACCACAATTAATCCTCCCAAAATATGGCAATCGTCTTTAGCCACTCAATCATTACACGAACAATTCATTCTGCTGACTGTTCATTTGCCCACCAATAGCTCTAACAACTGGCTGAACTTTCTCTCAGGACAACTTCCGCCGATTCTGCCAGTACACCGCCACGAGCAGTGGTAACGTAATCGCCATCATCGGGTAGAGCGAGACCCATGGTAAGTAAGTCGTGATGACCCCCGCCAACATAGGCCCGAGCGTCATCCCCAAGTCGATACCAATGTAAAATGTGCTGTTGGCCAGACCTCGGTCGGACTTGGGAACCAGCGTGAGTGACTTCGCCTGACAGATGGAAAACATCAGGCCATATCCGGCGGCAAGACCCACGGCACCCACCGCCAACATCAACCAATTTGTCATATCCGTCAGCCCGATAATGCCAATCAGATTGCACCCCAGACAGGCCCAGAAGAATTTGCCAAAGGGAATCCGGTCAAAGGCGTCCCGTAGGAGCAACCGCATCGCTAACAACACCAGCGCATAGACTGGGAAGAAGGCCCCGGCTGGAATTGCAAAGCCGCGGTGTTCGACATAACTCACAATATAGGTCTGCGTCGCGAAGTATGGCAGAGAAAAGAGCAAGAGAATCACGGCAACTGGAATAACTTTAGGCTGAACCAAGCGAAATTTTGGCTGTTGCGCCTTACTCTTTCGGTAATCCGGATGCGGTATACTCCGGTTACCCACGAACTGAATGATGATGAGCAACAGCGTCACGCAAATTGCGGCAACCCAGAAAACACTACGATAGCCAAAATGGTGATAAAGATAAACACTCACCGCTGGACCTATCGCCATTCCCAAGGCGTTGGCGATACCGTAGATTCCCATGCCGGCACCAATTCGATCGGCCGGTAACAGGCTGGCCATCCAGGTCGACATGCAAACGGTACAGAGCGTGTAGCCTAAGCCGTTCACGACCCGCCACACCATAATTAAAGGAACGGACGTGGTTACGCCATAGCCCACGCACGCGATAAGGATCAAGACTCCCCCAATCAGGGTCAGCCGATACTTGGAAAAGCGATCGGTTAAATTACCTGCTAGTGGCCGTAAGACTAGCGAGGTCAGGTTCATCATCCCGGCGACGACCCCCGCTAGCACACTGTTTGCCCCAACATTACTCGAAAATCCCGCAATGATCGGATTCACCAACATTGGACTCATCAGAAAGAAGAAGCTGGCGGCTAAAACTAATTTCACATCTTTTGTATACAAACGGGTCTTCACACGACCTCAGTTCCTTTCCAAATTCTGGCTGACACGATCCAGCATCGCCAAAAGTTCTTGTTGTTCGGTCGGTGTAAAGTTGGTAAACAGTGCCTGACTGGTATCTTCAATATGCGTATCTAACTGCCGGCATTTCGCAAGACCGGCCGCCGTGAACGCCACTAGCTTGGCGCGACCGTCGTTAGGATTAGGAGCCAATCGCAACAACTGCCGATTAACCAATCGCTTCACGATCATGCGGGCCGTTTGATGGGTAACCTGCTGATGATCTTTAAAATCCGTAATCGTACTCTGCGGAAAGTCTTCAAAAAACCGCAGCGCATCGGCCTGCTCACTGGTCAACTCCAGCTGACCTACGAACAAATTTCGCTTGTGCCTAATTCGCCGTCCCAAAATGACTAGCTTGCGCGATACCAATTGATCACCGTTCATGGAATCACCTCTACCACCATTATACAGCTAGCTGTATAGTTTTGAAAGGCCTGGTTGTATTTTCTTTACTCGGCAGCTTTTACCTTGCTTTCATTGCATTGACAGTGGTCGTACAGCCAGCCGTCCTAAGTCTCTCCCGCTTGCGATGAGTCTTGCTGTACAAAAATAGCCGTCAGTTAATCCTGACGACCATTTGAATCCGAAATTTTACAAAACGCATTTTAGATAATCTCAACCGTTTTACTGGCGACGGCGCCGTTCACCTAAGCCTAACCAGGTCAAGACTGCCAACAATACGGTACCAACCGCTGACCAATAATTGCCTTTTTCAAGAGTTTGTGGCAATTGCGTCTGTGCCTGTGTTTCGTGCCGATTAGCTCTGGAACCACGGTTTACAACGGTTGCCTGGTGCGAATAAGACCATGCCGATGTCGACATTCCATGCTGTGCGCCACTGAATGCAGTGAACGCAGCGGAACCGGCTAACTTGAAGGATTCTCGCTGACCTGAGTGGTTCACATCTGTCCCCCTAGTTCGGTGTTGCTTAGTCTTACGAGACGGCACCTCTTTTGGAGAATGCTTAGTCGGCTTAACTTTGTTAGTGGGCTTATTAGGAGTCGTTGGCCTAGTTGGCGTCGCTGGTTTGTTCGGTTTAGCCGGTGTTGTTGACTTACCTGGATCCGTCGGCGTTGTTGGTGTCGTCGTACCAGAGCCACTACTTGGTGTTGACCAACTCAACGTTAGGGCGTCCACCCCATAGTTTCCGGAATGTTCTGTTGCATCCCCAGTCGTTCCACTCGATAGTGATAGTTTCAGACTAGTCCCCTTAAAGTTTGCGGGCAAGGTTAACGCATCGGTTGTCGGATCATACGTAACTGGCGTATCGTCCAGCATAAAGATCATGGGATCCGTCAGAGCGAAGTTCTGTAATTGCAGTTGCTTGGCAATAGTGGCACGAATACCAGTCAGCTGATTACCAGACTTATTGACGGTAACATCCAATGTCTTTTGCCCAGCCAAAGCCTTGTCTCCCAAGTTCGTGACTGGTTGAGCTGCCTGAATCTTCTGTAAATTGTTGCCACCAAAGGCACCATCTCCAACACTATTCACAGTACCATTCAGTTGAAGTGCCTGCAACTTGTTGCTGGCAAAGGCTGCGTCCCCAATACTCGTCACACTATTAGGTATCTCCAACGTTCCTGCCAACTGATTCTCCGCGAAGGCAGACGACCCAATAGTATCCACTTTCTGGCCCAAAATGAGCCCCGTGAGCTTACCGTTAGTAAAAGCATGATCTCCAATACTTGTCACTAAATCCGGAATGGTTAACGTTCCAGTCAGTTGGTTGTTTGCTGCGAAGGCGGATGATCCAATAGTGAGTAAATCGGTTCCAAGCTTGAGTCCTGTCAACTGATTAGCAGCAAAAGTAGCCGACCCAATGTGTTGAATGCCATCCGCAAGTGTTAGTGTTCCGGTCAATTTATTGCCAGAAAAGGCACCATCACCAATTGTAGTATCACCATTTGGCCCTTTCTCCCACTTGCCAAAGTCAATTGACGTCAAAGAATCACCGACAAAAGCATTACTACCAATAAAAGACATGTTATCTGAGAGAATCAAGGCGCCTGTCAGTGTCGGATTACCAAGAAAAGCCTGGTTATCAATTGTCGCCAGTTTAGATGCCCCATCACCAATAGTTAGTCCGGTTATTTGGTTTGCCATAAAAGCCGATTGACTAATAGTTTCCACCGAGTCGGGAATAAACAGATTGCCAGTAATCGCATCCCCAGCAAAAGCGGTTGCTCCAATCGTATTAACCATTTTCCCTAAAACTAGGTTAGTCAACGTTCCATTACTGGTAAATGCTGATTCACCAATTGTCGTAACTTTATCGGGAATCACAACACTGACTAATTGATTATCCTCAAAGGAACCCGCCCCAATCGTAGTTAGCGCATCGTCCAAATGAATACTGGTCAATTGATTATGATCAAAAGCATTCGGACCAACAGTTGTCACGAGGTCAGGCAAATTGACAGTAGTCAAGTGATTTGTATTAAAGGCACTAGCGCCAATTGTTGTCAATTTGGTGCCCAAAGACACTGATGCTAATTGGTTATTGGCAAAAGCCATTTCACCAATAGTAGTCGTGCCCACAGGAAGTACCAGATTCTTCAAACTATTATACGCAAAAGCACTTTTCCCAATCTGAACGGTCGTCAAATTGTCACCGAAATCAATACCGGTCAGTTGGTTCCCAGACCCATCGTTAGCATCACTACCAGCAAAGGCTTTCTCACCAATCTGTGTAATGGAGGCAGGTAACGTCAACGTTCCAGTTAACTTGTTATCTGCAAAAGCATTCGCACCAATTCCCCAAAGATCACTTTTATTTTTAGAAAAATCAATGGTCGTCAGTAAATTATCTTCAAACGCTTCCTGGCCAATCGTGGCGACGTGCGCGCCCATGACTAAGCTCGTCAATTTGCGCCCTTTAAAAACGTTGTCAGCAATTGCCGATACGTTGATTGATTTTCCTGCGTCATTGAGATGGGTATCCGGAATGACAATATCGGTTGCGCTACCCGTATAACCAGTAATGGTATACCCATCACCAGTTGCGTTTAACGCATAGGTAAACCCATCATCCGTTGTGGCCTCATCAGTGGTATCACTAGGTGTCTTCACAGCAACCGTTGCCGGCATTGCCATCATTCGCGACATAACTCGTGAACGACTAAATTTAGCGAAGCCAGCAGTCGCGCTCACCCGGTCACTCTCATCAGTGGCCTTGGTGTTCTTCACTGGCTGTGGTGATTCGGCCGACGTGTTGGGCTTTGCTGGTGTCCCCGTCGTACCGGAATTCGCTGGTTGTCCCGCGTCACCTGCAGGCTGAGCTGCTTGTTTCACTGGTGCAGCGTCACTTTGCTCAGAGGTCCCATCGCTACTACCCGCTTGTTTTTGATTATCTTGACTACCAGGCTGGTCATCCTCCGCGCTCGGTTTGTCAACGTTAGGCTGTTCCTGTTCTTGCTGATCATCCTGATTGTTTACTTTTTTCTGCGCTACCAGGCTTGAATCCTCGGCAACCGTTGCCGCTTGAGCTGAATGTGCACTGACCATCAGACCGGTACTCAGGGCGGCTAAAGTCACGCCTGCGTATAGTAATTGTTGGCGCATCCCATATTCATGTCGTTGTTTTTGTTGATCATTGGTCTGCATAGCTAATTCTTCCCTTATCCTTTTTACCTACTCAAATATACATGGTTTAAAGGTTTATTTTTCAAATAATGATGACTCTATGAGTTCAATACTAGCACGATTACTTTGGAATTCCAGACAAGGACGTACGGCATGGGGGAAACCATCTGCCCTATGTCGGAAATGCTTCCCTAGAGCGTTTTAAAAACTGCTTGATAAATAATCCATAAGCTTATAACTATTAGAAAAGTCTAATAAAAATAGGACAAATTTAGGGCTGTGTGTAAATTTTTCTATTTTTACGCGTCTTAAACGAAACGCAAATTGCAAGAACAAGTTAG
>NZ_AZCZ01000068.1 GCF_001434055.1 Levilactobacillus parabrevis ATCC 53295 | reverse complement strand
CGGATTAAATTTGCAATCTACCTTATAATGTTAAGATTTTTGCCCGAAAAGCCTTTATTCTTTATAAAAAGCCCGCTATAATAGCATAAGTATAAAAAAGTTAATGTTTATAAAAATTATCATCGAAAAATAAACTTACACGCGATGGTAGTAGGCCGTACTGGAGGAAAATATGGATTCTGAGCAAACAATTAGTGTGATGCAAATTTTTGGTATCTTGCGTAAACACATCAAAGCAATTTGGATCACAACTTTAGTAGTTTTTTTGGCGTCGATTTTTGTTACCTTTTTTGTGATGACGCCAAAATATGAGGCGACAACCGAAATATTGGTTAATCGAAAACTATCGGCCAGTATGCAGGCGGCACAGTATCAGCAAGTACAAGCCGACGTGCAGATGATTAGTACATATAAGGATATCATTACTAGCCCAACTGTCTTAAAGACAGTCAATAACACAACCAGCGGTTACCCTGGATATCCGGGATCAATGAGTGCATTGAAAAATGCTATTTCAATTAGTAACCAGCAGAACTCGCAGGTATTCTCGATTACGGTTAAGGCAACGGATGCTAAAACAGCGGCAACAATTGCGAATGAAACCGCCAAAGTATTTAAAAAGCAAGTTGTCAAGATGATGAGCGTTCATAATGTTTCAATCGTGTCAAAAGCGACACCGAACTATTCGGCGGTAAGTCCGAGAAAGACCATCAATTTGGCAATCGGATTAATTGTGGGGCTGATTCTCGGTATTGGATTGGCATTATTGCGTGAGGTTACGGATCGAACGGTTACTTCCGAGAGTTACTTGACGGATGAATTGGGATTGACCAGCTTAGGTATCGTTAGTGAAATTGACGATAAGGAAGTTAAAAAGCGGATTACGCGTGAACGTCACAGTTCAGACGACTTAATTACCGGTGCAGATGGCAGAGTAGAAGCGCGTAACCGAAGAAGGGTGTAGGTGACGACAATGGCGTGGTTTAAGCGAAACAAGAAAAAACTTGATGATACAAGTTTAAAGTATGGTGTCGGTTTAGTTAGCTATACAGAGCCCAATGGGATGATTGCAGAACAGTTCAAAACCATTCGGACGAATATTCAATTCTCCTCGGTTGATAAGCAACTCCAATCAATTCTGTTCACATCGTCGGAACCTTCTGAAGGAAAATCAACGATCAGTAATAATATGGCAGTTACCTGGGCGGATCAGGGCACTAAGGTTGTACTCGTTGATGCTGACTTACGGCGACCAGCCGTTCATCGCTCGTTCGATGTTAGTAATCGGATGGGATTGACGAACTATCTATCAGGAAACGCTGACTTATCGGCAGTGGTTCGCGAGACCATGGTCAAGGACCTTAGCGTAATCACAAGTGGACCAGTTCCACCTAACCCGGCGGAGTTATTGGGTAGTAAACGAATTGAAAATTTGTTAAGTGAACTAACCGCTGAATTTGATTTGGTGATTGTTGATGCACCACCGGTTAATACGGTGACGGATGCACAGTTATTGGCAAGCCGAATTGATGGGACGGTTTTAGTTGTGCCACAAGGTATTGCTGACAAGAATGGGGTGCGTCGGGCTAAGCAACTGTTGGAGACTGTTCACGCTAACATTTTAGGAACAGTGATGAATCGTGTGACAGCCCAAAAGTCAGTGGGTTATTACGGTGGTAATTATTATGGTGGCAGTTATTACGGCGGCTATTACGGAACGGATGATAAAAAGTGACGTTAGTTGATTTACATTGTCATATTTTACCGGGTGTGGATGACGGCGCGAAAGACTTGCCGATGGCGCTTGGTATGGCACGCGACGCGGTGGCACAAGGGATTAGTCATATTCTGCTGACACCGCACCATATGGATGGCGAATATACCAACCATAAGGTAGATGTATTGAGAAAAACAACGGCCTTTCAAGAAGCACTAGACGCTGCTAAGATCCCGTTAACGGTCTTTCCCGGACAAGAGGTGCACTTGACGGGGGAGCTCCTAAGGGCACTGGATGACGACGATATCCTGTTTATGGATGAGGGCGGCAAGTATCTACTATTGGAATTACCGCATAGTGGGATTCCAGAATATACGGAAGATATGATCTTTGAGTTGCAGACGCGTGGGATTACACCAGTGATTGCCCATCCGGAACGGAACCATGGGTTTCAGAAGGAACCGGACCGGTTATATGATTTTGTAGAAATGGGTTGTTTAACGCAGCTGACCAGTAGTAGTTATCTTGGAGTGTTCGGCGATAATGTCGAGAAATTAACTACTAAGATTATTCGCAGTGGTATAGGCTTTGCCTTTTCCTCGGATGCGCATAATTTTAAGGGACGGCGATTCTTAATGGGGGACGCCTTTAATAAACTAGAGCAACAAGCTGGTAAAGATGTTGCGACTAGGTTTAATGATGACGCTAGAGCAATCCTCAATGGGGAGGAGATTGTGAAACCGGAATTTACTAGGATTTCGGTGCTCAAGAAGAAAAAGAGGTTTTGGTTATTCTAATGGATTATGGAGAAGAGCATACAAGAAATATTGCGATTGATTTGAATTACGAACGACATCGCTATGTATATCGGTCGGTAAAGCGGATTTTTGACTTTGTAGCTAGTTTTTTTGGCCTAGTGTTACTCTTACCGGTATTTTTAATTGTTGCTATTGCAATTAAATTAGAAGAGCCAAAGGGGCCAGTATTTTATTCGCAGATTCGTTTAGGACGACAACAGCGCCCCTTTAAAATGTACAAATTCAGATCAATGGTCGTTAATGCAGATAGCTTGAAAAAATATCTGATTGATAAAAATGAAGTTGATGGGGCGATCTTTAAAATTAGGATGGATCCACGGGTGACAAAAGTTGGTAGATTTATTCGAAAACATAGTATTGACGAATTACCTCAGCTTTTGAATGTTCTACTGGGACAAATGAGCTTGGTTGGTCCTCGCCCACCTTTACCAGATGAAGTCGTAAATTATACAGATTATGATAAGCAAAGATTATTTGTGAAACCCGGATGTACCGGTTTATGGCAAGTTACGGTTCGCAATGAAGTTGGTTTTGATGAAATGGTTGGACTTGATCTGAAATATATCTTGCATCGAAGCGTATTATTTGATTTGGGTGTTTTAATTAAAACTATTAGTGTTTTTTTCAGACCTAATGGGGCATATTAAGGAAGACCCAAATTGCAAGAACAAATTAGCCACACGATAAATCCTATTAAATCAGTATTTTCATTAATATTCATATTTTATGGACTTAACTTAACCGGTGGAAGCAGCGGAGAAAAGCTCTTTGGTTGTTTGATAGCCAGTTTGCCGGCGCGGTAAATTGTTTAGCTTTGACTCAACTGCTTGGATATCATGAGGACCCAAAATATCCATGGATAGACCCTTGGGTACATCGCGGCGGATCATTCGATTATGCGCTTCGTTAGTCCCACGCTCAGAGGAACGATATGGATGGGCATAATAAAGGTCAGCGACACCGGTAAGTACAGCGCCAACTTCCGAGAACTCAGCGCCATTATCGGCAGTAACTGACTTCATGATTGATCCGTATTCTTGACAGATCTTGGCCAGCTCATAGTTGACTGAATCGGCATCACGACCATCGATCAAACGTAGAATTTGGCAGCGGGATTGACGCTCGATCAGCGTTAAGATCACACTCTCTTGACCGTTGCGCTTGCCCACCACGGTGTCCAATTCGAAATGGCCAAACTCTTGGCGCTGGTCGATACTTTTAGGCCGTTCATCAATACTCCGTCCGGCCAGACGCTTGTGCTTGATCGAGTGATGATGTTTGGCACGGTGGCGCGTTTTTTCGAGTAGATCAAGATTACGGACTTCAAGTAACTGGGCATCAATATAGTGGTATAGCGTCTTGGTCGAGACCATCTCCTCAGGTTGATATAAGCCTTCAAGTTTGGCCCGTCCTACTGTTGCATCAGGCGACCAACCATCTTGACGCAAATGAGTCGTAAAATAGTCGATAAAATCAGCGACACCGACGAGTTTCAAAGGTCGATGACAGTGGGCTCGATTAGCTTCGTACTTAGCTTGTGCTGTTTCTGGTGAGTATACAGCGTAATATTGGCGTTGACCATTCACTTTTTTTACTTGGTCGATCTCGCCGCGGCACAATTCATTATTGATTGTTTGATGACAAACATTAAGCGCTCTTGCAATCTGCCTTTATCAATTAGCTAAAAGTATTTGGCTAACTTGATTATAAAACGCGCGTTTGCGGAGTTTCAAAATAAATTTGAAGTAATTGTAGTATAATTAGAGTTATTTTGAGGAGACCGAAGGGGTGGTTGGTAGTATGCAACATAGAAAAAAGACGCATCCAGTTCGTAACACCATATTGGTACTTATTCTCTTATTGATCGCCGGTGGTGCGGCGTATGGTATGACACGCTATAGAAGTATTAAAAATGCTGTCAACAGTTCGTTTAATGCTTCTGGTGTAACTAAAGAACGAGATGTAAATAAGCAATTATCTGATAAGAAGCCTATCTCAATTCTCTTATTGGGAACTGATACAGGTGCATTAGGTCGGAGTTACAAGGGTNCGGAGTTACAAGGGTCGAACCGATAGTATGATGGTTGTGACCTTAAATCCGACCACTAATAAAACCACAATTACGAGTGTTCCGCGGGACACGGCGGTAACGATTCCTGGTTTTGCTAGTCAGTCCCCTTCGAAAATTAACGCAGCTTATGCTTGGGGACAAGCAAAGACTACTATCGATACGATTCAAAAAATGCTAAACATTCCTATCGACTTTTATGCGTTAATTAACATGGGTGGCATGGAAAAAGTTATTGATCAGGTCGGTGGTGTTGATGTTACGCCAACGTTAAGTTTTACTTATGCAGGTTATACATTCAAAAAAGGTATTAAGACCCACATGAATGGGAAAAAAGCATTGGCTTATTCTCGGATGCGGTATGATGATCCAGACAATGACTATGGCCGACAGAAGCGGCAACGGGCTGTTCTGATGGCGTTAGTTAAGAAGAGTGGTTCAATCTCAACATTACTTAATCAGAGCTTCATCAGTTCTTTGGCTAAGCAGACACAAACTGATTTAACCTTTGATGATTTAACGAGTTTAGCGCAGAATTATCGGTCAGCCACCAAAAACTTGAAGGAAACACACCTCCAAGGGACTGGTAAGGAACTTAACGACCAGAGCATGGAAGTTATGAAAAAGTCCGAACTCCAACGCGTGACAAACTTTATTCGTAATGGCTTGAGCTTATCTTACAAGAAGACCGGATCAATTGCGGTTTTTAGTAGTACGAATTCGAAGAGTAAGAGTCGTTCTAGCTCCAGTTCTAGCACAGAAACAAATGCAACAACCGCTAATGGCGGAACAAACAATGGTAGATTGTAAAATTAATCCGA
>NZ_AZCZ01000067.1 GCF_001434055.1 Levilactobacillus parabrevis ATCC 53295 | reverse complement strand
CCAACAACAGATATTTTAGAACCTATTTTTCATAACCCCTTACAGGCCGTCCCTTCTTTAGGAAAACTTTCCCCGTCTTTCACGAAAAAGAGCTACCATCTACGGGGGAAACTATGGTATTATTAAAGGAGATTATTAGAAGTTTCTAATTTTAGGAGGTCACTGCTATGCTGCTAAAATCCCTAGTGAAACCGAAAGAACGGTTAGTTACGGTTCGCGAGGACGTCACCCTGGAACAAGCCCTGAAAGTCTTGGAAGACTCGGGCTATCGGTGTGTGCCGATCCTGGATGAAACCGGACAGATCTTCCGGGGAAATATCTATAAGATGCACATCTATCGCCATAAGTCTCGGGGCGGCGACATGCAGCTCCCGGTGACGTCATTACTGAAGAATGCCACGAAATTCATTTCGGTCAACGCTGCCTTCTTTAACGTCTTCTTCTCCATTAAGGATTTACCTTACATCGCCGTGTTAGATGACCAGAACGCCTTTTACGGTATCCTGACGCATACTCGTCTGATGGACATGTTATCTCAATCTTGGAATGTAAACATTGGGAGTTACGTGATCACCGTTGTCTCAGCCGGCGAACGCGGTGACTTGGCTGGTATGGCTAAGATCATCACGAAGTACACGTCAATTGCCAGTGTCATCAGCCTGGATGCTCAGGAAGGCGAGTTGGTTCACCGGACTATGTTCACCCTTCCCGCCGAAGTTGACGAAGAAAAGTTGGACCGGATTGTGAAGGCCCTCGAACGTAAGGAATTCCACGTTCCTGAAATCGAAGACCTACGCCACGAAAGCTAAATCAAACACTATCGAATCGCCCCACCATCCATTGGTGGAGCGATTTTTTTATTACATGGTTGTGAATATGGCCGCTCGCCTGCGTCAGACAGGGTTCCACCCTGTCTGCCTCCGGCTATACATTGGTATTCTCAACCAATACTTGTCAAAAATCGTGCCTGTTCAGTAGGGCCGGCTAACGTAAACTGCCACTGAACAGCTTTCGTAGCCAGCTCACCAGTTACCAACAGCTCCGTTGGCACTACCGCCTCAATATCGGGTTAGCTACTAACTGAAGCCGGAGGATGCCAGGGTGGAGCGTGCTGTGACGGCGGTGTTGGTTGGCGTTTTTTTGCCAACCTACAGCGCGGGACGACCTGCAAGACCTGGAACTTTCGGGGCTTGCAGGCGAGGTCAAAGACCGCTTCTCAGGCTTTGACCGGTCTCCACAGCAAGCGGAACCCTGGCAGCCGCAGGCGACCAGCCACCGTTAACCCGAAGATTGGCAACAAAAAAGCTCAGAACAAAGAGTCCTGAACTTAACTGTCACTAAGATTGCTATGTAGTGCGGGTGTTGCTTCGTTTCCGCTTCTTCTTCGACTTATCCACCAAGCCCACGCTGGTTGCCAGAGCAGCGTCGACCGCTGCCATCGTCTTCACGTCCAAGTGGGTCACCTGGTCCTTTAACCGTTGCTTATCGATTGTTCGAATTTGCTCAAGCAAAATGACGGAATCCCGCTCAATACCGGTTCGATCCGCCGAAATACCGACGTGTGTCGGCATCTTAGGCTTTTCGATCCGGGCGGTGATTGCCGCCACAATTACGGTTGGACTGTAGTGGTTCCCCACGTTGTTTTGGACGATCAGGACGGGACGCATGCCGCCCTGCTCCGAACCAACGACTGGTGATAGGTCGGCGAAGAACACATCACCGCGTTTAACTTCAACACGGGCCATGGGCCGCCATCCCCTATCTACTTATTCTGTTTTGTCTTTTAATGTTGTGTTCTACGAAACTTGGTTAATCGCCGTTCGGCTTCTTCCTCGCACGGCGTAAAAATTCGAGCAATATCCTGATTGATGAGGGCCATCGCTTGATACCCTGCAATTAACGAAAGTTTATCAGCTGCAGCCGACCGCAATGGTACCAACGCTTGACGCTGGACCCTCTTGGAAATGTGTAACCGTAAAGCTGGTCTGTTTAATTGCTGAGAACGGATCATGATTTTCCTCCTAGGTTGTGAATTCATCTCGACTCATATAGTTTACCACGAATCACCTAACCTGGACACTATAACCCGCCTAAATTAATTTAGATACCGCCGTGGCAACCGACTGGTGAAGCCGCAAGCAATCTCGTAATGAATGGTTCCACAGTAATCAGCCACGTCCTGCAACGTCACCTCAGCACCATGGTCTTGGCCCACTAGGGTAACCGTTGTGCCCCGCGAATAATCATGGGGTAAGCGAACCATCAATTGGTCCATGCAAACGCGACCAATAATCTCGCAAGCCTGACCATCAATTAACACGTGGAAGCCCTGTAGACGGCGTTCGTAACCATCCGCATAGCCAATTGGCACAGTGCCGACCCATTCGTCTTGCTCAGCGGTATAGGTGGCGCCGTAGCCAACTGAATCACCAGCCGCAATCTTCTTCGTGAAGACCAACTCACTGGTTAAGCTCAGAGCCGACTGTAACGCATAGGGCGCTTCGATGGCCGTCCCAGAAGGATTCAAACCGTAGCCGGACACGCCGAACCGAACCATATTATCGTTACATGCCGCGTGCCACAGACTCGTTGCCGAGTTGGAAACGTGGACGTAGCGGGGCCGGTGGGGCAGATTATCCGTGAGCGTGTGCCATTTAGCCACCTGTTGCTTGAAGTAGTGGTCATCCGGGCTATCCGCTGTAGAAAAGTGGGTAAAAATCCCCTCGAAATCTAACGTTGACTGATGACTCTCTAAAAAGTCAATGGCCGTCGTCAATTCATCGACTGTCCGGAAACCAATACGCCCCATCCCGGTATCCAGGCCCAGATGAACGTGTAAGGGCTCTGCGGTTGGTTCTGCGAGGGCCAAATAGGCCTGAGCATCAGCCAACCAGTCCGTCGCCGCAACCGTCGTAGAGATTCTCTCAGCCGCCATTAACGGTGCATCGGCTGGTGAGGTCACCCCTAAAATCAGAATAGGTTCATTAAACCCGGCTGCCCGTAATTCCAAGGCTTCATCCAGAATTGCCACACAGAATCCGGTGGCCCCGGCATCCTTAGCCGCTTGAGCGACCTGAATTGCCCCGTGGCCGTACCCATTAGCCTTGACGACCATAAACAATTCACAGCCCTGATCTAACCGTTCAACCTCCGCGTGAATGTTGTGCCGTAACGCAGCCCGGTCAATGACCAATTGCGTTGGACGGTGTACCCCAACTACCATTACGCTTGCCCTCTTTCTAAGATAACCTGAGTCATGACTACGGTCGCCGTGTGTGAGATTGAAACGTGGGCGCGCCCAGTGAAGGGTTGCCGTAACACAACGGGCCGGCCAGCATCGTTATCCCGAATCTCAATATCTTGAAAACCCACTTTCCGACCAATACCAGTTCCCATGGCCTTGCTGTAGGATTCCTTGGCGGACCAACGTCCAGCGATAAATTCCACTGCGCGTTGTCCACTCAATTCGTGATAATCGGCTAACTCGGCAGGTGTCAAAACGCGTTGCAAAAACTGTGGTTGTTTCGCCACAACGTCCTTGACCCGCGCCAAATCAGTAATATCGATGCCCGTTCCGTAGATCATGATGTCACCTCTCCATAATGTCTAGGTTATATTTTAGCACAGCCGTGCCGAATTGACCCCCACAACTTAACTGGTTAAGCGAAAACATAAACTAATCTAAAGGTGTCGGCGGATTGGCTCTAATGTAAGTTAACTTAAAGCCAACGTGTTCAGGCCGATAATTCCCAGAAATAACAAACCTTTCGGGGCTTAAACCATTCTAGGGCATTGACACCACCTCCTTTCGTAGCCTTTTTAGAAACTCTAACAGTGACTCGCTAACGGCAAAAGTGCCGGCAGACCGCCACCACGACTGGGGAATCCACCGACACTCTTGCAATTCATCTTTTCCTCCAAAGCAACCCTACAGCTGAACGGACTCTCTGATCCGCAGCTGTGCGGCAATCGGACTACGCGTTGGCATAGCATCTGCCGGAAGTACTTCAACCTGCCCACCACGTTGCAAGACTAGCAACGTGAGGTCGTTGTACAAGTTATTCTGCCGACTCAGGGCCGTTGCTGTCATCACGTCACCACTCTCTGTTAAATGACCGGGCTGACTAGCATCGTCTTGAATCCACAGTTTGGCGATTTGCCCCTGCACCGCGGCCGTTGCCAAAGCACCTAGGTCCTGAACGACTTGATTCTGCTGGCGAACCTTGTCGTAGGCGTCCTGGCGAATCTGCGTGGCCTGGACGTGGCGTTGGTCGTTCACGCCGACCGTTAACGCCGCCAGAGTCTGGTTAGCTGCCGCCAAATTCGGGTGCTGCACGACCCGAACGTTGGCGTCCAAGTAAGCATTCTGTGAAAGCTTACGGAAGTTTCCCTGGTCGCTGGCCGCCGCGACAAGAATCAATGGTACTTGGTCAACGTTAGAGAAGTGTTGGCTGACATAGGCATCGACCGCCATGAAATAGTTACGTTGGTCGGCAGATTTGCTAGCATCCAACGTTCCCGTTCCACTGTAGTGCGTGCTGTCCCCAGCGGACCGTTGCCAACGCCCGCGATCGCGGAGTTCACTCCCCAGTGCCTGTTCCAAAGTCATCGGTGCTTCCACCGGCAGGTTCACCAACTCAGGCCGACCACTGCGAACCTGTGCTAGCTCAAAGCCTTTACTGTCCAGTAGTAACAGATCATAATCACTCGTCAGATCCCGCGATTGTAGAATCGGCAGAACATTAGGCTGATAGGTCACGGTAACGGTCGGCATCACCACCGTGTGCAGCCAGTAGTGATAACTCTCCGTGGCCCCCGCCATAATTAGTAGGCCGCGGGCACTTCCGTTAGTCAGTGGGCCGTGTTCGTACGGCGCAAAGGAATCTTCGTACGCAGACCAGGCACGGTTAGGCGCGACGGTCTCAAGCTGTCGCTTCCCTTCCTTGAGTAAGCTGTTAAATTGCGTCCGGTCAGTAGCTGGCACGCCAGTAACGGGTAAGATCATGGTCATGAACGGTCCTGGCTTAGTGGCAAGAGCAGTCGCAGCATGTAAGTCAAAATGATTGGCCATAATTAGTAACCTCCGTGGTTGGTTGTCTAGGGTCGCTTGCTTAGATAAGATTTCTCATATCGTTTCGATAAGAGAATATTACCATGCGGATAAATGAAACGCAATAGCAAATATACTCTCACAAATTGATTTGTGGGGCAATTTGTTCTGCGATGTAATCAAAAAAGCCGTGGTATCAGGCACCAACGGCTTTAAGAATTTTTCGTGATTTTTTTGTTTTTAATTTTAGTGGGGCCGTATCATCCTGATGACAGCCGCATTCACGGCATCTAGCCTAGACCATTTAATGAAGTACACTACGGACTTGTCTAGGCATTTCAACCTGGCCAACATCACCTAGCCTAATCGGCAGACTGTTTCACACTTTACACGATTGCTTAGGATTATGCCGAATGGAACTCGTCGTTAATGATGCGTTGAAAAATGGTTCTATGTCAACTGTTGTTGGT
>NZ_AZCZ01000066.1 GCF_001434055.1 Levilactobacillus parabrevis ATCC 53295 | reverse complement strand
GCCTCTGAATTCATTCAGGGGCAATCGACTTGCGCTACACTGTCAATATTTAAGTGGTATCCTAGAACTTAGGAATTTCTACTGAGGAGGCATCACCATGAGTTTAATTTTCATCAAACGGGCCACGCTTCGTGACTTACCAGCAATCATGGCAATTATTGACCACGCTAAGGCCCAATTAAAGGCCGCTGGGAGTCCGCAATGGCAGGATGGCTATCCGGATGCCGCGGCGCTAAAAAAGGACGTAGACGGTCAACAATGCTGGTTACTGGTGGTCGATGGCCAGGTAGCTGGAACGGCAACCATGATCATCGGCGACGAACCTAGCTACGTCAACATCGAAGACGGTCAGTGGCAGAATAACCAAGATCCCTATGCGACTATCCACCGGATTGCGATTGGCGCTGGCTTTGGCGGACAACACCTGAGCCACTACTTCTTCTCCAATCTGATCAGTCAGGCCTATCACGAAGGCGTGCGCAACTTCCGTATGGACACTCACGCGCAGAATCAACAGATGCAGGCGATCGCCAGGAGCTTTGGCTACAAGCACCGCGGCACCATTTACGTGACAGAACAGACCAGCGACGCTTCTCGGTTAGCCTTTGAATTGAACCTGGATTAAACGCTAGTCACCGGTTAACTCAGCTTCGATTATTAACCTAATACAACAAAATCGCAGGTCACTGTCAGCCAACAAGCTGACAGATCCTACGATTTTTCACGTTTTCGATTCAATTCTAGTCTTCGAAAAATTACGAAAAACACACTCGCCCAATCTGTGGAGGACTTTCAGTTAGTCTTTGACGCCGCCACCCGGATGGCATTGCTGGTCGTTCCCGTCGTAAAAAAGTCGTGGAAATTAGCATAGCTGATGCGAATCATGTCAACGAGGGCCGGTTCCGTGTAGGACCCAACGTGCGGCGTGACCAGTACCTTGGGATACGCCGCCATTAACTGGCGCGCCTCTGCGTTGGGCACCTCATCCAGCGTGGCAAATTGCTTGCCCAGCAGTGCCACCTCATCACGAAAGACGTCCGTCCCATAGCCGCTGAGTTGCCCGGTACCGAGAGCGTTCAGGATTGCTGGCACATCCGCCAGTTCTCCCCGTGCGGTATTGACGAGGACGGCGCCGGGCTTCATTTGCGCTAAAAATTCCGTATCAATCAAATTATCATTTTCACCCGGGAAGTACGGCACGTGGACTGAGACGATGTCACTCTGCGCGAGTAGTTCCGAGAGTGGGACTACCGTCACAGTTGCCTGTGCGGTCGCGGATGGCCGTGGATCATACGCCAATACTCGTGCACCTAGTCCCTGATATAACTTCGCCTCAGCTAAGCCAATCCGACCAGCGCCGAGAATGCCGACCGTGGCGGTGTGAATTTCCCGGCTAAACAGATTGGCACTAACTGTAAAATTAGCCTGCCGAGTCTGATCCACGGCCAGACTGACGTGCCGGAACTGCGCCATTCCCAGCGTCAACGCCAGTTCAGCCACGGCGGTCGGCGAATAGCCGGGCACCCGGGCCAGCGTGATGCCAAGGTCGGCAGCGGCCTGCAAGTCCAAGTGATTGTAGCCAACCGAACGGGTGAAGACCGCCCGGATTCCCCAGTCGGCAAACCGCTGGAGATTCTGCCGGTCAACGATGCAGTTGCCCCGAACCAGGACGGCATCGGACCCCTTGGCAGCAGCCACGTTATCGTGGGTCAAGAGTTCCCGCACGTATTTACAGGTAAACTGATCCTGATTCAGGCGGTCAAAGTACGGCTCTTCCAGGGCTCGGACACCGTAAGCAGTAATTTTTACCAAGTCGAACACACTCCTTCTTCCTAAACTCTAGCAAAATTAAGCGGGAAAGTCGCCCGAACTGATGGAAAAAATTAAAATATTCCGTTCAACCACAGAAAGTGGTATTCTTGATTTTAAATTTGAAGTAACTATTGGAGGACGACTGATGAGTTTAGTTTATTTACGACACGCTACCAAGACGGACGTGCCAGCAATTATGGCAATTATTGACGACGCCAAGGCCCTATTGAAGGCGGATGGCAGTCCACAGTGGCAAGATGGTTATCCCGATGAGACCGCCATTCGTGAAGATATTATGGCGCAGCGCAGTTGGATATTGATGGTCGATGACCAAGTCGCTGGAACCGCAGCACAGGTGGTGGGTGATGACCCGAATTACCACGAAATCAGTGGTGATGGTTGGGCCAACAACACGGACCCCTACGCCACGATTCACCGGATTGCGCTGAGCAAGGACTTCGCTGGCCAGCATCTCAGCCACACCTTCTTCTCCAACTTGATCAGTCAGGCCTACCAGGAGGGGGTTCGCAATTTTCGGATTGACACCCACCGCATGAATCAGCGGATGCAAGCCATCGTAACCAGCTTAGGCTACCAATTCCGCGGTATCGTCCACGTGGCCGAACCCGGCGACAATGCGCGCCGAGCGTATGAATTGAATTTGCCGCGGTAAAGCAGTAACATAATCACTTAGCGGACGACACCCGAAAAGTGGGGTCAAAATTCGCTAGAGTCCTGCATCATTATGACTGTAAATTAATTGAACGATGATGTATAATGGGCTCTATTGTTTAAGCCCATGTTTCAACAGAAAGGGGATTTTCTTTTAAAATGTATCGATTCTTCGTCCAACCGCAGATCAATGCGGTCACGCAAAAATTAGCGGGTTATGAACTGTTATTACGGTCATATTGCCATGACTACTGGGTAACGCCAACTGATTTCACTGCGCTACCAATGGACCAGCAGGTTTCACTGTCCTATCAAGAGATCACGAACATTTTAAAAGATCATCAAGATAACCCCGAGATTTCACTCAACTTAAATCGCGAACAATTTACAGATCGACGGACGATTGGCCACCTGATCCATCTGAAAAAGTCCGTTCAAAACCTCAAATTAATCGTCGAACTGACGGAGGCCCCTTCGTTGGAGGAACTTCACCGTTACGTGGCCATTTATCAGGCCTACGATATCAAGCTGAGCCTAGACGACGTTGGTACGGACAATCCCTGGTGTGAAGCTATTCAGGACGTTTTGCCCTTCATGGACAGCATTAAATTTGCGATGCAGAACTTCCGGTTCCAGCACCGGCAAAAAGAAATGATGGCCAGTCTCAACTTCTGGCGCAACATTGCCGATACATACCACCTCGATTTCACCCTTGAAGGTATTGAGGACAAGGGCGATGTCGATTTAGCTAGACGCTACAATGTTGGCATGACTCAGGGATATTACTACAGTAAACCCGTGCCTTATGCGGCTGGGTAGTATATTTTAAAATAGCTGTGTTGAAAACCACCTCACCATAATTTTCCCTTTACTGTAGGAAATTATGATGAGGCGGTTTTCATGTCAAATAAATTACAGCTATTTCAAATATAATATCCAACCTATTGATTTACCATCTACTTAAAACCCTGTTGACCGGTTGCGCCAAACAAATTGTGCTCTTGACCTTATTGATTTACCATCTACTTAAAACAGACCGGAGCTGAAAAAGGAACTAAGATTCGCTCTTGACCTTATTGATTTACCATCTACTTAAAACCAGTATACGAATCAGTCCGCGGCCGGTCGAGCTCTTGACCTTATTGATTTACCATCTACTTAAAACTACGGTATTCATCGATGCATTGAGTGTCATGCTCTTGACCTTATTGATTTACCATCTACTTAAAACCAGCAGTAAGACCGTTCACACCTTGATTACGCTCTTGACCTTATTGATTTACCATCTACTTAAAACGAATGGGGCTTCAAAGATGATTGGTTGAAGGCTCTTGACCTTATTGATTTACCATCTACTTAAAACCGCGGAGCAAGTAAGCAATGAGGTACTGGCGCTCTTGACCTTATTGATTTACCATCTACTTAAAACGAGGAAAAAGAAAAGTTGGCGAAACTTTTTGCTCTTGACCTTATTGATTTACCATCTACCTAAAACTAGTGTCCACGTTGACCTGTAAACGTGAAAGCTCTTGACCTTATTGATTTACCATCTACTTAAAACTAGGCAAAATCACACAAGGCGTAGGATCCAGCTCTTGACCTTATTGATTTACCATCTACTTAAAACTTCGTGAAGTAAAGGTGTGTCTGGTACAGTGGCTCTTGACCTTATTGATTTACCATCTACTTAAAACTAAAGTCCTCTGCCACGTGATGTACCACTTGCTCTTGACCTTATTGATTTACCATCTACTTAAAACCGTCTGTAGCTGGTAGGCCGTGTCAATCTTGCTCTTGACCTTATTGATTTACCATCTACTTAAAACTTTGCAGTAGTGCATGTTCACGCCATCAGCGCTCTTGACCTTATTGATTTACCATCTACTTAAAACCAATTTACCCCGGTGCTTTAGTCTGTTCGTGCTCTTGACCTTATTGATTTACCATCTACTTAAAACAATCCAAGCAGGATGCCCGACAATATACCGGCTCTTGACCTTATTGATTTACCATCTACTTAAAACGACAGTAAACTACGACCAACGAATTAGAGAGCTCTTGACCTTATTGATTTACCATCTACTTAAAACCGCCAGCAGCCGTACAGCTACGGGCCTTATGCTCTTGACCTTATTGATTTACCATCTACTTAAAACGGTCTCCAGGTCTAACTTCCACAGACTGTCGCTCTTGACCTTATTGATTTACCATCTACTTAAAACTTCTCTTATCGTAGTCGTCATTATATGCCTGCTCTTGACCTTATTGATTTACCATCTACTTAAAACTATCATTCAGCGGCATCGAATGGCACCTCCGCTCTTGACCTTATTGATTTACCATCTACTTAAAACCTTATTTACTGCTTGAAAACGTCAAAGTCTGCTCTTGACCTTATTGATTTACCATCTACTTAAAACCTATCAATAGTCAGATAATCCACTACCTTCGCTCTTGACCTTATTGATTTACCATCTACTTAAAACGACCGTTCCATCATACTCAATAGCTCTCTCGCTCTTGACCTTATTGATTTACCATCTACTTAAAACTTATCACCCTTCATGGTAGCTACTTTAGCTGCTCTTGACCTTATTGATTTACCATCTACTTAAAACTAATCATTTAAGATTGCCGCTACCATCAGAGCTCTTGACCTTATTGATTTACCATCTACTTAAAACCTATCAATAGTCAGATAATCCACTACCTTTGCTCTTGACCTTATTGATTTACCATCTACTTAAAACCGCAAAAACCATTGTGAAGCTGAAAGCCCGGCTCTTGACCTTATTGATTTACCATCTACTTAAAACGACCGCTGCTAACTTTTCGGAATATGGCAAGCTCTTGACCTTATTGATTTACCATCTACTTAAAACGCCTTGACCTTCAAGCGTGTACTCACCTTCGCTCTTGACCTTATTGATTTACCATCTACTTAAAACCATCATTTTCACATCGATATATAATGTGCCTAAGATCACCACAAGACAAAATCACCGTCAATATAGTGATAATCACATTTTACAAAAAATTCATTACGCTGGATTTGTGAGAATTCAATTATAAGCATCGGTATATCTGCATCTGCCATTAAACCTACCAGAGAATTAATCTGGCTGACCTTGAGGTAATGACTGACATTGGTCAAGATAATTATTCGGCGATCATTCAGTTCAATTAACACTTTAACTAACGATTCCAGTATAACATAGACATCATTTTCAACTTCCGGGATGACTTGTAATCCGCTAAACTTCACCAATTTATCTACTGTTGGAATCTCGGGAAACTCAATCGGAATATCCATGACATAACTGTTCTCTAGCAATTGTGACACAAGCTTTCGTATGCCATCAGCTAAGTCCACAGTTTGCTTATTAGTCATAACCTTCATAATTTGATTCTGCAGTTTCTTTTGAAAGAGCTTATTTAAATCCAATGACTCTAAAGGATCCCCATACCATTGACAGCCTTTAGGAATACTCACTACTGAAAAATCATCCTTACTGAGAGTTATGGTCTCTTCCCTATCTTGTAATCCTAGTAATAAATTTTGATATACGCGTGGCGATCCAGTATCAATTACCGTAACTTTACCCGAGGCAACGCCAAACGGTGGAAATCCAAAGTAGGTGAGATTCATATCATAACAGTCCTCTCAGCTGAGTTTAGTAAATCCTGGCTAGGCTCACCTGAAATAAAATGCATAGCCTGATATTGCTTTTCGGTTAGCATAACAGACTGCACTAAACCATCCTTTGGTGTAATGGCGGCAATCCTTTTCTCAACAGAATGAGCTTGTTTAGAATCTGGGCACACCCGAACATAAACAGAATACTGCATCATAAAAAATCCTTCTTGTATCAACGATCTCCGAAATCTTCGATAATCGCGGCGATTCTCACTCGTTCCAACTGGCAAATCAAACATAATCATTAATCGCATGACTCGATACCTCATTAGGAACTTCAACTCCAATTTGAATCTGGTCATTTTCTTCAGCTAAATATTTAACCTCGATTTAAAATTGAAGTGCAA
>NZ_AZCZ01000065.1 GCF_001434055.1 Levilactobacillus parabrevis ATCC 53295 | reverse complement strand
CCCTTTTTAGATTTAGCATCTTGTCAGCAGCTTCCGGCAATGGTATGTTTACATAGTTCAAAGATATTTGAACTATATGCCAATTACGGGAGATGGGGAAATGACAGGGGAAACAGTAAGTTCGAGATGGATACTTGCACTGACATCGTTAGGCTTTTTCATGGCCATGATGGATGCGATGATTGTAACGACTGCGTCGACGGCGATTCGTACGGATTTCCAGATTTCGGTGAGCACGTTGCAGTGGGCACTGAATGCCTATAACATTACGATTGCGGCAGTTATACTGGTCGGTGTCTCGCTAGGAGAACGCTGGGGGCGCCGCAAAATTTATAACTGGGGAATTCTGATTTTTACAGTTGGCTCAGTCCTCTGTGCTTTGGCCAGTGGCATTGGGTGGCTGATTCTTGCTCGAATTGTTGAGGGCCTGGGTGCCTCGGTCATGACGCCGATGTCGATGGCTATTCTCACCAATGCCTTGCCGCCGGCGCAACGGGGACGGGCGTTAGGCATCTGGAGTGGCATTGGGGGCTTGGCCCTGATTGTCGGTCCCTCGCTCGGCGGGCTCATCGTCGCAAAATTAGCCTGGCAATGGATTTTCTGGATCAATGTGCCGATTGGCGTTGTAGCTATCTGGCTATCAAGACGTCACTTACCAGAGAGCCACGGGCAAAGCAATCCGATTAACCTAGTTGATAATGTCTTAATTATTGTTGCAATGGCCGGTGTTATTTGGGCGTTGTCGGCAACAACGAGTAGCTCGGACCTTGCCCAATTAGAGGTTGTCTTCATCATCGCGTTAATCAGCTTGGGGTGTGGTGCCTGGTTCATTTTCCGTCAGACCCACGAAGCTTTACCGATGATGCTGTTAAGCCTGTTTCAAGAAAGAACCTTTACTGGGGGAAATCTCGCCACGGCTTGTCTGTATGGCTCAATGTACGGCGTGGTCTTCTTCCTACCGCAATATCTACAGGCCAGTCAACAAAGCACAGCGCTAGTTGCTGGGCTGGAGCTGTTACCATGGACGGGGACGTTGGTCGTCGTTGCACCGTTTGCCGGACGGGCCGTTGATCGGTTCGGTGAGCGCTGGATTGCCACGTTAGGACTGCTCTGCCAAGGCGTTGGCTACCTGCTAATTGCGGTGCTTGTACATAAAAATTATGGGTGGTTCGTCTTACCGCTAATGTTGGCGGGCGTGGGATTGTCAATGGCGGGACCAGCCCTGCAAAAATCTGTGATTGGTGCGGTGCCACGGGTAATGATTGGTAAAGCCTCCGGAATTTACAATGTCTTCCGATTGTTGGGCGGTGCTCTGGGGACAACGCTTGCCGTAATGATCTTTTACCAGTTCCGCGGCGCGAATTTTGCCAGTGGATTTCAAGCAACGATGGTGGGAACGGCAGCAATCTCGTTACTGGGAATCGTTTGGTCAAGCCGATTGCGTGTAGAACAAAGAGAAAATATGTAAAACTAGTCTGATGTGGTTTGAACGCCTCCGCAAATAGCGTATGATAGAAATTAAGCTGAAAGATTCCTGAAGGAGGCCATCAACATGGCAGATGTCTTACTAGTCATTGATCTTCAAAACGGTGTTTGTTACGGTGAACAAACCGCTGTGAATATGCCCCAAGTCATTGCGGGCGTCAACGCGAGAATTGCGGCGTACCGCAAGGCTAAAAAGCCGATTGTCTTTGTCCAGCATACGGACGAAGACTTGGTTAAAGGAACCCACGATTGGGAGTTAATTCCCGAACTGGATTATCGCGACACGGATCCCTTAGTTTCTAAGAATCATGCGAATGCTTTTTACCACACCAATTTACGGCGCGTTTTGACGAGCTTTGCCGCCGAGTCTTTGGAAATCTGTGGCGCGCAGGTCGAATACTGTGTTGACACGACAACTAAGGTGGCACATGGTATTGGCTACGACTTACAAATGACGCGGGGGTTAACAACCACCGTAGATAATAAGTTTATGACGGCCGAACAGACCATTGCCTTTTACGAGGGCATTTGGAATCATCGGTTTGTAACAATGTTAGAGGCTTAACGACGCGAACTCACTGCAAATGGCGGTGAGTTTTTTTATTCCATTTAATTGTAAAATTGAGTTGCCTTAGCGGTACACGAGGGGCTTATACTTGAGCTATGAAGTCAATCTGAATTTTGACCTTGGGGGGAGTGTTATTTTGATGAAAAAAAGATTACTAACGTTCATGGGTATCGGACTACTTGTGCTGGGGCTATCAGCTTGTGGCACGGGCAATAAGCACACGACCACCGCGTCCGACCTACCCAATTCCGGTAAGTACGAACCAACGCTATTTTTCCATGGCTGGGGAAGTAGCTATCGTGCAGAAAAACAGATGGCCCAGTCGTTGGTAAATGCCGGTCTGACGAAGACTATCGTGCGGGCAACCGTTTCGAAACATGGAAAAGTTGCCTTGTCCGGTCAGTTTCGGAAGGGGGATTATCACCCAATCGTCGAGGTAGGATTTGAAGACAATCGAAATTCTAATCCGCGTCAGTGGGGCCGCTGGGCTGAAGCAACTGTGATTAAGCTCCAACAGACGTATCAGATGAAGAAACTCAACATGGTCGGTCATTCAATGGGAAATATGGCAATCATGTATTATCTCCTGGATAACTCGCATAAGCTACCCAAGCTTCAGAAGCAGGTTGACATTGCTGGGCACTTCAATGGCATTCTCGGAATGGGTGATGAACCAAATCAAATGACGCTGCAACCAAATGGTAAACCGAAAAAGATGCAGGCTGACTATAAGGCCTTGCTGCCACTGCGTCAGACGTACCCCAAGCATCAGATTGCCGTACTGAACATTTACGGTGACAAGAACGACGGGTCTCATTCGGATGGTTCCGTCAGCAATGCTTCTTCAAAGTCGTTGCGGTATTTGATTGCTGGTCGAGCTAAATCTTATCAGGAGCGGAAGATTGTTGGGCCGAATGCCCAGCACAGCAAGCTTCATGACAATGCGCATGTTGATAAGTTGTTGATTGATTTTCTGAAGAATTAGTCGTGGTTCCAGACTGAACTTTAATTAATCTTGTGACTTAAAAAGAGTCTGTGGAGTAGCCCCTGATGACCGTGTTTTTCTAAGTCTTTTAGACCTGCAATAATCTCAACCGAGATGCTTGTGCCGTTAAAGCTTAGCGTACCGTCAACATCAAAGACATAATTCATATTAGATTCCGACTCCTCCTCATTACGTAATTAATTAAAATACACGTGTTTACTTTATAAGTTACTTTATTCTTGGTAAGCGGTGAAAATAGGTTGGAGATAGTATATCATGGTCTGCAATAAAGCACACGAAATGTGGGAGCGTACATCGTCCGTCATATCAAAGCTGGCGCGGCTACATACGGATTTTATAAATTAAAAAATGAAGGCGACCCATACGGAAAAGTCGTCTTCATTTGTCTTACCTGCTAGTTTGAAGGACTTAATGCGAAGTGAGCAATCATCTGCCCCAGATATTGGGGAGATTCGACACAGCCATTGCTAACCCAGTTGGCAGCGATATTGATCACGCCGCCTGAGAAAAATAAGAGATAGTATGGATTCGTTATGTTGGGGCCGTGTCCGCCGATACGGTCTTGCTTGATGAGTAGTTGAAAAACAGTTTGGAAGGTTTTGACTAAAACGTCTAGCTTATTATTTTTGATCAGGAGCTGATAAGTCTCAGTTTCCGTTTTAGTATGCTCAAAATAATGAGTCATCAGCTCAGGGAGCGTGACCTGGTCTGTCCTGGGCAAGCGCCGCAAGTACCTCAGCATATTATGGGTTTGGTAGGCGGCAATAATTTGATCAAAGTTTTGATAGTGACGGTAAAAATAAGTTCGTGAAGCGTGTGCACGTTGGCAAAGCTCAGTAATTGAAATCGTCGCCAGTGGTTTTTCCATCATTAACTCTAGTAAGGCGCGATAGATATTTTCTAAATTTTGCTGTTTACGCTCATGTGGATTCATCGGTTACAACATCCCCCTTTCTGTAACCCAAATCTAGTTTATCGTGATCGATGCGCATAAACTAACGATAACACTTGACGAGGGGGAGTTTATGATGAAAAAGACCACAGCGTTAGTTGGCACAATGGCCATTGGTATTTTTCTCTGTATTCTGGATACAACGGTGATGAATATCGCATTACCGGCAATTCAAAATGGCCTATCGACCAGCCTAGAACAATTATCTTGGGCACTTAACCTGTACACCATTCTGTTTGCTACGTTAACGATTCCGCTGGGGCGATTGGCGGATATTTATGGGCGCCACCGTTTCTATCTATTAGGGCTCGGCTTATTCTTACTGGGATCACTTTTTTCTGGACTAGCCGGCAGTGTGGCTTGGCTGATTGTTGGGCGGGGAATTCAAAGCCTGGGGGCGGCAATTGTTTTCCCAGCAAGTATGACCATCGGGATTCAGAGTGTACCGATGGACAAGCGGACCAGTGCAATCGCCACATTGGGGGTTACGCAAGGCCTGGCAGCCGCAATGGGGCCGACTATTGGCGGCGTCGTGACGCAGTTCTTTAGCTGGCGGGGAATTTTCCTGGTTAATGTGCCATTTACCTTATTGGCATTGGGGCTTTGCTGGCGACTCTTTGACTTACACGAGCGTAAGCAACGAAAAGAACAGCTAGATATGGGCGGTACGATTTTGTCCATGACCATGTTGTTTAGTTTGACTTTATTCTTAGTCAAAGGGAACGACTGGGGCTGGACGAGTTACCAATGTCTGGGATTAATCTTACTGAGTGTACTGTCACTAATTGGGTTTATTGTCGTTGAAAGTCATGCGCAACAGCCGATGGTGCCATTAGCGCTATTTAAAGATAAGCAGTTCGTGGGATCGGCCATTGTCACAATCATGTCGGGAATCTTCCTAGTAGCATTGCTGGTCTTGATGCCGAGTTTCTTTACCAAAGTTCAAGGTAAAGGAGAATTGTTAGCCGCTCTGATGATCACTCCCGCCTCAATGATGATTTTTATCTGGTCACCGATTAGTGGTTGGCTTTTAGGCAAAGTTGGTCCGCGGTTGGTCATTTTAATGGGAAGCTTGTCGATGATTGGGGGTTACGTGGCGTTGAGTTGGATGAATCCCAATATTTACTGGCAGGTCTGTGTAGCCGCGCTCTTAGTCGGGACTGGTTACGGTGTCGTGATTGGTCCCATCACCGTGTTAGCAGCTGGTGATTTTACGGGTAATCTATTAACTGCTTCTCAAAGTGTGATTGGCGTCTTCCGGCAGATCGGGACGTCTTTAGCAGTGGCAATCTTTGTATCCGCGTTATCTGCTAACCTCGTGACGGCGAAAACCAACGTTTGGTTGTATTCGCAGAACAGGGTTGAGGCGTTACCCGTTTCTGCCAAAGTAAAAAGTGACACGCTGACGCAGGTCAAGTCCCAATTAGCGACGGAACAAACGCCTAAACATGGGCAAACGATATTTATCAGCTCAGCTAAAACTCAGAGACTGATTCGGTCAAACTACCAGCGGACATTGCAGCAACACCAACTGACGGCAGCACCGGTCACGGTCAAGCGAGCGATTTACCAACGGGTCAGTCAATCCGTCACACAACAAGTCACCCGTGACAATCAACTTTTAACAACTGAAGTGGCGGCCATTAGACATGAAACCAAGCACCAGCTGACCCATGCCTTTATCCGACCATATCAGATGGCTATGCCATTTACGGGGGTGATGTTACTGACGGTCTTCCTGTTTAGAAAGCGGTCTGATTATCTACGTAAAGAAGAAAAATAAGCAATTAATCTTGAATTGAGGGGATTCTGATGAAAAGCTTACGTGGACGGTTAGGGTTAAGCGCCCTTTGTCTGATTATGTTTATTGTCACGTTGGATACAACGATAACAAATATTGCACTGCCAGACATCACAAAATATTTTAACGCCAGCGTAACAAATACAAACTGGATAAGCACTATATATGTTTTGGCCATGTCTGTATTTATTATCCCAGCCGCAAAATTTGGGGATCAATTTGGTCGCAAAAAGATAATGCGGTTAGGCTTAGGCCTATTCGGTATTGGTTCGCTATTATGCGGCTTATCTGAGAACCTAATTTTCCTAATTGCCGTTAGATTCATGCAAGGCCTTGGCGGCGCTATTGTTACACCCATTATGATACCGCTGTCTGTTAGTTTGTTTGGTCGGGAAAAAGCCACTGATGCAGTTGGTACAATTGGTGCTGTGACAGCTGTAGCGGCTGCTGCAGGGCCGCCAATTGGTGGTCTTGTCTTGCAGTATTTTACATGGAAATATATCTTCTTTATCAACTTACCAATCGTAATTTTAACATTTATTCTAATTACTACCTGTTTTGATGAGTCCTATGATGCTACTGTTTCTAAAAGAGTTGATGTATTGGGTTTAGTGTTATTCCTAGCTGGAATCGTTCAATTAACCTATGTTTTAATTAAGGGCTATGACATGGGGTGGACCTCCAAATGGAGCATAGGTTTAACTATTGGATCGGCGATTTGCATAGGTTTGTTTATTCTATGGGAGAGACATATTAAAGAGCCATTCGTGGAGTTTGGATTGTTCAGAGAAGTCACGGGAGTGTCAAATTTTTTGTGTAAA
>NZ_AZCZ01000064.1 GCF_001434055.1 Levilactobacillus parabrevis ATCC 53295 | reverse complement strand
CACAAGATTCTTGACGCTACCGATTTTTACATTAGTAGTAATAGGAGGGGCTATTTAAAAGCCCAGCCTTATTCAGACTGGGTTTTCACTGTGGCGGGTGATTTTGACCGCAGATTGCCCACGGAGATGATGAGGGAAACGATGACGAGCGGCCAGCTCAGACCGTAGAAATACAGGTCAAAATTGCCGGTGTCGCTCGGTTTGAAGAAGTCGAGGAGCGATAGGCCGGCTACGGCACTGACGGCCATGAGCAGGCCAAACATGACCAATTGGCAGAGCAGACCGCCGTAAGTGGAGAAGCGGTACTTATGGATGATGGCGCTGTCGGTATCGATGCTGTCGAGGCCGTAGAGCGTCTCATTGAGCGTGGGGTTGTCGTAGCCCACGTAGAGGGTGATCAGCAGGAGGCCCAACAGGTAGCTGCCGACCCACGGAATCAACAGGAGAACTTGGCCGACCATCAGGCTAATTAGACTGTCGTAGCGGGCGCGGCGAGCATCGTGGTGCCCGAGCAGATTGAAGAGGGTGAAGCCCATTTCGAAGCCCAACAGGTACACGGCAAAAACGGCGTACATCCCGGCCTTGCCCAGGTAGAAATAGGCAAAGAAACTGTTGAATAGCAAGACCATGCTGACCAGAAAGCCCCGGTTGAGGAGCCGCATTTTATAGCGCGGCAGGACGTGCCAGTCGGCAATCAGTTCGATGATCAGAATCACTAGCGCAATCCCGATGATGGTTAGAATTAGCCAGCTGGGAATGTTGATGGCCGCCTTACGCAGCGTGGTCAGGACGGCAATGACGCCGAAGAAGACCACGGAGAGCACCCAGCGCCAGGTCTGTGAGAGGCCGTGAACGTGGCGCGGCGATTCCTGGTAGAAGTCGCTGGTGAAGTTATTTAGCAGGAGTCCGCCGGGCAGCGCCACCAAATAGAGAATCCCCAGCAGCGTGAAGGTCAGCGTGTAGCTGAATTTGGCCAGCACATCGGCGCCGATGATCAGGGCCAAGCCGGCGAAAATCAACCAGTAGAGGCGTTTCATTTTAAAGTCGGCGGTGTGCGTTAGGTGTAACTTGACGGTCAAAAAATATGGCCAGATGGTGGCGGCGCTGTAGCCCCACAACAGGCTACCGATAATCAGCCAACCGAGGTGGGCGGTGGCAGCGAAGATCAGACTGCCGGCCGCACCGAGGGTCAGGCTGAGAATCAGGTAGGTGCTTGCTCGCAGGTTCAGGCGTTTGGTGTAGAAGATACTGGCCGCCCGAGAGATGTAGAAGGCCACGAGGGCGATCAGGTACGTCTCACTCTGGGTCTGTTGCCACTTGGCCAGAATGAGGACGTAGGGCAGGATGATACCGATATTTGCCAGAAAGTTTAGCGTGCCTACGGAGAAGTCGATGCCACTTTGTTTGAGTCGGGTCACGGGAAGGAGTCCCTCTTTCGTTTGAATTTTGTTCCAGTATACCAAATTTTCCCACAATGTTAGCGCCACGCGTTTGGTAGGGGCTAAATTGTGTTTTACCAGCGCCTTACCGGGTGGGGGAAATAGGCTGGAACGCTAGGGCGGACGCCTGGAGCCACAGAGCGGTCTCCAAGCGTGAGGGTGAACCTCTGAGAGACGAGTTTCACCCTCACCAATTGACTAAGCGATAAATCGCTAAGACAATTCCCACGGCTGAGCCTATTTCCCCCACCCTCACGGCTAACAAAGATTTAGCCCGTACCAAGGCGGGATCAACGTTTGTGGTCGTTGGTATACGTACATTTGTTTACTTGCGCTTAGGTGAAAACAAATAGGGCCAACAGCGAACTGTCGACCCTACGGAAATGGTAAATTTAATTTAGACCGATAAGCACTTCCACACCTTGAAGCGCGTGCGCTAAAGACATTATTCAGAGAAACATCATTGTGTCCGTGGTTGGGAAATATGCTGTGATTTGACCCAACGTGCATGGGCCAAAGATAGCTTAGCCGGAGGAGGCCAGGGATGCAGCCAGCCGTGACGGCGGTGTTAGACCGGGCGATTGGTTCTTCCCGGTTTTACAGCGTGGGACGTGTTTGGAAACTTGCGTGAACTTCGCGAGGTTTCAAACCGAGCCGAAAGCCAGTACTTTGGCTGCAGGCGGTCCCCACAGCAGGCGGAATCTCTGGCAGCCGCAGGCGACAACTTTGGCCCTCAGCGTCACGGTCCAATTTTCACCGGCCCGGAGGCAACTTGAACATACAACAGTTTAGTTTTCAGAAGACGTCTTTGGCGTGAGGCGCTTTTCGATGAAGGAGAGGACCAGGTCGGTGATGATCGCCATCAACGCGGTCGGCAATGCCCCAGCCAGGATAATTGCGCCCCCGTTCGTGGCGTTGGTCCCGCGGACAATGATGTCCCCCAGACCACCGGACCCAATGAAGGACCCGATAACGGTAATCCCAATCCCTAGGACTAAGGCGTTTCGAATTCCGGCGATGATCACGGAAAGTGACAGTGGAATCCGAATGGTCTTCATGATTTGGAAACGGGTCATCCCCATTCCCTTACCGGCATCCAGAACGTCGGGGTCGACGCTGAGCATCCCGGTGTAGGTGTTCTTGACGATTGGTAACAGGGAGTAGAGGAAGACGGTTGCAATCACCGTATTCTGCCCGAGTCCCAGACCCAGCATCAAGATGGACAGCATCGCCAGGGAAGGAATCGTCTGAATCACGTTAGCAATCCCAATGATGACGGGGGAGAGCTTCCGGTTCTGTGAGATCCAGATCCCAATGGGAATTCCCACGATGGCACCGAACAGCACCCCATAGATGGAGACGAGGAACGTTTGGTTAAATTGACTGAGGACGTACATCCCGTTGTGCGAGAAGTAATAGATTAACTGACTGAATAAGCCCATGTCTTTCATGCCTAGTTCCCCCCTTCAAAGTAGTGGTGTTGTTTCAGAAATTCGTTGGCGACCGTCTGGGGTTCTTCCAGTTGATCGTCGACCTTGTAGTTTAAGTCTTGCATGGTCTTCAGTGAGATCTTGCCGACCAAACGATTCAAGACCGGTTTGAGTTCAGAATGTTTCTTCAAGATAGCATTCGTCGCAACCGGACTCCCATCGTATGGTGGGAAGAAGTTCCTGTCATCCTTCAACAGGGTCAGGTCGTAACTGCCGACCCGGCCATCGGTGGAGTATCCCAGAATGGCATCCATCTTGTTGGCTTCCAAGGCATCGTAAAGTAGCCCAACTTGCATCGGGTAGACTGTGCCAAAGCTGAAGCCGTAGTCCTTTTGGAAAGCAGGATAACCGTCACCCTGCCGGTTCTGCCAGATTTGGTCGATCCCGACGCGCATCTTAGGGGCGAGGCGTTTCAGATCACTGACCGTTTTCAAGTGGTACTTCTTGGCGTAACTCTTCTTGACCATCCAAGCGTAGGTGTCGGCGAACCCGTATGACTCGAAATAAGTCATGTGGTAGCGACTCTGGAATTCGTTGGTGACGGTTGACTTGACCTTGGCGGGATCCCGTTCGAATTTTTCGTTCAGGACGGTCGTCAGGTCGGTCCCGTTGAACCGAATTGAGGAGATGTCAGCGTTGTCGTTCTTTAAAGCGTTAAAACTAACATTCCCGGAACCCAGGTTGTTGACGATGGTTGAATCTAACTTCGTGTAGTGGCCGATCATGCCTTGAATCATATAGGCCATAATCTGCTGTTCAGTCGTGTTCTGTGAGGCAATCCGAACGGTATTGTCGCCGGAACCACTCAGACCGGGCAAGCTGCACCCACCGAGTGGTAAGAGGACGATCGCTACCAGAAGTCCGGCTAGCCATTGACGTAAATGTTTTCGCATGACGGACCTCCTATCGTAATTGCCGTGGTGTCACGGTGTTTTCTAACTTACCTAACAAATAGTCCACGAGTAGGGCTAGTAAAATAACGGGAATCGAGCCGCCCAAGATTAAGTCGGAACGGTAGAGGTTCAACCCGTTAAAGATAAAGTCACCCAGACCACCGGCACCAATGTAGGATGCCAGTGTGGCCCACGCGATAACGTAGGTCGCAGACAGTCGAATCCCGGACATGATCACGGGCGCGGCTAGCGGAATCTCGGCGCGAATCATCGATTGCCACCAGGTCATGCCCATTCCCTTAGCGGCGTCACGCACAGCTGGTGAGACGCCTTCCATCCCGAGGTAGGTGTTGCGTAGGATGGGGAGCAGAGAGTAAATGAACAGGGCGACGATGGCTGGGGTAGACCCGATCCCGAAGATGGGAATCATCATGGCTAATAGCGCCATGGCAGGGATGGTCTGTAAGACCCCGGCCAGTGTGATGACCGCGTTGGCCCCGTGCTTCATGCGGGTCAATAAGATCCCGAGTGGCACGGCGACAACGATCCCCAAGAGAAGGGCGGCCGCGGAAATGTAGAGATGTTGGCCGGTCTTGTCGATCAGTTGCATGCCATAAACCTGTAAGAAGTGAATCATTGTGATGATTCGCCTCCTTCGTGAGTAGCGGCAGCGTGAATGTCAGCGTTGATTGGTGACGCTGGCTGCTCGTCGTTGGCGGGGGCCCCGCGCAAGGCATCGTAAACGATGTCGACCAGTGCGGTTCTAGTAACGATACCGACCAGGTGCTTCTTGGCATCGACAACGGGAACGTTTTTAACCCCCTGTTTTAGGATACGATCAACGGTGTCTCCAATGAGGGCGTTGGCCTGAACGTAGAAGACTTCCTTGTTGGTGAAACGGCTAACGGGCGTGGTGGCGTCGGTGATCCGGTTAATGTCGTCCAAGTCAACGTAGCCTTGGAGCACGCCATCCGCATCGGTAACCAGTAGCGTATCAACTCGCCGGTCATGCATCAGGTCGATGGCGTCATCCAGCGTCTTGTCAGGCGTGATGGCGGCCGGGTTCTTTAACATGATTTGACTAACGGAAAGAATGTTTGGTTGCGCTCTGATCAGCCGTTCTTCACCGATTAAGTTGGTGACGAATTCGTCGGCTGGGTGCCGCAAGATATTTTCGGGGGTGTCGACCTGGACTTGTTTTCCGTGGCTCATGATGACCACGCGCGTCGACAGGTGGAGGGCTTCATCCATATCATGGGTCACGAAGATGAAGGTCTTCCCGAGGTCCTCTTGTAAATGTTTGACCAAGTCTTGCAGGGATTCCCGCGTGATAGGGTCCAAGGCCCCAAAGGGTTCATCCATCAAGATGATTTCTTGATCGGCGGCCAGGGCCCGAACGACCCCGATCCGTTGTTGCTGCCCACCGGAGAGTTCACCGGGGTAGCGATTTAACATTTCTGCTGGCAATTGTGCCAGATCAATCATCTTTTTCGCTTGTTCTGCCCGTTTTTCTTTGGACCAGCCGAGCAATTTCGGGACGATTTCAATGTTTTCTTGAATCGTCATGTGCGGCATCAGACCGATGTTTTGGATGACATAGCCGATGGAACGCCGCAACTTAACTGGATCCATCTTTGAAATATCCTTACCATCAATCTTGATGGTCCCCGAAGTCTGGTGCAACATGCGATTGATCATCCGCATGGTCGTGGTCTTCCCTGAGCCAGACGTTCCGATGAACGAAATAAATTCACCACGATCGACTTCAAGGTTGAAGTCGTCGACGGCAATTTTCCCGTTAGGATATTCCTTACGTAGATGTTCCATTGAAAGTAGCATAGATTAACCTCCTGTGTAATGGTGTAACACTTCCGGTAAAGAGCCGGAAACATAGAAATAACGATCGGTACGTCCAGTGATGCGCGCTGAGCGAAGCAACCCGGGACCGGTCGTATTTGAAACAATAGGCTCTTGTGAATATAGCTATTGTACACGAAACCTTAACGATTTCCAAAAGATAACAATTTTTAGTGTTGATAATTGGCGGGTGTGAAACAGCTTACGTAAGCGCTAAAGCACCTGAAATATCGCGATTTCGCTTTTTTTCGGCCACCACCCAATTAAATCATAACATACCTAGCGTTCTTTTTTATAAGAGACGCCTTATTGAACTGGCGGCAACAAGCTCTCAATCCACCAGAATTTTTTGTGAAAAAGGCTTGCCTTCGACCTACTATAACCCCTTATAATCTTACTTATTAGTTAATTGGAAAGGGAGTTACGAACTTGAAACGAATCTTGATTGCTGGGCCCCTAGACGCTACCAGTCAGGCGTTTGTCCGCCAACTCAGTAAAAATACAGTGCTTGACTTAACGGTTTATACCCCTAGTGAAGTGACCCTGTCAGCAGGGATTACCGGCTTCACGGGGGAAGCCTTGGATGAAGGTGGCTTGAGTGCCGCCATGCTCGATCAAGACCTGGTCGTGGCGCTAGCACCCACCATTCACCTGACGGAAATTGTTCAGACCGTGATCACGGCAGCCCAAGCGGTGGCAGTGCCCCGCGTGCTGGTCAGCAGAACGGATGATATCGAGGATTTACCGGGCGAACTGCGCGCAGCCCAACGGACGTTAATGACGGCCGGGATGGAAGCCGACTTGCTCGAAGGCTTGGGTAGCGTGAGCGCCATGTTGGGTGTGACGCCAGTTCCCGCCGAAGTGGTGCCGCTTTTGGATGAACAACGCTTCGCTGGCTAGACGTTACATTCACCTGCGGCTGCCAGAGATTCCGGTAGCTGTGGGGATCGCCTGCGGCCTGAAAGGCGGTCCTCCGGCTCGGTTTGAAGCCTGACTAAAAGGCGTCAGTCTCCAAACGCGTCCCACGGTGTAAGCTGATTCTCAGCTAACACCATCGTCACAGCAACCTGCATCTCTGGCCGCCTCCGGTTACGATAGTGCCTTGCCGCGACGTTTTCTTTGGCTGCAGGCGGTCCCCAC
>NZ_AZCZ01000063.1 GCF_001434055.1 Levilactobacillus parabrevis ATCC 53295 | reverse complement strand
ACTAACTTGTTCTTGCAATTTGCGAATGAAAATGAATTATCCAAGCTTTTAAATATATATTATTACCATGAAGGCGTAGCAGCAATGACCATCCAATTATTTAGGCGTCGTCACAATCGTTTTAATATATAACACAACAACATGGTTAATGTTATTATAAAACACATATGGTGTTCATAAGTTTTTCACATTTCACTGTTATTCTGAGATTATTCAAAAAAGACGATAGCTCGCCACCCGCTTGAAGATGGAGGATTGCCCCATGAAAAAATGGCTAAGAATAATTTTACTAATAACGTGTTTCGTTGGTTTGACATCGTTTCTACGCACGCAAGCGCAGGAACGGGAAGCCAGTATTTCAACGGCAACTCTCCAGGATAAGACGGGCGGAGTTGTTACGGAAGTGACCAGTCACCAGCCTCAGAACCTGCAATTGGAATTGGCCATTGAGGTTCCTGAGGGGGAAACAGTGGTGACGTTGGACAATGAAGATAACGCTAAGTTTAAGCCAGGGAAGATCGCTGACTTAGACCCGAACCAGGATATTACCGCCGAAGTTGATGAAGAACACCAGCTTTTGCTCAATAATGAACAAGAGAAAGCGCAGCAGGTGAAGTTGACTGTACCTATCAAGTTGGCTGACCCACTCCTTATCCCAGCATTGCTGCTTAAGCTAAAGCTTGGTGACACGCCGGTAGATGTTGAAGGTATTCATGAAATTAAAGTTAAGACTGAGGAAAATAACGCGGAAGACAAAACTACTGAAGAAACAGTAGTGGAAGATAAGAATAAAGATACTTCTACAAAAAAGAAAGGCTCGCAAACGACGAAGCAAAAGAAGTCGCAGAAAACTGTGACGCCTAACAATGATAACAACACGACTAAGAAGGTTGCTGAGAAAACTACTGAACGGAAGACTGAAGAGACCACAACCAAGGAAGTTGCTAACACAGAGAATGCTAAGACATCTTCTACGACCAGCACTAAGAGCTTACAAGTAACAACGGCCCCAGAGAAGAGATTAGAGGCTGGTGCCATTGCGGTTCATCGTGGCCAGGTTCAAATCGGAAGTTGGTCAGATAATAATATGGAGATTGGCGGAACACTCATAGGTCAAAAGGGAGTTGAAGTCATACCCAAGAGCTCAGGTGAAGATGGAAAAAAGGTTAGTGGTTTCTATGTAGGAGATAACTTTAAGGAAAACTATTACGTTTCCTACCAACAAAAGCCCGAAGCACACTCCTATGCCGTAGCATTAGGTGGGAAATCTCCAGCAGATGATGCAGACCTGGATAAGGGAACCATCGTGGTTTACTACCCAGAGGTGGGAGCATATACTACTTCGAATCAGTCAGAAAAACTCGAAAATAAGATGGGCGCTATCGTCGAAATTTCAAATATGACGGCCCATGATAAGAATAAGGAAACGGGGAGGCAGCAAGCACCGTTTATCGATTTTTCTAGTAATTTCTACTCCGGTATCGTCTACAACGGGATTAAACAACTCGATATCGATATAACGTTTATGAATGAAGATGGGACTAAGAGACTTAAGTTTCCTGAATTTACTAGCGAAGAGGATCACAGTGCCTACTTCACGTTTGGTTCGCTAAATGGTAACGATCTGGGTAAACACGAATGGGCTGGTACACGGTTGAACTTACCAGCAAAATTATCTGACGATACACTTGTTCAAGCTGATAAAGTTAATAAGGGTTGGTATGAAGGTATTGGCGAAGGTGTTTATAAGGGAGACGAATATACTGGGAAAAATCAATGGGGTGACTTCCTCGGTTCGACTAACTATGAAAGAGGTGCGGTTTCCTTCCCACTGACTGACGTAACTCAAAAATTCATGTTAAGAAGTGAATCTGGATTTACTTGGCAGTCATTCTCTACTGGCTCTGTTGTTCCGCTTAAGCCTGAGGAGCCTACAAAGACGGTTCATACTAACCCGGTCTTTGACCCTAAGTACAATGACTTAGATGGCGCGACAATCAACCGTGACGAGAATGACCTAAGCAGTTTTTACTACACGGTTTATCAGCCAACATATAGTATTCCGGACGAGTCTGTTGCTAAGCCCAATAAGATTATCTTGACGGATAGATTGCCAGACGGCATGTCGCTCAAACCGGAAGAAATTGTCTTATACAATACGGATGGTAAGGCGCTTGAATATGCGGACCCTAAGAAAGCTGGACAGCCTGGGGAAGATGAGAAGGTTCAAATGCGCGGTACACTTACTATTAGCGGACAGAATATCACTTACGAATTATCCAACGGTGAAATTGAAGAGTTGGACTTCAATGGGGACCCATTTGCCTTTCAAATGCGTGTAACGTTTGATGATGACTTCGTGGGGACCTTTAGGAATCGAGCCAAAGTGGCATTTAATTCTGGCGGAGACTACGACTTCGAAAACGAAACAAATGAAGTTGTAACGCATTTCCACAAAGGCATAACGCTAAAGAAGCTGGGTGACCTCCCTTGGGACCCTGCGAAAAATAGAGATCTCGAAGGCGTAGTCTTCAACGTTAAGGCTAGCGATGGAGGAACTGCCCAGGTTAAAACTGGTAAGAACGGTGAACTCGTCCTCCGCAAGCTGGACCCGAAGATGACCTACACGATTACTGAAGAAGTTCCTAAGGGCTATGTCTCACCGCAAGAGTTTACTTTATCCTACAATCGGGACAGCAAACGTTGGAAAATCTCTGGTAACTCAGATCAAGTCGTCATCTCCGGCGGTCAGAATAACCAAGTCATTACCGTAACGAACAAGATTAAACGGGGCGACTACCAGTTCAAGAAGATTGATGGGACGACGGACAATCCACTTGCGGGTGCTGAGTTTATCATCCGTAATAAGGCTGGCAAGTATCTGAAATTTGACGATGATCGCAAGATGACAGGTGTTGTGGATACCCATGAAGAGGCCACGAGGCTGACTTCCACAGACGCTGCCATCAAGGTGACGGGACTGCCATACGGCAAGTACAAGTTGATTGAAGCCAAAGCCCCAGATGGCTACGTCGTTGGCACCACGCATAAGTTTACCGTTTCAGAAAAGACGCAAGATACCCCAGAATTGATTAAGAATGACCCTTACAGCCTACCTGTTACTGGGGGCCGCGGGATCATCTGGTTCATCAGTTTAGGGCTCATACTCACCCTATCGGCACTCGCCATTTGGCGCACTCACCCTAGAGGAGGATAACCCATGAAATTCAGAAAACTACGACAGCTGGCCCTGGCGACCTTCGCCTTCTGTGGCCTCACGCTAGGCAGCCACATGACGGCGATTGCCAGCGATACAACAACAGACTCAACGCCTGAAACAGTTACGATGAAACTGCATAAGCTGGATAACATTGGTGTAGGGGATACCCCGCAGAATAAGGATCGCGAGGATATTAAAAACACTGGGGATGAAGTTGAGATTCCCAAAAGCATGAGTCCCTATAACGCCGATCAGTATGGAAAGGTCACTTTTAGCGTCTATGACATCTCCGAACTTTTCGCAGATAAGGATGGCAATAAGGTTCAAATGACCAGCGAGCAATTCAAGACTAAACGTGATGCGCTGATTGAAAAAATTACCGCTGGCAAGACTGATCCGGAAGAATTAATTGCCGCTCAAAAGCAGTTTGCGACGGAGTACAATCTGAGCCCCATTGATACGCAAGAGTTGGAGGGGACCGATGGCATCCTAACTTTTGATAAGCTTCCGAACAGCGGGTTCTACCTGATTATGGAAACCAAAGCCCCCGCGCACCACTTAACGGGAATCTCGGCCCCCATGATTATCGGTTTGCCGCTGAGTACGAAGGACACAATCCATTTGTACCCCAAAAACATCGTTGCCCGCGACGTTGATCCGGAGATTCATAAGGTCGGTATCAACCCCCTGGCACCGCTTAGCAAGAAGCATGTCGCGTTAGAAGGCGTGGTCTTCGAGCTACGGGAGGAAGGTAGTGATAAGGTCCTCAAAGAACTGAGAACTGATAGCAAAGGTAACATCGAATTTGGCGGCCTGACTGTTGGGACTAATTACGTGTTAACGGAACATTCGATTAAAAACTATCCCTGGTACGAACAGCCAGAGGGCAGAGATATCAAGATTTCCCTGACGTTTACCGTCGATAAGGTCGGTAACGTTGAAGTGGTCAGTGCCCAGCCAGACGAAAAGTTTTTCAAGGTTAAAGGCTCTTGGATTGGTATCGTGAATCACCTGATCCTCGGTGGGGCTAAATTTGAGAAGGTTGATGCGAACTCAGGGAAGGGCTTGGCTGGGGCGAAGTTTAAAGTTCAAAGTCTCGGTAAGAATGGTACTTCCTGGGCAGTTTTCAAGAATAATCAGTTTGAAAAGTGGGTTAAGAATAAGGCAAATGCCACGGAGCTAACCTCCGTAGCCGACGGTACTTTCAGTTTCACCGGCCTCCCATACGTGTACGACGAGAAGGTCAGAGGGGTAACACAATACAACTTAGTTGAAACGCAAGCGCCGGCTGGCTATGCCCTCGTGGAGGATGTCATCGCATTTGACATTACCAATGATAAGGATGCTACGGAAGTCAAGGCACAGACCATCAAAAATGAACGCTACGCCCTCCCGATTACCGGGGGGATGGGCATCTGGCTGTTCCTCCTCATCGGGAGCCTCCTGGTGGGTGGCGCGGGCTACCTGTACTACCGACAACGCAAGGAAGCGTAAACGCAATCGACACTTAGGCAGTTAGAGAAGGGGGACCCCCACATGCGCAAATGGCTAGCAATCCTACTATTATGCTTGGGCTTGGGCCTGATCAGCTACCCAGCCGCAAGTAACGTAGTGGCCCGCTGGCGGCAGCAGGGGGTCCTCGTTGCGTATAAAAATCAGCTGCAAACGGCGAGTGAAAGGCAACTCAAGGCGCTGCAACGTTCACTTCAGAAACAAGCATCCGTTAAGCAGACGGCGACGGTCAAGGATCCATTTAAAAAGAATGAGAAGCAGTTCGTTGAAACGGAACCCCTAGCGCTTGTAGCAATTCCCAAGATTAACGTTGAACTCCCTGTCTTTGTCGGGACCAGCGAACAGGTCCTTCAAAAATATGCGGGGCTGGTCAATGGAACGGATATTCCGCAAGGGAAGGACAACCAGCACAGTCTAATCACGGCACACGGCGGGTTACCCGGGGCCCAGCTGTTCACTGACCTCTGGCGGGTGGATCGTGGTGATCGTTTCTACCTGAAGAACGCTTATGGCTTGATGACCTATGAAGTTACGGCGATTCGGACGGTGAAGGCGGATACGCGGCAACCGATCAACCGGTCGGCAGCGCGAAATCAGGTAACGCTGATGACCTGCACGCCGTATATGATCAACACCCACCGACTCCTGGTCACTGGCAAGCGAATCCCAAACGAAACGGAGGCGATTCCTCCAGGAAAATTCGTTTGGGACCGATACAAGACGGTGGTCCTGATACTGACGATTCTGGCACTGACAGCGGGCGTATGGCTGGGCTACCGGCGATACAGACGCGCAAAGGAGGCGAGCTAAATGGCGAAACGTAAACGACACAAAAAAAGTTCCCTCTGGTTGCTGCTGATGTTTCTCGTCGGGGCTGGGTTGATCCTCCTAGGACTAACGCAGAGCTTTTCGGTGACCCAGTTAGGCAAGACGGCGCTGAGTGAGATGACGGTCGAGAGTGTAAAACGGACTAAGCGCGAGGCACAGGGGGAAACGGCCCCCTTCAACTACGCGAAGACGTCCCAATTGAACCCGCTCACGGTCGGGAGTTATGGACTCCGTGAACTGACCGGTACCAGTAACTACGGTGCGGTTGGCCAGCTCCGAGTCCCGGCGGTCGGAGTGGACTTGCCGATTGGTGTTGGTGTCAGTAATGCCGTGCTGGTTCGCGGGGCGGGGACGCTCAAGGCAGACCAGCAGATGGGTCAGGGTAATTACGCGCTGGCGGGGCATTACATGGTCTCCAAACGTCTCCTGTTCTCGCCGCTAAAGGGTGTCCACAAGGGAGACAGCGTGTACCTGACGGATAAGCAGCAGGTGTATCGGTATAAGGTCACGCGTGTCCAGGTGATCGACCGTCACAAGGTTGAGGTCATCGATGACGTTCCTGGCAAGACGCTGGTGACGCTGGTGACGTGTAATTCTGCCAAACGGGGCGAGCCGAAGCGGCTGGTGATTCGTGGGGAGTTGCACTCGGTGGAGCGGGCGCGGGTGTAGGAGCTGATACTAATAAAGTGAATAAGCTTACGGCGGTGCCTCGTGAAGGCGTCGCCATTTTTTGTAATCTTTTTGAAGAAAGATTCACTCATTATCGGGTATAGAATATGTTACACTGTGGTTATTAAGGGAAACGGTTTCATATGATATTAGGTTGAGTCATTATTTTGATCTGATCATTGAAAAAACGTAGATGAACTCAGCCAATACTAGGGAGGATGTCGTTCATGAAACGAAGTACAATTGGGATTGCAGTCGCAGCGGGAGTGGCTTTTTGTGGTGTTCAGGTATTGGGAACAGTGCCCGCGCTACCTACGATTGGAACAGAGGTCGTTGCGCATGCATCTGATGCGAAGGTTGTTGATTCGGGAACATTGGGGACCTGTCCGTGGACACTAACTGCAGATGGTGTTATGCATGTTGGAAGTGGTGAGTTACCGGAAGCTAAGGCACAGTATGGGAGTTATGTGACACCTTTTTTCGATATTAATATAACAGAGGCTGGACTCGGTCGTAAGATTAATACGATTTCGTTTGAAGGGTCAGTCAAAACGCCTGTAAATGCGTCGTTTCTATTTTCTGGATTCTCAGATGACGCACCGCAGATTAAAAATTGGACGGAGTTAGATACTAGTAATTCAACTAATTTTGCATATATGTTTTATGGTAGTAATCAGGATACAGTTGATGTGTCTAGCTTTGATACAAGTAAGGCAACAGACATGCAGGGAGTGTCAAATTTTTTGTGTAA
>NZ_AZCZ01000062.1 GCF_001434055.1 Levilactobacillus parabrevis ATCC 53295 | reverse complement strand
CCAACAACAGATATTTTAGAACCTAAGTTCCATAAGGTAAGCCCTTTCATTTTTAGAATTTTGAAAAGCCGATGCATCAGCACCGGCTCTTCACTGTAAGCAAACATTATTGTAACCGATTTACTTTGAAATCGCCACCATAACGTTTCATAAATTTATTTGTAAGTTAGCTTACTTTCTGAAAACTTAAGGGACTTACTTATTTCTCTTTGGAAACATTAACATGTGTCCGTTGGTATTCGGCAATGTTCTTGTATTCCGATTGTAATTGCCGACTCAGGCGAATGTAAATTGGCACTAGAGCGCGGTAGGCACTGTAAGTGTCTGGGTTGGGATGATGAACGTTAGCCACGCCGATGAAGTTCTTCACAACGGAGAGGTCGTCGATCATGCCCAATGCATACATCCCTAAGGTTGCGGCACCCAGGGCAGTTCCCTCAGGACTCTCGGGAATCGTGACGTCTTGTTCAAAGATGTCTGCCAACATTTGGCGCCAGAGAGCAGAGCGGGCGAAGCCACCCGTTGCTTGGATGCTAGATGGTTTGCCAACAACTTCTTCCAGGGCCAACATGACCGTGTAGAGGTTGTAGACGATGCCTTCCAGAGCAGCCCGTACCATGTGGGCCCGTGAATGGGTCCGAGTCAGACCGAAGAAGGAACCGCGAGCGTTAGCGTCCCAGATTGGGGCCCGTTCGCCACCCAAGAAGGGATGGAAGATTAAACCGTCGGAACCGGCTGGAATCTTCTCGGCAATCTCGGTTAAGAGGTCGTAGGAATCCACGTGCATCTGTTCTGCGGTCAACTTTTCTGGTGCGAAGAGTTGATCACGAACCCAACGGAAGACAATTCCCCCGTTGTTAACTGGTCCACCAACGACCCAGTGATCTTTGGACAGGTAGTAACAGAAGACCCGGCCCTTAGGATCGATTTTTGGCTTGTCAGTGACGACCCGCACAGCACCGGAAGTTCCGATGGTCACGGCAACGACACCGGGATCAATGGCGTTAACCCCCAAGTTGGCTAATGGACCATCTGAAGCGCCCATAACGAATGGCGTGTTGGCGTCCATGCCAATGACACCAGCGTAGTCGGCCTTCATGCCAGTGATTTGGTCAGTAGTATCAACCAGCTTTGGCAGTTGGTCGCGGGTGATCCCAGCGACTTCCAAGGCTTGGTCGTCCCAGTCCATGTTGAAGATGTTGAAGAGCCCCGTAGCGTTGGCGATGGAGTAGTCCTCTTGTAACACGCCAAATAACTTGTAGATGACGTATTCCTTGATACCTACGAACCAGCGCGCTTGCTTGAAGAGGTCTGGTTGTTCATTGCGCAACCAGATCAGCTTGCTCAGGGGGGTCATTGGGTGAATTGGCGTTCCAGTCTTTTCGTAAAGTTGCTTACCCACACCGTTCTCACGGAGTTCGTCAGCGTATTTTACGGCCCGGTTATCTGCCCAAGTGATGGCCCGTGTCAGTGGCTTGTGGTTCTCGTCCAACAGAATCAGACTGTGCATTGCTGCGGAGAAGGAGACCCCGTGTAGGTCGCCGTTCTTCAGGTCTGCCTTCCGTAAGACGGTCGTCAAACCGTCAATGATGGCGGAGAAGATTTCTTCTGGATCTTCTTCAGCCATGTCCGGTACATCTTGGTAGAGGGGATAAAGATTGTTGGAGTAGCCTTGCATCTTACCCGTAGTGTCGTACAGAACGGTCTTAACGCTGGTCGTGCCAATATCGACCCCAATCATGTAGTCCATTGTGCTCTTCCTTTCGTGGTGCGATTATTAAATGAAAAAAATCATCCTGCTTTGAACGATACCGCATCGCCCGTCAGAACGCAACGACAATGCTTATAAAACGCCAAGACACCTGTCAAACGGTAGCGTTCAGTGCGCAGATGTAAAATTTCCGCTTCGACTATTATATGAAAAGAAGTTTCACATTTCAAGTGAATTGTTGTAAAATGTTTACAAAAGGTAATCTTTTTAAAAATTGTTGGAAGGGGGCGGCGATTATCGCACGCTCAACCATTGGAAAGATTCGGGGGACGTATGATCAGTTGTCTCGGACGGAAAAAAAGGTGGCCCAGCTGGCGTTGGATAACCCAGCCGTGGTCAGTGAAATGACGATTAAGGAATTAGCCAGTGCCACGGGGGTCTCAACCGCGACTATTTCCCGTTTCGTTAAGCGGATGGACTACTCGAACTATCGGGAATTTACGATGGCTCTGGCCCATACTGCCGCCGAAATGACGCCGCAACAGAATAGTTTTCCAGAATTGGCCGAGGGGGATTCACTCGCGACGATTGCGAACAAGACCTTTCGCTTTTCCATAAATTCTTTACGGGCAACAAACGAAGCGCTGAATGAAGATGATCTGGCCCGCGCCGTCATCAAAATTATTAACGCCAAAACGGTGGCTTTCTTTGGCTTGGGCGGCTCTGCCGTTGCTGCTCTCGATGGCTATCATAAGTTCTTGCGGACGCCACTGAATGTGACTTATCATCCAGACTACGATATTCAATTGATGCAGGCGGCCCGGATGACGGCTCAGGACTGTGCGATTGTGATTTCCCACTCAGGTCGAAATCATGAGACCTTGGAGATCGTTCGGGAGCTCAAACGTAACGGTGTAGCCATCATTGTGATTACCAGTTACAGTGGTTCCGAGCTGGCTCAGGCGGCAGCGGTCACATTCCTATCTCTAACGGATGAGGTCAAGTATCGTTCAGAGGGGATGTACTCGTTGATTTCGCAAATGACGATTCTCGACAGTCTTTTTATGATGACGGTCTTGCGCAGTTCTTCACGTACTAAACCCGTCTTGACCCGGGTCAGAGACGTTATCGAGCAGACCCGTTACGATTCCTAACAGTCATGGTATAATGGACGGCATACCGCCAACGTGGCGGTAGAATACCTGACGAAGGAGAATGGTGATCGACGGTGAAACGACGCGACTATCAACCCATATATGACAACACGTTTCGGCGCCGCCACCGGTATCGCCGTTGGTTCGTTGTGCTGATCTTGGTGCTGCTCGTTGTTGGTAGTGGCTGGGGTTGGTACCGTTGGGACGCTCATCAGCGCGCTCAGGTGGCTAGCTATCCCGTTCGTGGGGTCACGGTTAACCAGGACAGCGGTTACTTAGACTTTCAGCAGTTGGCGAAGAGCGAGACGTTTGTCTACCTGCAAGCTACCTCGGGGGCGACATATACCGATGATGACTTTAGCGATAACTATTCGCGCTCCCAAGGGGCCGATATTCAGGTGGGGGTGGCCCATACCTTTAGCTTCACCACTTCGGCACGGCGACAGTTCAATCACTTTAAAAGTACAGTTAAGAGAAATTCAGGAACCTTACCTATTATGGTAGCGGTTAGTTATTATGGTAAATATAATAGTAATAACACAGAAATGGCAACCCAGGGGCAGAAGCTTAAGACGTTGGTACGGTTGCTCAGCAGCCACTACCACCAAGGCGTGGTCATCTTTGCTAGCAAGTCCGTGTTGACCCAATTCGTGAAGCCAGTACTCCCCAATCAGGACTACTGGACCGCCGGTGGCAAGTTATCGGGGCATTCACAGCAGGTTAAACTGATCGAGTATGATGCCAACGGGCAAGTGACGCAGAATGGGCAGAATCTGCCGGTGGCCAAGTCGGTGTTTAACGGCACTCGCCGCGACTGGCATGCCTTCACCAAGTGAAATTACCCTGAATTTCGGCTCCCAGTCGTCCCTGAAGATGTCGGGACGCTGAGGGCGGACGCTCAGAGCCAAAGAGCGGTCTCTGAGCTTGGCTTTGAACCACAGAGGAACGTGTTTCAAAGCCACCAATTATCTAAGTGGCTAGGTCGCCACTTAGATAATTCCCACAGCTGAGCATCTTCAGAGCCGACTTCCGCCTTAAATGGCAGGGAAGTTGCGTGACTTGGTGTTCTTGAAAACTAATTTGTATTGAAACAGTAGCCAGCTTGGTTACTGCTTTTTTGCGTTAGAGGGTGAAAATTAGCTTAGTTAGACGAATGCAGGGGTGACGCCAGGTATGGCAACGGTAAGAATCATTTTCTTGGCCACAAGCGGTACCTACGGCGGTAGAGTCTCTGACAGCCATAGGCGATAATTTTGCACAATTCAAACAAAAGCCGTAGTCCCCAATCCGGGGCTACGGCTTCGTTAAGTATTTAAAAACCCGGCATGCGCGCCAGTCTACGAGGACTGATCCGTCGATGCCAGTGGCTTCATGGCGTAAGTACAATCATCTGCTTCATCGAAAAAGGAAATTGGTTGACGTTCGTTGGCGTGAATCGTTAAGTGATAGCCAAACTTATCTTGAAAAGTAAGCTGTTGATCGTTGAGACTTTTTACGGATACCTGTAGCTGATGGTTATCGATCTGCACGTCAAGATTAGGACTAATTTCTAACCGGTGGCGCCGCTGGTTATGGGGGTCAACGAACTGCCACGTACCGACATAAAACAACGGCGACTCACTGGGCTGGGGCTTTTTCTTTCTGCGTAATGAGAATCCGCCTGTTAAACCAGCCACTAGTGAAACGCCAAATAATGCGAGCTCCCGACCTTTCACCGGTAATCCCTCCCTTGAATTATTAGTTACTCTCAATATAACATTTCTGGACAGAAAACAGGTGCTTTTTCTCCCAGATTTCAAAGAAAATTAATTCTATTGCTATGCCTAACGCGATGCGACTGTTAGAATAAAGTTAACGATAGAAAATCGATGGAGGGATTGCAATGATTCGCATTGGAACTGTAGGGACGAACTGGATTACGCAACAATTGGTCGAGGCGGTAGCCTTATCGAAACGTTACACGCTGGCTGGGGTCTACTCCCGGCACCAAGAGACGGCGGATGCCTTCGCTCAGAAGAACCAGGCCGAGAAGAGCTATACTGATTACGAAACGATGTTAGACCAGGCCAACTTGGATGTGGTCTACATTGCCTCACCAAACAGCTTGCACTTCAAGCAAGCGATGGCTGCGATTGACCGCGACATTTCCATCATCGTTGAAAAGCCAGCCTTCAGTAACCGGCGGGAAATGGCCGCAATCATGGCCGAACTCAAGCAACACCCAGCCGTGAAGTACTTTGAAGCAGCGCGGCACGTTCACACGCCAAACTTTAAGGCCATCAGTAAGGCACTCATGGCGCTGCCAACCGTTCAGGGGGCAGCGTTAACGTACATGAAGTACTCCTCCCGTTACGACAAGGTTTTGGATGGTGAACAACCAAACGTCTTCACCAAGGAATTCTCTGGTGGGGCGCTCCAAGACTTAGGGGTCTACCCAATTTACTTGGCCATTGCCTTATTTGGTCAACCGGAGAACGTGGCCTTCTTCCCAACGATCATTGTAACCGGAGCCGATGGTAAGGGCTTGGCAATGCTACGCTACGGTGACTTCGATGTGACCGTGAACTTCGGGAAGACTAGTAACTCCTACGCCTTATCCGAAATTTATGGCTTGAAGGAAACTATCACCATCGATAGTGCTGGGGAATTGACCCATGTCGAAGAACGCGATGCTAGTGGCCAGGCCACCGACTTGAGTGCCGCTGAATTGGCCAACCCAATGTTGCCAGAAGCCGAAGACTTTGCTCGGGTTTTGGAAGCACCGGATGACAAACAAAACGTGGCCGATTACCAACGCTGGTTGCAGTGGAGTTTAACGGTCAACCAAGTATTATTCGATCTGCGGGTCTCCGCTAACTTGAAGTTCCCAGCCGATCAACACTAAGAAAGAGGAAAATAAATGTTAAAACAATTCGAGGCTCATTTTAAAGACTTGGGCTATACTGAACCGACCGCAATTCAGACGGCAGTTTATGAGCCGCTAGCGGGAGACCAGAACGTCTTGGGCCTCGCGCCAACGGGTTCAGGAAAGACCGTGGCCTTTACGCTACCGGCCTTAGCCAATCTGTTACCCGGTGACGGCACGCAACTGATCGTGTTGGAGCCCTCCCAGGAACTGGCGATTCAGACCAGCCGGGTTATGCGTGACTGGGCAAAACTGTTGGATTTGAAGGTGGTTGCCCTGACCGGGGGCGCCAACGTCAAACGCCAAACGGAACGCCTGAAGAAGCGGCCGGAAGTCATCGTTGGAACGCCGGGACGAGTCTTGAACCTGGTCAGCGACCGGAAATTAAAGTTACACCTGGTTTCTTTACTGATCGTCGATGAGGCCGATGACCTATTGACGGGAGATACCTTGGATACGGTGCGGTCAATTGCACAGGACATGCCAGCCGATGTTCAACTGGGTTTCTTCTCCGCAACGGATACGCCGATCCTTCACGAACTCGACCAGTGGTTTGGCCAGTCCGTGACCCGGATTGATGTCCGTCAAGAAGATAACACCCAGGGGACCGTCCGGCATGGCCTTTTACAAGTCGGCATGGGTAAGCGTGATCAGATGCTGAAACGCATGCTGGCGATGCCAAACTTCCGGGCACTGGTCTTCTTCAAACAGGCCAACACCTTGCGGCAAACGGCGACGCGGTTCTATCATGAACACATGTCGGCAGCGAGTCTGACCAGTGATCTTCGTCAGGTTCAACGGGAGAAGGCCTTGCAGGACTTCCGATTGGGTCGGACGCGCTTACTGTTAACGACTGATGTGGCGGCCCGGGGCCTCGATATTCCTAAGTTGCCAGCTGTTATCAACTACGACTTACCAACTTCCGTGAACGAGTACGTTCACCGGGTTGGCCGAACGGGTCGGATGGGAGAACCAGGGCAGGTCATCAGTCTTGGGGATGACCATGATTTGCGGGATCTCAAGAAACTCTTAAAGGAGACCGACTACGACTTAGTCCCGTTGTACTTCAGCGGTCGGACGTTGACGACTGAGAAGCCAGTCGCTGTGACGCCCAAGCAAGCGGCAACGGTAAAGCCAAGTGCTGATGTAACCGTCAAGACACCTAAGGCTACGGGGGTGGCCGCTGGTGAAAAGCCAGCAGGCAAGCCTAACACGTCACGTGCTAAGCAGGAGCCTAATCCGTCTAAGAAAAAGAAACACAAGAACCGTCACACTAAGAACAAGGGTATGCGCAAGAAGTGGCGCGACCGCGATGCCCAACAGTAATTAACCTTTTGAAATCAAATAATCCGTGGTAAACTTAAAAGCGGATTATTGATATTGTCCCTATAGCACAACTGGATAGGGCACTCGCCTCCTAAGCGAATGATCCCGGTTCGAGTCCGGGTGGGGACATTGTAAAAAGAGTGCAGCGCCAGGCGGTTAGCTGGCGAGCATTAACG
>NZ_AZCZ01000061.1 GCF_001434055.1 Levilactobacillus parabrevis ATCC 53295 | reverse complement strand
CACTTCAATTTTAAATCGAGGAATTAATTTTATTGATTTTTGTCGCATACTTCTTGCAGGTGCGCATTCCCTATTGGCTAATTGTATTAGCTGGGATTGCGTTCATGCTCCTCAATGGTAATATTAGCCAACCCCTGTCATGGGTCTATACGGGCTTATTTGTAGTCTTCTACGTTTTCTCTTACGTACAGAGTACCCATTTGTGGCGTTGGCCGTTTACACGTTACGCGACCGTCGCTTTAGGTTTTGCATTACCGCTGTGGTATTTGGTCAAAATGCGGTTTAACCTCTCTTGGAGCACGTATGCCGAAGAGATGATTAACTATATGATCCTGGTGTCACTGATGTACGGCTACTTTAAGATTCAGGATAAGGATCGCCGAATCAAGGATCGGCTGTTCCAATCGGCCAACTGGGATGCGTTGACTAAGGTCCAGAACTTCGCCGCCTATGATCGGGCAATCGGCTATGAGTTTCGGCGGAGTGCGGGTCACGATGCAGATCTGTCGATGGTGATGTTTGATATCGACCACTTCAAGTGTGTTAACGATACGTATGGTCATCTTGCGGGGGATGAAGTGCTCAAGCGAGTTGCCAGTACCGTGGCTAGCACATTGAAAGCCATTGACCCTAAAGTTGTCCTGTATCGAACCGGTGGGGAAGAGTTCAACATTATTTTCCCCAATTATGATGTAGACCAGACCAGGGAAGTTGCCCAGCGAGTCTTCGATGCCGTGAAGAACCTGACCATTTCGTACAACGATGTGGATATCAACGTGACCATCTCGGTAGGGGTCTCCGCGTTGAGCGTGAAGGACAGCAACCCCTTGGACTTTTACAAGCGTGTCGATGCTAACTTATACCATTCGAAACAAAACGGCCGGCAGCAGATTACGGTTGGCTAATTTTTGGTTAAACTGAGCGCGAATTCGTGAAAACTAGGTGGCTATCGTGTAAAATGGTCTTCTAGTCATGGCAGGTTCATGACGGATTGGAGCGATCACCGTGATTTTATTATTACTTTTGTTATTACTGCTATTCCCGCTGTTGCGACTGATGTTCGGCTTGGCAGGCTGGCTATTAGGTATCGTGGGAACGCTCATTATCGGGGCCATCGTCTTCGTTGCGTTTGCGGCATTCTTCCGCTTCTTCATCGTTGCTGCGTTGGTCATCGGTGGTGGCGTTTGGGCCTCACACGCCTTGTTCAGTTAGGCTAAGCCCCCAGCATCATCTAAATTCTATAATGTGAAAAGCGCTCAGGACACAATCGTTCTGGGCGTTTTGTCTGTCTAAATGGGGTGCCGAGGGTATTAAAAAAAGCCGCGACGCTGGTCGGGGCTTTCTAGACGGTTCGCTATTCAAATGACATTTCTACGAGGTAGGTGTGTTCACTCGTGACGTAACCGGTGGTAATCCAGACTTGTTGGTAGTCGAGCTTTGAACTATTTGTCCGTTCAAAGAAATCGTCCAGCAGGTCGCCGTTCTTGGCTAGGAAATCTGCACCCATGCGGTTGACCAGGAGGTTGTTCTCCGGGAAATAAATATCGGCGTTAGCCACTGGAACCGTATCGGGAACCCCGACGCTGACAACATTGCTGTTGGGTTGGGGGATAAAGTTAACCTTGTCTTGGTGTCGGTGAATGTATGATAAAACGTTATAGATCGAATCTGAGTTGCTCGCCACAGTTCTTTTCTCCCTTCGATGTCTATATTGTAACAAATATTTTCAGGTTTACCAGTGCTTCGCCAAGAGATAATCAGTTATTGCAAACGAATTTCAGGCGAGTATAATTATCGCATATGTAGTTTATACAGTTTCCAGAGAGCAAATAGAGAAAGAAGGCCAAAATTCAATGATGCGACTTGCCCGTAAACACTTGGACTGGTGGGCAGTGGTCCTTGCTGTGGGCTTTATGATCATTCAGGTTATCTGTGATCTTTCGTTGCCGACGTTAACCTCCGATATTATTGATAAAGGGATTGCGCAAAACGACATTGGTTACATCTGGCAGACCGGTGGTAAAATGCTCTTGCTGAGCTTTATCGGGGTGCTAGGGTCCGCAGGTAACGTTTACTATGCAGCGACCCAATCACAGAAGATGGGCCAACGAATTCGATCATCACTGTTTAAGAAAGTAACGTTTTCCTCGACCGAAGAGTTTGAGACGGTGGGGAATGCCTCACTGATTACGCGGACGACCAACGATGTGGTTCAGATTCAAAACGTCATGGTCCAAATGCTGCGGATGATGTTGATGGCACCAATCATGTTGATTGGGGCCGGGGTACTGGCTTACGTCAAGAGTCCTAAATTAACGCTGGTCTTCTTGGTGGCGTTACCAGTATTGGCTATCTTTACCGGTGCCATCATGTACTTTGCCGTGCCGTTATTTAAGAGCTTACAGAAGAAGATTGATCGGATTAACCTGACGTTCCGTGAAGGTCTGACCGGGGTCCGGGTCATCCGGGCCTTCAATCAAGATCAGTTTGAACAAGACCGGTTTGAAGGGGCTAACCAAGATTACACGCAGACTGGGATTAAAGTTTTCATGATTGTTTCCTTAATGTTCCCAATTATCACGCTGATTATCAGTGGCACCAACATTGGTATCGTGTGGTATGGGGGGCAATTGATTGCGAGTCAATCGATGGCCGTCGGGAACATGGTGGCGTTCATGACTTATGCCACGCAGATCCTGATTAGTTTTATGATGGTTTCCATGATCTTCGTCTTCGTTCCGCGGGCCCAGGCGTCCGCTGCACGGATCAACGAAGTCATGGACCTAAAGTCAAAGGTCACCGATGCCGACCAACCCGCTAATTTAACGGATGAGGCTGCTAGTCTGACCTTTGATCATGTGAACTTCCGTTATACCGGTGCCGAGGAATTGGCATTGACTGACGTGAACTTTAGCGCAACGGCTGGCCAGACGGTGGCGATTATTGGGGGGACTGGTTCTGGGAAATCCACGCTGGTTAACCTGATTCCACGGTTGTTCGATCCCGAAAGCGGGCAAATTCGCCTGAATGGGACCGCACTGACCGCCGTGAGCCAACACGACATTCACGGGGCCATTTCGATTACCCAACAGAAGGCTGTGCTGTTCTCCGGAACGATTCGGAGCAACATGGTCTATGGGATGCCGGACGCGACTGACGAGCAAATTTGGCACGCTTTAGATGTGGCTCAGGCCAGCGACTTCGTTAAAGAAGAGGGTGGCCTGGACGCGACCGTTGAACAGGACGGGGATAACTTCTCCGGTGGGCAACGGCAACGACTGGTCATTGCGCGAACTATTTTGAAGCGCGCCAGTGTCTACATCTTTGATGACTCGTTCTCAGCCTTGGACTTCAAGACTGATTCCTTACTGCGTCAGGATCTGCGGAAGGATGAACAGGTTCAAAACGGGGTCACGGTCATTGTCGCGCAACGGGTTTCCACCGTTGCCGATGCCGACCTGATCTTAGTCATCGATGGTGGGAAGATCGTGGGTCAAGGGACACACGATGAACTTAAGGCTACCAACAAGACGTACCAAGAAATTCTGGACTCACAACTCCGAAAGGGGGAAGTCGTCGATGCGTAATGGACGCGGATCCGCAACTAAACAGCGGCCACAAAGTTTCTGGGGTACGACGATTCGGCTCTTCCGTTACATGGGCCGCTGGATTCCAGGAATTGTGATTGTGTTGATTTTTGCCGCAATTGCCGTTATTTTACAAATTAAGACGCCTAAGATTTTAGGGAAGGCCACCACGGAACTCTTTAAAGGCGTGATGAAGGGCCAAGCTGAGTTGAAGGCGGGGTTGCCGATTCACAGCTTACCCGTGAACTTTGACAAAATTGGTCAAATCTTGCTGGTCGTGGGAATCATGTACGCCGCTGCCGCAGTCTTCAACGTGATCCAACAGGTTATCATGAACTGGATCGCGCAGAAGGTTGTGTACCAACTTCGGCGTGACTTGAAGCAGAAGATGCAACACCTGCCAATCGGATACTACGATACTCACAGCAATGGGGACTTGATGTCTCGGATGGCTAACGATATGGATAACATCGGGGGCACACTGCAACAGACGCTGTCGCAAATGGTGACGAGTGTTCTGACGTTCTTCGGGGTCCTTTACATGATGCTGACCATTAGTGGTTGGTTGACGTTAGTGGCCTTGATTTCAGTGCCACTGAGTCTGGTCGTTGTGATGATCGTCGCTCCCAAGTCCCAACGATTCTTCGCCAGTCAACAGAAGAACTTGGGATTGCTGAACGATACGGTTGAAGAGACTTACGCGGGTCATACCGTTGTGAAGACGTTCAATCGGGAACACGCCACACAGGAACAATTCGAAGAACACAACCGGAAGTATTATCAATCTGCCTGGAAGGCGCAATTTGTTTCCAGTCTGATCTTCCCATTGATGAACTTCGTGAAGAATTTGGACTACCTGGCCGTTGCCGTTATTGGTGGGATTCAGGTTGCTAATGGGCAAGTTAGCTTGGGGAACGTGCAGGCTTTCCTGCAATATACCAACCAATTCTCCCAACCCATCACCCAGATGGCCAACCTGACCAACACGATTCAGGCGACGATTGCGTCTGCCGAACGGGTTTTTGCGGTCTTGGATGAAACCGATATGGATGAGTCTGCCGATGCTGCCTTACCAGAGCACACGGCTGATGCAGGCAACGTCATTGAATTTGATAACGTGGCCTTCCAATACGATCCTAAGAACCCGCTGATTGAAGACTTCAATCTGAAGGTCAAACCGGGTGAAATGGTCGCGATTGTTGGGCCAACCGGTGCCGGAAAGACGACCATCATTAACTTGCTGGAACGTTTCTATGACGTGGGCTCTGGGCAGATCAAGTACCGTGGTGAAAATACTAGTAGTGTTGCGCGGGCCGAATTGCGGAAACATTTCGCGATGGTGCTGCAAGATACCTGGCTCTTCACCGGATCGATCTTCGATAACATTCGGTACGGTCGTGAAAACGCCACCGAGGAAGAAGTTTACGCGGCTGCTAAGGCGGCACATGCGGACACCTTCATCCGCCAGTTACCAGAGGGGTACGACACGGTGCTGAACGAAGCCGCAACGAATATTTCTCAGGGGCAACGGCAATTGTTGACAATTGCACGGGCCTTCGTAGCTGACCCAGATGTCTTAATTCTGGATGAAGCCACGAGTTCGGTTGATACCCGGACAGAGATGTTGATTCAACACGCGATGGAACGCTTATTGGCGGGCCGGACCAGTTTCGTGGTCGCGCACCGTTTGTCCACGATTCAAAACGCGGAGAACATTGTGGTCATGAATCATGGGCACATTGTTGAAACGGGGAACCACGACAGCTTGCTGGCAGCCGATGGTTTCTACGCCGACCTTTACAACAGCCAATTCGCCGGCAACAACTTGGCTTAACGACTCCATAATGTAGCTAATAGTTGAGTCCGCCTCGGTGGTCAGAAATTCCGTCTNTGTAGCTAATAGTTGAGTCCGCCTCGGTGGTCAGAAATTCCGTCTGCTGTGGGGACCGTCTGCAGCCAAAGGACTGGCTTCCGACTCGGTTTGAAACCTCGCGAAGATCATGCGAGTTTCCAAACGCGTCCTGTGGTGTAAGTCCGGGATGAAACAAGCGCCCGGATTAACGCCACCGTCACGGCTGGCTACATTTCTGACCACCTTCGGCTCTTGCAACTGTAGGTTGTCATATGGATCAGTGGTTAGCAACGTTTGGTTTCCAGAGAATTGTCTGTGAATGTTGTCTAGCAAAGTGGTTGTTGATCAAGATTAAATAGTTAGTGATTTTAAAGGTGAGAGGCCGTGGACAGCGATGTCTGCGGCCTCTTTTTTCGCTTGTTGTCAGACGAGTAGGGAAGCCAACCGTTAAGTTTTTATAATCCAGTGGCCGTCGTGGTCGGTTCCGGGGTAGAATGAATACAGAGAGAAAGTTGAGGCGGTAGGAATGACGTATCCACAAACAAAAGCGGCATTACAACGGTTACTCATCGACGGGATTGTTCCCGGAGTTAGCTATGCCTTTATCGATGGCGATCGGGTCGAAACCGGTGAAATGGGGCAGGCAGCATTGGTGCCACATCGTGAGGCTTTGCGGCCCGGAATGGTTTACGACGTGGCGTCGTTGACCAAGGTAGTGGGGACGCTGAGTGTGACGCTCCAACTCCTGGCGCAAGGGCGCTTGCGACTCACCGACCGGGTCAGTGACTGGTTACCGGCGTGGCAGGATCGGCGGGTGACAATTCGTCATCTGTTGACGCACACCTCCGGAATCATCGGCTATATCCCCAATCGTAATCAGTTGTCAGCGTCCGATTTGACGGCAGCACTCCTGCAACTGCACGTGGGGCCGACCTTCAACCGCAAGATGGTTTACGCCGACGTGAATTATATTTTCATGGGCTGGATCGTCGAACGGATACTTGGCGAGCCAATCCAGGTTGCCGCCCAACGCCGTGTGTTGACGCCGTTGGGCATGGTGCACAGTACATTTACCCCGCAAGACGTTAGCCAATGCGTACCAACAGCAGTGACGCGTGAGCGCGGATTGATTCGCGGCACCGTTCACGATCCTAAAGGGTACGTGTTACAGCGGCGTTGTGGGTCAGCCGGCTTATTTAGTACGGCCCGGGATTTGGCTACGTTCTGTCAGGCTTACCTGTATCCGGAAAAAGTGGCTGGGGTGTTGCCGCCAATGTGGATTCATCGGTTGACGGCTGACTGGACGCCGAATGGTCAGGCCAACCGTTCACTGGGCTGGGCGTTGACCGCCTCACAGTGGCCGACTGCGCATCACGTCATCTGGCACTCAGGCTTTACCGGAACGTATCTGGTTATCGATCAGCAAGCCAAACAGGCGATGGTTTTCCTGACCAATCGGGTCCATCCGGTGGCCCCAAATCTACCATATCTGGATCAGCGGAATGCCGTGATTGGCACTTATTTGGCTGAGAAGTAGGCAAAAAATTTGTCGCTTGCGGCTGTCAGGGGTTCTGCCGCTGTGGGGACCGCTTGCAGCCAAATAACGGGCTTCCAGCTCGGTTTGAAACCTCGCGAAATTCGTGCGAGTTTCCAAACACGTCCCACGGTGTAAGACCGGGAAGAACCAGGCGCCCGGTCTAACGCCGTAGCCACGGCTGGCGCCACCCCTGACAGCCTCCAGCTTAGCTAGTTTTTAATAGAAGTTAGGCAGAATTCCCTTGCTTTCAAACAAGGGATGAATGCCACCATCTCTTTCGCTGACTGGCAATGTAGTTT
>NZ_AZCZ01000060.1 GCF_001434055.1 Levilactobacillus parabrevis ATCC 53295 | reverse complement strand
GACCTGTCCTAATTGTGGGATATTTCATGTGCGTGATCATAACGCAGCTAAAAATATTTTAGCTAAGGGTTTAGCAACCCTGTAAAAAGTGAGTCCGCCTGGCAACCTGCGGACATAAAAGGCTTTGGTAATTAGCGGATAAGTCCTATTCATAGGCTAGCGCTGTATCTAAGCAAATTGTGGTCGCCATGCCGTGGGGTGTGGTTCTAACAAACGTCCGTTCTTTTAACGGACGTGGTTGACTCTAATTCTTAGCCGAAGTGAATTTCTACTCAGGGTGAGGTTAATCTCGAACTCTACAGGAGGTTAGCGGAAATAGATAGCTATCTGCTCATAGAAATAAAAAATTGCGTTGGACCAACGATAAACGTTGAGCCAGCGCAATTTTCACGTGCTATTGGTTATTAAATTTAGTGAATGGCGTCAATTGCGGCCAAATGGTAACTGGTATTGACATTATTCTGAAGTGAAAACTAGTTTTAGCCGGAGGAGGCCAGAAGTGGAAGCAGTCGAGGTCCAAGACCGTTCTTTGGCTTGGACCGGTTCCCACAGCAGCTGGAATTTCTGGCAGCCGCAGGCGATGGTTTGCACTTAGAAGGTTGCTGGAATCGGTAAAGCTTCCTGTTGGCTGAAATCGGCTTCGGGGAACTTGCGCTTGAGCGCAGCAATCAGCAAATGCTTAGCGATATCGCCGTTCCGCGTCAGAATTGGGCCGTGGAAGTAAGAACAGTAGACGTTCTTGTAAATTGCACCTTCCGTGCCATCTTCACCGTTATTGCCTTTACCACTGACGACGTTACCCAGTGGCCGTTCACCGGCCCCCAAGTAAGTCAGGCCTTGGTGATTCTCAAAACCGTGGTAGGTCTCACCAGTTTCCTGGTTCTTGATAACGATATCGCCAATAAAGCGATTATGATCTTGGGCTAACGTGTAGTGATCAAGGGCACCGATTCCCGGTAACTTTTCACCGTTGGCGCCGATGTAGTAGTGACCGAGCAGTTGAAAGCCACCACAGATGGCCAGAACGGGACCGCCAGATTCGATGAACTTGGTGAGTTCAGCTTTCTTCGTTTGAATGTCTTGGGAAACGATGGTCTGCTCAAAGTCTTGGCCACCGCCGAAGAAGGCGAGGTCGTAGTCGGCGGCTTGGAAATCTTCTTCCAGGCTGACGACCTTAACGTTTAAGTGAACGTCCATTTGTTTAGCGTAGTACTTCAAAGCTAAAATATTTCCCACGTCACCATAGGTGTTCATGAGATTGCCGTACAGATGGGCCACGTTTAATTCGTAAGTCATACGCCCAATCCCTCCTTGATGTAGCCTTTTGTGGCTAGGATTTTTCGCATTTGCAGCATAGCCGTGTAGGTTGCGAGCACGTAGACCCGCTCCGTTGGGACCTGCTTGATCTCGTCCACGACCTTTTCCAAATCGGGCTCCACGATGTGTTTGTCATCGGGAATCCCAGCAACTTTTAGTCGGAAGGTGATGTCCTTGTAGCGTTCGCCACCAGTGATCACAGCGGGAATGTCACGCTGCGTCAGCTGCTCGAAGTCGCCGTCCCAGATCCAACTGGTGTCGATTCCGTCGGCGTAGTTCGCGTTGAGCAGGCCAACTAGGGAGAATTTTTCCTTGTCGGTGCCAATCATGTGGAGCACTTGATCCAGTCCCACGGGATTCTTGACCAAGATGATTGTAACCTGTTTGCCGTCGACATCGATGACTTCCTGACGACCGAAGACTTGTTGGTTACCATTGAAGGCTCGTGCAATCTGTGCTGGTGCAACCCCCATGAAACGGCCGACCGCGTAAGCAGCCAGCGCGTTATAGATGTTGTAGGTGCCCCCAACACCAATCTTGAAGGCGTGACCGTCGACTTCAAATTCGGAAGATGTTGGCGTTTGTTCGCCGAGCTTGGTCAAACGATAGGTGAGTTCTGGTCGTTCAAAACCACAGTTGGGGCAGAAGTACTTCCCCTGGTTACTGTAGGTCAATGAATGGTAGTGCAAAATGTGCTCGCAGACGGGGCATAGCACGCCATCCGTGTTGGGCTTGGCCTTCATATCCTGGTCGGGTTGATCATCGAAGCCATAGTATTCAATTGGATTCGGTAATTCCTTAGAGTGGAAGATGGGGGAGTCGCCGTTCGCGATGATCGTGGCATTGGGTGCTAGGGCAACCCCATCCAGAATCTTCTGGTAGGTCGTGTAGATTTCCCCGTAACGATCCATTTGGTCCCGGAAGATATTGGTGAAGACGAATGCCTTGGGTTCGATGTACTGTGTGACCTTGATGACGTTGGCTTCATCGACTTCCAGTACGGCTAGGGGCCGACCAGTCTTGGGATGTTTAGCGTTCAAGAATGTCGTAACGATCCCCTGTTCCATGTTGGAACCGGTTGGGTTGGTCAGAATAGCTGGGTATTTTTGGTTGAGGACGGAGACCGTCAGCGCCGTCGTCAAGGTCTTTCCGTTGGTACCGGTGATGACGATGACGTCGTACTTAGCGCCCAGTGTCCGTAAAATGTTGGGGTCCAGCTTCAACGTAATCTTACCGGGCAGAGAACTGCCCCCGTGAAGAAACGTGTGGAGAAACCAGTAAGAGGATTTCCCTGCGAAGGTGGCAAAGCCGCTTCTTAATGACATGGATATTTCGCTCCTTAATCGCGACAAGAATTTTTAATGTCGGGTTCCTTAATATTCAAGCCTTAATTTTAGCATTCTTTTAGTGTTTAGGGGAGGACTATGCCTGAACTTTGACAAAATCCCAAGAACTTTGGCCGGCTCACGGTCGAATTTTCCAGCCTAATCAGCTATAATAGATGGAAACTGTCAAAAAGGTGGGAATAACGTGGCGCAGCTATTTTTTCGGTACGGTGCAATGAATAGTGGGAAGACCATTGAAATCTTAAAGGTCGCCCATAACTATGAGGAACAACATAAGCGGGTCATTATTATGACGAGTGGCTTGGACACCCGCGATGAGGTCGGCTACATCGCCAGTCGCATTGGACTCAAGCGAGAAGCTCATCCAATCTTCGAGACGACCAACCTGTACGACGAAATCAAGCAAATTGACGCTCACGCCAACTGTGTCCTGATTGACGAGGCCCAGTTTTTAAAGAAGGCCCATGTACTGCAACTGGCTAAGGTCGTGGACGAGTTAAAGATTCCGGTCATGACGTTTGGTCTGAAGAATGATTTTAGAAACGAACTGTTCGAGGGTTCCAAGTACCTCATGCTTTACGCGGACAAAATCGAAGAAATGAAGACTATCTGCTGGTTCTGCACCAAGAAGGCCATCATGAATCTCCGCTTCCACGACGGTAAGCCAGTCTACGAGGGCGAACAGGTCCAGATCGGCGGTAACGAAGCCTACTATCCCGTCTGCCGGCGACACTACTTCAATCCGCCATTGAATCAGATTGGTAAGTAGTGAGGCACAAGTCGTGGCTTATTCTGGGCGGGTAATCGTGAAAAAACATTGCGTGTCCCGTCAGATGTGGTAAGCTGACTTAGCTAGAACCACGGGGGGTCAGTCGTGAGAGCGGCGGCACTTCTAATGAATCTATAAATAAGCATCATCAAAATTGAAACGAGGTTAATCGAATGGACGAAATGTTTGACAAGCTCCAAGCCGTGGCTGATCGCTACGACGAGCTGAATGAATTGATCAGCGACCCCGAAGTCATTGCGGATACGCAACGCTTCATGGCCCTCTCTAAGGAAGAAGGGGAGCTGCGGGAAACTGTCGACAAGTATCACCAGTATCAGGAAGTCACCCAACAGATCAAGGATGACGATGAGATGCTTCGCGAAAAGCTGGACGATGACATGGATGCCATGGTCAAAGAAGAGCTGAAGGATCTCAACGAACAAAAAGAAAAGCTCGAAGAGGACATCAAGGTCTTACTGTTGCCTAAGGACCCCAACGATGACAAAAACATCATCATGGAAATCCATGGGGCCGCCGGTGGGGATGAAGCCAGCTTATTTGCTGCTGACCTCTTTAGCATGTACTCCAAGTACGCTGAACGCCAAGGTTGGAAGATTGAAATTGTCGACGAGAACGCCACCGAAGTCGGTGGGTTTAAGGAAATCGTCATGATGATCTCCGGTGACAAGGTTTACTCCAAGCTGAAGTACGAAAACGGTGCGCACCGGGTACAACGGGTCCCCGTTACGGAATCTGCTGGTCGGGTGCACACTAGTACGGCCACGGTCGGCGTTATGCCTGAAGAAGAAGATGTCGACATCGATATCGACCCAAAGGATATCCGGACCGACGTTTACCGTTCCTCTGGTGCCGGTGGTCAGCATATTAACAAGACGTCTTCCGCCGTACGGATGACCCACTTGCCAACGGGGATCGTGGTGGCCATGCAAGACGAACGGTCACAGCAACAAAACCGGGCCAAGGCCATGACGATTCTGCGGGCGCGGGTCTACGACTACTACAAGCAACAAGAAGAAAGTGCCTACAACGCCGAACGGAAGTCTGCCGTTGGGACGGGTGACCGTTCCGAACGGATTCGGACCTACAACTACCCTCAAAACCGGGTGACCGATCACCGGATTGGGCTGACTTTGAACAAGTTGGACCGGGTCATGAACGGGGAACTCGATGACATTATCGATGCCCTGATTCTTTCCGATCAAGCCGCTAAGCTTGAAGATTTAAAGAATAATGGCTAATCAACTAACTTATCTGCAAGCACTCCGTCAGGGTCAAGCGCAGTTGACTTCGGCTGGACAAGATTCGAGTGCCGCGCAGTACCTACTGACGGAGGCTCACGGGTGGACGTTCACCCAGCTGGTGCAAAGTTACCGGACGGTGATGCCAGCGGCGGAGAGCCAAACGTTTCAGCAACAACTGAACCGGGTCGCAAACGGTGAGCCGGCACAGTACGTTTTAGGTCGCGCCAATTTCTACGGCCGGGACTTTCAGGTAACCGCTGCGACCTTGATTCCCCGTCAGGAGACGGAGGAGTTGGTGGCTTGGATTTTGGCTGCCACCACGCCAGCGCCAATTCGGGTACTGGATGTGGGCACCGGGAGCGGCGCCATTGCTGTGTCACTCAAGGCGGAACGGCCTGCTTGGACGGTGACGGCCAGCGACATCTCTGCGGCAGCCGTTGCGGTTGCCCAGACCAATGCCCAGACACTGGCGGCTCCCGTTGACTTCGTGACGGGCGATCTATTCGCACCGGTTGCGGACCAGCGTTTCAACGTGATCGTATCGAATCCACCGTACATCGACCGCACCGAAGTTGACGTGATGGATGAGTCGGTCAAACGCTACGAACCAGAGGGGGCGCTGTTTGCGGCGAACCATGGTTTGGCATTTTACCAACGCTTCGCAGCGGAACTGGCAACCTATCTGTTACCGGGTGGTCAGTTTTTTGCTGAAATTGGCTATCATCAAGGGGCAGCGGTTAAGACCATCTTCGAGACGGCCTTGCCAGCAGCCACGGTGACCGTGCGAACGGATATCAACGGCCATGATCGCATGGTTCGCGTGCAACTTTAGTTTTTGCGATGGGAGAGAAGAGAAAGTTTATGGAAACCAAGATTTTTCAACCAAATCAAATTGATGAAGCGGCCGCTGCCATTCAGGCCGGTGAATTGGTTGCGTTCCCCACGGAGACCGTCTACGGTCTGGGGGCGGACGCGACTAATGAAGCCGCAGTCAAACAGGTCTATCTGGCGAAGGGGCGACCAAGCGATAATCCACTGATCGTTCACGTGACCGGTGAAGACACGGTTAAGCAGTATGCCCAACCGTTATCGGCCAAGGCCGAGGCGTTGATCAAGACGTTCTGGCCCGGACCACTGACGTTGATTTTTGAGTTGCAGCCAGGGAAGTTGTCCAAGGCCGTTACGGGTGGCCTGACGACCGCTGCCTTTCGTAATCCGGATAATCAAGTCACATTGGACCTGATTAAAGCGGCGGGGGTCCCGTTGGTGGGGCCGTCTGCCAATACATCTGGGAAGCCGAGTCCAACACTGGCAAAACACGTCTATCATGACCTGAACGGGAAGATTGCCGGTATCTTGGACGATGGACCAACCAAGGTTGGTGTGGAGTCGACAGTGCTCGATATGTCGACAGAGATTCCAACGATCTTGCGTCCGGGCGGTGTGACCGAAGAACAGCTCGAAGCCGTCATCGGGACGGTACGTTCTAACCACCACAAGGTCGGCAAGGGTGAGATTCCTAAGGCTCCGGGGATGAAGTACAAGCACTATGCTCCGAACGCTCAGGTGACCATCGTGGACGATGAAGCCGACTGGCCAGCCGCATTGGCTTGGGCAGCCCAACAGGATGGGACGATTGGGGTGATGGCCTTAGACCGGACACTGGCTAGTGAAGATCTGCCTGCCAATACGGAACCCTTCTCTCTGGGGGCTGATATGGATAGTGCGAGTCACCTGCTGTTTGCTGGGCTCCGCCACTATGACCTGGAGTCGCCAGTGACGGGCATCTTGGCACAAGGATTTGCGGCTGAGGGCTTAGGAGCGGCGTACATGAACCGCTTGAACAAGTCCGCTGGTCAACAGCACTTTACGAAGTAGGGGACTTGGCTGTTCGATTACGTCGTTGCCTGTTTAATCTAAAATATAAGCATGATGGCGTCCAATCAATTCAGGTTGGACGCCATTTTTGAGTCATTGCGGGAAATCAACGTGACTGGTAATTTGACCGGGTCAGCTTATAAATAAAAGGTCAAGACATTGACGTCTTGACCTTACGATTTGACACCGAAAATTATTAGTAGAGACTAAAATTATTTGAGCTTTTTGACAAGATTGGCATTTGCGGTGATGTAGCCACCGGCGACTTTGTATCGCAGGGTGTCACCTTTGCGGAAATTTTTGGTGTTGGAGTAGGCCCAACCCTTAACGGTGAAGGTGGTCTTCTTAGCGAAATGTTTGTTCTTCTTCGTCAGGTTAACCGTACTGTATCGGTTAACCGCCGTCTTGGCTTGGACGCGTTTAGGCATCGAACGCTTGCCAGGGATGACCAGCTTCTTGTTGGCGGAAATGTATTTCCCGTTAGCGAGGGCGAAGCGGGTCGTCAGGTTGTGACTGACAATCTTCTTCACTTTGAGAACTTGGCCCTGCTTGTAGTGGGTCTTTTTACCAGTCAGGGAACTTTTAGTATAGGCGTTGAGACCACTTGGGCTAATCACCGTAACATCCGTTTGATTCTTGGCATAGTAGAGTGGCGCAATAAAATTGCTATTCGCAGTGATGTATCCGGTCGTTCCTTTACCGTTGAGGTCCTTAACCTTGTAGCGTTTAACGCCATTTTTAGATGTCGCGGTGCCAATGACCTTGAACATTGGTCGGTTCATCCGGGATTTCTTGGCATAAGCCTGCTTGAGAGCTTGTTTACTGAAAGTTGGGGACCCGTAGAGGCCAATTTTCTTGATGGCGTAGACCACGCTGTCCTTCACGACAACGTCGGCCGCAGCCTTACGATAGGCGTAGGTGACGGATTGATCGGAACTGGTAAACTTACCAGATTCATCGCCGGTCGTCTTCACGAGTTTGTAGCCACTGATGCTGAGTGGTTCCGTCTTGTAGTCATCGCCAAGTGAACCCGTTAAGGTTTTATCTGGTTTCAAGGTGTTACCTTGGTCATCAACGTAGTGGACGATGACGGACTTGTTGGTCGCAGTGGTCGCACTGGGCGCTGTTGTTGGCGCCGCCTTAAAGACGAAACAGTTCGGTGACGTTACTACGCTTAATTGGCCATCGGCGATGTCAATAGTCTTACGCAAATTGCAAGAACAAGTTAGT
>NZ_AZCZ01000006.1 GCF_001434055.1 Levilactobacillus parabrevis ATCC 53295 | reverse complement strand
ACACATAATTATTTAAACACTCGAAGTCACGTTTACTGCCTCAAGTTTAGTCTATTTTGTCTGTGGCTTCGCGATTATTTGTTCGTCCTTGATTTTTAACTTTTATTTGGAAACCGTGCGTGAATATACAGCCCTAAAAGCTTCCTACATTATTATGTTTATGTCCATTACGGTAATGATAGCAATGCCTTTAGGAACCAAATTACAAAAGAAGGTAGGATACAAGCCGCTTATTACTTCTGGCATTGTCTTGATGGGAATTAGTTTACTGATGCTCACTCGGCTAAATCAGTCTACATCTTGGATCTCAATGGTTTCTATGATGATTATTTTAGGATTGGGGTTTGGGTTAGGGTGCTTATCCATTGTTTCAGCTGTTCAATTTGTATCTCAAGATAAGGCGGGAATGGCCTCTGGAATTGTTAATGCAAGCAGACAATTAGGTACGTGTCTGGGCATTGCCCTACTGGTAGGAACCATGACGCACACAACCAACTTGGCTAAAGACGCTATTAGAAAAGATTCTAATAATGAAATTGCACGCTTGGCAATACCAGAACCATTTTCAACAACGATGAAAACAGATTTGAATCATGCACTGAATTCCGAGACAGATAATAACTGGCAAGTGACACTAAAGGCGGATTTGAAAAAGAATCAAAACAGACGGTATTCTATTGTTCAACCGCAAAATAGTAATTTAAAGAAGGTGTATAACGGCACGCAGACAATCAAATGTTCTTATGGCCGTGCCAGTAAACAATATCAGGATTCTATGGAACAATTGATTTTAGGTCAGAAAAAGATGAGTACGGCAATCGCTGATACGCAAGACACGCAGTATCAGTTGTTGTTTGAATTAATAAAAAGCAACTCGAATGGAGCAGAACAGCTATGCACTTATGAAAATGATTTAAAGCTTTTGTCTCAGCAATCAGAAACACCGGCTAATATGAAGAAAGAACAGTTACTAACGATGCTAATTGCCGTATCTAAAATTGGATTAAGTCCTGCAGTTCAAACCGAATCACAATTTAAGTCTCAAATTGAATTGCTTTCTCCTAATACCAAGTCATTGTTAGTCGGTCAGCAACAATTATTAGACGGCCAGATGGCCTTATTAGCTGGACTGAAAAAGAGTGATAAACTTGTGACTGGCTTAAATCAAATCCAAACGGGTCTTTATGATATTGATCTAGAACGAAGAGTAATCAGTTATACAACGATTCTTAGAAATTCCAAAAACACTAATCTAACAACGGCGTATACGGATACATTTTTAGTCGCAGCAATTTTTATTTTACTGTTCGCCACTGCGGGTATGTACACTGATCGGGAAGGTGAATTCCACGAAGATGCAAAAGAATAGTCTGCTACATTGGAATCTAAAGCTCATAGGGTTAAATGGATGGTTTAGCAACGAGTAAGTCAAGCGGTAACCAAACAGGTCGATGGCAACAATCGGCTTTTGACAACGGAAGTAGCGGTAATTAGACGAGAAACAAGACGATAACTCACGCAAGCCTTTATTCGGCCGTACCGGATTGCCATGCCGTTTATGGGTGTGATGTTACTGACAATCTTTTTGTGTAGAAAGCAGTCTGATTATTTTGCGTCAAGAAGAAAGCTAGAGCAGCGTTTATCACGTTGCTTTAGAAAAAATTGTTATGTAAAAAATGATAAGTAAACAGTAGAGCTGATGGGGAGGATTTTCTAATGACGAATACTTTAATTGTGTACGCTCATCCACAAGAGACTAGTTTAAATCATGCGATATTGTTGGCTGTGGCAGACCGATTGACTCAGGAGGGGGTGTCCTTTGATGTCTTGGATCTATACGCAGATCAGTTTAATGGGCAATATACGGCCAGTGAATATAATTTATACCGTCAGGGGAAAACATTGGATCCACTGGTTAAAAGCTACGAAGCGCAACTGCGACATTGCGAACGACTCATTTTTATTTGCCCGGTCTGGTGGAATGATGTCCCGGCGATTGTGAAGGGGTTCGTTGATATGGTATTTAAGCGCAATCTATTTTACTTTGCGGGTAAACGGGGGATTCGGGGAAACATGTCGCAATTAAAGCGTGTGCAGGTTTTAACCACATCGACCTCACCAACTTGGTATTTAAAACTATTTTGTGGCAATGCCATCCGCAAGGTGTTCTTAAATGGGACATTTAAACAATTAGGAGTTAAGTCACGTTCTTGGCAGAATTTTGGTGGGAGTACCGTTAAAACGGCTAGTCAATGTCGCCATTACTTGTTGAAAGTTCAAAACGTGATTTGAGAGGTGTTCCTTCTACTTTTTACCATATTTTAACAAATGCGGGTGATGTTAGTTATTGCAATCATCCCTTTCAGATAAGCCTTGAATGGCGTGTGATAAAAGTTAAGTTGAATGATTCTAAAGGAGACCAGCAACACATGGCAGATGTTTTATTAGCGATTGATCTTCAAAATGGTGTTTGTTACGGTGACAAGCCGGCTGCGAATATGCCCCAAGCACTTGCGGGGATTAACGCGCGGATTGCAGCGTACCGTAAAGCCAAGAAGCCCATTGTTTTTGTCCAACACACGGATGAAGATTTAGTTCAAGGAACCCACGACTGGGAGTTAATTTCAGGATTGGACCATCGCGATTCGGACCCCTTAGTTACCAAGAACCATGCGAATGCTTTTTATCACACTAATTTACGACGCGTATTAACGAGCTTTGCCGCTGAGTCATTGGAGATTTGTGGCGCGCAAACTGAGTACTGTGTCGATACGACGACCAAGGTGGCCCACGGAATTGGCTACGATCTCCAAATGACCCCAGGGTTAACGACTACTGTAGATAATCAATTTATGACGGCTGAACAAACCATTGCCTTCTACGAGGGTATTTGGAATCACCGGTTTGTGACAATGCTTAAAGCTTAATGAATCAGGGCTCACCGTTTATTGTGAGCTTTTTTGTCGTCCGGTAATCTCGCAAAAGAGCTGGCATCCCTCAATTTCGAAGGATACCAGCTCTTTTAGGGGCTGCTGAAAAAATACCCCGAACTATTTAGAGCGTTACCCGAATGTGAATTTCATTCGTTAAGTTTCCCTTAACAGTAGTCTGATAGATGAATCAAGTCAATATGCCGAGAATATTAAACTCACCATTTTCGCTTAATTACTTGAAAGCTGAAATAATTAAGCTATTTTAGCGATCTCTTGCGTTAGAGTCCACATGAAGGGCTATACTGGTTCTATCAAATCAAGGCGCCAAATATGGGGGGGAGAAATGTTATGTTGAGAAGAAGATTACTGTTAGTCTTGGGAATCGGCGTTCTGCTCGTTGGGGTGTCAGCCTGCGGAGTTAGTAAGCACCAAGCCGCGTCGGACTTACCTAATGCTAGTAAATACGAACCCACGCTGTTCTTTCACGGTTGGGGCAGTAGTTACCACGCTGAGGAACAGATGGCGCACGCGCTCGTCAACGCCGGTCTAACGAAGACCATTATGCGGGCAACCGTTTCGAAACAGGGCAAGGTCACGTTGACTGGTCGTTTCCACGAAGCTGATTATCACCCCGTTGTAGAAGTCGACTTTCAAGACAGCCGGAATAGCAGTCCGCAGCAGTGGGGACGCTGGGCCCGGGGAACGGTTGTGAAGCTTCAACACCAGTATCACATCAAAAAGTATGACGTGGTTGGTCATTCAATGGGGAATATGGCCATTATGTATGGCTTGTTGGGCAATTCAGCCAAAATGCCCAAGCTACAGAAGCAAGTCGACATTGCCGGTCATTTTAACGGAATTCTGGGTATGAATGATGAGCCCAACCGGATGAAGCTCCAACCCAACGGCAAGCCAACTAGCATGCAGCCCGAGTATCGTGCCCTGTTACCGCTCCGGCAGACTTACCCGCGGCAAACGGCGGTGCTTAACATTTACGGCGACAAGGATGACGGCTCGCACTCGGATGGTTCCGTCAGTAATGCATCGTCTCAATCCTTACGGTACCTGGTTGCCGGCCGTGCCAAGTCTTACCAGGAACGTAAAATTGTCGGTCCCAATGCCCAGCATAGTAAACTACATGACAATGTGCAGGTGAATCGGGTATTGATTAAATTTTTACTGGGAAGTAAATAGGTTATCTTATCTCGGTTACGCCTGATTCTTACGAGAACCAACTACTAAAATTATTTGCGTTAGTGAAGGAGAGTCATACCTATGGAAATGACAAAAGAAGCCCTCATTGCATTCAGCAGCGCGGGCAAAAAAGTTAGTGTTGATGAGCCGTTTAACGCCCCGGGCCGCCGCAATCGGATTGTCTTTGACGCGCTACGACACGCGGCTAGCAAGAAAATATTTGGGTTGGCCTACGAGAAAAAGGGCAGCTTGTACCTTGATTTGAAGTGTGATCCTGGCAGGATTGATGAGCTGGTTAACACGATGCCTTATATCCTGCCGGGACAGCATTTCACGAAGCAACACTGGATTACCCTGGATATCAGTCAGGTGCCATCCAGAGAGACCTTGGGAAAATTGGTTGAGGCAAGTTACCAGCTGACTGATTAATCAATGGTATGATGAATACGAATCAGTTTAGTTTTTGCAAAATGAAGGGAAGATCACATCATGCATGCGGTAGTCGTTAATCGGCCAGGTGGGCCAGAAGTTTTGGCATATACGGAGGTCCCAACTCCCGCGGTTCGACCGGGTTGGACACGGGTTAAGGTTCGGGGATTTGGCATCAATCATTCGGAAATTTTTACGCGGGAGGGCAAGTCACCTTCCGTGCAGTTTCCCCGCATATTAGGGATTGAAGTTGTTGGCACGGTTGATGAAACCAGCGCACCGGATCAATTTCACCTTGGCCAAACCGTGGTTTCCTTAATGGGCGAAATGGGTCGGGCCTTCGATGGCAGCTATGCCGAATATGTTCTGCTGCCTAACAGTCAGGTTTATCCAATTGCGACTAAGCTGGACTGGCCCCAACTGGCGGCAGTGCCCGAAACCTTTTATACGGCATTTGGTATCTATCAGAGTTTGCGCTTGCAGGCGGGTGACCGCGTGTTGATCCGCGCCGCCACCAGTGGCGTGGGCGTTGCGGTGCTGAAATTAATGAAAGCATCCGGCTTGAAGCTGACAGTCACGGGAACCTCGCGCTCGACGCGTAAAGATGGTGCTTTGAAGCAGCTGGGAATTGATACGGTCCTGCACACGCCCGACGCCAACGTCTTACCGGCAGAGGCGGGTGAATTCGACAAGGTTGTGGATTTGATGGGACCCTCAGCCGTGCGGGATTCCCTGCAGCACACGGCCGAATGGGGCATCGTCAGCGCGACCGGGGAGCTCGGTGGCGTCTGGACGCTTGATGGTTTTGATCCCATCACGGACATCCCCAACAATCGTTACCTAACGGGATTCTATTCGGGTAGCGTTGATGCCAAACGTATCCAGACCTTATTCGATTTCATCGCAGAGCACCAGGTTGAGGTGACCCCAGAGCACGTCTTTACGCTAGCTGAAACGCGAGCCGCTCATGAGTATCTGGCGACTAGTGATGGGCTTGGTAAGGTCGTCGTGTTGCTATAGAAAGATATGTCAAAATGGTCGGCCTCAATATGGACTGACCATTTTTAGGTTAAATAGTTTTAACGATACCATACTGTTAGGAACGGAGAAGCTGAAGATTCTTCAGTGTTTGTATGAGGATTGCTCTAAGCAGCTCCCTTTGCAATCAAATGTTTGAAGGTGGTTAAAAATAATTATATAGTGGGAAGGTGAATTTTGTGGGCACTCACGGCCTAATCTGATGTAGACCGATGGTGGGTTCACCAAGGCGAATTGGCTATTTTCGTCACTCTCATTAGAGGGGAAGCATAATAACTGTAATCGCTGCAGAGGCTAGGCAGTCTTTTTTGCCCTTCTAATCAGCGTTGATCCATACATGACGGCAACTGAAGCTAGGCCAAGGTAAAGCAGGGCCATCATGGATGATCCAGTTATGGAAGCATCCCGAATATACATTTGATTTGTGATGAGGTCGTTGGCAAAGCGGATGGGTGTGATGTCGTAAACGTAGTTGTGGTAAAAAGGACTCAGCATTTGTGGAATAAATGTGATTACACCCATCGACCCAATCCAAATGACGAGCAGCAGAGGCCACCCTTTTAGGCCCAGTAAATCGAGAACGGCTGACTGCAAGGCATAGAAGACAAACGCAATGAATCCCATCAATAAGAGGAAGTTCTGTGGATCGTGAACGGGAACCGAGTAGCAAACTTTGATGAAGAAGTAAATGGAGACAGCGATTACCGTTGCAATTGCTATTCCGGAGATCAATTGGCTTGTAACACTGGTGATGGATAGCCGGCCATCGCTGCGGTTCATTTCATTTTTGCTGTGGTCGCGCCAATTTAGAAGGCTGAAAATGAGGCTTCCAAGCCAGCAAAAAATGGTTATCAAGAATGGCGCCATCCCACTGATCTCTTTGGTTGAAACGGAATTACGCTTCGTCATCGTGGCGTTTATTGGCGTCTGAAGACTTGACCATTCCCGTGACGTCAAAGTTAAGCCGGACTTAGTAGCGATACGGTTATACTGATTAGTGATCTTCTGATTTAATCGATTGGTCATCTCAGGTAATGCCGTCATTAAGACGTTTGCAGCGGTCACATTACTTCCTTGACTGACATACAGAGAAATTTTTGCTTGTTCAGGTAATTTGCTAGTCAAAGAACCTGCGACTACCTTTTGTTGTTGGAATGGTTGCGTTTCAGTTAACGCTGGTGTCTTGGCTGCTAGAACATCTAGTTTCTTAGTGATAACTTTGCCTTTTAAATAACGGGTCTGCTGATTAATGGCTTGGGTAAACCCGGAATTAATGACGACAGCACCGTAGTATTTTCTCTCGGCAAACCCTTTAGTTAGGCTACTGGTACGCTTAACCTTTACCCATTTGATTTCGGCATTCTTTCTGTGACTCTCATTTTGCAAAGTCTTGACAACGTTCTTGGTATCCTTCCCCTGGTCATTGACGACCAGAGCCAGTGGAAGGTGATGAAGCTTAACGGTACTTCTTGCCCCGACTTGTGCGAAGGCGAATAGTCCAATGATGATAATTGCTGCCAACATGCCTAGCCAAATATTCTTCCGCTTGAATACATTAAGCATTTTAATTACCTCCTCTTGAATCTATGAGTAGCATAAATGTATTTTGCATTTAAAAGAATGGTCAGGTTGAGTGTCTCTGTGTTTTAAATGGACAAATTCTAAGTTTGTGGGGTGTAGGGTTACAAAAACACAAAAAGTGGTAATAGAGGGGGAATCACCATGACCGATTTGAGAATTCAAAAAACTGATAAAATAATTTCTTCAGCGTTCATCGATCTGGTAATTGAAAAAGGGTTTGATAACGTCACTGTTAAGGATATAGCCACCCGTGCAATGATCAATCGAAAAACTTTTTATGCCCACTACCAAGACAAATTTGCCCTGACTGACGTTATCTTGCAGAATATTCTGCTGTGGTTAGATGAAACGCTACAAAAGAGAGTCACGCTACTGAAGCAAGAGATTCCGTTAAGCCATGCAGTGATGAAATTAGAGGTGGAACTTCAGGAATTAATGGTGAATTGGCGCAGGCCAATCAATGCTTTGATGACGATTCCGGAAACGAAAATGCAGCTATTGACCGGCGCTCAGCGTACTTTTAGTGAGCAATTTCGCGTCTTTCTTAAGCGCCCAGCGTCAGAGTTAGAAACTGCTGTGATTGGAAGTACCATGTTAGGCCTGATAACTTATTATTTGCAGGCAGATGACTTGCCATCCCGTGATGAGCTCCAACAACTGTCTACTAGTTTGACATTGATTTTTGGGGAATAAAGGTTGCTTCTCTCTAAACTGTTCTAGCTCTGATAGGCGGGAATTAGTTGGTTTCATGCGCAATAAATAGCCTCGCATAAGCTTACAGTTTGAGGATTGTTAGCTTGTGCGAGGCTATTTGTCATTGCAACGGTAGGGTTTTCACTTGGTTTACGCTTACAGCTGAATCATTTTACATTTTCTCCAGCCCATGCCGCTGTTCCTCATCAATGATATGGGTATACAGTCCAGTCGCACTGGTTGAGTTCTGTCCCAACTGGGTGGCCACGAGTTGTTCATTTTTGGTGGCGAGGTAGAGTTTTGAGGCTAACGTGTGGCGGAGCTTATGCGGCGTGATGCGGACCTTGAATGCCGAGGAGTATTTGGCTACCATTTTTTCCATGGAGTTGGCTTGCATGCGCGAGGCTTGACCGCGATAACTACTGAGAAACAGGGCGCGGTCACTACCGGTGGCGTGATAGATCGCCGTTCGGTGCTCGACGTAGTCTTGAATGTAGGGCAATGTCCACGGGGCGATGGGGACTGTATCCCGTTGACCACCCTTGCGGACTACACCTATTGTGCCGGTCTTCAGGTTCAGATGGCGCAGGTCAGCATTGGCGGCTTCTGAGACCCGCAAACCGCTGCCCAACAGGAGGGCGTTGATGGCTAAATCCCGCTGTTTATCCCGGTGAAAGTACCGTTTCTTAGCCGGTGACAACAGGCCTTCGTATTTTTCGTCGATAAAGGCCAGGTAATCATGATCCGTATTGCCCAGCATGAGCTTGGTCTTCAAGTTGGCTGCCCGGGTCGCGTAGGTCTCACTGGTTCGGACTAGGGCAATCTTGTGCATCACGTTACGGTCGAAGTAGGCCTCACCATGCTCGTCTTCGGTATCTTCCGTCAGGTATTTGAAGAGCGACGAGAGGGCGTTTAACGAGCGATTGATGGTGGGATGAGTGCGACTGCCAGGGGCGCCTGTGAGCTTGGTTTGGTTCAGCAGGGCGGACTTGTATAGCTCAACGGTTTCTTTCTTTAAAGTAGCCAGAACCTGAATATCGATGTCAGCGGGGCGGCTGGCCGGCGTTAAGCCTTCACTGATCAGCCAGTTGAAGAAGCGCCGGTACTCGGTTAGATACTGATAAAGGGTGGCTGGGGACAGGGGAACGGTCGCTTTGGCCTGATAGTATTCCTGGACGTACCAGGGCGCGGTGGCCAATTCTTCGTTAATTAATTTTAAGTAATGTTGCTTCTCCATAGAGGTGGCCTCCAAACGTATGTTCTCATATTTTATATGATACCGGTGACTGACCAAATTAGCAAGTCCCCCCCGCCTTAATTCTAGTTACTACTATCTTTAAAATATTTGTTTTAATGAAAGTAGTAGCTTGAACGGTACCGGCATGACCTGAGAGCTGGTTAGCATGTTCGGATTAGAAATGCTTGTGAGGCCTGTTATTATAGGCTTTCTGAGCAGTATTTGAGCTATAGCTTACGTTGATGCGTATATTACTTTATAAGTACTTCCAAAGCTTACAAAGAGCCGTTAAACACTGATATGTCAGCGTTTGTTGAACGCTTAAGTTAGTAATTATATGCTAAACATATCGTATGAATTCAGCAATCATCGTAAGCTCAATCACTGTGGTAACAACGTTTTAGGCCCATCAAGGTCGTCACATGTGCCTAATTATAAGTTAGTCAGGAGAAAAAGCTGAGGTTCACGTTAATACTTGCTGCATGGTATCCGTTAGACCTTTTAAAATCATCTAGCTGGCTAATTAGATCCGTAACTGCCATCACCGAGTCAGACAGTAATTACAGTCTGATTGCCGAATGGTAAATCGTGTTTATCTGGATTTTTAGCTTAGGAACCAACAGCATTGACGCCATGCCAAGTGTTATCGGAATTTACCGACATCACGTGATTTTGAACGTTGATTCTAAGCACACGTTCAGACTTTAGATGGAGACCTGACCACGAAACTAACGGAGAATCCGCCTGTAAATTGTCAGTTTGAGCTGGTCTTAACCAGTGAATAGGTTTATGCAGTTGTGACGACAACACTTAACAGGAATTAAAATGGTTTGGTTGCAGACGGATGATTGTGGTCGGTAAGTTTGCGGGATAGTTTGATTAGCCGTTACTCGAAGAATTTGCTGAGCAGCGTAATTGGTGGACGCGCATGTGTCGTCAGTAAAAGCTGGCTAACATCTTTAATTAGTAAAGCAAGTAGTCCATAAGTAGTGTTGCAAAAAAATAACAACGTATCCAAAGGAAGGGGCACGGCCGTTTCTCGTGGCTAAATCGATAATCTATTCTACTTTACATAATATATATTATCGAAAGTAGACCTAAAAGCTAAAAATAAAGGCTCTCTCCAACTTTCCTGGATTTCACCTTTACTTCTGATCTATAATTTTTGTGTGCTTCGTAAGTCATTTAAAATGCGTTTTGTAATTGGCGTTAACGTTGCTGGTAACTTTGCTAATGGGAAAAACTTGGCTGCGCTGGTCTCGTCTTGATCTGCTCGCAGCTCACCAGTTGCCGACAGTTGATAAACTGTCGTGACTGAATCAATCTGATCACCGTTGGGATACGTGTATTGCATGCCGGTACCACTGACGACTGTCAAAAGTTTGGGCTGCCGACCTAGCAAACCAGTTTCTTCACGTAACTCGCGAATCGCCGTTGTTTGCAAATCTTCGGCTAGTTCCTTAGAACCTGCTGGTAAGCCCCAAAGTAAATTATCCGTGCGTTTGACCAGTAAGAGTTGCTGCTGCCTGAGCACGACCGCTGCGGCACCGACCACAATTAACGGTCGTGGCCCAATCAATTCGCGTAGCTTCAAAACGTAACCCATATGCTAATCACCGTCCTTAAACTAATTGTAACGCATAACCGGACAGTTAGTCTTGCCAATTTTTCGCGATAAACGCCTGACGGCCGCCCATTTCTTCAATCTGGTAGCGAAATGGATTCTTGCGGTAGAAATCTTGATGCTCGTCTTCAGCGGGATAAAATGGTTGGGCATCTTCGATACTGGTCACGATTGGCTCGTCAAATTGACCGCTGGCTGCGAGTTTTTCCTTAGATGCTGTCGCTGCCTGGCGCTGTGTGGGACTATTGATGAAGATAACGGGTCGATAACTGTCGCCGCGGTCCTGAAACTGGCCACTGGCATCGGTTGGGTCCGTTTGCCGCCAGTAGATGTCGACTAGCTCCGCGTAGCTGATCACAGTTGGGTCAAACGTAATTTTTACAGCTTCTGTGTGACCAGTGGTATGGCTGGCAACCTCGGCGTACGTGGGATTCACGGTATGGCCGCCGGTGTAACCGGAGACGACCGACTGAATGCCTGGTTGGGTGTCGAATGGTTGAACCATGCACCAGAAGCAACCGCCTGCAAAAATTGCTGTATCTGTTTGTGCCATGAGCGTGCCTCCTTATTTTTGATCTGGGAATAGTTGTTGAAAGTCGTGGTAGCCATTCTTTTCGAGTTGATCGGCCGGGATAAACTTGAGGGCTGCCGAGTTAATACAGTAGCGCAAGCCCCCCGCTTCCTGTGGTCCATCGTTGAAGACGTGGCCGAGATGGGACTGGGCATCACTACTGCGAACTTCCTGCCGCACCATCCCAAACGAATGATCGGTATTTTCCTTAACGTTTTCGGTATCGATTGGCTTGGTAAATGAGGGCCAGCCGCAACCTGCATCGTACTTGTCGGTCGAACTGAACAAAGGCTGACCACTGACAACGTCCACATAAATGCCAGGTTCATAGAAAGCATCGTATTTGCCGGTGAACGCGGGTTCCGTTGCGGCGTTCTGGGTAACCGCATATTCTTCGGTCGTCAAGCGCGCCTTTAAATCTGCCTGAGAGTCTTCCTGTTTCATTGAGATTCCTCCAATCAATTGTGCACAACTATTTACTTATTTCCAGTTTACGACTCTTTGGCTAAAAGGCAATTAATTTGCCTAAGTATGATCAATGTGGGTCATGATGAATGCATGATTAGGTAACCTGTCTCTTCACCTGAATTGCTGCCTCACCCGTTTAGCTATTTAGCGGCCAATCTAAAAAGCGCCGACTCAACAATGAGCCGACGCTTATCTTCTATTCTGCTTTGTATTGGCTAACTTGCCTGCCCAGCCGGTGTTTGGTAACGTTCCTTGACGCCATTGATATCAACTTGTTGAATACCGACCGACCGATTCTCGTAGTACATCACGCTGTGCTTTGATGGGTTGTGAGCGAGCCCCATAGCGTGTCCCAGCTCGTGTTCGGCAACGTGGGTGTCATCCGATCGGGAATAACCGTAGTTGTGTAACAGTTCTGGGTTTAACTCAGAATTGATCTTAAACAGATAATTATGCCGGGCCCAAAACTCCGTTAACCCAACGTCTCTTCCTAACTGCTGCGATTCACTGGGCGTTGCTGTCGTCAGCTTAATCTGAGCTGCCTTGGCTGACGCGAGCTTGAACGTAAAGGCTCCGGTCTTGTTCCACGCCCGAATGGCCGAACGCCAAATCCGTTGATAGTAAGCCGATTTGGTAGTAATTGCGTAGGTCGCATGATTCGTGACAAACCTTTCAGGTCCAAACGGTGTTGTGGATGCTGACAACGCCACAGCACCACCGATTTGGCTGACAAAAAGACCAATCGTAACTACAACCATCACGATTTTTCGATACCAAGCACTTCTTGTCATGCAAAATTCCCTCTCTCTTACAGGGAATATGCCTGACGGCTACCATCGGCCCGTATTATATGCGGGTTGCCAAAGAGTTGCGACAAAAACGCTCCGCGAAGATTAAATTTCTTCGCGGAGCGTTCCAATTTATTGTAAATTCACCGAATTAAGCGTTAAAGGCATCGGTCAATGGTGGCACAACTTGCTTCTTCCGAGAAACCACACCAGGTAAGCTGGCACGGTTGTTTTCGAGTTTAGCATTGAAGGCTTTTTCAACGACGTCCTTAGGTTCACCGGCAACGATGAGTTCGGAATCGCTGTTCAAGACGTTGGTTGCCAAGGTAATGAATAGGTCATAGCCATCAGCAGCAATTTCAGCGTTCATTTCCTTTTCCAAGCCAGCTTGACGGGAGATAACGTCGTCTAAGTCAACCGTGTTGATTTGACCGATTCGAACGTTGTGACCGTTCATTTCGAAGGACTTGGCATCGCCATCGATCAATTCCTTATCGCTCTTAGCGGCCAAGTTAGTTCCAGCCTTTAACATCGCAATACCGTAGCTTTGAACGTCGATGTCAGCAATTTCAGCCAAGGCACGAACGGCTTCGCGGTCCTTGTCCGTCGTCGTTGGGGATTGTAATAACAGCGTGTCGGAGATGATTGCAGAAAGCATCAATCCGGCCAACTTAGCTGGAATTTCAATCTTAGATTCGTCGAACATTTCAGTCAAGATGGTGCTGACACAACCCACTGGTTCTGCCCGGTAGTACAAGGGAGCGTCCGTGTGGAAGTTAGCAATCCGGTGATGGTCAACGACGAAGGTGACTTGAACCTTGTCTAAATCACTCACACTTTGTTGGGCTTCGTTGTGGTCCACCAACATTACTTGGTCAACTTCGTTTGAAACCGTTTTAACGACCCGTGGTGCTGGTTCGTCAAAGTGGTTCAACACGTAGTTGGTTTCCATGTTAGGTTCGCCCAAGGCAACGGCTTCAACGTCGTAACCGCGCTGCGTTTGGTAGTAGGCAAAAGCCTTGGCAGCCACAATGGCGTCCGTATCAGGATTTTGGTGACCGAAAATTAATGCTTTACTCATTGGTAAAAAACTCCCTTAATCAATAAATTTTTTGTTTAAATTTACTTGTTACGCAATTGTTTGAGGCGCGAAATGTAATCGTCGGCATGCAAGTACCGGTCAAACTGCGCGAGAAAGTGGCTGATCCGTGGAATCTCCGCTTTGCCCTTGCGAAAAACAAAGGCCAAATCAAAGCGAATATTAGGATCGAAGTGTGCCGTCCAGGTCTCTGGCAGGTCATCCTGACCAACCATAAACGAGTTAGGCAACGCCGTCGACGCGCCAGTCTGCATTGAGAAATGCAGCAGTTGCGTTGGCGTCGTGAAGTTGGCGACCCCCTTAGGGAAATCAGCCAATTGATTCTTGTAGGCTTCGTGAATCGTCTGATTCAGATAGTAGCCATCCGGATACATTGCCCAGACGTTAGCCGTGGTGTCCTTGAACTTGATCCGGTGTTTCTTGGCCAATTGTTCGTCGTGATGGATAAACAACAGGTCATCCGAAATAATCTTCTTGGACTCGTATGGCTTCCAATTCTTAATGGAGTCATCGGGCAAGTACATGATCGCCAAGTCAATCTTGTTATTTTCCAACCGCTCCCAAATTTCTTTCCGAGTTAACATGTGGAAGGAAATCTTAAGTTCGGGATTGTTTTGGTAAGACAGAATGGCAAAATCTTCAAAGACAGCGTCCTCGACCGAAGCCAAGAGACCAATGTTGATTTCCCCCTGAGTGGCACTGGTGGATTGCTGAATCTCATCCGTGGCCTGGTTCAGGATGGCATAAATCTTATGCGTGGCATCCAACATCGTGTAGCCGGCGTCTGACAACCGGAGCTTTTTCCCGACTGAATAGAATAGCGGTGCCCCCACCGTTCGTTCTAACTTCTTAATCTGTTGGGTCAAAGCTGGTTGGGTAATCCCCAATATTTGAGCAGCCTGCGTATAATTCATGGTTTCTGCGAGTTGCAGAAAATACGTCAGGGTTTTAGAAGAAAAGATGCTTTCTTGTTTCGTCTTCATCCGCGTTTACTCCTTATGACTGGCGTGACGAACCGTCTAGCCGACAACTACGTCAGCCTAATAGTAACTATTAATCTCTATAATAGGCTGTTTTGGATGAAAGCGCAACGATTACAGCTTGCAAATCCCCTCACAGCCGCTTGAGGCCACTTAAATACCATCAAAGTGTGATGGCCTTGGTTTCGCGAATCGTCCATGAAACTTGTGGTTAATCCAGCACCAATTCGGCTGGTTTAACACGGAGCGAGACGGGAGTACCTTCCACGTCGGTATCGACCACGAATGACCCATTCGAATAGCGGCCACTCAGTGGATGTTCCATTGGTAAGACATCGTGCGTCCGTTCGCGGCTGGTCATGATTTCCAGGGGCGGATTACCTGCTGGAATCGTCATGAAGTCGACGACCCGGTGTGGATCGCGCTTCAATTCGCGAAGCACGATGACCCCACGACGAGCGCGACTCGTCACGGAGATTTCTTTCATCGCGAGGCGCTTGAAGCCCCCACGTTGGGTAATCAACGCAATCGTATCGTTATCGGCAACTAAGGCCAGGTTAACGACCTCGTCATCATCACGAAGATCCATGGCACGAACCCCCGTGGTCCGAGCACCATTGATGGAAACTTCATCGACGGCATAACGGAGTGCGTATCCATTCTTGGAAATCAGCAGGATTCCCTTGTCAACGGGTTCCGTCAGGTACTTCACCTGGACAACTCGGGCATCATCGTGCTTGAGTTTCTCGTAAACTGCAGCACGACTCTTGTAGGTTCGACCAGGTGTCAGGTCACTGAAGGCCGTCTGTTTAACGTAACCATCGCTTGTCGCAATTAAGAAACGTCCCGGCTCCTTCAGTGTCTTAAAGGCGAAGGTAGCGACAATTTCTTCATCGCTGGCTAAGCCGATGGTTTGTGAAATGTGTTCACCAGTTTCCTTCCACTTCACATCGCTGATCTCGTGAACGGGTCGGTAAATCAGATTCCCTTTGCTGGTAAACATCATCAGGTGGTCTAACGTGCTGAGCTTTTCCATGAAGATTGGATAATCTTCGTCCTTCAACCCGTTATCCTCGGGGTCCGAAGCTGTGTAAGACCGAACACCGGAGCGCTTTAGGTAACCGTCGTGGCTGACTAAAACAACGACATCCTCATCAGCGACCGTCACCGTTGTCTTGATCTTCAGGTCTTCGATCTTATCCTGAATCTCGGTCCGCCGGGGGTTCCGATAGTTCTTGGCAACATCCTTCAACTCTTTACGCAGAACCGCGTTAAGGGTCTTAGGCTCAGCCAAGATCTTGTGATCCTGTTCGATAGCTGCGGATAATTTATCCGACTCAGCCTGAAGCTGGGTCACATCGGTGTTGGTCAACCGGTACAGTTGCAGAGCCACGATGGCGTCCGCTTGCTTTTCAGAGAAATCATAGGCACTGACCAGATTGTCTCGCGCATCACGCCGGTCCTTGCTGGCCCGGATGGTCGCAATGACTTGATCCAGGATGGACAGCGCTTTAATCAGCCCGGTAACGATGTGTTGCCGGTCCAAGGCTTTCTGTAGCTCGTATTTGGTACGCTTCGTAATGACGTCGCGCTGGTGTTCCAGGTAAGCTGTCAGAATCATCTTGAGACCCACGTGCTCTGGTCGCATGTGATTAATTGCGACCATGTTGAAGTTGTAGGTGATTTGTAATTCTGTATTTTTAAATAAGTAGTTTAGAACCCCTTGCGCATCAGCATCACGCTTCAGTTCAATGGCAATCCGTAACCCGTCCCGGTCGGTTTCGTCTCGGACTTCAGCGAGGCCTTCGACCTTTTTGTTGAGACGAATTTCATCGATCTTTTTGACCAGCTGGGCCTTGTTCACTTCGTAAGGAATTTCAGTCACAATAATCTGACTCTTACTCCCACGTAAAGGTTCGATTGACGTCTTGGAGCGGACAACGACCCGACCGCGGCCGGTCTCGTAGGCCTTGACGATGCCGTCTTTACCTTGAATGATTCCTCCGGTGGGAAAGTCTGGTCCCTTAACAAACGACATGAGTTCTTCCAACGTCGCCTTAGGGTGACTTAACAGGTAGACCAAGGCATCCACGACTTCGCCCAAGTTGTGCGGCGGAATCTCCGTGGCATAACCAGCCGAAATCCCGGTCGATCCGTTGACCAGTAAGTTGGGGAAACGAGCCGGTAAGACCGTTGGCTCGTATTCGGTATCATCGAAGTTGAGGACCATTTCAACCGTATCCTTGTCGATGTCCCGTAACATTTCACCGGCTAGCTTGCTCAGTCGTGCTTCGGTATACCGCATGGCAGCGGCTGGATCACCGTCCATTGACCCGTTGTTCCCATGCATTTCTACGAGGGGTTCACGGACCTTCCAGTCCTGACTCATCCGCGTTAACGCTTCGTAAATTGAGCTATCACCATGGGGGTGAAAATTACCCATGACGTTTCCGACCGACTTGGCAGACTTCCGGAAGCCCTTATCGTAGGTATTACCATCTTTATTCATGGCAAACAGGATTCGCCGTTGAACGGGTTTCAAACCGTCTCGAATATCAGGTAGTGCCCGTTCCTGGATGATGGATTTAGAGTACCGGCCAAACCGATCGCCCATAACTTCTTCCAAAGTTAGTTCCTGAATTTTTTGTCCTTCACTCACGAATTATGTGCTCCTTTCACCGGTTAGTTATCCGCTGGATCCGTTGGTTCTGCGGATTCTAGCAGACTAGTATTGTCGTCCTCTAACGTAAATTGGACGTTATTTTCGATCCATTTCCGGCGAGGTTCAACCTTGTCACCCATCAACGTGGTGACCCGGCGTTCGGCCAAAGCGGCGTCATCAATCTGAACGCGGATCAGCGTCCGATTGTCAGGATCCATGGTGGTATCCCACAGCTGTTCGGCGTCCATTTCACCTAACCCCTTGAATCGTTGCAGGTTGTAGCCGTGGTTCTTGATGAGCTTGGTCTTTTGATCGAGTTCATCATTTGTCCAGGCGTACTCGATGGTCGACTTCTTGCCGGTCGTCTTAATGCGATACAGTGGTGGCAGGGCAATGTAGACCCGGCCAGCATCGATCATCGGCCGCATGTACTTATAGAAGAAGGTTAACAACAGAATCTGAATGTGCGCCCCATCGTCATCGGCATCGGTCATGATGATAATTTTATCGTAGTTGGCGTCCGCAATATTAAATTCAGCCCCAACGCCAGCACCAATCGTGTAGATCATGGTGCTGATTTCTTCGTTTTTCATAATGTCAGGTAGCTTAGCCTTTTCAGTGTTCAGCACTTTCCCCCGTAATGGCAGGATAGCTTGGAACTTCCGGTTACGGCCTTGCTTAGCGGAACCCCCGGCAGAATCCCCTTCGACTAAGAATAATTCGTTCTTGGCAGAATTTTTGGATTGTGCAGGCGTTAGCTTACCGGAAAGCAGGCGTTCATGCTTCTTGTGCCGCTTACCGTTCCGGCTTTCATCACGGGCCTTCCGGGCAGCTTCTCGTGCTTGACGAGCTTGCGTTGACTTACGGATCAACATCTTTCCGAAGTCTCCGTTTTCCATCAGATAATAGCCCAGTTGTTCACTAATAATGCTATCAACAGTGGCCCGAGCTTCCGGCGTTCCCAGCTTTTCCTTGGTCTGTCCTTCGAATTGCAACAGATTTTCGGGAATTCGTAGTGAAATCACGGCAGACAGCCCTTCACGGACATCAGTTCCTTCTAGGTTCTTATCGCGATCCTTGAGAAGACCGACCTTCCGTGCGTATTCGTTGAAGGCCTTAGTCCACCCACTACGCATACCCACTTCATGGGTGCCCCCATCTTTGGTCCGCACGTTGTTGACGAAGGACAGGAGGTTTTCGGTGTAGCCGTCGTTGTATTGGGCAGCGACTTCGACCTCGATACCGTCCTTCTTGCCATCAAAGTACATCACGTCCCCGAGGGTATCCTTGTCTTCGTTAAGGTAGCTAACGAACTCTTTGATCCCATCTTCGAAGTGGTACTCTTCGGCCTTTTCTTGGCCTTCACGTTCATCGGTCAGTGTAATCTTGACGCCCTTGAGCAGGAAGGCCGATTCACGGAGCCGTTCTGCGAGCGTATTAAAGTTATAGACGGTCGTCGTGAAGATCTCACTATCCGGCTTAAAGGTTAGCGTGGTCCCGTTATGGGCCCGCGTATTACCCTTCTTTTCTAGGGTGCCTTGGGGATGCCCCCCCTTGGCAAATTTTTCCTGGTACCGAACACCATCACGTACGATGGTTACGGTCAATGAGCTGGAGAGCGCGTTGACCACGGAAGCCCCCACCCCGTGGAGCCCACCAGAGGTCTTGTAGCCGCCTTGGCCAAATTTACCCCCGGCATGGAGCACCGTTAAAATAACTTCAGGTGTCGGAATACCGGACGCGTGCATGCCCACGGGCATACCCCGACCATGATCGACGACGGTAATGCTATTGTCCTGGTGGATGGTAACGTTGATTTCCTTACCGTATCCGGCCAGAGCTTCATCAACGGCGTTATCGACAATTTCGTAGACCAGGTGGTGAAGCCCCCGGCCGTCAGTGGAGCCGATATACATCCCAGGACGTTTACGGACAGCTTCCAATCCCTCCAAGACTTGGATGGAGGAATCGTCATATTTAGGTTTTGCTTTCGCCATGCGTAAATCCCCTTTACTTTTACTAGATTTAAAATTGCTTTTACGATACCCTTTAGTTTACCCTAATACGAACGTATGTTCAAATAAATCGTACAAATCGCATGAGGTGGGTTTTCAGTAACCACATTATCATACCACAGGAAACTAAAAGCTGGCTAGTTTCCTGATATAATTGGCGTAATGCGTAAAACATGCTAAAATATAGAGCAGCTTATTAGTGACGGCCGCTATACCTCAGTGAGGACGGTCGTCGGGAGAAAGAGCGGAGGAATTACGCGTGAAATTAATTGGGTTACTCATTGTGGCCTACCTCCTGGGGGCCATTCCAAATGGTGTCTGGGTGGGTAAGACCTTCTTCCACACCGACATTCGTCAATCCGGTTCCGGTAATATTGGGACGACCAACACTTACCGGGTCCTCGGACCGTATGCCGGGACGGTTGTGATGGTCCTTGATATTGCGAAAGGCACGGTGGCCACACTGCTTCCCACTTGGGGACACGTGACCACGATCTTTGGCACCGCGACGCCCCTCTTATTCGGGCTGTTTGCGGTTCTTGGCCACACTGTATCCGTCTTTGACCACTTCAAGGGTGGTAAGGCGGTGGCCACTTCAGCGGGGATGCTACTGGCATACAACCCGTTAATGTTTGTGATTGCGGCCGGACTATGGGTCAGCCTGATCTATTGGACCAGTATGGTCAGTCTCGCCAGCATGATTGCCTTTTCGTTGATCACCCTGATCTCGTTAGGGTTTCATGATTGGTATCTGACAGGCATCGCCTTTATTCTGACGGTGTTCGTCTTCTACCGTCACCGGACCAATATTAGTCGGATCAAAAATGGGACAGAGTCACTGGTGCCATTTGGTCATGGCTACCAGAAGCGCCACGCTAAATAGGATACCGAAGGCTCTCAACGACAATTGTCGCTGGGAGCCCTTTTCTTATGGTTTGAAAGCTGTGGCTAAACATTATCGCCTGCGGCAGACAGCAATTCCGCCTGCTGTGGGGGAACGCCTACAGCCAAGGAGCGGCCTTGCAACGCCGCCACGGCTGGCTGCCTCCGGCTAAAATAACGTTTAACTATAGCTTTAACCGAACCATCGTCGGAAGTATCGGTTAGTTCTGTTGCTGACCATGCGATCGCGATACCGAAGACTATCTTACAGCTGTCAACCGTGTGAAACCCCGGGTGTTCGTAGTCGGTTGTTTTCAGCTGCCTAGAAGTAAGTGATCTGATAACTCGCCTTAAAGGAATCCTTACCAGCCAGCTTCTGAATGGCAACCTTTGTCTCCAAGTCACCCGTGGCTTGAACGTCGTCTGCTAGGCCCCACCATGGTTCTAAGCACACGAACGGTGCTTGCTTGGGATAAGGTGACCAGATGCCCAGATACGGGGCGGCGACCGTTAAGGCGATACCGTGGTCGTCTGAGGGCGTGCTGAGCATAACCGTCGTCTCGTGGTTGTCGAGCGTCAGCACCTGGGCGTCATGGTCGAACAAGTCGTGCTTTAACGACAACGGCTGGTGCAGGTCTAGCGGCACAGAATGCTTCGTATCGCTGTACGGCCCGACTAGTGGCACGCGTTGATAGGTCTGCTTGGGTGAAACGGTCACGTTATAGTCAGTAAAGTCGGCTAATGCGCCACCAAATGGCACGTTGAACCCAGGATGCGCGCCGAACGAGAAGACCATGGCCTCATCGGTAGGATTCGTCACCGTCGCGTTGACCTTGAGCTGGTGATCGACCAGTTCATAGGACAGCGTCAGGATGAAGTCTTGCGGATACAGCGCCTTGGTTTCATCATCGGCCGTTAATTCCAGACTGACCTGAGTGTCGGTCTGATCAATGATCGTGAATTCACGGTCACGTGCGAAACCGTGCTGCGTCATGTGGTACGTTTCCCCGTTTAACCGGTACTGGTTATCCTGTAACCGGCCGACGATGGGAAAGAGAATCGGCGCATGGCGGCCCCAATAAGCTTTATCGGCTTGCCACATGTATTCCAAGCCGCTTTCATTGTCTTTGACACTGGTTAACTCGGCACCTAACGGATTGATTTTCACCGTCAGATAGTCATTCTTCAACGTGATCATCGCAATTCCTCCCACAGTTATCTGTTATCTCTTATCATACCTTACGCAACGTAAAAGAGCCAAGACAACCGTCCTGGCCCCGTATACGTTTATAGGATGTACCGTGATAAATCCTTGTTCTGAACGATATCACCGATCTTATCGTTAACGTAACTTTCGGTAATTGTGACGTCGCCGGTCCCCATGTCAGGTCCTTCGTAAAGCAGATCCTCCAGGAGTTTTTCCAGAACTGTCTGTAACCGCCGAGCCCCAATGTTTTGGTTCTCGTGGTTCAGTTCAAAGGCCAATTCGGCAATGCGTTCAATGGCTTCCATGGTGAAGGTCACCTTGACGTTGTCGGTTCCAATCAAAGCAATGTATTGCTTGATTAAGGCGTTGTTTGGTTCGGTCAAGATCCGAACAAAGTCTTTTTTGCTGAGGTCGTTTAATTCCACCCGAATTGGGAAACGACCTTGTAGTTCAGCAATCAAATCGCTTGGCTTGGATTCCGCAAAGGCCCCAGCCGCGATGAAGAGAATGTGATCAGTATCGATGGTCCCATACTTCGTCTTAACTTGCGTCCCTTCAACGATTGGCAGGATGTCGCGTTGAACCCCTTCACGGGAGACGTCACCACTGTTCTGGCCACTCCCCTTGGTGATCTTGTCAATTTCATCGAGGAAGATGATCCCGGTGTTTTCAGCGCGCTTGATGGCGTCATGATTGATGTCGGCGTTGTTGACCAGTTTTTCTGATTCTTCACTGACCAAGATTTCGCGAGCTTCGGCGACCGTAACTGTCCGTTTGATCCGCTTCTTAGGCATGATGGAACCCAAGGTGTCGTTTAAATCGATTCCCATTTGGCCCAGCATGTTGTTATCAGTGGCGCTAGCTTGTTGGGGATCGTCCATTTCCAACTCAACCATATGATTTTCGAGTAAGCCTTTATTAAGTTGTTCCGTTAAGGACAGGCGTTCGTTGCGAATCTCATCGGTAACTTCTTCTTGTTCGCTAGGTGCCGTTGGCATTTGGCCGTTTTGCATCTGGGAGAACATGTTCATCATGTTTGAAAAGTCGTTATTGTTCTTGTTTTCCTTCTTCTTAGCTGGAGCCAACAACTTAACTAACCGCTTGTTGGCAGCCTGTGTGGCATCGGCGCGGACGTTCTTGAATTGGTCCTGCTTTTCCATAGCAACGGAGACTTCAACCAAGTCACGAACCATGGATTCCACGTCACGGCCGACGTAACCAACCTCGGTAAACTTGCTGGCTTCAACCTTGGTGAATGGTGCGTGAACGATCTTGGCTAACCGGCGGGCAATTTCAGTTTTCCCGACCCCGGTCGGTCCGATCATCAACATGTTCTTAGGTGAAATTTCTTCTTGCATGGCGGCGTCGAGTTGCATGCGGCGGTAACGGTTCCGTAAGGCAATGGCGATCGCCTTTTTAGCTTCGTCCTGACCGATGACGTATTGGTCAAGTAAGCCGACGATCTCTTTAGGTGTTTTATTAATTGCGTCCACTATTCTCAATCCTCCAGATTTAAAGTTCTTCAGAAATAACGTTTTCGTTCGTAAAGATATCGATACCACCGGCAATGTGAATGGCGCTTTCGGCAATTTCCTTGGCACTCATTTCCTTGGCGTGGTGGTGTAAAGCCGTCGCTGCGGCTAAGGCAAAGTTCCCACCAGAACCGATGGCTAAGATGTCGTCATCGGGGGCAATGACTTCACCGGACCCAGAAACCAGGAGCATTTCGTCCTTGTCCATGACGATCAGTAAGGCTTCCAATTTTTGCAAAGCTTGGTCGGAACGCCACTGCTTAGCGAGTTCAACGGCAGCCCGTTGCAGGTTACCACTGTATTCGTTGAGTTGGCCTTCGAATTTTTCTTCTAGGTTAAAGGCATCGGCGACACTACCGGCGAATCCAACAACGACTTGGTTATTGTAGATCCGACGAATCTTGTGAGCGGTCCCCTTCATGATGACTTTTTCACCCATCGTGACTTGGCCGTCACCCGCCATGGCGTTGTGGCCATTATGACGGACGGCACAGATGGTTGTTGCTTCAAATTTTACTGGCATAGTTAGTAGTCTCCTTATGATTGCTTCGGTTGGTCCTTGTCTTCAGTTGCACGGGGAAAGAATTGACGATAATCCCGTTGGAGGTGTTCTCGCGTCACGTGCGTGTAGATCTGCGTGGTCGAGAGACTGCTGTGACCCAGTAGCTCCTGAACTGAACGCAAGTCTGCGCCGTTGTTGAGTAGGTGTGTGGCAAACGTATGCCGCAGCATGTGGGGATGAATCTCACTGGTCAGACTACTGCGCTTGATGATCTGATTGAGCAGATACGTCACGCCCGCCGTGGTCAGCTGACCCCCATGGGCATTGATAAAGACGTAGTCATGTTGCTGATGATACTTGGTCATCAAGGGCGTCCGCGCCGCCGTGAAATACGTTTCCAGGGCGTCACTAGCGTAGTGGCCAAATGGCACATAGCGTTCCTTGTTGCCCTTCCCATGAACCAGCATGATGCGATTATCAAAATCCACATCGCGTTGGGTCAGATTGACACACTCGCTGACCCGAATCCCGGTACCATAGAGAATCTCCAGCACGGCGGAATCCCGCGTTGCCAATTGCTGATTAGGGTTGCCTGCGGCGGCCGTGAACAGCGCCGTCATTTCTCGTTCGTAGAAGAAGCGGGGCAAATGACTCTGATGGTGCTTGAGCTGAACGTAGGCGAACGGATCGTCTTTGGCCAGGCCATTGCTCATCAGGAAGTTGTAGAACGACCGCAGCGTTGAGAGCTTGCGGGCAATCGTTGTCCGCGCGTAGTGATGATCATACAAGTCGCTGAGGTAGACCTCCACGTCAAGTTGGTCGATCTGCGTCCAGGGCTTCTCACCACCGTTGTCCTGTAGGAAGTGACTGAACTCAGCTAAGTCTTCCTGGTAGGCCTTCACGGTTTCGGGTGAATACTGACGCTCACCACTCAGGTAAGTCATGAATTGTGCGACTGCTGAAGCCACGGCTGACACCTCCTGTACGTGTTAATGCTAGCAAACGCGCCCTAAAAACTCAACTAACTCATCAGAAATGTTGTGAGCGGGCGGGATAAGCTCGCGTGTTAAGGCTGATGCTGAGCGGTAATTGGTGTGATTCTGGAAGTTCTAGCATTTTTGTTTATCATTTCTATAAACATAACATGATGAATTGAAAGCTGGAAAAAGCCGTAGATCGCGGTTGGATTTACTCAAGTCGAATAAATAGATTAAATTAGTTGTTGACATATTCTGTAAACATTTGTAAAGTAGATGCCATTGGAGGGATGAGGCATGAACCTAGTTGATCTGACACTGACTGAAATTGAACAGGGATGGCATGAAACGGCTGCAGCATACGTTTGCAATGCTTGTGGGGCAACGTTTGCCAAGGACCAAGTCTTCCCGGAAGACGACAAATTTTATCCGGCGGCAACCATGATTCGGCGGCATCTCGCGACCGAACACCCCCATGCCGTAGCTGACCTGATTCAAACCGACAACAAATACAATACGTTAACGACCAAGCAACGAGACCTATTGCTGGCGTTTGCTCAAGGCCAGAAAGATGCGGCCATTGCCGAACAGATGGGCATTGCGGCGGCAACCGTACGCCATCAGAAATTTACCTTCCGTGAAAAGGCTAAGCAGGCTAAGCTCTACCTCGCCATTTACGAACAGGTCTTCAATCAGCCAACGACTGCCGATCAACTGGTGACGTTACCCGACCAGAAAGTGCAAATGAATGACCGTTTTGCCATTACCACTGACGAATACGAGCAACTGGTGGCGAAGTACTTCACCTCGACCGTACCTTTGAAGTTAGCTCGGTGGCCCAAACATCAGAAAGCAATCTTGGCTATCCTGAAGCGCATTAGCCAGACGATTCCCGCGGCCCAGCATTTCACGGAACAGGAGCTGACGGCCAAACTCAAGCTAATTTATGCCGATTATCCCCTGTTACGCCGCTACCTGGTCGACTATGGTTTCCTTAACCGCACGGCAAGTGGCAGTGACTATTGGCGGCAACCTGACGATAAGGAGTTACACATGAATCGTAAAGAACTCATTCAAAATTACAAGGCGGCACCGACCTTCTACGGTGTGATTCAGATTAAAAACAACCAGAACGGTAAGGCCTTCATCGACGTCGCGCGCAACATTCACAATCGCTGGGGCTATTACCAAACCAACTTAAACGGAAACTTCTACCACGACACCGAGCTCCAAAAAGATTGGAATACTTTAGGAGTGGACGCTTTTACATACAGTGTCCTCTGGAAGGCAGATGTCGCCGAAGTCGATAACCTCCGACAGACGCTCAAGGACCTCAAAGCCGAGTGGCTGGAGAAATGCCAACCGGCTTACAACCAGTCAGAAAGGAATTAACATGCACCCCTTAAATACACACAGCACCCCCATCGACATGGCCACGTGGCCGCGTCGCGAATACTTTTATTACTTCACCAAGATGATGCCAACGGGATTCACCCTGACCGTGGACCTGGACGTCACGGCGACCAAGGAGTGGTTAGCGGCCCGCGATTTGAAATTTAATGCGGCCTACCTCTACTTGGTCTCAAAGGTTATCGCCCAGACACCGGAGTTCAGAGTGTACCGCGATAACACGGGGCAGTTGCAACGCTTCGACGTCATCCACCCAGCCTATTCCGTCATGCACGCGGATGATCACAGCATTTCCAGCCTGTGGACGGCCTACGATCCGGACTTCACGCAATTCTATCAGAACTATCTAGCCGACCTGGCTGAATATGGCGATCAACGAACACCAATGCCCAAGGCCCCGCAGAGCGAGAACACCTACATGATTGGCAGCATTCCTTGGACGCACTTTACCAGCTACACGCCACTGCCCTTCACGCCGCTGAATACCTTCTTTCCAGTTATTCAGGCCGGCAAGTTCGAGCAGGAAGCGAAGCGGTGGCAAATGCCTTTATCGCTGACGATTCATCATGCGGTAGCGGACGGCTACCACGTGAGCCAGTTTTTCGAACAGCTCCAACTAGCCTTTGATCATCCTGAGGCGTGGTTAGCCAGTTAAGATTTAATGACCATTTTACAAAACGACAGATCTACTCAGTTAGTGAGTGGATCTGTCGTTTTTTTCGTAGCGCAAAACGCTAAATGCCCGTCGACAATATTGCTACCGTTGGGGGGGCATGATTGTCTGGTTAAAACGATTGTTCAAAAAAAGTGAGACAAACTCGGCACTTTTTACATTAGTAATAAGTGTAAGATCAAAAAAGGCGCTGACCCCGAGAGGTCAACGCCAGTGAAACAGGTTTGAATTTTAGCAACGATTCCGCGCAGCCCCCTACTTCTGCGGGGCTTCTTCGTAGTCGCCGTTTGGACAAACAATCTGAATACCGCCACGAATCTTCTTGGCGACCAGATAGTGACCATCTTTCGGGCAATCACGGCCGACTGGCTTGTCCCATGAGACAAAGTCACAGTCGGGGTAACGGGAACAACCGTAGAAGATTCGGTTCTTCTTGGACTTGCGTTCGATGACTTGGCCCTTATGACAAACGGGACAAACGACACCGATTTCCTTAACGATTGGCTTGGTATTGCGGCAATCTGGGAACCGGGAGCAAGCGTAGAACTTCCCATAGCGGCCCATCTTGATGACCATTGGAGCACCACAGATATCACAGTCAAAGCCGGCTGGTTCGTCACGAATCTGGATCTTTTCGATGGCATCCTCGGCATGGGCAACTTCGGTCGAGAATGGTTTGTAGAAGTCATCAATAATCTTGACCCAGTCCTGCTTGCCTTCTTCAACGCTATCCAGTTCGCCTTCCAAGTCGGCCGTAAAGCCAACGTCGACGATATCTGGGAAGTAGTCGTTGATGATGTTATCCACGATTTCACCCAGTTCAGTGGGTTCAAATCGCCGACCGACCAACTTGACGTAGTACCGGCGTTGGATAGTATCCAGCGTTGGCGCATAGGTTGATGGCCGACCTACACCGTTTTCTTCCAGCGCCTTGATCAGGTTGGCTTCGGAATAACGTGCAGGTGGCTGCGTGAAATGTTGGGCCGGATCGGTCTTGGCCAGTTTAACCTGGTCACCGATTTCGAGGTCGGGCAGGAGATTGTCCTTTTCCTTACCATCCTTGTAGATCTTTAAGAACCCTTCAAACTTCATCTTGGATCCGTTGGCCCGGAACGTCACGCCGTTTTGGTTCAGCGTTACCGCCATGGTATCCATGATAGCGTTGGTCATTTGACTGGCCACAAAGCGATTCCAGATCAATTGGTATAACCGGAATTGATCCTTGTTCAGACGTTCCTTCAGGCTAGCTGGTGTCCGGAATACGGAGGTTGGCCGGATGGCTTCATGGGCATCCTGCGCCCCTTCTGGCAACTTACCCTTGATGGGCTTGGTTGCGGCGTATTCGGCACCGTATTTCTCATGAATGAAGGTTGAGGCCTCGTGCTTAGCGATACTGGAAATCCGCGTCGAGTCGGTCCGCATATAGGTGATGAGCCCCTGTGTACCTTCCTTACCCAAGTTGATTCCTTCGTAAAGCTGTTGGGCGGCCATCATGGTCTTCCGCGTTCGGAAGTTCAACTTCCGGTTAGCGTCCTGTTGCATGGAGCTGGTGGTAAATGGTGGTTGCGGCGAACGTTTCCGTTCCTTCCGAACCACGTTGGTGATGTCAAAGTCACCCTTTTTATCCAGTTTAGCCAGCACATCTTGAACGGCGGCGTTATCTTTCAAGCCGGCCCTTTTCCCATTGAGACCATAGAAACTGGCACCAAAGGTACTCCGGGACTTCTTGAAGTCGGCATCGATCGTCCAGTATTCTTCGGGTTGGAACGCTTTGATTTCCTTTTCCCGTTCGATGATTAGTGACAAGGCGATGGATTGCACCCGACCGGCACTCAGACCCTTCTTAACCTTTTTCCAGAGCAGTGGTGAGATTGAGTATCCCACTAACCGGTCCAGAATCCGGCGGGCCTGTTGCGCATTGACCAGGTTCATGTCGATTGTTCGGGGCGTCTTAAAGGCTTCCTTGACGGCGTCTTTGGTAATTTCGTTAAAAGTGACCCGGTTTTTGTCGTTGACGTCCAAGTTCAGGATGTGCGCCAAGTGCCAGGCAATTGATTCTCCTTCACGGTCAGGGTCAGATGCGAGGTAGACGGCTTTGGCCTTCTTGGCTTCAGCCCGCAACCCCTTGATCACATCGCCCTTACCCCGAATGGAAATGTAATGCGGGTCGTAGTTGTTATCGAAGTCGATTCCCATCGAACTCTTAGGTAAATCTCTGACGTGGCCGAGACTAGGAACGACCTTGTAGGTCCGCCCTAAATATTTTTCAATCGTCTTGGCTTTAGCCGGTGATTCCACGATAACTAATTTTTTTTGCGGTTTCCGCCGCTTCTTTGTACTAGCTTTCGCTTTTGACTTAGTCGGCAAATCACATTACTCCCTCGGTTGGTAGGTGATAAAGCCCCGCTGAACGCGCTTCCTTACCCCTACTTACTTGTTTTTACGACGAACGTGGTGTTCGTAATTTTTTCACTATAATCCCACTCATGGTATTTCAAGTCAGGGTACCTTGTCAACTAAAAGTTCTTCTATTATATGTTCAGAATTCAAGATTGGCTTTGCCCCAGCGAGAATTAATTCGTTGGTACCAACGGAATTTTTGCCATCAATCGTCCCCGGAACGGCCAGTACATTTCGATTTTCCTGCAGGGCAATATTGGCTGTGATCAGACTGCCAGAGTGATGGGCCGCCTCGACAACCAGTACACTCTGCGCCAGACCGGCAATGATTCGATTCCGTTCGGGAAAGTGGTGTCGGGCACCGTTCGTCCCCCACGGATATTCCGACAGAACTAACTGCTGATGAGCTAGTGTCGCCATGAGGTCGCGATTGGCGGCTGGATAACATTTATCCAAACCGGTACCGATCACTGCAATCGTCGTTCCTCTGTGTGCTAATGCCACCTGATGAGCCAGGGTGTCAACGCCCTGGGCTAGACCCGAGACCAGGCACACCCGTTGCTCCACCACGGCCGGCAAGAGCAACCGCATGGCCCGAACGGCGTAATCGGTCGGCTGGCGTGACCCCACCACCGCTAGCTGAGAGGCTTGCAGGCGCCGGAGGTCTCCTAGAAAGTACAGGGCGAGCGGTGGCGCATACGTTTCCCTTAACTGTATCGGATACGCGGCGTCGACAATCGTCAGACAACCGCTGTGCGTTAGGTTCTCCGTCACGGTGTCGTTCATGTCCCGACTGAATAATTCGAGATGCAGAGCATTTGTCACCGCGGTGGTCAGGGTCAATTCATCGGCAAATTGGGAAATAACGGTTGGGTCGACATGGTGAATTTCGGGGTGACGGTCTAGCCACCGCCAACAACGATTAGCGGTCCGCTGGCCGACCCCGGTCACCAAATTTAAGCGCATGAAAAAATCACGAAGTGTCAGTTGCAAGTTAACAACCTCCTAGTCTCTTTAAGACTAACTCCGTGATTGAGCGGCAATTATTTTTTGAACAGGCGAAAAAGTTTTCCGGTGAATTGGGGTCACACCCCGATCCGTTAGTCCCGCAAGGTGTTCATCCGTTCCGTAACCGGCATTTTTTTTGAAGCCATAGCCCGGATACAGCCGATCATACGTGTCCATCAGATGATCTCGGTAGACTTTGGCGACGATACTGGCCGCGGCCACGCTGGCGCTCTTGGCGTCCCCCTTGATCAGTCGCGTTTGCGGCAAATCAACCGGGATCTGCATGGCGTCAACAATCAAGTGCTGTGGCGCAACGCCGAGGCCCAGAACGGCACGCTGCATGGCGACCCGCGTAGCCTGATAAATATTGATCTGGTCAATTAGTTCACTACTGCCAATACCGATGCTAACGGCAGTGGCCTGCGCGAGAATCAACGGATACAAGCGTTCGCGCTCCTTAGGCGTCAACTGTTTGGAGTCGTTCACCAATGGAATGTCGAAGCTTTGCGGCAGAATAACCGCACTCGTGACGACGGGGCCCGCCAATGGCCCCCGGCCGACTTCATCGATACCGGCGACCAGCTTGCCCATCGCCCATAGATCACGCTCGTAGTGTAAGCGTTCTTGAAAGGCTGCCTCAGCCTCTGCCTGCTTGTTTAAGCGCCGTTTGATCTGTGTCAGGAGTAACTGGGCCCCTTTACGTGAATCGGTCGCCAGCACGTCGAGACGGGGGTCTGCGAGACTGGTAACATCCGCCAGTTCTTGCTTGAGACTGGCGAGACTGGGTTGCTTAGCCATTATGTGCGTCGCCTGCCTGTGGTGCGCGGTCTAACGTGAAGCCACCGAGCTTCTTGTGCCGCGCATCCAGAATCAATCGGTCGCTGGCTCGCAGGTAGTCGTCACGCATACCGACCTTTTCCGTGATCTTCAAGAGCAAGTCCACGTCACTCAGGTCGAGATCAGCTTCGACTAAATGGTAACGGTCAATCAAGGCTGCCCGGTGATAGGTGCGGAAGAAGTTGAGTGCAAAGAGAGCAACGTCGTCCTTGGCGTAGAGCTTTTCTTTAATCGCACCAGTCAACGCTAATTTCTGTGCTGTCTCTTGGTTCTTGAACTTGGGCCAGAGAATACCGGGAGTGTCGAGCAATTCCAGATGTTTACTGGAGCGCAACCACTGTTGGCCTTTGGTGACACCAGGAGTATCGCCAACTTGAGCGGCCTTCCGATTAACTAGGTGATTCAGTAACGTTGATTTCCCCACGTTGGGCACACCAACCGTCATGGCGCGCATTGGCCGTTCTTTGAGGCCCTTTTCCTGTTCGGCCACCAGCTTATCGGACAAGATGCCCATGGCAATCTTGGTGATTTGCTTAGGGGTCACGTTGGCCCGTGAGTCGATGGCAATGGCTGGTTGTCCCTGTGCCCGGTAGTAATTTAACCAAGCCGCCGTCTGTTGAGAATCGGCCAGGTCCTTTTTCGTTAAAATAATCAAATGTGGCTTGTTCTTCGCAATCCGAGTCACTTCGGGATTACGTGAAGAAGCAGGAATCCGGGCATCAACAAGCTCAAAGACGATGTCGACTAGGTGGACGTTTTCTTCCATCTGCCGAATCGCTTTCGCCATATGACCTGGAAACCATTGAATGACTGCCATAGTTTATAACTCCTTTGATACCAAGGGCTTGACGCCTCGGTGTTCTTGAATTTGTTAGAATTTGCCCAAAATTTGCCATATGTTGATTCCATATTGGGCAAAATTATACTGACCTCTTTAAAGAGTTTACTTGGAGTGTCACGTACATAATTAGCCTAAGCCAATGCTGCCAAATACATCTGCCAGGCGTCATCGAAGATCGTCATTGATGGTAGATAAGGCGCGTTCTCTTCAAGATACTTGGACAAAGAATCAAACTCCGTATCCTGCTTGGGAAACGAGCTGTCGAGAAAGGCATTGTTGGCAAAAGTTGCGATGGGATCGTAGCTTTCAGGATTACGTTGGGTCATTAAATATTGGTAAAACGTCTTGGGCATGAAGTGCCTCCTTAGTTAGTCTGGAATCCGAGCTTGGAAAACAAACTTACCGGCACCAGACATATCAATCTTTTTAGCGGCATACGAGAGCTTCTTCCCGTTGCCAATGGCCGTCAGGTGAAGCGTGGCGGTCTGCGCTCTACTGTTCATCGCGACCCATTTAGGCAGCGGGTAGTTCTTCGCAATGTAGCTCATCACGAAGCTCACAGGCACGGGAAGCGATCCAATGGAGAGCTTCTCAGCCTTCAATTGCACGTCTCCTGAGGATAACACGGTCGGCTTCAGGAGTAAAACAAAATTAACATTGGCGCCTAAAACCTTCGTTGATCCCGTCAAGATGGCGTGATCGGTCACTTGAAAGCTGTACTTCACGTCCTGACCCTTCAACGACTTATTGACATAGTAGTCGGCGAGCGCATTGACCTGCTTCTTATTCAGAGTGACATCGATGTTAGTGGTCTTCGTCGCTGGCGTAGCCGTTGAAGCGACTTTAGTCGTTCCCATGGCCTTGACGCCGACCGTGATCATCGCAATGACCAGCACGGCGACCAGAGCCAGGAAGCCCCACTTCCACCAGTTTCGTTGGGATTTAACTTTTGGAGCTGAATGACGCTGCATAACTAATTCCTCCTTGTTTCAACCTGAGCATAGCCTACTTCAACAGCCATTGCTCATGAGCCTGCATTTCCTTGAAGACGTAGCGCGTCATCAGGCGGTATCCTTTAGCATTCGGATGAAAATGGTCCGCTGGTGACAGGTAATTATTCAATTCATCACTCGCGTCACTCGCCAGAATGGTTTCCTGGAAAGTCTTCGTTGAGATCTTGCCATTATTGACATCCTGTGACGTGCGCTTCAGTTTGGCCTGTTGGGTGGCAGACTTGAATTGGCCCACTGATAATGCCCGACTGATGTCGACCATATAGAGGTTCTTGTAGGACTTGGCCGTTTTAGTCGTTGTCGCGTTCCAGTCGTCAACGGCATTCGTGACTTGATCAATATTGGCAAAATACACGTAGACTGGATTATAAATGGTATACAGGAAGATTGGCGCAGTCGGATTATACTTGCGGACGGTGTTCAGCAGACTCTTGAGCTTCTGCTGATACGTGGCCTGCGCGCCGTCTAGTTGTGTGTTGAGCTTTGATTGTTGATTGATCGTAACGTTCTTGGTCAGCGTCTGCAGAAGGTCGTTACCCCCAACTGTCATCACAATGGCCTGTGATTTTTCAACCTGTCGTTGCATCGTTTTACTATCGACCAAGCGTTTTTCAATCTGATCACTGCGATCGCCGGACTTGCCGTAGTTGTGCATGATGACCTTGACCTTATCGTGGTGGTGAATCTTGGTCTTGAGACGCTGCGTGTAACCGCCCTTGTCCTGTTGATCACCAACCCCTTGCGTTAGCGAGTCACCGAGTGCCACGACCCGGACAACCTTCCGGCGGTTAACGGCATTGGGATGTGTGCCATTGAGTGTGGTCCGTGCGCCCGGATGCCAGTAAGTTAAGACAGCCAGCGTGACAAGCACAATCAGTAGGGCAATTCCCACGATTTTACTGAGTCCTTTTGCATTTTTCACTAAGAATCCCCCCTCGGGATAAAGAAAAAGCGGTGGCCGTGCCACCCCTTTTCTCGATTAACACTTATTTATTTAGTAGGATCGGTGTAATACATCAATGCGAAGGCACCAGGGCCCCCATGGGTGGCAATGATGGGTACCGTTTCCCGCACAAGTACGTTCTTATCGGGTAAAATCTCGTGCAGATGGCCCTGAATCTTATCAATTGATTCGAAGGCTTCCACGTGCGAAATGCCGATAGACACGATGTCCGGCGTCTGCTTGATTTGTTCGTAAACTTTGTCAAAGTACCGGTCGATAGTCTTCATACCACGACCCTTAGCCCGAATCTTCAGCTCACCGCCAGTTACCTGTAAAACGATCTTGATGTTTAACAGTGACGTCAGCATGCCGGCAGCCCGACTGAGGCGACCACCCTTTAAAATGTTTTCCAGGGTAACCACGCCCATGAACAGCTTGGTATGGTCACGAACGGCAACGGCACGGTCTAAAATGGCCTGTTTGTCGGCACCTTCAGCGGCCAACTTGGCTGCCTCAATCACTTGAAAGGCCATTGCTTGGTCGGTATACTGCGTATCAACGACCGTGACATCGGTCTTAGACAGCTGCGCAGCCTGTTCGGCGGTATGCACCGTGCCACTGATAGCCGCCAACATATTGAAGCAGATGACGGAGCTACCGTCCTCGCCCAACTTATCGAAGGTCTCCACGAACTTACCTAATGGTGGTTGACTCGTCTTTGGCAACGTCTTGGACGTCTTCATCTTGTCAATAAATTCTTGATTGGTGATTGATTCCCGTTCAACGTAAATGGTGTCATCGATCATGACCGTCAACGGGATAATGGTAATATTGTAATCCTGGATTTGCTGGTCGGTTAGACCGGCAGAAGAATCCGCAACAATTTTAATTTTAGCCATGGGTATCCCACTCTTTCTGACCAGAGATTTTGGTTTATGCTACAATATGCGTAATGGAACATACGGTAATAGTATAGCAGAATTGTTGAATTTTTTCAGTAATTCTACTAACTCGCCGTCTGATTATCAGAATTTTCTGATAACAGTCAACGAAGGAGGAATTTGTTTGGAAAAGGAACGGAGTCGCACGTATCAGATTGTCAATGAAGTTCTTAATGCGGTAACTCACGGAATCGGTGCCGCGTTGAGCATTGCCGGTCTGGTCATTCTGATCCTACGAGCACACAGCGAAGGCGGCAGTCTCCGAATGACCACATTTCTGGTCTACGGCATCATTTTAGTCTTATTCTATCTGGCCTCAACGCTGTTTCATAGTTTGTACTTTACCCGTGCTAGCCACGTCTTTCAAATATTCGATCATTGTGCGATTTATCTGTTGATCGCGGGAACCTATACGCCCTTTAGTTTGTTAGTCGTTGGCGGTAAACTCGGCTGGTGGATGTTCGGCATTATCTGGGCCATGGCCGTCGCCGGCATCGTCTATAAGGCTATCTGGCTGGGAAAGTTTCAAGTCCTTTCCACCGTCATCTACGTGGTGATGGGCTGGATGTGTCTGATGGGCATCGGCCCGCTGTACCGCGGTCTGGGACCCGTCGGCTTCATGCTACTGCTCCTCGGTGGGGTTGCCTTCACTGCGGGCGCCGTGCTTTATAGCTTCAAGGGTGTCCCGTTCGGTCACGTTATCTGGCACCTCTTTGTCATGCTGGGCACAGGCCTGATGTATTTCTCGATTTTGTTCTACGCCTAGATCAACATAAAAAACGATTTAAAAAGACGTTGTCCACACCCTCAATCGTAACTGAGGCGCTGGCACAACGTCTTTTTGTTTGTAATTTTTAACTAAAGTCAGGGTCTGAATGTTAGTCACACCTATAGCACAAGCACCTTAGTAGCTGTTACAGTCAGATCTATGGCGTAGCTAATGACACTGTCTAGGACTAACGCCGTTGATACTGTTCAAAGTGATAGTCGTAAGGATTTTTATCGTTGCGAATGCCCGGTTGGGTCGCAATCAACTGGAATTTTTCATAGTTCATGACTGGCATCCAGGTGTCGCCGGTGAAGTTGGCATCAATCACGGTGCGGTACAGGAAGTCCACGTCGTCTTGCAAGCCCACAAACAGCTGAGCGCCACCGACGACGAATATTTTATCGTCTGAATGCGCCGCTGCGTAGGTCCGTACAGCATCCAGTGAATCTAGTACGATGACCGTATCAGGAAAATTACTAGCCGGTTGATGGGTCACCACAATATTCTGACGATTCGGTAACGATCGGCCAAATGATCTGTACGTCCGTGCCCCCGCCACGATGGTGTTTCCTGTCGTGACCGTTTTGAAAAAGTGCATGTCGGCTGGTAGGTGCCACGGTAATTGCCCGTTTTGGCCAATCACACCGTTGTGTCCTTCCGCCCAGAGAAAGATTAACATCACTGTGCCTCCAATCTAGCTAGACGGCGACCGGCGCCTTGATGGCCGGTGCCGGATCGTAGCCCGTGACCTTAATGTCCGCCATTTCATAATCAAAGATGCTCGATTTATCCGGATTTAACCATAACTGTGGCGCTGCCTTCGGTGTCCGAACCAGCTGCGTTGTGATCTGCTCAATATGGTTACGATAAATGTGCGCGTCACCCAGAGTATGCACGAAGTCGCCCACTTCCAGGCCAACTTCCTTAGCAATCAGGGAGGTCAACAAGGCATAGCTCGCAATGTTAAACGGCACGCCCAGGAAGATATCTCCACTCCGTTGGTAGAGCTGACAGCTCAGCTTGCCATCGTTCACGTAGAATTGGAATAACGTGTGGCACGGTGGCAATGCCATGGATGGCACGTCGGCCGGGTTCCACGCTGAGACGATCATTCGCCGAGAATCAGGGTGTGTCCGTAGCGTTTCGATAACGTTCGCAATTTGATCGATCGTTTCACCATTCTTACCCTGCCAGGCCCGCCACTGACTGCCGTAGACCAGACCTAGATCACCGTAGTGGTCACCAAAAGCCTGATCATTGAGAATCCGGTCGTCAAAGGCCTTCTTTTCCGCCTGGTATTGCTGATTAAAGTCCGCATCAACCAACGAACGACGACCAAAGTCGGTCATGTCTGGACCGTGATAGTCGGCGCTCTCAATGAAGCGTTGGAAGGCCCATTCGTCCCAGATGTGGTTGTGGTGTTGTAGAAGAAACCGAATGTTCGTATCGCCCTTCAGAAACCACAGTAATTCCGACTTAATCAAACCGAAGGGAACCTTCTTCGTGGTCAACAGTGGAAAGCCTTCCTGCAAATTGAAGCGCATTTGGTAACCAAATAGACTCAGTGTCCCGGTTCCCGTGCGGTCAGACTTGCGATGGCCCTCGTTTAAAACTTTCTTGGCCAAATCTAAATAAGCATCTTCTAGCATTTTGGTCGTCTCCTATTCCGCGTACTCGCTAAGATATTCCCAACGTTCCATCTTTTCATCAAGTTGCTTGTCGAGATCGTCGAGTTGGGCCTGTAAGTCAGCTAGCTTATCGTAGTTCGCCCCGTTAGCGTTCATCGCCGTTTGAACCTCGGATTTCTGACTTTCAAGACCATCGATCACGGCTTCAATACCTTCCCACTCCTTCTGTTCGGCGTAGGTCAACTTAACCTTCTTCTTTGGTTTAGCGGGTGCGTCATCAGCAGGCTGGTCTGCCTTTTCCTTGGCCGGCTTGCTCTTCGCCTTGCTGGCCTTCTGAGCGTCGTCCAAGTAGGCACTGAACTGCCCAGAGTACCGATCGATTTGACCGTTGCCGTCAAAAATCAATAACCGATCAGCCACCTTATCCAGGAAGTACCGGTCATGAGAAACCGTAATGACGGTCCCGGCAAACTGGGAAATATAATCTTCCAGGACGGTCAAGGTGCTGATATCCAGAGCGTTGGTCGGTTCGTCCAAGAGCAAGACGTTCGGTTGTTCCATCAGGAGCTTCAGCAGGTACAGCCGACGTTTTTCCCCACCAGAAAGCTTACGGATCAACGTTCCATGCATAAACCGTGGAAATAGGAATTGTTCCAAAAGTTCGGTTACACTGACGGAATTTCCCGCCTTGTCGGTCACGTTTTGACCCACTTCGGAGAGGTAATTGATCATCCGTTTGTCGTCCGGGATAGGTTCAATCTGCTGGGTGTAGTAGGCCATCTTGACCGTTTCCCCAATCGTAACGATTCCAGAATCTAACGGCAACCGCTGAGCAATCACGTTGAGCAGACTGGATTTACCAGCGCCATTCTCCCCACTGATCCCGATACGTTCGCCACCCTGAATCAGGTCGCTAAAGTCTTTGAGAATCGTGTGGCCGCCCAAGGATAGGTTAGCCTCCTTGAGTTCAATAACCTTCTTACCCAAGCGTTGTTGGCCTAACGAGATAGACACGTTACTCTGAACCTGCCGTGTGCCCACGTTGCTGGCAATATCATTGAACCGGTTGATGCGGGCCTGCTGTTTGGTTGAACGGGCCTTGGCGCCAGCTTTCATCCAAGCTAATTCTTTTTTGTATAGTTGTTGCTGTTTCTGGTCGGCTTCGGCTTCTTGGCTGACGCGTTCCGCCTTTTCCTGCACGTAAGCTTGGTAGTTGCCAGGATATTGGTAAAGTTTCCCGAAATCAAGTTCCCAAATCTGATTGGCAATCTGATCCAAGAAGTACCGGTCATGGGTGACGACCAGTAAGGCCCCTTTGTAGCTGGCCAAATATTGCTGTAACCAGGCAATGGAGTCGAAATCCAAGTGGTTGGTCGGTTCGTCTAATAAGAGGAGATCAGGCGACTGAATCAACACTTGGGCCAGGCCAACCCGCTTGATCTGGCCACCAGACATGGTCTTAATCGACTGGGACAGGTCGGTGATCTTCAGCTGAGTCAGGATCGTCTTCACGTCGCTCTCGGCGGTCCAGGCTTCCTCCTCGTTCATCTGGGCTTCAGCGTCCAGGTATCGTTGCTGGGCCTTGGCATCTTCAGGATGAGCCCCATAGGTCGCCAGCGCCGCCTCATAACGGCGAATCGTCGCAAAGACGGGCTGATCACCGGAGAATACGGCGTCCATGACCGTCAGATTTTCATCAAGATTGGGTTTCTGCGTCAGGTAGCCAATGGAATAGTCCTTGGGCGTTGACAGCTCGCCAGATTGTTCGTTGCTGATGCCAGCTAAGGTGTCCAGCAGTGAGGTTTTACCGCTCCCATTGACCCCAATGAGGCCGATGCGATCGTGTTCGTTAATAATGAAATTTAAATTATCAAATAAGATTTTTTCACCGTAAGTTCGGTGTAAATTTTCTGCGCGTAAGGTTTGCATAGTCTCTTCACTCTCTTAATTAAGATTCTTAAGCAGTTGCTTGGGCCACCAATGCATCGTGGGTATTTGCCACGGCACCAGTTACGACCCCGTACTCTAAGTCGCCCAGAATAGCTCCCAACTGCGGTCCCGGTTGAATGCCGGCCTGCATAAGGTCCTTTCCAGTGACGGCTAATTCCTTTTTATGTTGAATGGGTAGCGCCGCCAATTGCGTTGTCAGCGATGCTAAGCGGTCCGGCGCCCCTAAAATAACGGCGACCTCATTAGCGATTGGCATCAAGTCGGCACCACATTGATAGAGTTGCCAAGCGTTCAGGCCTCCCTGCAGGAGCAGTGTCGCCGTTTTGCTAGTCGTTTGCACCGCATTGATGGTTTGATTAGCCGTCTTCCAATGTTTCATGAAGGGCGTGATTGCCGCGGTCTCTAGGCCAAATTTGGTGACCAGCAGTGTCCAAGCGGCCGTTTCGGATGACACACCATGAACGAGTTGCGTTGTGAGTTCCTTTAAAGCCACCTCATGAGGCGCAAAGTGCGGGCAATATTGCCACAAGCCGGTCGCCATGAGATCGGTCAGACCGCGTTGCGGCGTCTTTCCCTGAAGTAGCTTCAGCAGTTCCACTTGCGTCCGCTCCACAGCAATCTTGGTCAAAAGCTGGGCGTGGGCCGTGATAGCATCTAAAGTATCCGGTACGATCGTGAAGTCCAGTTGACTAGCGAAACGGACCGCCCGCATCATCCGCAGCGCATCCTCATGAAAGCGTTCCTGGGCATCACCCACGGCACGAATCTGATTATTCTGCAAGTCGGTCAGACCGTCAAATAAGTCGATGACTTCCCCGTTCTCACGCATAGCCAGCGCATTAATTGTGAAGTCACGGCGCTTAAGGTCTTCTGCCAACGAACGGACGAAGGTGACTTGATCGGGCCGGCGAAAGTCGGTATAGGTCGACTCCGAGCGGAACGTCGTCGTTTCATAGCCGGTTCCATGGTCCAGAATCATAACGGTACCGTGTTCGATCCCGGTGTCGACCGTTCGTTTGAAGAGGTGCTTGATCTCATCGGGGTAGGCACTGGTGGCGATGTCGACATCGTGGATAGCCTTTCCCAGGATGGTGTCCCGCACGCTACCGCCGACAAAGTAAGCCTCATAGCCCGCCTGCTCAATCGTCTGTAAGACTGGCCGCGCGTGTTCAAATTCTTCTGGTAACTGTTCCAACTTCATGTCAAATTCACCTTTCGCCGGCTGAAATCGCCGATTGTTCTACGCGCTTAACCTGACCGACAGCTCGGCCGTTCGCAGCCAGTTACGACCGGTCAGATCAGTGTGCTCTATATGCCAGTCTAACAGATTCCAGGGGAGAATTGAATTCAAAGTCACCGCTTCTCCACGAGTTTGTCGCCTGTTAGCGCTTGCGCTGTGCTATGATGGAAAAGGAAAAATTTTATTTTGGTTAGGAGAGAACGTCATGACACAAGTTAAGGACGAATCTATCCGGCTGATTGACCTACTAATGATTGGGATTGGGTGTGCCACCATGGCCTTCAGCCTGGTGTTCTTCAACATCGCAAATAATTTAGCGGACGGTGGAATCTCCGGGATCACGCTGATTATCCGGGCGCTGTTCCACCTGGACCCAGCCTATTCAACGATTTTGATCAACGCTCCCTTACTGTTGATCGGGTATCGGTTCTTAGGCCGACAGTCCCTGATTTATACCATCTATGGAACGGCCATGTTGGCGCTATTCCTGTGGATCTGGCAACGGGTACCCTTCGCAATCGACCTGCACCACGACCTCCTACTCGCGTCTCTAGCAGCTGGGTTGACTGGTGGCCTAGGTTCCGGTCTTCTCTACCGGTATGGTGGCACCACGGGGGGAACCGACATCGTTGCCCGAATCATGGAGCGGTTCTACGGGGTCCCCATGGGTCAAACATTGCTGTGGCTGGACGTCGTGATCCTACTGATTTCATTGGTCTACATCGATATTCAACACATGGCCTACACGTTGATTTACTCCTACGTCTTTGCCCGACTCGTGAATTTCACGCAGGAAGGTGCCTATGCCGCGCGGGGAATCATCATCGTTTCCGACCAATATCAGGAAATTACGAATAGCATCATGGATGAGCTGCAGCGTGGCGTGAGCCTGGTCAGCGGTGAAGGTGGCTTTTCCCACAAGCCCCGTCAAATGATTTACGTGGTCGTTGCCCCTAGCGAGCTCCATCGGCTGCGTCAAATCATTGCTCGGCACGATTCGAAGGCTTTCGTCTCGGTCATCAATGTAAACGAGGCTCTGGGTGAAGGATTTTCATTTGCTCGGCCGAAAAAGAACTTTCTCAGTAAGTTTAAGCCTTAGTGCTGGTTGGCAACCGCGGGGTTTGCGGTTGCTTTTTTTGGTAGGTATAAGTTAAAGTAATTATTGTGTGCTCACTCCAGTAAAAAAGAATGATCCATCGGAACCATTCTTTTTCGTATTTTCGCTTAAATATCTTGATAGCCTTCCAGCATCAACGCCATTTCGCCATCATCCGGCACGACCTTCAGATAAGCCTGTAACAGCTTGATCACCTGATCGGTAGCCCCTTCTTCGCGGTAGAAGTAGATGGCTGGCTTCAAGAAGTCTGGCTGATCCATGAAGAATGGTGCTGCCGCATCGTAGTACTTGCGAGCACCGGCAAAGTCCTCTTGATGGTTGGCCGTAATCGCCAAATTCCAGTATAACTGGGGATCAGCATCTTCGGCCTTCACGTATGGCTTAGCTAAAGCTTCGTTTTCGTCCCAACGTTCCTGCTTGACGTAGAGGTTACTCAATTGAATTACCGCAGCAATGTCGTCGCTATCAAGCTCGTGGCCCTTCTTTAGATACTTCTCAGCCAAGGCCTCATCATCCAATTTGGTAGCCACATGCGCCGCCTGGAGCCAGAGCTTCTCGTTATACTGATCAACACCCAAGCCCTCTTGCAAGGCAGTCAGTGCCTCTGGTAAGCGGTTCTCCTGCTCCAGCGCCTGACCCAAGTAAGGGTAAAGTGAGGTGTAGTGCTCATCGCTGTCCTTCAGCTCGTTGAAAAGATTGATGGCCTCGGTCCGTTCCTTGAGCTGCAAGTAAGTAAAGGCCGTTTCAAACTTCACGTCCGGCGTCATATCCCCGGTATGAATCTGCTTAAGGTAGCCGATTGCCTGCTCGAAGCGCCCAGCGTTGGCATAGGCTACCCCGAGTCGTTCGACCAGGTTAACCTTAGAGAACTCGGTCGTACCGGCCGTAATTAGGTCCAAATATAGCGGTATAGCCTTTCTGAACTCACGCATGGTATTGTAGAGCTCGGCCAACGCAAACGTGATGACGGGCTCGTCAGGGGCCAATTTCTTGGCCGTCAACAATTTCTGTTCACTGACTTCGAAGAGTTCCTGCGTCTGATAAAGGTCGGCTGCCACCATCAGCGCCTCCACGTAGGCTGGAGAGTCTGGTCTGACCTGATTCAGGTAGTCTAAAGCTTCGTCGTTCTTGTCTTCATCAATGGCAATATCAGCCAGGTTCGTGCGCAATTCATCTTCATCGGGGTACTTCTTCAAAAGCTTCTCGTAGATCCGTCGCGACTGATTCAGAAATCCCAGAGAGTAGAGCTCCTCGCCTAGACTGAACAGGGTATCATCGTCATCGTGGCGCAGCGACAAGGCATACTGCTTCTTGAAGTCTTCGAGTTGTCCCTTTTCCAATTGATCAAGTGCCGTTTGTGCGTAACTCATAACCCGCCTCCATTTAATTCACTGTCAGGTACTACCCCAATTACACTTACGCTCCATGGGTGTAGCACAGTTTTATTTCGTTAAAATCACTAAAATTGACAACGCATTTAATTATACGCAATCCGATCAAACATGGAAACTATAAACACTCAAGCCGCCACAAATTTTGGGTAATAAAAAACCAGTCCGACAATTGCCGACCTGGCCCTTTACCTATTAAATAATTAATTGTAATTACTTAACAGCATCCTTTAAAGCTTTACCTGGCTTGAATGCAGGTACTTTGCTTGCTGGGATTTGGATTTCTTGTCCAGTTTGTGGGTTACGGCCCTTACGAGCTGCACGTTCACGTACTTCAAAGTTACCAAAGCCGATCAATTGAACCTTTTCGCCTTTTGCTAACGTTGCTTGGACAGAATCGAATACTGCATCAACTGCAGCAGTTGCGTCCTTTTTAGTTAAACCAGTTGCAGTTGCAACGTCGCTAACCAATTGTGCTTTGTTTGCCATGTTTGAATTCACCTCCTGCAATGAAGATTAGATGAATGCCATCTAGTAGTCATTTTTGAGTGGTCCAAAAATGATGAAACAAATACGGTCAACCGCATCATTTCTTAATCAAAGATAGCACAGGAAGCCTTATATGACAAGGGATAACGCCATTTTTTAGCAATTATCCCGTAAGATTTACGATTTTTATCGAAAAATGGGTCAAAATCGGCCTTAGAGTAAGACTAAAGCGCTTTTTTTCCTACTTCCGTGCCCGTTCGATCAGATGGATTGGTGTCCCATCAAAATCGAAATGTTCCCGGATTTGGTTTTCCAAGAAACGCTCATAGGAGAAATGCATCATCTTGGGATCGTTAACGAAGACCACAAAAGTTGGCGGTGCAACGGCTACTTGAGTTGCATAGTAAACCCGTAGCCGCTTCCCATTATCAGATGGCGTTGGATTCAGGGCGATTGCGTCCATGATCACGTCATTCAAGGTAGCGGATTGTACCCGCTTGTTGTGGTTCTCGGAGACCCGCTTAATCATTTCCGGCAGCTGTTCGAGCCGCTGTCCAGTCTTCGCCGAAACGAAGATAATTGGGGCATAGCTCAGGTATTGGAACTCGATGCGGATCAGGTTCTGGAAGTCCGTCAGCGTGTGGTTATCCTTCTTCAGGGTATCCCACTTGTTGACCAAGATAATGATCCCCCGACCAGCCTCATGGGCGTAACCGGCGACCCGTTTATCTTGCTCACGAATACCTTCTTCGGCGTTCATAACCATCAACACGACATCGGAATTGTCAATGGCGCGCATGGCCCGCATAACACTGTATTTTTCAGTGTTTTCGTAGACCTTACCACGCTTACGAATCCCGGCCGTATCGACCATGGTGAACTCGGTACCATCAGCGGTAAACTTGGTATCGATGGCATCACGGGTAGTCCCAGCCACGTCAGAGACGATGACCCGGTCTTCTCCCAAGATAGCGTTGACCAGAGAGGACTTCCCGACGTTGGGCCGCCCAATCAGGCTAAAGCGAATGGTATCGTCCTTAGGCGCACCGGTATCTTCAGGAAATTCCTTAACGACGGCATCCAGCAGGTCACCCAAGCCCAACCCATGGGCCCCGGAAACGGGGTATGGATCGCCCAACCCTAATGAGTAGAAGTCATAGATTGACTCCCGCACTTCAGGGTTATCGGCCTTGTTGACCGCTAACAGAACCGGCTTGTTGGCCCGGTACAAAATCTTGGCGACGTTTTCGTCAGCATCGGTGACCCCTTCAGGTGCACTCGTAATAAAGACGATGACGTCGGCTTCTTCGATAGCGATTTCCGCCTGCTGCGTAATTTGGGTGATGAATGGTTCGTCACTGAGGTCAATCCCCCCAGTGTCGATCATCCGAAATTCAGTTCCCAGCCATTCGGCACGCGTATAGATTCGGTCACGCGTAACCCCTGGGGTATCTTCAACGATTGAGATTCGTTCACCGGCGATCCGGTTGAACAGGGTCGATTTACCAACATTAGGACGACCCACGATTGCGACTACGGGATAAGCCACGACAAATCCCTCCTTCTTCAAATCAATTTAATTTTTAACACGGGTTATATTAGTGTTTCTGCCGCCTTCACGGCTAACGCCGATCTAACCCATTATTTTAATAACAATGCCAGCTCGTGTGCCAATGCGCTTCAAATTTTCACGGATAACATCTGCTCACAAGAGTCATAGTCTACACGATAATCGGTTAACTGTCAAAACTGGCGGTTACCGTGTCGCCGTTGCGGGCTTACTTTCGGGCTCGTTGGCGATACGGTTAAAATACCCCTGATGACATGAAAAGGGTTCGGAGCGAAACCAACAAAGTTCCGCGCCAAACCCTTCTTCAACCAAACGTATTAGTTGTTTTCGTTATCTTCCATGTCCTTCTTCAGGCTGTCCCCAATGAGGTCACCTAAAGAGAAACCAGTGCTTTCTTCTGGGGCGTTAGCCGTTGAAGTTTCAGCAGAGTTCCGGTTGTTACGACGACGGTTGTTGTTGCCACCGTTGTTCCGGCTCCGGTTGTTATTGTTGCTACTGTGGCTTTCGGAAGCTTCGTCACCAGATTGTGGCTTTTCTTCCAAGGCCTTGATAGACAATGCCAAACGGTGGTCATCTGGACGTACATCCAAGACCTTAACCTTGATTTCTTGACCAACCTTCAGAACGTCAGCAGGCGTCGCGATGTGTTGGTGAGAAATTTGGGAAATGTGAACTAAACCTTCAACGCCAGGGAACACTTCAACGAAGGCCCCAAAGCTAGTCAAACGCTTAACAGTACCATCTAAGACGCTGCCTTGTGGGGCTTTGTCTTCGATACCATCCCAAGGTTCTGGCAAGGTTTGCTTGATGGAAAGGGAGATCCGGTCACGGTCAGTATCAACAGATAAGACCTTAACCTTAACTTCTTGGCCCACCTTCAAGACATCGCTAGGCTTTTCAACCCGTTCAAAGGCGATTTCTGAAACGTGAACTAACCCATCAACGCCGCCAAGGTCAACGAAGGCACCAAAGTTGGTCAAACGTGCAACTTTACCTTCAACGATGTCGCCGGCAGTCAACTTAGCCATGATTTCAGCCTTTTGTGCTGCACGTTCCTTTTCAACCAATGCACGGTGAGAAAGGATCAGACGGTTTTCGCTAGGTTCGATTTCGACAATCTTGAATTCCAGGGTTTGGCCCTTGAATTGAGATAAGTCTTCAACGAAGTGGTCAGATACCATAGATGCAGGAACGAATCCACGCACACCAGCATCAACGACTAACCCACCCTTAACCACTTGGGTAACGGGTGCAGTCAACGTATGACCTGCTTCGAATTCCTTTTGGATGTCGTCCCAAACCTTACGGGCTTCCAAACGACGTTGTGACAGTAAGTAACTGCCGCCTTCCTTGTCAGTACCAATACGAGAAATTACGACGAGGTCCATAACGTCCCCGACTTTAATTACAGAATTAATATCATCAACTGGCTTCGTGGAAAGTTCCTTCTTTGGAACAACCCCTTCAATACCAGTATCAGCAATACCGACGATTGCTTGTTGGTCGTCATCGATCGTTAAGACTTCACCCTTAACGACGTCACCGACTTTAACGTTATCGATGCTGTTTAAAGCATCTAATAATTCGTTATTTTCATTGTTTTGACTCGTGCCATTTTCACTCATGCGAATTTTTCCTCCTTGCGACAACTCTAAATACCATTTTAGCTGATTGTGTTGTTAAAAGCTAGTAAAAAGCCCATTTTATAGGGATTCTTTTTCTTGGATGATTTCAGCGATGCGATCGGCCACTTCCTGGATGGACATGGACGTCGTATCGAGCCGAATTGCATCCGCTGCTTGAGTCAATGGTGAGATCTTTCGGGTCGAGTCTTTGCGGTCCCGTTCCTCAATCTCATACTTCAACGTTTCCAGCGGCGTATTAATCCCCTTAGCCGCGTTATCCTTTAACCGGCGCTGTGCCCGTTCTTCAACACTCGCAACTAAGAAGATCTTAACCTCGGCCTTGGGCAACACGGTTGACCCAACATCGCGGCCATCCATGACGATTCCGCCAGCATCGGCAATCTGTCGTTGGCGTTCCGTCAATTCAGCCCGAACAGCTGACTGAGCTGAAATCTGTGAGACAGCATTTGTCACGTCCGGTTGACGAATCGCTAAGGTTACCTCGGTATCGTCAACGAAGACCTTTTGAACGGGAGTCCCGGGCTCAAAACGAATCGTAATCTGATCCAAAAGGTCCTTCACGGCAGCCTCATCGTCTAACGCCACGCCAGCTTGCAAGACCTTCCAAGTAATGGCGCGGTACATGGCACCCGTATCACAGTATATGTAGTGAAAACGCTGTGCAACAATTTTCGCCACCGTACTCTTCCCAGCCGAAGCTGGACCATCAATGGCAACCTGTAATCCTTGTTTATCCATCAAACCAAACTCCCTATAAATTGAAATTAAATCCTACTTTACACGTAACTTTTGACCAGGGTGCAATGCAGCACCCGAAGACAGGCCATTTAATTCAAGCAACTTATCAACCGAAATTCCGGCATTCGTTGCGACCCGGTAGACCCCTTGGCCGGATTCAACGGTCGCATACTTTTGACCAGCGGTGCTGCTTGAACTCGCACTGCTGCTCGTTGTGCTGCTACTTGTGGCAGCTGAACTGCTGTGACTGGTGGTAGCCGAAGAACTGCTAGTCGTCTTAGCCGAACTAGCAGTCGTGGTAGATGTCGTTGATTTTTTGTGGCTCGTTGAAGCAGCTTGCTTCTTCGATGATGCCTGACTTGATGATTTATGGGAGCTCTTGGCCTTCTTGGAGGACGAGCTAGACGAACTAGCCGCGACCTTCTCGGTATTTTGAGGCCGGTTGACCGCACTTTGACGGGCTAGGCCGTAGACCAACGAGGCTGCCGCAATCACGATGATGATTGCCACCAGAATGATGGTAACCATGGTATTGCTATGATTTTGTCGCCGCATTTTCGTTCGTGACAGGTTCCCCTGATCGTCGCGATCATCGGCAAACGAGGAATCCCATGGATGGGACTCTTGTTCCTTCGACGTTTGATCGTCACGCTTTTGACTCATCATCTAACCTCCCTGAAAAACTTTCAACCGTAATTGTACCACGCTGACGTTTTTTTAGGTAGCTATAATTGTTCGAAGTATCGATATGACGGCATTCTTCAAAATCTCTTAATTATATTTACCTGTAGTTAATTATGAATTGTGGAATTTTTTGCACTTGGTTTGACAATTCGTCATTAAAATAACCGCCGCAGTCGCGCAACCCAGTCTCCATCCTGAGCTACCGGGTCAGATTTGTGTGACGCCAGCAACCCTAACTGTTCAAAATCCGGCGTCATCCCCGCCGGCGAGCAACACCGCTCGTGATGGGCCGGGCTCTGTTCGTCAAACGCCGCAAGCCAATTCTGCCGCAAGCAACGCGGTTCGCACACGTATTTCAGCATCTGTGCCAGCGCCCTGTTCCGTTCTCGCTCTCGACGGCTAAATAGGTTAACCACCGCCGCCTCACTAATGCCATGCCGTTTGTAGAACGCCAGCAGTGCGATGGCCGCATCATCCTCGCTAAACGCCTGTGGTCGTGCATAGTAGCGGTGAATGGTCTCCGGCTCGGGCCGGTTGGCTTGCCCCAACATTAAGGGAAGCTGTTCATCCCCACTGGCGTACAACAGAATGGCCACACTTGGCAAACCATCCCGCCCGGCTCGGCCAATCTCCTGCGCATAGCTCTCAAAGTCTGCCGGCAGGTGGTAGTGGATAACGTAGCGGACATCATTCTTATCGATGCCCATCCCAAACGCACTGGTCGCACAGATCACGTCGAGTTGCCCCGCCATGAACTGTTGCTGAATCTTGAAACGATCCTCACTACTCAGTCCCGCATGGTAGGCCGCCGCCTGCACGCCCGTCTGCTGCTGGAGTGTTAACGCCGTATCGCTGGCCTGCTGCTTACTGGAGAAATACACCACACCCGGTCCCTGCAGCTGACCGACCAGCGCTGTCAGGCGTTCCTGCTTCTCCGACTCGTCAGCGACTTGCTCCACATCGAGAAAGATATTGGGGCGATCGACGGACTCTGCCACTATTTCTGGCTGACTCCGTAACTGCTTGGCAATCTCCTGCCGCGTCGTCTGTCCCGCCGTTGCCGTTAGCATCAGTGTTAGTGGCTGTTGTAACTGCGTACGAATGGCACCCAACAACAGATACTCTGGTCGAAAATCCGGTCCCCACTGCACGATACAGTGGGCTTCATCAATCACCAATAGACTCAGCTGGAGCTGTTTGACCTGCGCCAACATCTGCGGCTGGGCTAACATTTCCGGTGACATAAAGAGAAATTGATACTCCCCGAGGTGGCGCATGATTACCTGCCGTTCCCGATAGCTCGTCAGCGAATTAATCGCGGCCACCCGCTTAAACCCCGCCATGCGCATCCGATCAACCTGATCGTTCATCAGCGACAACAGGGGGGAGATAATCAGCACACATCCCTGATGACGGTACCCGTACAACTGATAGATCAACGTCTTACCGGCACCGGTCGGCAAAACAGCTAGGGTGTCTTGACCCGCCTCTAATGACGTGAGGGCGGCCTGCTGCCCCTCTCTGAATTTCGTAAAGCCAAACACTTTTTCCAAACTTGTCGCTAAGGGCTCAAGCATCCCCCACACCTCGCTTATCACACCAAATGGCATAAAGTCGAAAATCAAAAAACGTGTAGCGGTCCTGAAGCGCCTGCGGTAACGCCGTGTACTGCCAGGTATCAATTGGCCCGGTCAGACTAGCCGCAAATGCTGCACGCATGGGCGGCGTCAATAACCAGTCATAGGGAAACTGGGCTAACGGTAATAGAATCGCCGCCTCCAGTAAATGTTCCCGTGCCGTTCCCGGCTTAATCTGGCGCACCGTAGCAATCTGTTCCACACGCCGCCCTTGCGACACCGCCGCTAGAGTCTGCTGCGCACTGCGTGTAACCGGTGACTGCCACAGTGGCCGAAATAGGGCGCTCAACGGATGGTCCGACTCACGGGCATCCTGAGCAATCTGCATGACCCCGTCAAACTGCATCAGCGTCACCGACCACGCGGTCCGCTCCTGACTTAACGCTAATTGATCTGCCGTCAGCCCCGGTTGGCCGTGCCCTGTAAACAGGTCCGTGACGACCCCCGCCGTGACTGGCGGTAGCTTTTCAAGACTACTTTTCAGTGAATCGAACAGTTGTTCTGGTAACTGAGCACTCTTACTCTGATGGAACCAATTTCGTACCGCCTGACGCGTCTCCAGGTCCGTCGCCAACGGGTAGTAGCGCTTGGCCGAATGGGCATACTGACTCACAACCTGCACCGCCAGTAAGAGCCGTTGCCGGGCCGCCAAGAGATCCAGCATCCCCCAATTGGCCCAAGTCTGCGGATGCTCGGCATGCGCCGCTTGTTCAGTGGCCCCCGCTGCAGTCAAACGAACCTGATCGGGCGTCTCACCCGTCTCGGCCCATCCCCGCTTAATCAGCACCTGTGCTGGGGCGTCTAAGGCTCCCCGGGCCATTTTCTTATCCAGGGCAATCAGATAGAGTAATCGGTAGCGTAGACCCCAATACAGCGTCGACACCGTCTTCTTCTCCCGTAGGAGGTTCTCGATCACCCGCAAACGGCGAAACTGTTGCTGATCCAGTAAGGCTAGTAAGTCCGCCGCTTCCATGGTTACGCATCCCTTCCGTAATAAGTCTGCACCTAGTTTACCATACGAAAAGGGCTGACAGTATGCCAGCCCTCCATTTCAAGACAATTCATGATTGATTCATTTATGATAGCGTGTGCTTCTGTAGCCAGGGCGCCATCCGTCGATTTAGCAGAATGAACAGGATCCCGAGGACGATCCCCTTGATCAGGTTAAACGGAATAACACCGAATAAGATGAGCTTGTTCACGGGTAAGCCCAACGACATCCCCCACACCTTAAGATACAGGGGCGTAATTACCCACCAGTTGGCAAGTGATAACACGATGGTGAGACTCAACGTCCCGACAATCACCGCGACCACTTGCCGCTTGACCGTCCACTCGTGACGCCGTAACACGGCACTGATCGGCAGAACCAGTGCGAGATCGGCAATGAACGCCGTCAAAACGCCAATAAAGTTGACGATATCTAACCCCGTCGTAACGAAGTACAATAACTCCTTAATTGCGGCAATGGTAATCGCCCCCGCGGGACCAAAGACCCCCAACCCAATCAGCACGACCAGGTCGCTTAAATCGAGTTTCATGTATGGCACGATGGGAATGATCGGAATCGACACGAACATCAAGATATAAGAGACTCCGGCGAATAACGCCATCTCGACCATCGCGCGAACGCTTAAACCCTTGTGACTACTTTCCATGAGACTAATTCCTCCTTGCGGTCATCTCAGTGACGTGACCCACGAAAAAAGGCCTCGCCACAGAAGAGCAAGACCTTGGAGTTTACGCCAAAATTAAGCAACGCAAAAAGCAACGTCTCATCTTCTGCATACCAGACTATACTGTCGGTTTCGGAGTTGCACCGAATCAACCGCTCACGCGGGTCGCGGACTTTACCGCCGGTCGGGAATTGCACCCTGCCCTGAAGATGAACCATAAATTTTTTAGTACACCCTTAATGTACTAAACGAACCAACGCCTGTCAACAATTTGTCTCAGGCTAAACCGGTTAAACGACGAAGTTCTTTGACTTCCTCCGGCTTCAGATTACGCGCATCGCCGGGTTGAAGGCCCTTGAGCGTTAAGAAGCCATATTCTTCACGCTTCAACTTTTCAACGGGACAGCCAATGGCGTTCAACATCTTTTTAACCTGATGATTCTTGCCTTCGTGAATCGTTAACGAGACAATTGCGATTTTTTTCTTTTCGTCGGTACTGATGATCTTAGCCTTGGCTGGGGCGTACTTGATCTCATCGACCGTAATTCCCTGACGCAATTCACGCAACGCATCGTTCGTTGGAATCCCCGTGACCCGCGCCACGTAAGTCTTCTCAACTTCATATTTGGGATGCGTCAACCGATTAGCGAGTTCCCCGTCGTTGGTCAACAGGAGCAATCCCGAGGTATCGTAGTCCAACCGACCGACTGGATAGACCCGTTGGCTGACGTTTTCGACTAAGTCGACCACCGTCTTACGCCCTTTTTCGTCGTTAGACGTAGAAATCACGCCCCGTGGCTTATACAACATCACGTAGGCCGGAGCTTCGGTAGTGATTGGGACGCCATCCACGAGGATCTTATCGTGGACGCCGACCTTGGTCCCCAACTCCGTCACAACGCTGCCATTGACCTTGACGCGGCCGCTCATGATTAACTTTTCTGATTGACGTCGTGAAGCCACGCCGTCGTGTGCTAAAACTTTTTGTAGTCGTTCCATTTACGTTTCATCTCCTGATTCTCCTGGTTGATTCAGTTGCTGGTTAAAGGCTTGCAAGAACAAGTCACCGCCATCCCCATCGTCCTGTTCGCTGGGATTAGCCGCAGCGGGTAACGGTGGTAAGTCAGTGAGTTGTTTTAAGCCAAAGTAGTCGAGAAAGTAGGCACTGGTCCGGTAGAGCTTCGGCCGGCCCGGTTCATCCAGACGTCCCGCGTCTTCGACCAACCGGCGTAAGACCAGTTTTTGAACGGTGGAGGCGCTCTGAACCCCACGAATCTCATCAACTTCGATTCGCGTGATTGGTTGGCGGTACGCAATGATCGCCAAGACTTCCAAAGACGCCGGCGAGAGGCTCGTACTCAAAGGATTCTCGAAGTACCGCTTGATCAAGTCGCCCGCAGCCTCCTTCGTGACCAGCCGATAGGTGGTATCGTTGACCATCAACTCTAGTGCAGAGTCCTGGTCAGCCGCATACTTCTGGGCCAACCGTTCCAATGAGGCAAGAATCGCCGGGCGCAACAATCCCGTGGCCGCCGCTAAATCAGCGACCGTAATGCCTTCGTCACCGCTGACGAACAATAAACTTTCAATCTGTGCTAGGGGTGACATCCGTGGGATACCTACCTTTCAACCGTAAAAAATTAATCTGCAGCGGCACCAAGCGACTGACCTGTTGCAAGGCAACCTGCCGTTGTCGGGCGAGCTCTAAGACGGCCAGAAAGGTCGTGACGATCTCGTCAAGCACCGGGGTCTGACCCAGCAACTTTTCAAAGTTAACTGGGCCCTTACTGTGCGCCAAGCGCATTAGTACCGTCTGCATCTGTTCTTTAATCGTATAGTGTTCCTGCTGAATGCTCTGAGTAACTGGCTTGGCCACCATGGCGCGATGAATCAGCTTGGCCAGTGCCGCCTGGAGATCCGCCGGCTCAATGCCCGGAGCTACCGACAAAGCCACTGAGTCTGGAACTGCCATGGCGGGACGGGTAAAGTGCTGTTGGCGTTCCTGCGCCCGCTCCTTGAGCACCTGTGCCGCTTGCTTATAGCGCTGGTACTCGAGCAGCTGATTGACCAAGTCTTCTCGCGGATCACCCATGTCGTCCTCATCACTGGGTTCCAGTGTCTGCGGCTTTGGTAATAACAGTTTGGCCTTAATAGCCATCAGGTTTGCCGCCATCACAAAATACTCCCCGGCAATGTCGAGCCGCAGCGTCTGCATCTGATGCAGGTAATCCAGATACTGACTGGTAATCGTTGCAATCCGGATATCGTAAATATCCATTTCGTTGGTTTTAATTAAATGTAACAGTAAATCCAGTGGGCCCTCAAAATCACTGACCTGAATCAGCGGTTGCCCGGTTGCTGTGGCTTTGTCCATGGTGATACTCCCATTTTGCAATAGTCTTGGCTGTGGAGAGGGTCCCCATCAGCCGCTTATCTGGTAACGTTGTGGCCAGTTGATCCAGCAACTGCCACGTGTTTTCAATAACATCCTTATCTGGCATCAATGTGATCAACCGCACAATCAGGTAATTCCCCTGAATCTGGGTCCCCACGGCACCGGCGAAGTCATCGTAAGTGTCCTTCCACAAGTAGAGTGTCCGATCATCCCCAGCTTGGTACCAAGCCAGCTCGTGCTGCAGCCGGTCCCAGTCCTTAAAGGTGGGCATTAAGCTCAGCAAGCCCATGGCGATCTTTTGATAATCACTCCGATATTTCAGTAACATGCTTTTCCTCCGTTCAATCGTCTCTGACCCTAGTCACTCTCATCCGGTACCGCGCTAGGCTCGGGGATGATACTGATCATAGACCGAGACCAATCGCTTCTTGGAAATATGGGTGTAAATCTGCGTCGTCGTAATGTCCGCGTGTCCCAGAAGCTCCTGAACCACCCGCAAGTCCGCGCCGTTCTCCAGAATATGTGTAGCAAATGAATGCCGCAGCGTATGGGGCGTCACGTCCTTTTGGATGTCAGCCAGTGCCACGCAATGCTTGATTTTTTGCCAAATAGCCTGTCGTGACAGCCCGCCACCGTGGGCATTGAGAAAGAGATAGGGACTCGTCCGCTGTTTCAGCAAGACCGGCCGACTGTGCGCCAGATACTGGTTGATCCAGTCGGTCGCCACATCCCCAATGGGAATGATCCGTTCCTTATCACCCTTACCCAACGTCTGAATCAGCCCCATCTCCAGGTGCAGGTCGGCCAGCTTCAAATGAACCAACTCACTGACCCGTAGCCCAGTCGCGTACATCACTTCGAGAATGGCGCGATCACGTAGCCCATATTTATTGGCGGTATCCGGCGCAGCCAGCAGTCGATCGACCTCAGCCACCGTTAGCACCGCCGGCAAATGTTCCGCGTGCTTGGGTGCAGCGATGTTTGCCATCGGGTTGTCAGTGATCTGATGGGTCTGCACCAGATAACGGTAAAACTTGCGTAGCGCTGACACGGCGTGAATCACAGAATTTCGTGATTTTCCACTGGCCGTCAGTGCACTCAGGTAGTTCATGACCGTCAGCCGGTCGACCTTTAAGAAACTCGTGAGGTGCTGATCGGTCAGATACGCCGCAAAGTTATGAAGTTCTTGGGTGTAACTCGTCACCGAATTTTTGGCTAGACCCTGCTCTACGGTAAGGTAGTGTGCAAAGTCCAGCGTCTGATCTGCTAATTCGGTCATGAGCGTGCCTCCTAGTCCTGGGTCTCCTCAGTCGTGTCAGTGGCTTCGGTCGTCACTAACCAGAGTTGACCATCGTGTTGCGTAATCTTCCGTGCCTTCAGGAGGTGACCAATGGCCCGTTTGAATTGACCTTTGCTAATCCCGAAGTAAGCTTTGATAGCGGCCGGGTCACTCTTATCGCTAAAGTCCAAACGACCGTCCTCACTGTGTTCCAGTGCGGCTAACAGCATCGCGGAGTCGTCGTCAATGGCCTCATACGTCCGTGGACGTAAGGACAGGTTCAACGTTCCATCGTCGTGGACCCCGATAACCCGTGCGTGGAGTTCTTCACCTAAACGGGGTTCGCGTTCCCGTTCGGATGGATGAATGAACCCTAACTCGTAGTGGTCGGTCATTACCCGCGTGCCGACCAGCTTCAATTGATAGGAGCGGGCAATCACGTTGGAGTTCTGCAGAATCTTCTTGGCGGGTTGGGCAATGGCGGCGTAAATGTCACCGTCAGCCAGCACACCCCAGAGCCGCTGTTTGGCATCCTCACGCAAAGCAATCAGCAGGCGGTCACCCTGTTGAGGCCACAATTCCATCATGTCTGGCAGATCATCCAAGGAAACGACAATATCCTTGTTAGGTAATCCAACATCAACAAAGACACCTAACGTCCGTTGCGTCCGGACCACCGTACCGAAACCGTAGTGATCGACTTGAACTTGCGGTGCATTCCGCGTAATTTGCATTTCGTGGTTTTCATTTTCGTAGGTAAACCCTTTGAAGTTTGAGCCTAGTTTTAAAGGTTTCTTGATTTCTGATTTGTCCAGCCGAAAAGTCGTTCCGGAAATCTGAACGTAGTAATCATTTTCATTTTCATCGGTAACTTTTCCCGCGATGACGCGGCCTAATAGTTCTTCCATAATCTCCTCAATTCTACTGGTTTTCCCAGTCAACCGTTCAAAAGTGTCTAACCTTTATTTTACACGGAAACCGTCCAACTAGCGAGCGTTATTCTTTACAAATTTATTTATGCTGATTGTCCGCTGATTGCCCACTACAATGCTGTCTGAATCGGTCAGAACCGATCCCTAATTTCAAACAGTCGGCTGCCCCTTAAGCCACAAAAAACGGACCCCCGACAGAGGGTCCGTTTTTAATAACAGGTTTATCTCAAATTAAAGTGCGTTGGAAGCACCGTGGTAAACGATACCGCGACGTGAGTCAACGGTGATCAATTCGCCATCGGAGATCTTTTCGCTGGCACCAGTAGCACCAACGATAACAGGAATCCCCATGGAAATTCCAACAACAGCTGCGTGAGAAGTCAACCCACCGTTTTCAACGATAACGGCGCTAGACTTTTCGATAGCTGGCAAGTAGTCCTTGTCGGTGTTCTTGGCAATCAAGATACCACCTTCAACAACCTTTGCGTTTGCGTCAGCAGCGGAGTTTGCGATAACGGCCTTGCCGATTACCGTGTCATCACCGACACCTTGGCCTTGAACTAACTTTGAGCCGATCAATTGGATCTTCATCAAGTTAGTCGTGCCACGTTCGCCAACGGGAACACCGGCAGTGATTAAGATCAAGTCGCCTTCCTTGGCCAAACCAGTTTCAACGGCCTTGGCAGCAGCTAAATCAAACATCGCATCCGTGTTAGCAGGCTTTTCGGTAACGATTGGGTAAACACCCCAGTTAACCATCAAGCCACGACGAGTACGGTCGTCAAAGGTAACAGCTAAGATATCAGCATTTGGCCGGTACTTAGAAATCATCTTTGCAGTGTAGCCGGATTCCGTAGCAGCAACGATGGTCTTAACACCTAATTCGTTAGCAACACGGGCAACGGAAGCACCGATGGATTCAGTAACATCACCGTTATCGAAGTCCAAGTTGTCACGGCCAAATTCTGCCAAAGCATTTTCAGCCTTGATGTCGATCCGGTTCATAGTTGCAACGGATTCTACAGGGTATTCACCGTTAGCACTTTCACCAGAAAGCATGGTTGCATCAGTACCATCAAAGACGGCGTTGGCAACGTCAGAAGCTTCGGCACGCGTAGGACGTGGGTTTTCTTGCATGGAGTCTAACATTTGGGTAGCAGTAATAACTGGCTTGCCTAAGATGTTACACTTCTTGATCAAAGCTTTTTGTACCAAAGGCACGTTTTCCGTAGGAATTTCGACACCCATGTCACCACGAGCGACCATCAAACCATCGGAAACCTTGATGATGTCATCAAAGTTGTTGATACCTTCTTGGGATTCGATCTTAGGGAAGATTTGAACGTGTTCCATGTGCTTTTCTTCGAGGAGTTCACGGATGTCCATGACATCTTGTGGCTTACGAACGAATGAAGCAGCGATGAAGTTGATTTCGTGGTCCAAACCAAAACGAATATCGTCGGAGTCCTTTTCAGTGATCCCTGGTAAGTTGATGGAAACGCCAGGAGCGTTAACACCCTTACGGGAACCTAAGACACCATCGTTTTGAACTTTAACAACTAATTCCTTAGTTGCGTCATCCTTCTTTTCAACGACAGTATCTAATAAACCATCATCGAATAAGACGTGGCCGCCTTCGTGGACATCGTCGAACAAGCCAGGGTAAGTAACAGCAATCTTTTCCTTGGTACCTTCGAGTGAGTCATCCATGGAGATCCGGAATTCGTCATCGGTATGGAAGTCAAGCTTGCCACCCTTTTCAACAGTCGTCCGAATTTCGGCACCCTTAGTATCTAACATGATACCAACGGTCTTACCAGTAATCTTTTCAGCCTTGTGGACCTTTTCCAAACGGTCTAAATGTTCTTCATGGTCACCGTGTGAAAAGTTGAACCGGAAGATGTTGGCGCCAGATTCGATTAATTTAACAATCGTATCAACGTCAGTACTTGCAGGACCAAGGGTACTTACGATCTTGGTTTTCTTCATTAGAAAAATCTCTCCTTTAGAATTGGCCGAACTGGTTCACCAATCTCGTTAAAAATTGGCATGCCAAAAGTTTCGGCTCAAATTTGATTCCAAAATTATTCTATCACTTTTGAAAATTAATGTCTGCTATGTTTATCGATTTTTCGACACTTTGTACACAATTTCTCAAAGTAAGCGTTTTCCCTTACCCGTTGGCGCTGAAAACCCACAGAAATAGCATCGCTTTATAACCAATTTGTTATCAAAGAAATAATTTTCGATTTATTGGAAAACATTCAAAAACGGTAGACATGCCGACCAGTTTTGCGGTAAAAACACTCTGTTCAACCAAAAAAGTTGGCAGTGTGCTCACATTAAAACACAGTACCAACTTCTCTTAACAAATTTCCAAACTACTCAGTCACTTTAATCATCTAAAAGTGACTGACGAAAACCGGTACCTACCCGACTTCTACCGGAATCGTGAAGCCTAATTCGGCGATGTCTTGGTCGAAGGTCTTGACCGTATCAACGGAGACCTGGAAGGCATCCTTCCCGAACTTGTCTAACTTATTCAAAATCTTGGGTGGCACGGTGATGATATCACAGCCGGTTTCGTCAGCTTGAACCACGTTGATTGATTCACGCGTACTGGCCCACAGAAGCTCCACGTTAGCCTTCGCGTGGCAGAGCTCCGCTGACTGCTTCATCATTGGCATTGGGTCGACGCCAGTGTCGGCAATCCGGCCTGCAAATACAGACACGATGCCGCCAGTCTTAGGGTTCAATGCATCGACCGCTAATTTGACCTCTTGTAACGTGGTGATGGCGGTCACGTTGACCTGTACCCCAGCGTCGGAGAGCGCCGTAATCACGGCCGTGTTATCATCCCCGCTGGCCCGGATAATGGGCACCTTGACAGCCACGTGCTTACCCAACGCTGCCAGCACCTTAGCTTCTGCTAGCATCCGTTCCGGCGTGTTACCGAAAACTTCGAAACTGATTGATTGGTCGGGGAAAGTCGCAACAGCTTCCTTGGCGAAGGCCAGGTAATCCGTGATTCCAGCAGCCTTCATCAGGCTGGGGTTCGTGGTGAACCCTTCAACGAGTCCCTTCGCAGCGACAGCCTTCATGTCGGCCAATTTGGCCCCATCGGAATAAACTTTAACGTTTAATTTCATTAAAAAATACCTCCAAATTAGGATATCTTATTCATTGGTATATATAATACAGAACTTGATATAAATAGTCTAGAGGTATTTTTCATTAAATTGGTCTATCCATTTTCATAGACGACATTGCCAGCTCCCATCAGGCGTTCCAATGCCGCCTTTAAGGCGCTATCTGCCCGTAACCACTGGGTCTTGGGCAACAAGCGTTTTTGATCAGTTTGGGGTTGATAGACGATCACCGGTACCGGTCCCACATTCGCCGTCAAGAATTGGGCCAGCTGCTGAGCGACGGGGCGCTGATCATGATCCGCATCGACTCGAATGAACCAACGGGCCCCCTGCTTAACCTGCTGAGCATCGGCCGGCTGTAAGTTTTCGGCCAGGTCCAGTCGATCAGCCACGATTTGTAAGCCCCGCTGCTGTTCGACCTTCCCCCGAACGACAATGACCTGGTCCGTCTTCAACCACTCACTCGCCGTACGATACTGGTTGGGGAAAATGGTAATGCTGACGTCAGCGGTCTCATCGCTCCCGGTAACAAAGGCCATCGGCTCACCGCGCTTCGTCCGAATCGTCCGAATTCGCGTAACGTAAACAACGACGGTGACCCGGTTATTCTCCGCCAAATCACTGATGGTCACGGCATGCAATCGCTGGGCTAGTGGCCGGTACTGCTCCACCGGATGACCCGACAGGTAGGCCCCGAGTACGGCTTCCTCCTGGGTCAGCTTGGTCATCAGATCCAAATCAGGCCGGTGATCGACCTTAGGTGCTAACGCCGCAAAGAGTTCAACGTTACCACCAGACAGTTCGACACTGCTGAGAAACTCCGGTAACGCCGCAATCAGTTCCGCGCGATTATAACCGAAGTTGTCAAAGGCCCCGGCATAGACCAACGCATTGAGGAGATCAGCCTTCCGGTATTTATCCGCAATTCGCTGAAGGAACTGGTGCAGGTCATGATACGGTCCATTCTCACGACGGTCAGCCAGCAATTCTCGCAGAAAGTCTCTGCGCACACCCTTGATTGAACTCAGCCCAAAGATAATGGCCGAACCACGCAGATTAAAGTACGCCAACGACTGATTAATATCCGGCGGCAAAATCGTGACCCCGTGGCGCTTGGCCTCGGTCAGGTAGAGCTTGGTCTTCTCTGGCACGTTAATCACCGAATTCAGCAAGGCCGCGTAGAATGGTCCCGGATAATGGGCCTTCAGGTAAGCCAACTGAAAAGCCAACTTACTGTAAGCGACCGCATGAGAGCGGTTGAACCCGTAGTTGGCGAACCGGTCCATGTAAGTAAAGACTTGTTGGGCCGTCTCGGCGGCGTACCCCAGTTGTTGGGCCCCGCTAACGAATTTCTTCTGCATGGCATCCATGGTCTGCTTCTTCTTTTTACTCATGGCCCGCCGCAACAGATCGGCTTCACCCAGCGTAAAGCCCCCCATGGTGCTGGCCACTTGCATGACCTGTTCTTGGTAGACCAGAACCCCATAAGTCGGCCCCAGAATTGGTTTGAGGGCATCGGCCGCATAGGTCACCTGCTCCTGCCCATCCTTACGCTTGATGAAGGTATCGATGTTTTCCATGGGCCCCGGCCGGTACAGGGCATTGACCGCCGCAACCAGTTCAAAACTATCGGGTTTTAATTGCCGCAGAACTCGCTTGATCCCGGAGGATTCGAATTGGAAGACCCCGTTGGTTTCCCCCTGCGCAAAGAGCTTGAGGGTCGCCGCGTCGTTGAGGTCAATCGCGTTGATATCCAGGACTTGGCCCGTCTGCTTTCTGACCAACGCCAAAGCATTGGCGAGAATACTCAGGTTACGGAGGCCCAGAAAGTCCATCTTCAACAGTCCGACCGCTTCAACCGTATCCTTGGGGTACTGCGTCATCAGTAGGCTACCAGCCCCCGGCTGCAGGGGGACGAGATCCGTCAACGGCCCCTGGCTCAACACGATTCCGGCCGCGTGGGTCGAATAGTTACGAGGTAACCCTTCCAACTTGCAGGCGGTCTCATAAAGCAATTTATTCTTCGGACTATCAGCGACCAGATTGCGGAGCTTTTGGGACTGTTTGTAAGACGCCGTCAACGTAATATGCAACTGGTTAGGAATTGCCGCACTCCAATCACTCATCTGATACGGCGCCATCCCCAAGGCCCGACCAACATCCCGGAGAGCGGCCTTAGTCGCCAGCGTCCCGAAAGTAATAATCTGACCGACTCGAGAATGCCCGTACTTGTCGTGCACATACTGCAGAACCTGTTCTCGTTTATCATCCGGAATATCCAGGTCAATATCGGGCATCTGGGCCCGCTCTTCATTCAAGAAACGTTCAAACAACAGGTTATAGGCCAACGGATCGACCTCAGTAATCGCCAAGACGTAGGCGACCAGCGATCCGGCCGCTGACCCCCGCCCCGGTCCCGTTTGGATGTGGGCGCGATGGGCGAAGTTCATGACATCCCAGACAATCAGAAAGTAGTCGTCAAAGCCCATCCGATGAATGGTCCCTAGTTCACGCTCTAAGCGCTGCTGATAGGGCTGACTATCCACGATACCATTGGCCGTTAAGCGACGCTGAAGACCCTCCTGACACAGCTGACGCAGGTAACTTTGGGAGTCCTGTTGGTCAGGCGTTGGAAATTGCGGGAGTTGCGGCTGCTGAAATTTCAGCGTTACCTCACACGCTACGGCCACCTTTTCTGTCGCCGCGATGGCATCCGTCAACCCAGCGTGGGCAAATCGTTCCGTTTCCTCGGCGGCTGGTCGTAACCAGTGGGTCCCCATGGTCTCCTGGGCAGCCGGCAAGTCTTCAATGACCTCACCCGCCCCGATTGCGCGCAGAACCGTCACGGCAAAGTGGTCCTCGCGATTCAGGTATTCTACCGGTGCAAGACCAACGAGTGGCACCTGCGTAGCCGTCTGTACCTCTCGTAGCCGTTGCTGGGTGGTTGCATCCAGGTCCGGGCTGATCCCCACGGTAACGTTAGCCGGGGCCCACGTCTGTAACTGCTGAACGATCTTGGTTGCCGCCGTGACATCCCCAATTTCCAGTAGCTGGCCCACCTCGCTATGCAATGGCACAATCACACTGAGATGGGTCAGATTAGCCGTCTGCCGGCTAAGATCGACCGGTGCTCCGGCTACCTGATAAGCCGTGGATAGCTGCATGAGCTGCTGGTAGCCGGTAAAGTCCTTGGCCAAGAAGACCAGCTCACTCGGCTGAGTCGGCTCCCCAACCGCTTGGGTGGTTAACGTCAGTCCCAAGATTGGCTTGATCTCCGCCGCACGACAGGCGTTGTAGAAGGCCACGACCCCATACATGACATTCTTATCGGTCAGAGCTAACGCGGTATAACCGCGATCCTTGGCCACCTGCACTAGGTCGGGGATGCGGTTGGTACTCTGTAACAAGCTGTAGGTACTCATGACCTGTAACGGGACAAACATCCTGTCCACTCCTCTCCACATTATCTTTATCGCTATTATACCAGAAAAAATGCCAAACATTCGCAAGACGAACAAATGTTCTCTAGTCATTTTAGCCACTTACCGGCATACTCGAGAACACCCAGCAATTAAACGTAACTGGTCGTTAGGATGCTGCTGTAAAATCACTAAAAAACTGCACTGCTACGGCGCTCAAAGCACCGTGACAGTACAGTCATCGACTCATCTTTAATTAAGTCATAATTAGCAGTTAGTCCGTTGCTGGGATCGTCTTCGCTTGCAACTCGTGCGTAAAGGCTAATTGGTCATCCACCACATCGATGGTAATCAGGCTGTTGACCGGGATGTCACCGGCAATCAACTGCCGTGCCAGCGGCGTCTCCACGTGGGTCGTGATGAAGCGCTGCAGTGGCCGAGCACCGTACGCCGGCAAGTAACCCTTCTGGGCGATCCAGGCCTGCGCAGCGGGCGTAATCGTGAGATCCAGCTGTTGTTCGTGCAAGCGATCGGCGAGATGTCCCACCAATTTAACCACGATCTGTTGAACGTCAGCCAACGTCAGCGGCGTAAACATGATGGTATCGTCGATCCGGTTCAGGAACTCTGGGCGGAAGTGGGCTTGAAGCAACTTAGCCACCTGCTCCTGGGCCGTGGTCGTGATGTGTCCCTGATCATCGGTTCCCTGCAACAACAGGTCGGAGCCCAGGTTAGACGTCATGATCAAGATCGTATTCTTGAAATCAACGGTCCGGCCCTGGCTATCGGTCAACCGGCCATCGTCTAAGACCTGCAGTAACAGGTTAAAGACATCGGGATGGGCCTTCTCCACTTCATCGAAGAGCACGATGGTATATGGATTACGCCGTACGGCTTCGGTCAGCTGACCACCTTCCTCGTAACCAACGTACCCCGGGGCCGCCCCGACCAACCGAGACACGGATTCTTTCTCCATGTACTCACTCATGTCGATGCGGACCATGTGATCTTCACTATCAAATAAGTTCTCGGCAAGGGCCTTGGCCAATTCGGTCTTCCCAACCCCAGTTGGCCCTAGAAACAGGAAGGACCCGAGTGGCTTGGTAGGATCTTGCAGGCCGGCTCGTGACCGCAAAACGGCATCGGCTACGGCCGAAACCGCCTGGTCTTGACCCACGACCCGGTCGTGCAGACGATCGGCGATCTTCAACAGCTTCTCCCGTTCACCCTGAACCAGTTTTGTCACGGGAATCCCCGTCATGCGACTGACCACGCTAGCAATCTCGTTTTCCGTAACGGATTCGGAGACCAACCAGTCTTGCTGCTGATTCTGCTTTTCCAAGTCGGCCAATTCCTGTTCCAGCTTGGGAATCGTGCCGTGTTGAAGTTCGGCGGCTTTGTTCAGATCGTACTGCGCCTCGGCGTTTTCCAAATCACGTTTGGCCTTGTCCAGCTCCGTCTTCTTGGTGCCGACACTCTTGATAGCCGTCTTCTCTTGATTCCAACGGGCACTCAGCTTGTCGACTTTTTCCTTGATATCGGCCAGTTCCTTCGTCAGTTCCTTGAGCCGCGCCTGAGAGGCCGCATCCGTTTCCTGCTTCAGCGCCGTCTGTTCGACCTGCATCCGCATCATTTGCCGGCGTTCCTGATCCAACTCGGTTGGCGCGGAGTTCATTTCCACCCGGATGGAAGCCGACGCGTCGTCAACCAGGTCAATCGCCTTATCGGGTAAGAATCGGTCGGTCAGGTAGCGGTCGGAAAGTTTGGCGGCCGCAATCAGGGCGTTGTCGTGAATCTTGACACCGTGGTGAATCTCGAAGCGCTCGCGTAACCCCCGTAAGATGGTGATGGTATCGTCAATGCTTGGCTCGTTGACCACGACGCGTTGGAACCGCCGAGCCAGGGCTTTATCCTGTTCCAAATACTTGCGGTACTCATCGAGCGTGGTCGCACCAATCAAGTGAAGTTCACCACGGGCCAGCATAGGTTTCAGCAGGTTACCAGCGTCCATACTACCTTCAGCCTTGCCGGCACCCACGATGTTGTGAATTTCATCGATAAACATGATGATCTGACCGTCACTCTTGGTGACCTCTTTCAAGACCGCCTTGAGTCTTTCCTCAAACTCGCCCCGGTACTTGGCCCCGGCAATCAGAGACCCCATGTCCAGGGAGAAGATCGTCTTGTCCTTCAAATTATCGGGCACATCCCCACGAACGATCCGTTGGGCCAAGCCTTCAACGATGGCGGTCTTCCCGACACCGGCTTCCCCAATCAACACGGGATTATTCTTGGTCTTGCGTGACAGAATCCGAATGACTGACAGGATTTCATCGTCCCGGCCAATGATCGGATCGATCTTGCCACTACGCATGGCCTTAACCAGGTCGATTCCGTATTTTTCGAGGGCCTTGTACTGGTCCTCCTGATTCTTAGAAGTCACGCGTTCGCCACTGCGCAGCTTATCAACGGCGTTACGAACCATCTGTTCCGTGATACCCTGACTCTTAAGGTAATCCGTCAGGTTCTCACCGCCCAGTTGCATCAGGGCAATCAACACCGTATCAATAGCCAGGAAGTCATCGCCGTACTTATCCTTGATAGCGTCAGCCTTCTGTAACAAATCGGTCAGGTTACGCGAAAATTCCTGCCCGTACTGAATGCCACTACCGGAGACGGTACTGATGCCGTCCAGCTCCCGGTCAAGTTCACTGTCCATGGCGGCAATGTCCACACCGGCATTGGCAAAAATCTCGCGACCCAGTTCTCCGGGTTGAATCAAATACTTAAAGAGGTGGGCCACCGTGACCGCCTGGTGCTTACGGGTCATGGCAATGTGTTGGGCCTCACTTAGTGCGCTGGTCAGTGCTTCAGTCATTTTTTCTGGATTCATAGTTTGCATCCTCCTTGGTTAAAATTATCTTTGAATTTTTATAATATGAATTTGCAGGTAATGACGCCTTACCGGGCGGGGCAAATAGGCCGGTCCGCGGTGGGCGGACGCTCGGAGCCAAGATGCGGTCTCCGAGCTTGCTTTGAACCTCTGAGAAACGAGTTTCAAAGTCACCAATTATCTAAGCGGTAAACCGCTAAGATAATTCCCACGGCTAAGCCTATTTGCCCCACCCTCACGGCTAGCATAGATTTAAAGTAGTTGTCAGAAACAAATTTTCACGATGCCGCTTTCTCCTACGCAACATAGCTCAGGCAGAAACGACAAACACCTCGCAGAAGGTTGAAGACAATCTCAGCCGGAGGAAGCCAAGGGTGGCGCCAGCTATGACGGCGCTGTTAGACCGGGCGTTCGTTTCAACCCGGCCTTATAGCGCGGGATGTGTTTGGAAACTCGCAAGCTTCTCGCGAGGTTTCAAACCAAGCCGGAAGCCCGTACTTCGGCTGCAGGCGGTCCCCATAGCAGGCAGAATCCTTGGCAGCCGCAGGCGACTGTATTCAACCTTTTGTTGTTCAAAAAAGAGGCAACCCTTAGGTTAACCTCCATTTTTCATTCATATTCTAACTGATTTTGACCAAAATTCAAAATAATTTGACCAATTTTGACTAATTAATTTAAGCCTGTTGTTCGGCGAGTTCGGCAATCTTGATAACGACGTCGGTTGCCTGTTCCATGGTTTGTTCGGAGACGTATTCGAACCGACCATGCATGTTTTCCCCACCGGCGAATAAGTTAGGCGTTGGTAAGCCCAAGTAAGAGATCTTGGAACCATCAGTCCCCCCACGTACTGGGAAGATCAGTGGCTTGATGTTTAATTCTTCCAAGGCTTCCTTGGCCAAGTCAACGACCGTCATATCCTTCTCGATGACCTCACGCATGTTGTAGTACTGGTCCTTGATGGTGACTTGGACGCGGTCACTACCGTATTCCTTGTTCAATTGATCGGCGACCCCTTGGAAGAGCTTCTTACGGTCTTCGAAGATCTGCCGGTCGTGGTCCCGGATGATGTAGCTCAGGTGAGCACTGTCAACGGTCCCGTTCATGCTGTAGAGGTGGAAGAAGCCTTCCCGACCTTCAGTATGTTCTGGCCGGTCGTGTTCTGGCAGAGCTGCGTGGAAGTCCATCGCAACCTGCGAAGCATTGACCATGACGCCCTTGGCTTCGGCCGGGTGCACGTTGGTCCCCGTGATTTCAACCTGGGCATCGGCAGCGTTAAAGGTTTCGTATTCCAATTGACCTAATGGGCCACCATCGACCGTGTAGGCAATGTCGGCACCAAAGTCTTTAACGTCAAAGTGGTCGGCACCGGAACCAATTTCTTCATCGGGTCCCAAACCAATTTCGATTTCACCGTGCTTGATTTCAGGGTGGGCCAACAGGTATTCTGCGGCGGCCATGATTTCAGCAACCCCGGACTTATCATCGGCACCCAGTAAGGTACTGCCGTCCGTGGTGATCAAGGTGTGGCCCTGATAGTTCTTCAAGTTCGGAAATACAGCTGGATCCAGCGTGTACTTACCGGAATCGTCCAACTTGATGACAGACTTGCCATCATAGTTTTCCACGAATTGGGGGTTAATGTTTTCACTGTTAAAGTCGGCAGTGTCAAAGTGAGAAATAAAGCCGATCTTCTTCACTTGCTTGTCCGTATTGGCTGGTAAGGTGGCATATACATAAGCACATTGCTTGTTGATATGCACATTGTCCAGACCGATCTCCTTCAGGTCCTTCACCAAGCCCTCAGCGAATTCAGTCAGCTGCGGCGTTGATGGGATCGTGCCAGAGTTGGGATTGGAACGCGTGTTGATCTTGACGTACTTCAGGAACCGGGGAATCAGGTTTTCATACTTTGCCAAAATAAATCACTCCTCAAATGAATTAACTACGCTTTTAGTGTACCCGTTTTCACGCTTAAATAAAAGTGAAGGGGTCGGTATTTAATTGCGATGCCACCACGGTGATTGGCCACTGATTTTCGGCCGCCCACTGCGTAAACAACGCCTGTAAGTGGGGCTTGCAAATACTCTCGATATGGTGGCCGGGATCAACGACGTTCAGCCCCGCCGCAATCATGTCGTGGCCGGGATGATACGAGATGTCACCAGTCACATAGACATCGGCCCCCTTGGCCAGCGCCGTCTGATAGAACGGACCGCCACTGCCACCGAGAACGGCAACCCGTTTGACGGGTGCATCCGGGGTGTGACTGACCAACCGCAAGCCCTTCACGTTGAAGATGCGTTTGCAATCCACCGCAAACTGGCGAACGGTCGTGGGCGTCGGTAAATTACCAATGCGACCCATGGTAATGGCGGACGTCGCGGTTACCCCATTGCTGGGAACCAGGCCCTCGACATCCTGAAGATTCAAGGCGGCCGCCAACCAGTCGTTCATCCCACCAGGGGCACTGTCGAGATTGGTGTGGGCGCCATAGACCGTGATGTGATGTTGCAGTAACGTTGCATACATCTGATTCTGGGGCACCGCTAAATCCAAGTTCTTGGCTGGGTGAAACATCATGGGGTGATGGGCAAAAATAAAGTCGGCACCGACCGCAATCGCCTCGTCGACGACCTCGGGCCGCACGTCTAAGGTCACCATGACCTTGTGCACTTCGGCATCCAGACTCCCCAGTTGCAATCCAACCGGGTCACCGGGTTCCGCCCACGTCTTCGGGGCGAACTGTTCGAACCGTTCAACTAACTCACGCACCAACACGTTGCAAGACCTCCTCAATCTCCTTGATCTCAGCCGTCAGCTCCGCTACCTTTGCCGCGGGAACTTCCTTGGCCGACTGTACCTGCGCTAAGACCTGCTTGGTCCGGGCCAACTCACGCCGCCACTTAGCCATGAAGATGGCGTTGTGTTCTGCCAGCAGATACGGTCCAAAGCGTAATTCTTCCGCATTGTACTGCTGAGGGTCATCCGCTCTGTCGGCCACCAGAATCTCATAATCATGGCCGTCTTCGGTCACAATTTTTTCCGTAATCAGTTGGAACCCGTGGGTCATTAAAAATTGGCGGACGTTCTTTTCACCCACATTGGGCTGTAAGACCAGGCGGTTAACCCCGGCAAGGCGATCAAAGTCCTGCGTGAGAATCTGAGCGATGAGCGTGCCCCCCATCCCCGCAATCGCCACGGTATCAATGTGGTCATCGGCCTCAATCGCCTGAAGACCGTTGGCGAGTCGCGCCGTAATCCGGTCGGACAAACCCTCTTTGTTAATTTCATGTTGGGCATTTTCAAACGGGCCCTTAACGACCTCACCAGCCACACCGCCGGCAATCTTGCCGCGCTTAGCTAAATTGACTGGCAGGTACGCGTGGTCGGTCCCAATATCAGCCAACCGGCTCCCCATGGGAACGTAGTCGGCAACGGTGGCAAGGCGCACCGATAAATGGTCTGCATCCATTCGTCAAATCTTCCTTTCTAACTTCCTGATTACTCTAAGTATAAGCTAGTCCGCCCGTCTTGGATAGCGTGAAAATGCGTACGGTGCAAATGCTCGGAAGTAGCGTTGACAAATCCCCGTTGCTAGATTAGTTTCGACTGCCAAGACGCTACTTGTTACTAGTCAGAACAAATTCAGTATTAAAACGAATTTTTGTCTTATTTCCCAAAGAGATGAGACAAATTTCTCAGGTTTTACATTAGTACTAGTATAGGGCTAATTTTAAATATGCCATATGCTACACAAAAAGGCGCCGGACCAGCCGACGCCTACAGTTATTTAGGATTTGGATTTTAATGCTTCACGGTTCAACTTCGCATTATGGGTCAAGTGCGCGACCTGTCCGGATACATGCTTGAAGGGCTTGCCAACGTGACGCCGACCATATTCCCGTAACGTCATCTTCTGGCCGTTTCGTTTAATCTTGGTGTAGTTCCAGACCTTCTCGCTGCTGTCATAATCCCGCAGACGATAGACACCATGATTCAAGCGATACCCAACACGCTTTCCCCCATAGGCTTGACTGCCGAATTCAGTCTCGATCAGCACCGTTTTCTTCGTCGCCACCAGCTCGTTCCAGTAGACAATCGTGTCGTGGCCCTTGTGTTGGACACGATACTGCGTCCAAGTTCCCCTGAGTGACTGGGGCGTCCCCGCCGTCCACTTCGTCTGCGCGTGCGCCGTGGTTCCCCAACCAAAGCCGCCCGCGATGCCTAAAGCGATTGCCGTACCGATAACAAATTTATTCATAAAATCCCCTCCGATGTTTCTCAGTATATCCTTACATGTAATCGATAACCAGCTTTCCCGTATATCATTCGTGCTGGTAACCATTCTAAATGCCAACGCACAGCACAAAAAACACGGCCCACCACATTGGCGAGCCGTGCTCTGGATCATTTTAAAACAGCTTATTTTCTTTGACGCCGGAAGGGATGCTTCTTCTCTTGCGCCTCATCTTCCTCGTTTTGTACCTGTGCCATCTTAGAATATGGGTACGGGTAGGTAATCTTCATGACGGCTGGCATCACAATTGGTAACAGGATGACCAGCAGGATAATCCCGATGATCACGGCTAACGCAATCTGAATCAGCGTCATGACACCGGATGGAATCAAGGCGGCGAACGTCCCACTCAGGATGACTCCAGCGGAGAGAACGACTGTCCCAATAACCGTAGCGGCCCGGAGCATCTTGGTGCTGGTAGCCCCCGGTTCGTGCAGGAACTCCCGGTACTTCCGCATCAGGAAGATCGAGTAATCGACCCCTAAGGAAATCAACATGACAAACGTGAAGAACGGTGTGTTCCACGTCAGCATATCGGTTCCCAGTAGTGGGTCCACCAACCAGTGAACGATGGTCAAGGCGCCGGAGTATGCGACGACCAGGATTCCTTCGATCACGATCGGTTGTACCAGTGAACGGGTAACAATCATCAAGGCGATGAAGAGCCCGGCTAACATGATAATGACCGTTCGCGTAAAGTCACTGGAAGCCATGTTATTGATGTCATTGGTCTGCGACGTATTTCCACCAAATGCCACTTCGGCATTCTTCAGACTCGTCCCAGCCAAGGCCCCGTTAACGACCTTTTCCAGCTTCGGCAGCCGCGCCATGGCAGCCGCAGAACTTGGATCATCGTTCAGAACGACCGTGATCTTGGTGATCTTCCGGTCGGGCGACATGTAAGTCTTCAGTGCTGGCTTAAACGAACTACCGTGTAATTGCTTAGTTGGAATGTAGAAGGTCGATGAAGCGGCGGACTTCTGCAGACCCTTCAGGTAGGTGTTGGCCGAACCAACCCCGGTGGAGACTTGTGTCAACCCAGTGGAGGCGGAGGTCAAGCCCTTCCGCAAGGCCGTCAATTGTTTGCTCATCGCGGCTAATTTCTCAGCCATCGTCTGGTTCCCGGCAGCGACTTGGTTCGCCCCGGAAACCAGTGCTGGCATCTTACCATTAATGGTAAACATTGCACCAGACAGCTGACTCGTTGCGTTGGCTAACTGGCTGGACTGTGCGCTGGCCGATTGCAAGGCGGTTGCTGCCCCAGGCAAAACGACGTTAGATTTCTGGGCTAACTCGGCAACGGCGCCCTGTAATTGACTCGTGGAGCTCTGCAACGATTGCAGTTGACTAGCAACGGTCTGATCGGCAGCCCCAATTGACTTGGCGTCGCTTCCGATTTGCGTCAAGGACGTGCTCAATGTGCTCTTTAATTCACTCTGCGCGGCACTTTGTTTCTGTAAAATGCCGGCCAAGACCGTCTTCTGAGCGGCAGACAACGGAACACCCTGAGCACTGAAGGCCGCGGCGACCGTGCTAGCACTCATGCTTGGCAAATTAGAGGTGGCACTCTGCAATTTAGCCAATTGTGAGGCAATGTCTTGCGTGCTAGTCTTGATTGTCGTCAGTGATGTTGTGACACCGCTGGTACTGGTTGAACTAGCGGAGACTTGTGAATTCAACTGCTGGATCGCAGCGTTTAACTGTGGCAAAGCTGCTTCCAGCTGCGCCAACTGGGCGGCCTGTTTGCCCCCGGAAGTGGAGGAGACTTGACTGTTCAATGAGTTGACCCCAGTAGAGACTTGGGAAATGGCGCTCTGTAATTGCGTCGTCCCGGTGCTGACTTGCTTAGCCCCAGTGGCCAATTTGTCAGCATCCTTCACCGCACCATTCACGTTTTGCTTACTCAGTGAGCTGTTGGCGGACTTCAATCCCTTGTTGACCGTATTGACACCCTTTTGGGCCTTGGCCAACCCGGTCGTGACTGAGCTCATTTGATTACGGACGTATAACTTCTTGATGGCCTTCCCACCCGGTTGGGTGACGGAAGCGACCGTCTTAACGCCGTCGGTCTGTTGCAACTGCTTGGTCAAGCGGTCAACGATCAGCAACGTCTTTTCATTATCCATCTTGTTCTTGCTCTGAATATAAATCGTGGTTGGTTCCGCGGTTCCCTCGGAGAAGTGTTTCTGAACGACCTTGAAACCTTGCTTGGCCGGCACGTTATCACCAATTTCTACCAAGTTATCGTAGTTCAGCGCCCCATGTGAGGTCAGCGCCAGTGGAATAAACACGATTCCGGTCAAAATCAAGGTGATTACTGGGCGGATCATGGCGTGTTTAGCCATCCCGTGCCAGAGGCGACTATCACCCTCACCCTGGAACTTCTTGATAGGCCAAAACATGTGGGGACCACAGATGGCCATGAAGAATGGGTTCAGCGTCAGGAGAACGGCCAGTAAGACCACGACCCCCACGGCAATGCCGACCGCTGAACGGTACAGTGAGAAGTTGGCAAAGCCCAACACGCTCATCCCAATTAAGACGGACAGGCCGGAATACAGAACCGTTCGCCCGCCGACCCGAGTGGCTTCCTTCGTGGCGGTGTACCTATCCTTACCGCTGGCCAGCCGCTCTCGAAACTCGTTATACAGGAGGATGTTGTAGTCGGTCCCAATCCCGAATAACACGATGACGATAAAGACTTCCGTAAAATTGGAGAATGGGAAGTTGAAACGGTCAACCAGATTAGCCACCACAGAGATGGAAGTAATCACGGAGACCGCCACCGTTAACAGTGAGAATAACGGTGTGATGGGTGACCGGAAGACTAGCCACAGAACCAAGAAGATAAAGATGGCGGCAATGATTTCCGTCTTCTGCACCCCAGCCTGCGTGGCATCGGAGAAGTCTTGGTTCAAGACATCCGCCCCGGTCACATAAGTCTTCACGCCACTGGTCTTCGACAGTTTGGTGATCTGATCACGAATATGCGTGACCGAATGGCTGGAAGATTTATGCACGTTTAGTTGTAAGAGTTGCGTACTCTTATCTTTTGAGATCAGTTGGGAAGCGGCGGTCGAACTGTCGCTAGCCGCGGTGATCGACCGAATCTCGTACTTATTCTGATTGTTTTTGATTCGGTTGATGGTCTTGTCGATCTGGTCATTCTGCGAGCTGGTCAGCTTTGCATTGCCATTGTTAAAAACAACGACGACCGCCGTGGTACCGCGTTGTGAGCGGCCCCACTGATCTTGCATTTTGGTTGCTCGCGTACTTTGATAACTGCTAGGAACCGTGATCTGTCCCTTATCCGCCACCAATTTACTCATGTTTGGAATCGTCACAATGGCTAAGATCACGATGACCAGCCACCCGATGACGTTCCAGATGTAGTGCTTATTCATCCAGCGCACGGTGAAACCTCCTTGACGATTGAAATATTTTTAAGTGTTGTGGCCCGCGGTCCAACACGATTACTCAACTTTTAATGCCACTTCAAGCCGATACAGATTGCTTGAAGTGGATGACACCTTCTATTCTGCTACTTAACGCGTGAGCCACTTGGTCCAATCCAGTTGGAGGGGTTGGTCCCCAGTGGTCGGTAAGACATCACCAATGGATAGTGTTGCGAGTTGTTGCCGGAATTTCTCCTCAGCTTGAGCAAACACAGCCAGGACGTTGGCGACCGGCCGTGTATCTTTGAAATCTTCAAGCTGATATGTTTCCATGAAAGCTGCCTTCTGATCCAAACCAAATACCTTGGAAACTAACCCGGTTCCTTGAACAAGCGGCTCAGTTCCCTCAATCGCATTGAAAACATCCAACAGGGTAATTTTCAATGGGTCTTTCATCAAAACAATGCCGCCATCACGCCCCGAAACTGTCTTAACAATCTTGGCAGCAGCTAATTTCTGCACGATTTTCTTCAAATAACTGGTCGAAATTTCTAACCGTTCCGCCACAAGTCGACTATGTAGAGGTATCTTCCGGTCCTGAATTCCCAGTAAAGCAACGATGCACAAGGCCTGCTCTAAACTTGGCTTTGCCTTCACAAATGTGCCTCCTTTCCCTTATCTCCCTTAGTTTTTAAACGAGATACATCATATCCCCTTTAAATGATTTTTTCAAGGCTTTTGCCCCAATAAATTAACCTCATAATAATAAGTCTTCACTGTAAACGGTTTCAATCGTCTGATGACACTATACTATAAACGACTGCCAATAGAAACTACTTTTATTCGCTAATTGATGAGTGGTGATGCAACTACCGCGTAATGAGAATTAACTTATTCAAATGATTATTAATTTAGATAATTTCTCATGTTTTCCGGCTATGTTTCAGACTATTTTCAAAATATCGCCTGAAAATGTAGTCAAATATTTCAGAACGAGCATTCGACTACTTTTTTACAAAAAGCTAGAATTTAGCAGAACCTTTTCATTATGTCTATCATGACAAAATATCTTCAACTAGCTTTCGAACACACTCCGACCAATGCCCCTTTTTCAACAAAAAAGCCCCCCAGAGCTTCAGACAATCTGTCTAAAGCCCTGAGGGACCTTCGTTGTAGTAACGCTAAATTATTCCAAGAAGTCCTTCAGTTGCTTGCTCCGTGATGGGTGGCGCAACTTCCGTAATGCCTTGGCTTCGATCTGACGAATCCGTTCACGGGTAACCCCGAAGACCTTGCCGACTTCTTCCAAAGTCCGCGTCCGGCCATCGTCTAACCCGAACCGTAACCGCAGCACGTTTTCTTCCCGGTCAGTCAGTGTGTCCAAGACACTTTCCAACTGTTCCTTCAGAAGTTCGTAAGCGGCGTGATCGGCAGGACTCGTGGCGTCTTGGTCTTCGATGAAGTCACCTAAGTGAGAGTCATCTTCTTCACCAATAGGCGTTTCCAAGGAAACGGGTTCTTGCGCGATCTTTAAGATCTCACGAACCTTTTCCGTTGGCATGTCCATTTCAGCCCCAATTTCTTCTGGCGTTGGTTCCCGCCCTAAGTCTTGGAGGAGTTGCCGTTGAATCCGGATCAACTTGTTGATCGTTTCAACCATGTGCACAGGAATCCGAATGGTCCGTGCTTGGTCAGCGATTGCCCGTGTGATGGCCTGACGAATCCACCAAGTGGCGTACGTAGAGAACTTGAACCCTTTACGGTAGTCGAACTTCTCGACGGCCTTCATCAGACCCATGTTCCCTTCTTGAATTAAGTCCAGGAATTGCATCCCCCGACCCACGTAACGCTTAGCGATGGAAACCACCAACCGCAAGTTGGCTTCAGCCAGCTCTTGCTTGGCTTCTTCTTCACCCTTTTCGATCCGTAAGGCTAAGGCAACTTCTTGGTCAGCCGTTAATAGGTTGACCCGACCGATTTCCTTCAGGTACATCCGAACAGGGTCGTTGATCTTAACCCCGGTCGTTGTGCCGGCATCCTTTAATTCCTTCTTAGAAACGGCCTTTTGGGCTTTGACGGCCCGTGGGTCTGGCTCACCCTTAGCATCAACCACACTGATCCCAGAATCGGAGATCGTTTCAAGTAACTTGTCCATCTGCTTAGCATCCAACGTGTAAGGTGTTGCGACCTTGTCAGCCAGGTCATCGTACGTGATGTGCCCAACCTTCTTGTTGTTTTTAATCAAAGCGCGCACCGTTTTGTTGTATGCTTTTTGATCAAACATTGGTTGATCCGTGGTCTTTTTTGCCATTAAAATACCCCCTAGATTAAACTTGTTTGTTCGCCTGACGCTGTCGTTCCAACTGCACAATCTCAACGACGAGTTGGCGTTGTTGGTCGGCATCGCCTAGTCGCGAAGCTTCCGCCAATTGATTTTTCTTTTGCCGGAGCTTCGCCTCGACCGGCGCCTCATCCATAATCACCGCTAAATAATCATCGATCTCCCGCGGGGTTACCGCCGCGGCCATATTAGGTGTTGTCTCGAGATCGATCACAAGCTGTTGCAGGCGGTCTTCTTGAATGAAGTCCGTGAACTGCGCGGTTTGATACACTTGATGCGTTTGAAAATAACCCTGGGCCAAGGTATAAATAATTTGATAGTCGTCATGCACGAAACTGAAATCGGCAACGCTGGTCACTTTCGCCCAGACGTTCCGGTCGTGTAAACAACGATAGAGCAGATTGCGTTCCGCCCGTTCCAAGCGATTCAGCGGTCGCTGCTGCTGATGCACAGTGACCGGTGGCGCAGTGGTTGGCGCAGGCGCCGGTGTGCTTGGCCGCTGACGCTCTTGCTGAGCCGCAGTATCCCGCTGCACCTGCTTGAGCTGCGCGGCCAATGCCGCCTTATCGATGTGAAACTCACTGGCCAGCTGACTCAGGTACATGTCCAGCTCGACCGGCTCGTTGACCTGCGCCAAGAGAGGCATGACCTGATTCACATATTCCAGCCGTTCACTGTCCGTCTCCAACGCCCGGTTGCGCCGCAGAAAGCGCATTTGAAAGCGCAGCGGCGGTTCCTTAGCGGAGACCAACATTTGGCGAAATGCCTCGTCGCCGTGAGCCTTACGGTATTCATCGGGATCTTGGCCCTCGGGAAGTTGAATCACGCTGAGTTGCAGGTGACTGTGCTCGCCCAATAGCCGCAATGCCCGGTCGATGGCCCGTTGCCCGGGTTCATCTCCATCGTAACACACGTTGAGCTTGTCCGTGGTCCGCTCAATGGCGTAGATCTGCTCGGTCGTTAGACTCGTTCCCATGGAAGCAATCCCATTGTTGACGCCCGCTTGGGTCGCCGAGATGACATCCATGTAACCTTCAAATAAAGTGACTTCTCCGGCTTGCCGAATCGCTGGTCGAGCCAAATCGAAGTTAAACAACAGCTTACTTTTATTAAATAATGTGGTTTCAGGGCTGTTTAAATACTTCGGTTGGTCGTCAGCCTTCTTGAGGAGCCGGCCGGAAAAGGCTGCCACGTGCCCACTCGCATTTCGCAGAGGGAACATGACCCGCTCGGTGAAGCGGTCACGCAACTCACCTTGCGCATTTTCAATGAACAGCCCGGACTGCCGAAGTAACTGGTAGTCGCTCTGTCGCTGGTCAAAGAATGGCTTGAGTAGGCGTTGACTCGGCGCGAAACCTAACTGGTAAGTCTCAATCGTCTCATCAGTTAGCCCGCGATCGTGCAAATAATCCAATGCCGGTTGTCCCATCTCGGTGTTAACCAAGATGTGGTGATACAACTTAGCGGCCTGTTCATGCAAGGCGAGCAGTTGGCCCGTCTTGGAATCTACAGCGGGACCAGCGGCATCTTGCCGATACTCACTGTCGAGGTCAACGTGACTAAAATCGGCCACCTTGACCACGGCTTCGGGAAAAGTCACGTGTTCCAGCTCCATCATAAACTTAAAGACGTTGCCCCCCCGACCACAGCTAAAGCAGTGAAAAATCTGCTTATCTTCCGAAACGGAAAACGAGGGTGTCCGTTCCTCGTGGAAGGGACATAAACCAAATAAATTCTTACCGGATTTTTTCAGTTGCACGTACTGGCCGACAACGTCCGCAATATTTGTGGCCGTCCGAACCGTCTCAATCACGTCTTCGGGTATCTTCGCCAACCAATCACTCCCTTACGCGTTTCCGTTTGCTCACCATAGCCTTGAAAAGTCGCACCCCGGAAACCCGAAAAGTGCGACTCTTTAATTAGAATTCGTGCGCAAAAATACACTATATATGATACCACCTATGGGGGCATTGTCAACTTTTATAGCTCACTCGGACTTTTGAAAAACCTTACTTCCAATCTACACCTTCCCCGCGCAGGATAAAAGTTAAACGACTTACTAATTGAAAGGGTAAAGATTCTGAATTCTTCGGTGAGTCACCCCATTCGGGCACCGAGTAGTTGCGCGACAATTCCTAAACCCAATAGAATCCGTCCCTGATTGATCAACAACCGTTGAATGAGCGGGGGATTCCCCTTAACCCAGCTCATGTGAAAAGCATGAACGTCTTTCGGTGGGAAATACGCCAACATTAAACCCGCCACGGTGCAAATCAGACCAGCCCGCCCCGATGGACTGGCTAATGCCGCAGCATCTAATGCTCGCGGTAACAGGAGCAAAAGGCCCGCATAGATGGTAAACACAAAGTTCAGATCTAACAGCAAGCTATCCCTTCTGTCCCAAGACGTCTGCTTGAGAACTAGTGACAGTAATACTAGGCTCAGCGCCAACAGCGTAAAGACGATCAACAAGCGTAACGACCGATTCGGCTGAACTGACTGCCAGCTAACATTTAGTACTTGCAGAATCCAGGCTAGACAAACCAATAACCGACCCAGATTGGCATAAAAAGTTAGTTTGCGTGACGAATAATTGGGTAACATTGACCCTCCCCCCCTTTCTCAACGACCGTACCCCCTGTATATTGGCACATTTCTCAAGTTCTAGCGACCAGAATCCCCCCCGTTTGTTCACGAATGATCGTACAGAAAAAACCAGCTCCAAATAATCGGAGCTGGCTTCAAAATTACTTCATTTAAAAACAGTTATTTAACGATCAACTGGTCCAAGTCACCCAAGCCCATGGCTAAGTTCGCCAACTTGCTGAGTTCTGTCAGACGGTTGTTCTTAACGGCTTCATTCTTGTCCATCACCATCGTGGCTTCGAAGTAAGCGGCAATCGTTGGTTGGATGTCGGCCAAAGCAGCGTACAGGTCATTCAGGCCCTTGTCAGCTGCGGCAGCAACTTCAGCAACGCCTCGATCCAAGGCACCTTCGCTGTCATTTTCAAACAGCTTGGCGTCGACCGTGGCATCGGCCAATTCGGCTGGGGCCTTTTGGGCCAAACGGATAACCCGCGTCAAGGACTCGATAACGTCCTTGAAGTTGTCATCGTTGGCGTGACTAGCCAAGATATCGGCGGCCGTGAAGAGCCGTAAGACATCGCTACTGCTTCCGTTGGTCACGGCATCGATGATATCGTGACGTTGCTTAGCGGAACGCAAGATCTTCCGAATCCGGTCCTTGATGAAATCAACGACGGCTTGGATTTGGCTAGCTTGGTCCAGATCTGGGGCAACCTTAGCATCCGTTTCGGCAGCAATAAAATCACTAGCCAATTCGGCAACAGGTAAGGCCCAGTTCTGGTCCTTAGCAATCCGCACGATCCCGGTAGCCTGACGCCGCAAAGCGTAAGGGTCATTGGAACCACTAGGAATCATTCCGGCAGCGAAGAACGTCAGGATACTATCGAACTTGTCGGCCAGGGCCAAAACGGCACCGGGAACAGATTCTGGCAACGCGCCATCGGCTGAGATTGGTTCGTAGTGTTCGCGAATAGCTTGGGCAACGGCAGGATCTTCGCCGCCAAGTAAGGCGTACTTTTCACCCATGACCCCTTGCAGTTCGGCGAATTCACCGACCATGCCAGTCACCAGGTCAAACTTGTAGATTTCGCTGGCACGCAGAGCAGCCTTAGTCTGAGCATCGTTTAAGTTCAGGTGCTTAGCCAAGACGGCAACGATGGCCTTTACCCGGTCCATCTTCTCTGCCATGGTACTGATCTTATCGTGGAAGCTAACCGTCTTCAGACGATCAACGAAGTCGGCAATCGTCTTCTTCTGATCTTCCGTGTAGAAGAACATGGCGTCTTCCAAACGTGCGGTCAGAACTTTTTCGTTTCCGGCAACCACGTTTTGTAGGTCATGATCGGTACCATTTCGAACGGAGATGAAGACAGGCAAGAGCTTGCCATTAGCATCGCGGGCGTAGAAGAACCGTTGGTGATCCCGCATGGACGTGATCAAGACTTCATCAGGAATCGTCAGGTACTTGTCGTCGAAGCTCCCAGCAAAGGCAGTTGGCCATTCAACCAGGTTATTAACTTCTTCCAGCAAGCCGGCGTCAACGTCGACCGTCCAGTTGTTGTCAGCGGCCAGCTTGTCGATCTGTTGTTTGATCAATTGCTTACGCTTGTCGGCATCGGCGATCACGAATTGACTGGTTAAGTTTTCTTCGTAATCGGCAGCCGTGGCCAGGTCGATTTCCTTACCCAAGAAGCGGTGACCGCGCGTGCTACGCCCAGTCGTCACGTCCAAGATACTAAATGGAATCACTTGGTCATCGAGTAAAGCAACCATCCAGCGAATTGGCCGGATGTATTGGAAATGGTGGGTGCTCCACTTCATCATGGTTGGGAAGGTCATAGCCATGATGATGTCGCGCAGGCCAGCCAGTACGGTAGCAACGGGTTCGCCGGCAATAAACTTGTCGACGTAGACGTATTCCGTCCCCTTGATTTCCTTAAAGGTAATGTCGTCAGGTGTCAGACCTTGGCCACGGGTAAACCCAATAGCGGCCTTACTCCAGTTACCATCGGCATCTTGCGCGATCTTCTTAGCGGGACCCTTAACGGATTCGCTAATGTCTTCTTGCTTGTCAGCTAAGCCGCTGATCAGGACGGCCAACCGGCGGGGCGTGGAGAATGGCTTGATGTCATCGTAATCCACGCGTTGTTCTTTTAGGTAGTCTGCCGTGCGCTTAACCAGTTGCTTGATAGCTGGTGTGACCACGTGGGCGGGCATTTCTTCCAAACCAATTTCAAGTAAAAATGTGTGTGCCATTATTTAGCCTCCTCATCAGCTAATAGTTTTTCCCGTAACTTGTCATCCTTGACCAACGGGAATCCACGCTTCTTCCGTTCAGCAACGAAAGCCCGCGCCACGGCACGTGCCATGTTCCGAATTCGAGAAAGGTAGCCGGCCCGTTCCGTAACGGAAACGGCGCCACGTGCGTCTAACAGGTTGAAGGTGTGGCTACACTTTAAGATGTAGTCGTAAGCTGGGTGGACCAGGCCATTAGCAATCTGCTTTTTGGCTTCGGCTTCAAATTCATCGAAGTGCCGGAGCAACATGTCTTGGTCACTTTCTTCAAAGCTATACTTGGAGTGTTCATATTCAGGTTCCTTAAAGATATCGCCGTACTTAACGCCATCGGCCCATTCCAGGTCGAAGACGGAGTTGACGTCTTGGACGTAGGAAGCCAAACGTTCCAGACCGTAAGTGACTTCAGAGGTCACGGGATCAACTTCCATTCCCCCAACAACTTGGAAGTAGGTGAACTGGGTGATTTCCATCCCGTCCAACCAGACTTCCCAACCAACACCGGCACAACCCATGGATGGGTTTTCCCAGTTATCTTCAACGAACCGAATATCATGTTCCAAAGGATCGATACCCAATTCACGCAAACTATTCAAGTAAAGTTCTTGGATGTTGTCAGGTGAAGGCTTCATGACCACTTGGAATTGATGATGTTGGTATAACCGGTTGGGGTTTTCCCCGTAACGACCATCGGCTGGTCGACGAGAAGGTTCAACGTAAGCGGCGTTCCAAGGTTCTGGGCCGATTGCGCGTAAGAACGTGTAGGGGCTCATGGTACCGGCCCCTTTTTCAGTATCGTAAGCTTGCATCAGCATGCAACCTTGTGCAGACCAATACTGTTGTAACTTTAAAATGATTGCTTGCATGGACAGTTTTTCTGTCATGGGTGCAGTTCCTCCTTGTGTGGTTGCCAGCTAGCTTTAGCCCAGTGACGCCTGAGCCAGCGACTAACTGATCAACCGATTAAACAAATAAGCGCGCAAAAAAGTCCCTACGAGAATTCACTAAGGCAAATTCACGTAGGGACGAATTTTAATTTCGCGGTTCCACCCTACTTCTAGTCAATGACTAGCAGCTTACTTGGAAACGACTCCGAATGTGCCAACTCACGCTGGATTGGATTCGGCTTCCACTGCCCCGAACTCGCTAAACCAATGACACCGTGACTCTCATTCATCATAATCGACTTATTTAACTGTGTTTCATGATAGCCGTCTGGGGCGGGGATGTCAATGCGTTTAACGTAAATCTGGATTGAAATTTCCGTGATGATAATCGGCTATCGACTGTGACTCTAGTTTTCCAGGTCAGCTCGCATAATCGCCACAACCTCGGTCGTCAAGCGCAACGTATTCTCACCTTCACCAAGTGGTGCCAACAAGAGCCGACCACCGTAACCAACTTTAACTTGAATGAGCTCTAAAATTTTAATAGCTTGGCCATCTTTTCGCAATGCTGACTCTTCACTGGCCGGTCGGCGCACAAGGCTCATTTTCAGGTTATTGATAACGATTTTGTAATGTGATCCCGATTGGGTCTGAACGCTGTCAATTACCCCTGAATGAATTCAGAGGCTTGTCGCTCACGTGCCTGATGACACAGTAGTCCAACGTGCCTGTTAGGCACTCCTACTCATAGTGGCAACATCTTCGGGTAATTGACGGCTACCCGCTTAACTACCAGGTTTACCCAGCAGTTGTTAGCTTCTCAATCTTTGGGTGTTTGACACCGTTCAACCATTCTTGACCAAGCATCTCAATATTCATGGCCCCCAATCGATCGTCATTACACCGATACTGACACTGTTTACACCAAT
>NZ_AZCZ01000059.1 GCF_001434055.1 Levilactobacillus parabrevis ATCC 53295 | reverse complement strand
GTCTCAAATATTGACTTCAATCCAGGTTGACCTTTTTGGTGATCGTAAAATTAGGTGTCTTCGCCGTTGAAGTCGCGTTACTTCCCACGAAATAACTAGTCTGCGACGCCTCACTCACGTCACTGGTAGATGCAACATCTTTGACCTTTCCGTATAAGGTTACCGTGGCCTTCTGCGTGCCACTCAAGGTCAATCCATTGTCCGCAAGAGGCACAGACAATTTCTGCCCGTCCCCTGAAGAGGTCGGCGCCACAATTTTTGAAACATCGACTTTGTTCTTATTACTATCCGTGTAACTAGCATCCGGATAGGCAATCGAACCCGAAGTCACATCAATGTCATCTGGAATCGTGAGATCCCCATTGACCGACTTCCAGTCCTCATCACCACCAGTCCGCTCAAAAGTGTAGGTCAGCTTCACATCGCTGTCACCAGAAACAGAATCACCATCACTGATTTCATTGGTATAGTTGCCATCGCTATCCTTTATAGTCATCGTCGCTGAGGCATCAGTCTGAGCTTCACCAGGGATTTGATCGAAAATAACTAAATTATTTTCGGAATATAATCCGGTTGACCCGGTAAATCCCCAACGAACTTTAGTCTGACCTGAGCTTAAATTAAACTTGCTCAAATCAATCGGAACTGTCGCATAATCAGTCGACTTCTGAGGAAGACCCGTATCAGGATTCTTATCATTGTACGTGTAGGTCATGGACCCATCACCACTGGAAGTTGTCGGCGGTGTATAGGACACTGTAATATGATGCCATCGGTGATCGGAAAGGTTCCCACTACCACCCGTAGCCCCTTCATCCAGTAAACCCTTGTGTTGAAGATTGTAGTAGTAGAAGTTCCCCGTATGGGCAATTTTATTCCCAGTGGCAGAATTAATCGCGCCACCATTACCATAGACCTTAGTCCCCGTGTAGGTATCAGTTGACCCCGGATAATTGGAAGCAATGTGGGTATCTTTAATCTGGGACTGTGAGCTCTGCGCGTCACCCGGCCCATCAACATCATAAGACGATGGCGAACTATTGAAAAAGTCGTAAGTACTAGGTGTCGTCCCGAGAAGCCAGCCTAGATAGGCTCCTTGCTTAGGAATATCATCATTGGGATACGTATCGAATTCCAATGCCCAGCTATTCTTAATGGCGGAACTCGCTGGATTCACATCAGAGAACAAATCGTTAGCTACACCCCAGACTCCCATGGATTCACCTGCACCTGAATAGGCGTCTGTCCCACCATTCTGAAGAACGAAGGCCATGCCATCTCCAACGTTAGCCGCATTTTCGCCACTCGCATAGATCCACATTGAAGCCGTTTCACTTTTACTCAAATCAAAAGATTCATCCGTTGACCAGATAGCACCCCAACTATCCTGAACACCCGCCTTAGAGATTTGAATCGCAGAGTTCCCAGTTCCAGCTGGGCTATGTGCTTTGGTCAGCTTGGCCGCGTTAGTACCAGAAGCCGTGCCCACATTGGGATCAATCGTGAAGTAGTTCGAATCCAATCCACTCTGGAGATCGACCCCTTGAGGTGCACCATCTAATGCGGCTTGACCTGTGCTAAATACCTGGGAATTAGCGCTCGCCGATATAGTCGACCATCCACCAAATCCGGTTATAGCCAGCACAGTCATCCCTAACATGCTCTTCTTGATATTCATCACATGAACCCCCTTGTCCGGTAGTCGACCGGCACACTCTAATTTCCTCAACCTGACACTTTTTCTTTATCCATTCAGTCATTCGTGGAAAAACAACTTTCGCCACGAAAGTATGTTATCTATGGCTATTTGTTAGCTCTCCTAGTAAATATAGTATACCATTATTTAAGTGTTTTGCTTCGTCAACTCGCTGGATTGGTGTTTCATTTTAAGATTGCTTTAAGATACTGTAAAATAAGGCTTTTAGGAAAGAATAGGTTCTCATCTCTATATTTGCCGTGTTATATTAAAAGCTTAAATTCACAACAAAGTCGTTACACACCATCATACATGTAACTCACTTTTTAAAATGCTTTACTCACGCTTTCCAAGATTCTTAAAGTCAACAGCATTCAGTTTCACAACAAAAAAACGGCTCAATGAATCAAGTAGCATCTCTGCTACCTATTCATTGAGCCGTTATTTTATAAATTATTCAGTTTCGTCCGTGTCATCATCTTTCTTCCGATTCTTCATCAGCAGATAAATGATAATTGCCAACAACAGAACGATCAGAACCCCGCCGGCAACAAACCACCACGTATAATTCTTTTGCGGCGTATTGATCCGATTCTTCAAGGAATTAATGTCCTTTTGCGTAATCGTGAAGTTCTTAGTAAATTGCCAGTGATAACCACCGCTGGCATAAGCATCAAGTTTCAGCGTATAGTCACCAGCCGATAATTGTTTGTCTCCCCATGGAATGGAGTAATTAAAGTTGGTGTTTGGTGCCATCGCCATGCTTTCCTTGGTTTGAGTTAAGACAGCCTTGGAGCTTCCTTGCTTCGTCACTTTAGAAACCACTTTCAAAGACTTCATCAAACCTGCACGTGGATTTTGCAAGTTGGCTTGAACTTGATTATAACCATTAATCTGGCCAGCCTTTACTGTGTGCATCCGCATGTCAGGGGCAACATCAATACCGCTTTCACGTAAACGAACACCAACAACATAGGCGAAGGCATTACTAATCGTTACACCATTCTTTTTGCTACCAGCCTTATCATTTTGAAGTTCCTTAACGTAGACCCCGCCTAAAATCATTCCATCAATTTTCTTAGCAGGCATTTTGTAGTCTACAGAAACTCTTTTAGCGCTCTTAGCCTTTACTGTGACTGTCTGCTTATCGTTACTACCAAAGACATCCTTGATACCAACCTTCAACGAACTATCTAGCTTAGGATTACTTTGACTGTAATCAATAACCCCATTCGTATTAGTCATCGCTTGATTGACGCCAACACGAAACTTTTTAGTCGACTTACTTGAGTTATGGATGACAATAGTCAGCTTCTGTTGCTGACTTGGCTTTACGCGCAACGCAAAGTACGTAACTTTCTTGTCATCCTGATTTTTCGGCGTAATCGTGCTAACTGAATAACCAACACTTTCTGCCTTCGCAGTCTTAGTCTGTTGCATCCAGCCAAATGCCACCAGTAACGTCCCTGCCGTTACTAACATCCTCAACCAACGTTTCATGAGTAACCCAGCCTCCATCATGTTTTGTAAACCATTTTCTTCATTGTAACAAAGAATGCGGTAGCTGTCGCTACCGCATTCTGAATTTAATATTTAAGGTATATCGAAGCTTGTTATTTCGCTATTTGATTAAGCTTGCGTGTCAGCTGTAGCAGCAGGAGTATTGCTGATCGTCCAAGTTAACGTAGATTCGTACGTACCAGCAACTTGCCCAGCAGGTACTTGTAAGGTTGCCTTAGAGAAGTCGTTAGTCCAAGTACCAACCCCATAACCGTGTTCGTCAGCGTGTAAAACATTTTGAGAAGTCTGAGCACCAGTTGCATCTAATGTGAAAGCTTGATTTGCAACGGCAGGGTTCTTCTCTACACCAGCAGCGTTAGTCGTACCAAGTGAACCTGCAAAATCAATCTTAGCACCGATTAATTGTGAAGCAGCCGCAGTGGCAGAACTATCCGTGTTCTTAAATGCGGAAGCAGTTACGGCAACATTCCAAGTATCAGTAACCCCAGGGTTAACAACAGTTACGGAATTAGCCTTTGCTGTCTTATCCGTTGAAGCAGTACTCTGACCGAATGTACCATTCAAACTTAATTGCGTAGGTTTAATTTCATTAGTCGTTCCAAAGTCAATGTCTGGAGCTGAAGTCAGCGCAATTTGACCAGCATGGGGACCATCGGGATCCGTTGTCCCAGCAGTTAAGCCAACTGTAGCATGGGTAGTTTGACTTTCAGCAGTAGCAGTATCTTCAGTAGCCGCGTTAGCAGTAACAGTAGTGAACCCAAACCCAGCAGCAAGTGCAACAGTAGCGATTAATTGTAAAGTTTTTTTAGTCATGATATTTATCTCCCTCAACTTGATTGTCTTTGTTCTTTACTCTTCTAAACTTTTCGTCCAAAGCAACGACTCTATTTTATGAACCTGCCCCAACTAGAGGCGTTTCGTTGGAACCATCTGATGAACTCATCTGATTACATAAGTTATAATAGCACGAATTTCTTCTTCTGTCCACAATTAATTATGTGTGGGGAAGATTATTTTTCTCGGAACTGTTTAATAGTATGTGATTATGTTTATAGTATACACAGATATAGCCTAAATCCATTGATATATCAGCGCTTGTCAGCCTTAAATTTTCACGGTACGCTTTGATCCATCAGCTCAATCCCTCAAAAATGGTCGTGTGATAAGCGATTCTCAACTATCGTTCACAGGGTGTTTGCTCACTACGGATTTTAGTTGTGCAATCGAACCAACTTTAAGGAACCCTTATTTATCAAGAGCTTCAGCATTCGCTGACTGTGAAATCCCTTTCATAGTTTCACAAGCGAAAAAAATTCAAAAAAAATAACATTTTTTGCAATTTCGCAAAAAATGTCAGATTTTCGTTAGTTTTTATTGTTAAATCCACTATGGAAGCCCTTTTGAACCGACACTGGCGCATCCTTATAGGCCATCTGTTTGACGTAATTCCCCCGAATCATTAGGCGATTGGCCCCCGTTGCATCACAGGTAATCAGCGTCACCATGGTCTTTTTGGTCTGATCGACCACCTTAATGTCCGTTGCTGGAATGAACTTCCGCACGCTCACTTTGTAGACGAAGACCTTCTTGGCGTTTGTTAAGTAAATTTGCTGACCGACCCGGGTCTTCCAATACAAAGGACTAAATAAAATCGTTTGGGAACTCATATGATGACCGGCCAACGGGTAATTCCCCTGACCCATCTGTTGATCCGGCCGCATGGTTCCAGCCGTTAGTGCCAACACCTCATTGCTGAGCCCCTTGGCAATCGGCAAGTGGATCTTTGACTGTGGCATGTAGATCTCACCTACCACGTGAATATTTGCCGTATTCCAACGCGCATTAGCCACCGTCGAGAAGTCCAACGACTTAACCTTACTGAAGTCGTACGATGCCTTTTTCTTCTCGTTCTTCTGTACAGTTTTCTTGGAGATACGCGGTTGATAGGAAGAAATCAACCAGTTCTTAATCTGCTCGTTAAAAATCAACCCGAGTGAAATGATAATTAAAATGATAAAAATCGTCGTCCAGAACCACCGCCAGCGATGCTTCGGCTGTTGCTGCTTATCTGCCATAATTACTGCCACTCCCCCCAGCTATTCAGTATCTTCACTGCCAAATTCTACCCCATTTACTGTTAAAAACAAAGTGAAACCGTTCCACCACGTTCTGTGACAAGCAGCTTTCATCAGTTAACCTTCGTATTCTGCGAGCGCCGATTCCATAGTAAAGGCGGGAAGCTCACCGCTACCCGCCACACGTTACTTTACTTTTTGGTTTTCTTGTCCGGTTTAACGCCCGCCGTAACTCGTGGTTGCCGATTCCCGCGCTCCGCTTCCTGAGCAACTGCTTTTTGCGCAACTAGATTCAGAAAATTAAAGGTATCATCGAAGTTCGGATTGAACAGCATATCCACAAAGGACAGGTCATCAATCGTATTACGGTTCTGAATCGCAATCGAGATGGCATTCGCCAACTGCGCTACTTCATGCTTACTGAAGAGTTGCGCCCCCAGCACCCGGCGATTGTCGCGATTATAGACCAAATTGATCAGGAGCTTATCCGTCGTTGGCATGTAGGCTGGCCGCCAGGTCCCCTCAAAAGTCACGCTATCCGCATTCAATCCGGCCGAAGCCGCATGCCGTAGCGTCAGACCCGATGAGGCCAGCGTCCGACCAAAGATCTTAATCGCCGAGGTCGCTTGAGTCCCCATATAGCGTTGCAGGTTACCAAAAACGTTGATTCCGGCCAGCATCCCCTGCCGCACAGCGTTCGTCGCCAGTGGTGTATACGCAGGCTGTCCAGTTGGGTTAAAGTTGACCACACTAGCATCCCCACAGGCAAAAATATCTGGATCTGAAGACTGAATGTAATCGTTAATAATAATGGCCCCGTGACGATCCATCTTCACTTGTCCGCGTAGGAGCGTCGTATTCGGCACAAATCCCGTGCTGACGATAGCCACATCGGCGCGGTAGGTCTCTCCGTTCGTTTCGATGGCCAGCCCCTCGTCATCTTGGGCAAACGACGTAACCCGGCTGTTTAAGACCACCTCAACGCCTTGATCCCGCAAAATATCGACGACTTTATCCGATAGATTCTGGTCAACATAGTGATCCAGCAAAATATCCTGCGATTGAATCAATAGAACATCGTGACCGGTCCGCGCGTAACTTTCCGCCAATTCAGTTCCAATATAGCCCCCACCAATGATGGCGATGCGTTTATGATCCTTTGCCGCCTGATAAACAGCCTTGGCTTGTTCGTAATTCTTGCACAATAGCACCATGTCTTCATCGATTCCAAAGATCGGTGGCACGTTAACCGTTGAACCAGTGGCCATGATGAGCTTATCGTAAGTATCGCTAGTCATCTCACCGGAATCCATGTCGACAACATCCACCGTCTTTGTCGCCGCATCAATCTTCACGACGTTGTGCCGGGTAAGAACGTTGGCACCCAGCCCGGCCAACTCCTCGGGGGACGAGTAGAACATGTCTTCCAAGTGTTTGACCTGCCCATCAAGAAACAACGAAATTCCCGTCGACAGGAATGACACATTGGTGTGTCGTTCGTAGATCGTGACTTCCGTTTCGGGATGATCCCGTAAAATTTGAATTGCGGCGTTTGTTCCTGCATGGGTGCTTCCAACAATAATGACCTTCATCATAGTTCCCCCTCATATTCTGCAACGCATAACTTTAGTTGTGTCCCTCGACGAACACATGAAACTTGGGCAACTCGTCAGGCCCCGATTAAATACACTTATTTTCTCATTTTTCAATCCATCGCTGGCTATCCAAGGGTTGAACTACCTGTTAAATATTAACCATTAAGATTACGCCAGTTCCCGACATATCGGGCATGGGACGGATTGTTTCAGTACTGATAGTGTATTTTCACCCAATTAACTTAATTTGTCAAAACAAATACTCTCCTTATTAACAAAATCCGCTATCTGACGGGATTTCCCAAGCAAAAAAGCCAGATCAACGCGGACCCGACTTAAAGTATAGAGTAGATAATTAATCTTGTGATTTGGTTCACTCAATTACCTTCACGAAGCGCGAGTTCCCAGTGATATAGCCGCCGGCAACTTTGTAACGGAGCGTGTCCCCTTTGCGGAAATTGTTAGCATTGGTATAAGCCCAGCCTTGTACCTTAAAGACGGCTTGGCTCTTCTTAGTGTAATGTCGATTTCGCTTAGTCAGCCGCACCGTATCATAGCGGTTGACCGCCGTCTTGGCTTGCACCCGTTTAGGCATCTTGTATTTTCCCGCGATGACCAGCTTCTTATTGCCAGAAATGTAGCGGCCATTACTGAGCACCAATCGCGTGTTGAGATTATGAGTGACAACCCGTTTTACCTTAAGAACCTGACCCTGCCGGTAATGAATAGACTTACCTGTCAGGCTTTTCTTCGTATAAGCATTCAGACCGTCAGGATTGATCACAGTGACTCGACTGGGCCGCGTCGTGTAGTAAAGGCGAGTGCTATACGCTGTCTTGGCAGTGATATACCCCGTGATCCCCTGACCATTGAGATCCACTACCTGATAGCGTTTGACGCCATTCCTAGAGGTTGCTGTACCAATAATCTTAAACATCGGTCGGTTCATCCGTGACTTCTGCGCATACCATTGCAATCGCGACTGCTTGGTAAACGTTGGTGAGTCATACAACCCAATCTTCCTCGTGGCGTAAATAACGCTTTGGGCCTAGAATAAAAAGTGTACA
>NZ_AZCZ01000058.1 GCF_001434055.1 Levilactobacillus parabrevis ATCC 53295 | reverse complement strand
ACGAGGTCAATGCGCACTTACACCCTTGACAAGTGTCAAGGGTAGATTTAAACCCCATTTTGATGGGGTTTATTTGTATTAGAAGGCTAGCGCCAACTATAAAAAACCTAGAGTAAACCCTCAAAAACCTAGAGCTGAATATCAAGATTGATCAATCACATTACGAAGGATCCAATGACTATAAGCAAGACGAGCACTGGGAGTTATCACCCAGGGGTGATTAATTTCAAAAATTTGAATTTCAGTTGCTAAGTAAAGTGGCGTCTTACCATGATTAAAAGCAAAAACGGGTTGCGGAAAATCAGGCTTACTAGCAACTTGATGAACACTTTGACGAGAGTTCATCTGCCAACGAATTTTTAAATCTTCACGCGACAATAATTTTGGCAGGTGTGTTTTTTCAATTTGAGCTTGTTGCTGCAACTTTTGTGTAAAGGCTTGTTTAGTCTTGTTTTGATGCCAATCATCAAAAAGATCATACTTGTTTGATTTAAAATCTAAATCCATAAAGCCAGCCTCCTAACCAAAATCAATTTTATCCAGCATCGTTTCAGTACTAGCCTGGTCTAAGCCTAAATAAGCTAAAGTCATTGCTTCACTGGAATGATTTAATAAGTGCATTACTAGGCCAATATTGTAATTTGATTGCGTGTAAACACGATAAGCCCCAGTTTTGCGCATTGTGTGGGTCCCTAGATAATTAATTCCTAACAGATCGCCAACCTTACTCATAATTTTGTAGAACTGTTTTTCCGTGATATGGCGCTCAGGGTGTTGAATGGAAGGAAAGAGCCACTCAGAGGCTAGTCTATGATCAAGTAGCCATTGACGGTACAATAAGAGCTCTGTTTGAACTGGTTTAAGATACAAGGTATTCGGTTTACCAGTTTTTCGATCGTGAATGAACGCATTTTGTTTAATAGAACCGTCCGGATTAAAAATATCGGTTTGTTTTAAGCGCATGACATCACTCACTCGCAGTAGCGTAGCTTTGCCAACTTGAAAAACTGTATAGTTACGCCGGCCAGCTTTAAAGTTGTTGAGTAAGGTATCTTGAACCTCCTTGAGAACATTTGAATCTTTGATGGGTAAGACAACTTGTTGCATAGTTTTAGCTCCTTAAAAAATTGATTTTTAGTACAAATTAAAGTACAATATTAAGTACAATGAAAGGGTGGTAAATATGACATTAGCACTAACACAGAGCGATTTTCGCGCTAACCTAAAAAAATATTTAGATCAAGTTAATGACGAAGACGAAACCGTTTATATTGCTCGTTCAAACAGTCGCGCAGTGGCCATCGTTTCACAAGAAAAAATGGACTGGCTAGAAAGAGCATTAAAAGCTAAAGAAGGTTCGTTAGAATATGCAATTGCGCGTGATCAGTTAATTAAACGCCATGTTTTACCTGATGATGAAATTGTTGAATCAAATGATGATTATTGGGGTCAGTTTAAATAATGAAAAAACTAAGATTTAAACCACGTGCAACCTTTAATGCTGATTTAAAACGGTTAGCCAGTTTAGACAAATCTATTATTGATGAAGTTCAAGCAGCCATTGACCTGTTGCTTGAGCAACAACAATTACCACCAGAATTTGAAGATCATGAGCTTAATCGGCGAATGAGCGGGTATAATGAATTTCACTTACGAGATACCCCGAAAAACAAAACACCAAGCGAAACTAACGATGTCCTGGTGGTTTATACGATTGATAAAGATGAACTAGTCTTAATTGGCATTCGAGTCGGATCGCATGATCGTTTATTTCCTGGTCAAAATCGTGCTAAAAGGTATCGAAAAAATGACAAATAGAAGAAGTCATTTTTATAATATGAAAATAAATAACCCCCAATATCTACATTATAGATATTAGGGGTTATTCTTTCAATGTTTTTGAAGGGTTATTTGGGACTTATAGACCCCACTGGTAGGAGCAAAGCTGCTAAAGTGGTAGATTGTAAAATTAATCCGAACGCTGTTCGGACAAAAAAGATCAGCTTCCTTTAAAATGGTGTTTACCACAAACCCATCTTTTAGGAGCTGATCTTTTGTCTAGTATAACCTATTCCGAACGAATTAAAATCGAAACCTTTTGTGAACTAGGGCTGTCCAATATCCAAATGGGCGTTCGGATTAATTTTACAATCTACCATAAGCCTACCGATTTTTTAATATTATTTTATTCATCAATTTCCGGCGCCGACCCAAGCTCTGCCTGAATCATCCAGATTTTCTTCTCAATTGCGGTTTTGAGACCAATGAAAATATCTTGGGTACTGAAGTCTTTTTCAACATCGGATACTTCAATGCCGTGTTGGTAAAGGTCTTCCAAGTAACGATAGCCATCAACTAAGTGTGCGAGGCGTTCTGGGGTTGTTTTGTCCCATTCACCAGGCCAGTCTTGAATCTTAGTGTTTTCGGCCATTTCTTTTAAGGTCGAGTAAGGACTGCCATCAAGCGCAATCAGCCGTTCAGAAATGACATCGAGTTGGCTGTCAATTTCTTCCATGAACTCATCCATCAAGGGGTGCAACTTCAAAAAGTTGGGTCCACGCATGTACCAATGCGTCTGATGGATAATCATTGACATCTGGCTCAAATCGGCAACGAGTTGATTTAATACTGCTTTGGTTTTCGTATATTTCATTAGATTGATCTCCTTTCGATATGGTTATTATAACTTAGTGGTAGCTTAATGTGAAACGTTATACACTGGCAAATTAAGTTATTTATAGCCCGTAGAATTAAGTCGTTTTGAAAAGATGGAGACGTTATATGGTAGATTGTAAAATTAATCTACAATTGAATTTTATTTACCTTATGAAGATGTTCAAAACGCGTTAAAGGAAAGTGCGCAAAACCCCTTTATACGTACAAAGGATGAATGGGTAGTGGGTAACAATGAGTGTAAATTAAATAAGGCACAAAAAAGGATGCTTAAGGATAAAGAAATATATAATCATTTCAATTTAGAAAATATTTCCAGTTCCATCAAAACGGTGCTAAACAAGATAGTGCATGACATCGATGACTAATACTTTAACACCAAACAGAAAGGGGCTATGAATATATAGGGTCTATAGTTAATTATAGCCCCTAAATTAAGGAATGTTTTAGTGACCACCTAGGATCATAGTTAATTCATAGCAAAACTCCTGGTATTTTACTTAGAAGTCAATAAATTAATTGGACTGCTTTATGGTGGTAAGTTATGACGTATTTTAACACCTTTAATTATAAGGCACAAAAAAAGCGACACAATTGTTAAGTTATGACGCAGTTTATATATTCATTTAGCGGACATTAACCCATTTATTAATAAAAACTGGACTTAGAATGCGTTTCTCAAACGTCGAAACATGAAAAAAAGCCTATTTCTAGGCGCTTTTTACGATTATTGTTGTAAAGTTTGTTGGGCTTTTTTAGCTCTTGGCTTTTTAAATCTGGATTATCCTTTGCACCTGAAGATGGAAAGGGGACTGCTTCTTCTGCTTATGGTGGTCTAGGCATGGCTTTAGGTAATAACGGATTTAACGTTATCGGTGCTTTGTTCCTTAGCCAGTTTCGACTAGGATTTATAGTCTTTGGTATATTCACATTTGCTGGCGTATTAATTGCAACTTTGATTGTCCATGAGCCTTCTAATTTAGATGAAACCTCAACTAAAAAGAAAGAAAAGTTTTCTTTAAAAAATGTAAAGTTAATTTTTCCTTCTTGGCAAATTGGCGCGACTACTACCTAGCTCTTATAGGAAAAATGTTTCAGGGAGTTGGAAACTTTGCAATTACAGGATACATTTTATATATAATGACCGACTTTCTTCATCGTGGTAATCAAACTCAATCTTCTATCCAACTTGTTAACATGATTATGCTTATTTTTGGCATTTTGATGGGATTAGTCGCTGGGCCACTATCTAATAAATTTAAAATACTGAAATTACCAGTAGGTCTCTCAACTATCTTATTAGCAATTGCAGGTCTCTCCCTGTTCTTCTTAAGAAATAATACTGGTATTATTCTTTACGCCTTAGCTGCCGGTTTAGGAATGGGCTTATGGAACGCACTTGATAATTTATTAAACTTAAAAGTTATCCCCGATCAAAATCGTGTTGCATTTTTCTTAGGTGTTTACAACTTAGGTAATACAATTACACAAGCTATCGCACCCGTTTTAGCCGCTGCCGTCATAAGTCTTTTTGGTTATTCTGGAATTTTTATTGTTTCATTTATTTTTTCCTTGATTGGTGGTATTTCAATGCTATCGATTAAATCATTAAAACGTTAGTAAGATATTTTTTAGCAATCCTTATTTAAAGTTAAGGATTGCTTTTTGTTCTCTTCAGTTGCAATCGCTTGCAACTCGCACCTATCCTCTGCTATGCTCGTGCCAACAATGGTAATTATTTATTCACCTAAATTTAGGATGGAGGTAATTAAATGACTGAAAGTTATCAATTTGATGTTTTGTACTTAGGCGCGGGGCATGGTGCCTTCGACGGGGCGGTTCCACTAGCTAATAGTGGTAAAAAAGTCGCCATTATCGAAGCGGACAAAATCGGGGGAACTTGTCCAAACCGTGGATGCAACGCGAAAATTACGCTGGACAACCCGGTTCAACTTTTACGCCACCAAGAACGCCTTGATGGCATTGTAAATGGTGACTTAAAGCTGGATTGGACTGCCAATGTAGAACATGAACACGAAGTCATCGACGGCTTGCCGGACATGATTACTGGTTTACTCGACTCTGTTGACATCGAAATTATTCACGGTCGTGGAAAATTTGTTGATGCTCACACCATCGAAGTGGATCAACAGCGCTACACCGCTGACAAAATCGTGATTGCAACGGGGCTACGTCCCCACCATCTAGATGTTATGGGCTCAGAACTTACGCATGACAGTACCGATTTTATGAACCTCAAACAGCTTCCTGAAAATATCGTAATTATTGGCGCGGGCTATATCGGCATGGAATTTGCCACGATTGCCAATGCTGCCGGCGCGAACGTCACTGTACTTTTACGCCATAATCGGGCGTTGCGCAAATTTAATCAAGATTACGTAAAACAAGTCATTGCCGACCTCGAAAAACGAGGGGTGAAGTTCATTTACAACGCTCAGGTGGATCGTTTTGAGGAAGACGGTTCTCATTTTACCGTGTCTTATAACGATCACGAAACCCTCACCACCGACTGGATTTTGGATGCTACCGGACGAATTCCTAACATCGAAAACATCGGATTAGACGAAGTAGGCGTTAGTTACAATGCTAACGGGATCGAAGTTAACGATCATCTTCAAACTAACATTGATAACATCTATGCTTCTGGTGATGTGCTTGATAAAGAACAGCCTAAGCTCACCCCGACTGCGATCTTTGAATCTAGTTATTTAACCCAACTTTTCACAGGAAAGACTACTGACGCAATCAACTATCCGCCCATCCCAACCATTGTCTTTACCTCACCACAAATCGCACAGGTTGGTATGAGCGTCGAAGAAGCTCAGCAAAATCCTGATTACACCATTAAAACTAATCATCTTCCTGACGGATGGTTCCGCCAAGTTGATAAGGAAACAATTGGTGATAACACCTTGATTTACGATCAAGACCATCATCTTGTAGGAGCAGCTGAAGTTAGTGAACATGCTGCCGATGCAATTAACGTTTTATTACCAGCAATTGAGTTTCAATATACAGCTGAACAACTAGGCCGCATCGTACCTCTCTTCCCTACTTTGGGAGCGGACGTCTGGTCACAGATTTAAAAAAACGCTGAGCCTCTTTTAAGGAGACTCGGCGTTTTTTTATTATTTAGTAAATTCAGCAATTGCATCATCAATATGTTGCCGTACTACCTCAACATGATCCATTTCATCATCTTCTACATGTGGTAAAGGATTACGTGCTCGTCCTACACTTACCCCACGTTTAGCTAAGATTAACTTCATCACATCATATAAATTACCTTTAAATGATGTCAATTTAACTGAATCATCTATTTTCGCCATAGTCCCCACCATTTTCTTGGTTTTTCTTGTTCTTCTATCCTTTTTTGAACTTTGATTTGTTCCTGCAAATTTTCCAACTTCTCTTTAAGAGCGTTCACGTTCACTTCATCTTTATATTGATTGTCTAAGTGTTTGAATTCTGTTTCCTGTGAGGGCATTTTGAGAACTTTTAATCTGTCGTTTTCTGCTTTGTATTCTTCGAGCAGTTGTTTGTCCTGTAAGGCCAATCTTTGTTGCTGATCTAGTAACTTATGTAACTCTTTCTTTTCAGATTGAATTTCTGATACTAAATTTCGAAGGAATTTCACTTCATCTTGTCCATCAACCGCATCTTTTTTGTTGTCGTCAACATCATCTTTTTGTTGACGGTATCTTGTTGACGAATTGTTTGAGAACATTGCTTTAATAGCTTTTTGCCCATCAACATCAACGTAAACAGTATTACCTTTTGTTGATGTAAATTGACGTAAATCGATTGACGCATCTCTTTTTATCTTTTGCCATATAGCCTGCTTTGAAACGCCCAATTCATCAGCAAGTTCTCTAATTGTTTTAGGCATTATTTCCAAACCCCTTTCGGAGTTCAGCAAGTGCTTCTTTTCGTGCTTGATCTCTTATTTTTTTATCGTGCTCGGCCTGTTTATCAGCCAATGCTTGTTTCTCAGTAGAGCCTAGAGTTAACCCCTTAACTTTATCAATGGCACGCCATTTTTCCTGTTCTGTTAATTCACCATTATGCTGAATGTTAAATAGTTTTTGACGTTCATCTTGAAATTGACCTTGTGAGAAGTCGTTAGCGTCTTTCTTTTCAGGCTTCCAAGTAAAAGAATACCCAATCACTGGTTTTCCGCGGCCTTTACCATATTTTTTTCTAACCGTTAGGCCTCTAAAAAGAGGCGTAAGTTCCTCTTTGATGGGTTTTAAAACGGATTGATTTATATTGCTACTTTTATAGCTTTTAGGGACATCTAATAGCTCGTTAAAGTCTGCAACTGAAAAGTAAGCGTACCCAGTAGTTCTAAATTGTTTTAGTAACCGAAACATGGTTTTTGCGTAGCTACTTTTTAAATCTCTGAATTCTGATAAAGCATAACGAACCCAACTTTCCAGCTCATTTAATAATTTTATAGCTTTGGGGTAAATTTTAATATCAACATAAGGATCATCAGCATGGCCGTTTATCTCAAATTCGGTAAACATAACAAAAAATTCACGATGCAGCCCATCTTTACTACGCCTTCCAAAGCGTAAGCCTAAAATTTTTTGATAAGTACTTTCAATATCGTCAATAAATCGGTTATTTGCTGTAGGTTTATATGCACTTAATTCTTTTAATTGATCAAATGAAAACCTTACAGTTTCGTCACCCTTGTCACGCATTCTAGAAACTATTGAGAAGAATAAATTCATTTCAACAGGAGTGAATTTTCGAAGTGGGATTGTATTTAATTCAGGATCATATTTAACAATTTCATTACTCAAATGAAGCACCTCTTTTAATGAATATGGTTTTATGAATATACAATACTACAAAACTCTATCTATAAACAGACAAAACTCTATCTATAAACAGACAAAACTCTATCTATAAACAGACAAAACTCTATCTATAAACAGACAAAACTCTATCTATAAACTCCTGTATTCCTTGGGAGAGTAAGGCGCAATAGGGGTCTAAAAGAGGTTTAAAAGAGGTTTATAAAAGAGGTATATAAGAGGCACCACTGTACGAGATACAAACCTAAAACAAAAAAACACAAAGGAGTGAGCCAAAAAACGGCTCACATTAAACTCCAGTCGCACAGCTCCTTGCGCCTCACGCTGTTCGTTGCCTACAAAGGAGTGACAAGCCACATTTAATCGGGCGCTAACGCCCCGAACCCCGTCCAAGCTGAGCCAGCTTGACCGCTTTTTCACTCGCCGTTAGGCAGGAAAGCAAAGTTTTGTAGAAACTTTGGCTTTCGCCATTTCAGTGTTAAGACTGGTTAAGAGCTGTCAATTCCTTATGCTCCCACGCTGCGCTCGTCCGCTACCATTGACAGCAAACAGTTAGTTTTTTTGAATCTTAACAAGAACTTAGCGGCTATGTTCGTTTTTTAGGGCCTTATTTTTCGTTTCTAGCAATTTTAAGACTATTCATATACATTTATACCAAAGAAAAACAAAAAGCCCTCAGCAGGCTCTTAGAGGGCTAAATAACGAAGCCAGGACGATTAATAATATCTTCTTGTCTTTTTTGCAAAATATAAGTGTATAAGGAATCATACAAATTCTTTTTAATCTCGTCAGGTTCATTGACAGAAGCTTCAAACAATTCTTGAATATCAACTTGCCAAGGATCAGCAAGCATTTCATCAATTGGTTTTAATACTTTCTTCTCGTCAATCTTAATGACCCCTAACATCAAAATAATGCTTTCAGTTTAAATTCACAGATCTTACAGCACCGTTATTCAAAATTTGTTACCAATCTTATAAAGATTATCTGCACAAAGCAATTAAAAAATTTTGGCTTAAAACAGCGTAGTCTGCAACACTTTTTAAATATTTAAAACATAACAATCCTAGTTAGGTGCAAACATAAATTGAATTAAAAATACAGTCAATTTAACAACAGCGAAAACTGATTTTATGGTTATCAGTAAACCGAGTAAAACGAGGTCAATGCGCACTTACAC
>NZ_AZCZ01000057.1 GCF_001434055.1 Levilactobacillus parabrevis ATCC 53295 | reverse complement strand
TTGCACTTCAATTTTAAATCGGGCTATTTTTTAAATGACAACATGCAATATTCAAAATCAGGGATTGAGCAAGCCGAAATCAACCGGTTACGGCTATTTGACAAGCATCAGGTTCCGGCTAAGATTGTGACTCGTGTCTTCTCGATGGAGCTCACAAATATCCTGCGTCAGGCAGGAATTGCACGCAAAAACTTTGTGAACTTATTTGAATTTTTCTGCAATAGTGTTGATGTGGAAACCCAATCATTTACCATGAATGATTTTTCCTTACCAGCTAATACCACGACGACGCGGAAGGACAATCAGCTTCAAGTCTTTGCCCAGGGAAAGATGATGATGATCATCTACTTCCGCAAGGACAGTGAAGAGATTAGCAATGTCCAATACTTCGACGTTAATGGCCGCACCATCAAGATGGTTTGGTGGGACGTTCGCGGCTTCAAGTGTCTTGAACAGCTCTTTGACTGGGAAGGCAAAATTTCTCAGGAACAGTACTTTGGGCCGGATGGTCTGGTGCATATTGAAAAGAACCACTACCTCAATCGTGCTGGCAAGGCCTGCGTTTCATGGCGCGTACTAAATTATCGGCAGAGTAATTGGGTCTTTAGTGGGATGAATGAACTCACGCGCTTCTTCTACGATGAGTTAAACACGCAGTCAACAGCCAACGTCTTTATCTGTGACCGAACGGTGGAATGTGACTGGGCACTCTTTCACATGCAGACGCCAGCGTTTAAGGTGCTTCATCTGCACAACGACCACGTCAGCGATCCCAGTGACATGTTGCACTCGCCACTGAATAATAACTATACGAATGCACTGAATAATTGGGACAAGTGGGATGCCGTGATTTCAGCAACGCCAGAGCAGTCGCAAGATATTGTTGACCGCTTTGGGACGGCGATTCCTGCATTTACCATTCCGGTGGGGTATGTGACCGATGAAAAGATTGCTGGCAAGCGGCAGGCGTTTGATAAGCGGCAAAAGGATCTGATTGTTCACGTGGCGCGACTGGCACCTGAAAAACAACAGAATCATTCGATTGAAGCCTTTGCGCAGGTTCATCAACAATTTCCGGATGCGCGACTTGAACTCTGGGGTTATGCCAATGGGGACATTGAGAAGAAGTTCAAGCAGCAGGTGGTCGATGCCGGTTTGACCGATGTTGTCAGCTTCAAAGGGTATACGCATGATATTGGTGCCGTCTATGATCGTGCCCAGTTGGGCGTTTTGCCAAGTCGAGCAGAAGGCTTCTCGCTGACGTTGTTGGAAGCGCAGTCTCATGGTGTACCGATGGTCGCTAATGATGTGAAGTATGGGCCTAGCGACATTATCCAGGATGGCAAGACGGGTCTCTTAACGGAGAACGGCAAGCCACAGCAATTGGCGGATGCACTGATCAAGCTTCTCAGTGATCGGGAACAGCTGCGGGCATACAGTGATGCGGCATATGAAAATGCCAAGCGTTACTCCGAGGATGCCGTCTTTGAGCAGTGGCAGCAGTTGCTGGACTACTTTACCAGTTTGACGCAAGACAAGACCGCTGTCGCAGCGGACTAACGGTGAAGGAAACCGCCAAAAACGTTCTTTGTTTGGGCGGTTTTTCTATCTAAGGGGGGTGTTCGGATGCATCGTTCCGGAGAAATTTGGATGGCTGTGATTCTGGGAATTATTTTCTTGGGGTTCCTGGGTTATTGGACCACGCAGCGTATCGTGGGTGGTCCAAACCGGCACTACTATCAGCGAACTAAGACTGATAACCGAGGAACCATTGCCCGTGGGCACTATTCACAAGCAGAATTAGAGGCGCTGACCCGGTTGACGCATGGTAGCCAGTATCACGGTAATACGAGTCTGGACATTGTCGCAACGAAGTATGTTTATCAGTTGGACGGGAAGCCCCTGCCCAATATTGTGGGTAACGATGGTGTGCTGCAGTTGTACAATAAGTCTAAATTTATGACGACGGCGATGGTGCGCGATGCGGCGGCTTATTGGAATCACCTCGCGGGGGTGAAGATCGTTGCCGTCGTTGACAATCAGCGGCTAAGCGATGAGGTGATCCATGACAACGAGACTCAGCGTGGGGTCTTAGGTAGGCAGTCTTACAACGGTCAGGGCTTGGTGTTTTTCCCGCCCAATTGGCACATGAGTGGTCTCTCAGCTAAGGATCGAAATAATTGGCAGGAGGCGGCGTTGATTCATGAGATCGGCCATGCTTTGGGGATTCCCCACTTGGGCGGTGGTCCCTTGGGTGGGAACGCGGCCAGCGCAGGGATCCTTACAGCAGAATTTATGGCGCCGTGGCGACCGGGGCGTAATCCTTTAGGCGTGCGCAGTACGGCAGCTGATGCGGCGGCACTAGCACTAGCTGGGTTGAGCTGGCAACAGCCACGAAGGCTGGCGAGCTGGGTACTGACGGATCCAGGGGCTACGGTGATCTACAATCAAGGACGGTTAACGTCAACAATTCCACGGGGGAGTGAATCATGACAAAGTTAACGAAAAGACTAGTGCTTCTATTGGGCCTGGCGCTCGTGGTGGCGGGGGTCTTCATGGGGCTGAATCGGTTGAACGCCTCAATGACTGATGATGCGCACTATTATCAGCGCACGAAGGCAACGAATACAGTCGACGGTGTCATCAATTTAAAGACGTATAAGCAGTCGGAGCTCGAGCAACTTACCAAGATTACCCACGGGACGAAATACACGGGGAATCACAGCTTGGATGCAGTTGCCACCCGTCACGTCTATAAAATGGGCGGAAAGAGTATCCGTAACTTTGTGGGGAGCGATGGTATCCTGCAGATCCACAATGAATCCAAGATGATGACGACGCCAATGGTCAAGGATGCCGCCGAGTTTTGGAATCGGGTAGCCGGCTATGACATTGTGCAGGTCGTCGATAAGCCTAAGGCCAGCGATGAGATTATTCATGACGCCAAGAGTCAGGACAAATATATTGGTGGCCAGCAATACGACGGTACGGGGATGAAATTTTACCCGGCAAACTGGAAGAAGAAGGGCTTCACCGCGGCTGAGGATCAGAATAACCGCGAGGCCGTGCTGATTCGCGAGCTGGGCCATGCTCTAGGGATTCCGACGTTGGGCGGTGGCAGGACTGGTGGCAACGCTGGTGCGATTGGTTATATTACGCCAGAGGTTATGAGTGTTTGGGAGACGGGCCCCAAAATGTTACCGGCCAACCGTAAGGGCATCCGGAGTACGCCAATGGATGCTGCGGCAGTTGCTCTGGCTGGAATCAGTTGGCAGCATCCGCGGAAATTAGGTGCCGCTGTTTTGAAAGATCAACAGGCAACCGTCATTTATAATAATGGGCAACTTTCAAATAAATAGCGAAGTGGGGATCCAGCATTGGTGAAATAGCCGATGCTGGATCCTTTTAGTTTGTCCACGTAACTAATGGGGATGGCACAGCGGTGAAGCTGGAACAAGTATCGTGGAAACTGTGTCGTCCCAAGCAAGTTCCTTACAACTGATTTCACAAGATCTTGAAACAACGAAAATATTTGTGAAAGCAAATGGGCTGGCTTACTTGCAAACGGGGCTAACTTAAACTGGTGATGGCGTTGATTATCAGTTGATAGAATGGCCACAATTTGTATGTTACGTTTTTAAACCAATGTGAGTAAATTGACGATTCAATGCAACCGTGTGCGCACCAGATACTGCCATATTTGTGGATCAGATACTTGCATTATTGACGGATTTATGGCCAACAAGTGGGGCTGATAACGCCAACCCATACAGATTTTTTAATCAAAATATCATAAAAGTTGATAAAAAAAGAAACTAACGAAAGCGCATTCTAAAATGGTATTAGCTGTATATAAAATCTCCCCTCCAAGATGTACAATACTTACATATGCTTTAATCGCTGACGTAGCAGCGTTTATAAACTGATGGTAACAGCTAAAAATCTTCTTAAACTATGAAAAACAAGCAGTTAATCAGGTGACCTTAAAATTAAAGACTGCTGTTAGAAAATTAGAAGTTTTACTATTTTCGCCGTTTTCTAAGATAGACCAATAATAATTTTATCTTTAAAACAGTATGTATAGTAAATTTATGCTAAAATGATTTTGTTGAAGAGCTCGTTCATAGGGGCAACTCGTTTATATGTACGACCCTTCATTGTAGAAAAGTGTATAGACCATTTACACTTAACTTCTAAACCTGTAGACATGATGCGGAACTAGGAGGCATGTCTATGGCTAACATTTCACAGACAACTTAAGGAGGACGATTAAAAGTGAAATTCATGCGGAATAAAGCTTTTAATGGAGACCCCAAGCTACGTTACAAGATGTACAAGGTAGGGAAGACCTGGGTCTTCGCTGCACTGGCATCATTTTCGCTTTTGGGGGCTGGATCATTGACCGCAAGTGCTGATAGCACTAGTCAGGCTGATACCAGTAGTAATGCACAGGTCGTTTCATCGGCAGCAAGCTCAGCAGGCACAGCGGCGGATGAACTAGAGTCGAACGTATCATCAACTAATACATCTGAAGTAACATCTGAGGCTGCTAGCTCTTCAGCTAGTGGCGCGGATTCTTCAGCTACTTCTAGCGCGGCTTCATCTGCGGCAACTGCCGTACAAGAGGATGAAGTAGTTGCGACTAGTAGTTATTCAGAAACAACATCTTCAAGTGCCTCGAGCTCTACCAGTGTGGCACCAATTTCCGCTGAAGTGACGAGTGCGGCAAGCGCAGTGACTGATTCAGCTACTGTTGCCAGCTTGGCATCAACGGCTCAGGTAGATGTGACATTGACCACTAATGTGAATAAAGTGGTGACCAAGGTTGCTTCGACTAGAAAAGCTGTTGTAACGCCTTCTTATGAAAGCGCTACGGTTGGATCAAGTGCCGCTAATGATAGCAGTACGGCTGCAGAGAATGCCGAGGCAGCTGCTGACTTAGCGACTGCTTCGTCTGCTGCCAGCGCAGCCAGCAGCTATGCGGCAGTTGTGGAAACTCAGGATGCGTTGGATGTGCAAACGGCTAACAGTGCCGCGCAGAGTGCTTACAAAGAAGCTGAGAAAGCTTATGAATTTGTTGAGCACTATAATAGTTTAGCTGCCATGTACTCACAGGCCTCAATCGATATTTCGAATGGAAGTGCGGCTGGGGATGTTGGTGCGAACACCATAGCTTATGTGAACGCACTGTCTATGGCAACTTCTTACACGGCTGAAGTGAGCTCGTATGCGTCAATGGCAAATTCTGCCGCTACTGATACTCGGAATGCCGCGACGCAACAGATTGTGCACTTAGTTAGTAGCAATAGCACCAACGTTAATGCCGCAGCCAGCACAGCCAATGAACTGGCTGCATCGGCTGCTGCTGCCGCAAGTAGTGCTTACACGGCAACACAATATGATAAAACCAATTCGGCTGCTTTATCTGCTTACTCAGCAGCTAATAGTGCAGCGGCTGAGGCAAGTAGTGCTGCTGCAGCTTTAAATGATGCTGCTACCAAAGCAGCGCAAGCTTGGACGGTAGCAAGTAATGCCGCCGATGCCGCTGCAACAGCTACGGATGACACGGAATACAACGCTGCAATGGGTGCTCTGTCAACAGCTAATAGCTTGGCCAGCGAATCAGTGACGACTCTTGAAGCAGCTACGACGGCTAACAGTGTCGCACAAGCCAAGGCCGAAGAAGCTTCTACATTGGCAATTTCAAATATTGCGAACAGTGCCACGGCCAGTGCAAGCAATGCCGCTTCTGATGCGACAGCCGCTAGCAGTTCAGCTTCGGAAGCAGCACAGTATGAGGGTGACCAATCTGTTCTGTATGCTGCCGATGCTGCAAGCTCAGCAACAATCGCCGCTTCAGCAGCAGCAGCTGCTTCTACGGCAGCGGTGAATGCTGCCAATGCTTCTACAGCTAAGGATGCAACTTCCTATGCTAAGGCAGCTGCCAGTTCTGCCACTCTCGCATCGTCAGCAGCTAGTGACGCTGCGGTAGCTGCAGCATTAGCAGAGAAATTCAATACGCATGTTACTGGTGAGAGTACTGATAAAGATGGAGCGACCTTGACGACTGCAATCAGTGAGGACGCTGTGTCAGTAGGTGATACGATCACGATTACTACGGAAATTAGTAACTTGGGTTCTCTGTACGGTTTGACCGGGACACAGACTTATACGTGGTTGTACTCTACTGATGGTGCGAACTGGTCACAATTGAAAACAACGACCGGAACTAAGTCTAAGACGACAAATACCTTCACGTTGAATGTTGCGGGAACATACTATTTCCAAGCTGTCGTAAGTGGTAAAAAGAATGTTGTCATAGGTTCTACATCATTTAAAGCTGCCTCCAACGTTCTAACGGTTGTGGTTACTGACGCAAACGGGGACTACACGGATCAGGCCTCGGGTGCATCCAGCTTGGCAGCCAGTTATGCAGATGCGGCAAACGCTGCAGCATCTAATGCCAGCAGCGCCATCTCGAATGCTTATGAAGTAGCTAACATTGATGGCATTGACGCAGCAACCTCTTATGCCAAGATGGCGAAATCGGATGCCGCCGTTGCGGCAACCAACGCAGCTAGTGCAACGAGTGCCGCTTCAGCAGCAAGTACCGCGTACAGTAATGCAGCTGCCTTTGAAGCTGCTAAAGATTACTCGGCGGCTAGCTCTTATGCTTTAGAAGCCGCTGCGGCTGCTTCGACTGCCAGTTCGTATAACACGACGGCTAGTTCGGCAGCAAGCGCCGCATTGGGCCATGTGAACACAGCTTTGGAAAAAGCGAAGGCCAACGACTACTTGGCATCTAGCTACGCTGTTTTGACGGCAAATGCAGCCAGTGATGCAGCAAGTCTAGCAACGGTGGCTGGTTCCCATGCCAACGATGCTAATAACGCCTACTCCTCAGCAGTTGACTTTAACTCGGGAGCAACCGAATATTACGAAACAGCCATTTCCGCCGCTGCTGAAGCATTAGCACAAGCACAAACGGCTTCTAGCGCCGCTTCTACGGCAGCGTTGGCCGCTGCAGAAGGCGATTCAGAAACAGCAGAAATGATGTATGACCAGGCAATAACGAATCTGGCCTACACCCAAGATGCGTTGAACGCCGCTTCTGCTGCTGCCAGTTCAGCAACAAAGATCATTGTTGATGCGCAACTGGATAACACGACAACCTTGGCTTCTTCCGCCGCAGCGATTCATTCAACAGCGGCAATTGAAGCAAATGCGGCGTCATCTGTTGCCAGTTCGTTAGCAACGGCAATGCCTAACAACACAAGTTTGGGGGCTTCCTATGTTGCTCAGGCAGCTTACTACGCCCAATCGTCCTTGTTGGATGTTGCGTATGGTGATCAAGCAGCTTTGGCCGCCACAAGCTACATGACATTGGCATCTTCTGCAGTTAGTGCAGGTAATTTCGTCGAAGCGAGTTCTTACGCCGCTGCCGCTGATTCTTCTGTTGCCGAAGCAGCTTCTTATGCAGTTACGGCAACTGCAGCAGCTTCTGATGCAACGATTGCAGCTAGCTACGCTGTAAACTACTCGAACAAGACAAACTCTTATCAGAGTAAACCAAGTGGGAACGCCTCGACACTTTGGGGAATTACGTTAAGCTCTGGTTACACGCAACAACCGGCTCCAATGACAACGACAGTGGCTGGAAACACGATTTCACTGACAGCAACGTCTAAAGTTGCCGGTTTAGGGAATATACTTGGTGCCTCAGGAACGTGGTACGTTCAGGTGAACGGTAAGTGGATGTCCGCCGATAATGCAGTGAAAGCGGGTTACCTTGACTCTGCAGATGTTGCTGATAAGACGGGTGGATTCCTCACAACGTCAACGTTGAGTACGACATTGACGGTTAAAACGAACAAAGACTTTACTGGAACGTTGATTTTTCAAGCGAAGTCTTCGTATGGTTTGATTGGTGACACACTTTACAGTAATACTGCTGAAGTTGATATTTATGATAGTGAAATTCCAGCAACTGGGATTGAGATCAGTGGTGACAGCTATGTCTTCACAAATGATGTGACGAACTATGTTGCCGATACTAATCCGGCTAGTGCTACTGGAAATGTAACTTGGACGAGTAGTAATACTTCAGTTGCGACCATCGATTCATCTGGTGTGTTGACAACGGTTACGGATGCTAAGGGGACCACAACGATTACTGCAACGATTACCAATGCAGATGGAACTACTTACAAAGCAACGAAAGTGGTCACAGTTGGTAGTGGGTTGAACGATCAGAAGGTTAATGCTGGGGATGATTTGGAATGGACACCAGCCACAGACGCTGGGACGAGTTCTGATACAGCAACTTACCAATGGTACTTTGCAAGCACAGAAGACGGGACACAAACGGCCATCGACGGTGCAACTAATGCAACGCTTTCACTGTCGGATATCAAGACTAGCCAAGCGGGTTACTACTTCCTGAAGATTACTTCTGGTGGGAACTCCACTACTCTCGGTGCTGGTTTGTTAACGGTTAGTGGCACAACTTCTGAAGATGCTGAAGCAGCGGCATCAGATGCAGCATCTGCAGCAGCAGTTGCCGGTGATTACGCAGAAGTGGCTAGTTCTTACGCCAACGTTGCGGATCAATATGCTGGGAATAACAAGTCAGCAGCGTCATATGCTGCTGATGCACAGACCGCAGCGACTGCAGCGTCAACGGCTGCATCTGAAGCATCATCAGCAGCATCGACGGCTGCCGAAAATTATAGTAACGCTAAGTCAGCTGAAGCGGCGGGGAATAATGCAGCAGCTAAAGAGTATGCTTCGCAGGCACAGACAGCAGCATCTGCGGCGCACGCGGCTAAGGACAAGGCTTCTAGTGCAGCTAATGACGCTTTAAGTTATGCAAACTTAGCAATCGCGGCTGAAGGAGATTCTGATTCGGATAGCGACAGTGATTCCGATAGTGATTCTGATTCC
>NZ_AZCZ01000056.1 GCF_001434055.1 Levilactobacillus parabrevis ATCC 53295 | reverse complement strand
TCGGATTAATTTTACAATCTACCATCAAGCAGCAAAAAATGTGGGCGAATGCTTAAAAGTTACTGCAGCCGTAAAAAATGGGGTTATTGAAGCATTAAAATCAATTGATTCTCAGCAAGTGTTGGTTCTTCAAAGGCGCCCAGAATTTTTAGTCGAGACAAGTCCGCAAATACAAATTATTTTTACTGATTTGATCGTAAGATGTTGATTATAAATAACAAGCGCAAAGGTTAACAGGAAGGTATTAATGGTAAATTATGCACATAGTCTGAGTTTAATTATGAGTAATTAAGTCCAGAGGATCCAACTGCTGAATAATATGAACATTACAAAAATAGTACAAGAGACCAGGTCAGATTGACCTGGTCTCTTGTACTATTTTTATTTAGATTAAATCCAATCTTTACTTGATAGCTCCTTCTGTCACACTTGTCATGACTTGCTTTTGCAATAGGAGGAACAGAATAATAATCGGAACCATTGACAAAACAAGTCCGGCTAAGGCTAATTGCCATTGGCTGTTTGTTTCACCGAAGAAAGAATACATCTTAAGTGGAATCGTGTACATGCCATCTTTATTAACGACTAGTGATGGTAACAGGTAGTCATTCCATATTTTCATTGCATTCAAGATAACAACTGTACCTGTCATTGGGCTGACCGCTGGAAAGATAATATAAACAAAGGTTTTAAAAGGATAGGCTCCATCTAAAGCAGCAGCTTCGTCAAGAGTTTTTGAGACTCCTTGAAAAGCCCCATAAAAAAGAATAATTGAGAGGCTTACTGATAACCCGGTGTTCATAATGACCAGACTCGTTCTGTTAAGGAAATTAACTTTGCCAAAAAGTGAAAGAAGCGGGATCATAATTGACTGAAAAGGGATCAGCATGGTGCCGGCACAAAGATAGTAGAGAATTGAACTGAAAGGCCCTTTAACACGAGAAAGAGCATAGGCAGCAGCTGCCGAAACCAATGTGATTACAATGACACTGGCTACTGTGATAACTAAAGAGTTAAAGAAACTGCTTGTAAAATCAAGCGCCTGGTAAGCAGTTTTGAAATTTGAAAACGTAAAGTCCCGTGTAAACCATAACGGGTTTTGAAAAATTCCCCTTTTTCCCTTTAAAGCATTGATAATAACAATGATAAAGGGGTAGAACCAGAATAGGGCAATGATTCCAAAAAGAAAGCCAAGTAAGATTTTAGTTGATTTTTTCATCTTCTATCCCTCCCGCTTTCTTGAAAGTGCTAATTGAATAAAGGAAACAATGGTTACACAAAGGAAAAGGATAATTCCGGCTGCCTGAGCGTATCCCTGCTGGAAGTTTACAAAAGCAGTATTATAAATATACATCGAAATCATCTCTGTGGAGCGGTATGGGCCACCATTTGTAAGTGCTAAGTTTTGCTCATAGAGTTTAAACGAGTTGGCAAGTGTTAGAAATAGACTGATTGTAAAGGCTGGCGCCAATTGTGGCAGCTGGATGAAAAAGAAAATCTGGGTTGCTTTTGCACCGTCTAGAACAGCTGCTTGAATGGTATTCTTAGGAATTGCATTCAAGAAAGAAATATAGATTAACATAATATAACCGCTCATCTGCCAAACAAACAGAATTACTATCCCCCAAAAGCCTGTTGAAGGGTTGCTCAACCAACCTTTGAAAAAGTCAAGATGAAAAGCAGCGGCAATTGCCTGAAAAGCAGAAGTAAAAATGAATTGCCAGATAAAACCAAGTAGTATTCCGCCGATCAGATTTGGCATGAAGAAGATGGTTCTGAGTGATTTTGTGAGTCTGTTGTTGTGACTGGTGACGATTAACGCAAAAGCCAAACCGACTAAGTTAATTAGAATTACTGAAACAAAAGAAAATTTAACTGTTAGCCAAAAACTCTGCAGAAAGGTGGAGTCTTGAAAAAGGACTTCAAAGTTTTTCCAACCAATAAAAGAAGAGCGTAAACCATTGGAATCGGTAAAGGAATAATAAATTCCTATCAGAAATGGTACGACAATAATCAATAGTATAAAGAAAACTGCTGGTAAAACAAAAGCCAGATATTGATGTTTTTTGATAAGCATTTTTATCACTCCCCACTTTGGATTTCCCTGAGCTGTCGATATTTAGCCGATGTTTCCTTTTTCAATTCTTTCCAAGAGATCCCATTTACAAAATAGCGCTGTATATATGGCCCAAGTGCTTGGTTAGTAAAGCCATTCGGGTACTGTTTGTGAACAGGAGATTGTGCGTTTTTGGAAGTGCCGATCCGATAAATTTGTTTAGAAAGATCATCAGGCAGCCTCGAAACATCAAAGTTTTTAGTTGCAGGAACGAAACGCATTTCGTTAATGATTACGTTCTCAGCTTCTTTTGAAGTATACATCCAGTTAATAAAATCTTTAGCAGCTTTTTGCCGCTTGGGATGATCTTTAGTGATTCCTAAATACCATGAGGAACCGGTCAAAAGACGGTCAGTACCATCATTTTTAACAAAGAACGGTAACATGCCAAGATTTTTTTGCACGTATCCCTTTTCCAGACCATCAAGCGTCGGAATAATCCAATTTCCTTGAGGTATCATAGCAACTTTACCATTGAAAAAAAGGTCTTGGACAGAAGGATCATATTTAACTGAAAGAATCGGTTGTACATTATATTTTTTTACGAGATCATAATAATTTTTCATTTGCCTCTCGTATTTCCAAGGGAAAGTTTTGCTTTTGAAAGCTTTGACAAGATTATTGTTGTACAGCAGAGAAGTAAATTGTGCTGAAACAGAAGCAATTGAATTGGTATCAGCTCCGTTAAAGCCGAAAACGGCATCGATGCCAATCTTCTTTTTTTCTGAATTGAGTTTTTCAACCGCTTTCAAAAATTCAGAATAGTTATTGATCTTTGAGGCATCAATCCCAGCCTTAGCGAACACAGCTTTGTTATACGACCAGCCATAAGCCTCAAGATCGACTGGAATTCCAACCATACGTTTATTTGAAATTCCACCGCTAACAAGATTTGGTACTATGTTTTTACTTGCCTTAAGATCTTTTAGATTAATCAAATGATCCTTATACCGATCTATTTCAGGTAGCCCGCCAAGCATAATAATATCTGGAGCTTCCCCAGAGGCAAACTTCGCTTGTAAAGCAGCGGCCCCACCGCCTTGACCTGAAGTAGTAATTTGGATATTGACGTTGGGATGTTTAGCATGATACATCCGCGCTAATTTTTGATATTGTGCGGTTATTTCAGGCTTTTGATTAAAAAAGTTAAGTGTAATTTTTGAATTTTTTTCCTTTTGCGAGCTAAAACTACAACATGTTAAGACAATTAATGATAAACTCAACATAAAAGTTAGCTTAGCGATTTTAAAAAATCTTTTTTTCATGTCTTCCGCCCCGATTCATTGTCAATTGTTTGTCAAGAGTACCATTCTTTCTTACCTAAATTTTATGTTTTTATTATGAATCACTGCAGAAAAAAAAGCAAAGAATAAACTCGAGGAGGCGTTTCTTATGAGTAAGATTCAAATCGAACACCTTTATAAGCGTTATGATAATGCGGAAAATGATACCCTAAAGGATATCAATCTTGAGATTGATGACAAGGAATTTGTTGCAATTATTGGACCATCAGGTTGTGGTAAGTCTACACTATTGCGTTGCTTTTCAGGTTTGGAAGAAGTTACAAAGGGAAAAATTAATGTAGATGGAAAGCGCTTCGATAATATTCCACCGCAAAAGCGCAGCATTGCAATGGTTTTTCAAGATTATGCATTATATCCACATATGACTGTTTACAATAACATGGCGTTCAACTTAAAACTTAGTAAATTTCCTAAAAGTGAAATTGATTCACGGGTCAAGGAAGCAGCACAAAAGCTTAATCTCACAGACTATTTGGCTCGTAAACCCGCGCAGCTTTCTGGTGGGCAGCGACAAAGAGTTGCTTTAGGGCGTGCAATGGTGCGCGCACCTGAAGTCTTTTTAATGGACGAGCCGCTTTCTAATTTAGATGCGAAGTTACGTGTTTCAACGAGGCAGGATATTATCGAGCTACATAAGCAGCTTGGAACTGTAACGATTTATGTAACGCATGATCAAGCTGAGGCGATGGCAATGGCGGATAAAATCTTGATCATGCGAGACGGAGTGGTACAGCAGTATGGTAAACCTGAAGAACTTTATGATAACCCGCGTAACCTCTTCGTTGCTCGTTTTATCGGTTCTCCCAGCATGAATATTTTAAAGGGTACTCTTTCGAACAAGGGAATTTTTAATTCAGGTGGTGTAAATTATGACCTTAGTGAATTCGTGAAAAAAGAAGTTTTGCCAACGGATAAAAGAGAGATTGTACTTGGCTTTCGGCCTGAGAAAGTAACGCAGGTAAAAAAGTCAGGAGATAATGATACAGCTCCTGAAAATTCTGCACAAAAAGAGGGATTTTTTGTACTTTCTGCAAGTAAAAATCTGGCTGAATACATGGGCGGCCATACGCTTGTCTATCTAAAAACTAAAGATGGTGTTAATATTGTGACTCAAACGCCTAAAAGAATTCCTAATGATGATAGCCACAAAAAATTAGATCTTTATATTCGTAATTCTAATATTTATCTGTTTGATGCTAAAAGCGGTCTGACACTTCAAAATGGTTAGCTTTACCAGATAAGAAAGAAAACGGTTAAGTTGGAGAGAAAGATTTGCTTACCATAAAAAAGCAAAAACGTACTAATTTGCAATTTGCATGTTAAAGATATAAACAAAGGAACCGTATCAAAAATCACATTTTGTTTCGGTTCCTTTATTTTATCTGAAAATTTACATTGACAAGACACCTCTAAAAAGGTAAAACAATAAGCATGTACCAGGGGGTGTCTTGACACTTTGAAAAATTTATTAGGAGGACTTTGGATGAACTCAACAAGAAAACTAGTAACGGTTACGGGACTAGCGTGGTTATTTGATGCAATGGATGTGGGGATGCTTTCTTTTGTGGTTGACGCTGATCGGTTTATCCCACTACAAGAAATTTGCAATGTGTCCTTTAAAAATACGGAGAAGCTATAAATTTCTAGCTCTCCGTATTTTTCTTAACGCTTTATTTGCTGGCTCTGTTTTGCCCTATTTGTTTTATTTTAGCCTTTAGCCAATTTTACTTCAATGCAGGCAAAAAAATTCACAGACCATTACCATTAATTGATAACGTTTTTCAAATCACCTGATAAATATGCTTTTATATTATCAACAGTTATATGCAATAACCGTTCTCTTGTTTCATATGGTGCCCAAGCAATATGTGGGGTAATATAACAATTTTTGGCCTGTAATAATGGGCTATCACTAGCAATGGGCTCCCCTTTAACAACATCAGTGGCGTAGGCATAAATTTTGCCTTCATTCAAGGCATTCTTAATGTCCGCTTCATTAGCCAATTTGCCTCGGGCCGTATTCAATATAATAACCCCAGTTTTCATTTTGGCAATCGTATCATTATTAATTAAATCTATTGTTTCTGGTGTTTGGATCACATGCAGACTAAGCACATCAGATTGCATTAATAGTTCATCAAATGAAACCTGCTGAATCCATGATTCGGTAATTTTCTTAGGACGATGATTATAGAAAATAACTTTCATAGAAAAAGCGTGTCCTATTTTAGCAACTTTTTGCGCAATATGGCCATAACCGATTAGTCCTAAAGTTTTCCCTTTTAATTCTAATAGCGGTTTTTCCCAAAAAGTAAAATCAGGAGCCTGTGCCCACCGGTTTTCATGAACAAGCTGATTATGCAATCCAACTTGGCTAGTCACTTCTAATAATAACGAGAAAGTAAATTGTGCCACTGCGTCACTTGCATATGTGGGAATGTTAGTCACCACAACCTTGTTCTGGTGTGCGCTCTCAATATCAACGACATCATAACCGGTTCCCATGATCCCGATATACTTTAATTGTGCTGCTTTGCTAATCACTTCATGATCTAGGGGTGTTTTGTGTGTAATGACGATATCAGCATATTTAATTCGTTTTATGATTTCAGCGTTATCGTTAACTGGGGTACGATCATATAAAGTGCAGTCGCCTAATTCTTGCAAGCTTTTCCAATTTAAATCTTTGTTTAGTTCATATCCATCTAAAAGAACAATTTTCATAGTGTTAAATCCCCCTATCTTTTCAATGTTTTAGCTGCATTATGTTCTGGTTGTTTAATTGCCGGGTTTTGTTCAGAAAATGCTTTCAGTTGTTTTTGCGTTCGATTACTGATTTCATGGTGTACATCATTTAATTTATTTTGTAGTTCTGATTTTTGTTGTGGATTAGTTGCTTGCTGAACTTGTTGTTGCAAGCCTTGATAGGACTTATTAAGATCATGGGCTGATAGCTTTTTTAGATTATGCTCAGGCTCTTTTTGGGCTTCTTGTAAGCCTAATTGTTTGGTTAAGCCATCGCTAAGCTCAATCACTTTGTTGCTCACTTGCTGGATCTCACTTAAAGCACTATGGATCACGGCTTTATCTTTGGCCCAGGTGGCCACGTAACCGAGTGAGTAGTTGCTGGTATCAACGCCAATATTTTGCATGGCAACATACGCGATCGCTTCGGCTTGGGTTTCCTGATAGACTCGTGGCCGATCTTTAAAGGCTGATTTTAATCCGTGTAGCTGGCTATGCGCTTATTCATGATATAACGTCTTCAATTTTAAAGCATTATCGGGCTCATCGCCACCAATGACGATTTCATTAGTGCTGGGTTGAAAATACCCCTTAGCCCCATTTAGCGTCTCTAAAGGCACTTCACTGACTTTAAGGTCGGTTTGCTGGTTTAAATAATCTTTGAACGCGTTATACAAGCTCGTTACATTCTGATGATCGGCTAAATTTTCTTTGACAAAATTCTTGGCACTTAACACTGGCTCACCGCTAGTTTGTGACACGTCAAAGACGGGTAGATAACGGTAACCGACAATGGCGCGTTCATCGGTGGTATCAAGACGCTTTTTCTCGGCTGGTGTTAACTTCTTAATAATCGGGGCCGCAATCCGAATCGCTTTTGCGCCTCGTTTGACGGTGCGGTTAAAAGCCGTCTGCCATTGCTTAAAGCCCGCGACTTGAGTGGCTTGAGGATTTTGCGCATAAATCAAATCAATGTTTCTGGCGCTATAATGATGAAATTTAGCCAGGGTATTAAGATACTGTTTAAATCGGTCACTATCGGTTAATTTTAGGATTTGCTGTTCGGCTTGGGCGACTAATTGTGCTTTCCAGGCTTTAACGTCTGCTTTATTTGGCATAAGTTACCCTTCCTCATCTTCAAAAATATCATTCAGTATGGGAGCCACTTTTGTTTGAATTGAGGTCGTGCCATAAAGGGCAACGTAACCGTCAGACAATTTTTGCCAGGCTACTTGATAATAAGCGCCGTTACCAGTGATTTCTTTTAAATACTTGTAGGCTCCTTTAGTCTGCAAAACGGGTAATTCACTGGCTAAAACTGCTAATTCGTTGTTCATTTTATGATCTCCTTTGCTTTGCTAATCTCACCCGTTGTTTAGGTTTACTTTTAGCTTTATAAAAGTGAACCTAAATGACGGGTTCACCAACCGGAACAACGTGAAGGGCGGTAGGCAGGTTCTAATCAAAATCAAAACTTAATTTATGGCCGTCAAGCTTTAACTTGGCGTCAAACGACTTCCCCTTTTTGCTCTTGAAACCCTTTAATTTGCTGGTTTCACCCTTAGTAACTAACGCTTTAATTGCAGTCTTCCCGAGCGTCTTGCTACTCCATTTCTTAGGTAAGGTAAAATCTTCACCTTGCTTGGGATTCACAATGTAAAACTTCTGTTTATTTAAAACGGTCGCTTGCGGTGTTTCTAAGAAGACTTCGGCGGCTTTTTGCGCTTGCTGTTGGTGATCGATTTGTTGCTTAATGGCTGCACTGCCAGTCAATTGCGTGGGAACATCAGCAATCAATTTTGCCACGAACTTTTTGATTTGGTTCAAAAAGTTATCCGGGGTGCGTTCTTCGGTACTGATTTGTTGTAACGCTTGCTCCCATTTTGCTGTCATCTCTGGGCTAGTTAACAAGGGTTCGAGTTCAACCGCTTTACATAAAGTAATCCCCGCTTCACTGACGTGGAGCTTGTTCTTTTCAGTAACTAAATAGCCGCGCTTCTTTAACACTTCCAGCACATTTGCCCGGGTTGCACTCGTTCCAATGCCTTGCACATCTTTAAGAATCGCTTGGGCTTCTTCATCATCAAGCGTTTTGCCGGCGGTCTTCATGGCCGTAATCAGGGTACCTTCGGTAAAGGGTACCGGTGGTGTCGTTTCTTTTTGCGGTGTTTGCAGATTCGCTTGAACTTGGTCGCCTTGGTGAACGATCGGTAGGGTGGCTGCCTCTTGCTGGTCGGTTTTGTGATCATCAAATAAAGCTTGCCAACCTTGCTTAGTTGGGACCTTACCGGTTGCTTTAAAATTGGCGTCACCAACTTGGGTGATAATGGTGGTTTCCTCGTACTCGTACGGATCAGAAAACATGGCTAATGTGGTTCTTAAAACCAAATCATAGACCTGTTGCTGTAATTTAGGTAAGGCAGCTAATTGATCTTTCGTCGGGACAACTTTAGTCATGATAATGGCGTAGTGTTCTTCAACTTTTTTTCCATTAACATAACGCTTATTTGGCGTGGTATTGGTTAAAGCGACTTGCTTAGAGACTAACCCCAGATACTTCGTCAGATTAGCCACTAAATACTCAAATTCTTCATCAGTGATATAAGCACAATCGGTTCGGGGATAGCTAAGGAACTTAGCTTCGTATAAACTCTGAATGGCGGCTAAGGTTTGGCTGGCACTGGCATGATACCGTTTATTCATGGCACTTTGCAGACTGGATAGTGAGAATAGTTGTGGACTAGCACGCTTTTTGTCTTGTTTTTGGACGTCCTTGATTAAACCGGCCTGTGAGCCTTTCTGAACGTGCTTAGCTTGCATGAATGTTATTAGTCCTGCTTCATCTTTAAATCGCTGATAGGGGTCTAATTTTGCGACGAATTTTTGCTGATTAGCAAGAATTTCAGCATTTAGTTCAAAATAGGGTTCCGGCTTAAAGTTTTTGATTGCCTGGTCTCTTTGATAAACCATATACAAAGTTGGCGTCTGTACTCGACCAATCGAGTACACCCCGCGCACCCCGTTTTGTCTTAATAGCAAGGTGTATAAAGGGCTGCCATTCATTCCAATTAACCAATCGCTAATTTTGTGATTACAAGTGCATGCCCCCATCTTCATGCCGGTTCCGGGTTTGATGTTGCCGCTGCTTTTTCGTCATTTCCCACTCAGTCTCCTTTAAACCTTGCGCCTGTTTTTGCCGTTGGTAATATTCATCACGAGCATATAGAACAGTCATGATCGCGTCACTAAAGGCCGTCTTTAAGTAATAGTCTGGACTAACTGGCTTGTAGTTCAGTGGTTGATAATGTCCGATATTTGCTTTTCTATACTGGTCGTCCTTGGC
>NZ_AZCZ01000055.1 GCF_001434055.1 Levilactobacillus parabrevis ATCC 53295 | reverse complement strand
TCGGATTAATTTTACAATCTACCAAATGGAAATCAAAACGTTATAAATTCAAGATTAAATACAGATAATCTAGGGAAAGGAGAATTTTTTTGAAGGCAACGTTACAGAAAATCGGGACGGCACTCAATAAACGCATGGGGATCATCAAAGTATTATTTGTATTCTCTGTCCTGTTATTTGTGATTACGGAAGTCGGCAAAATTGCGAAGGAAGTCAGTGGCGCGCAGTTGGCAAATGCGCTTGCTTCGCAAAGCTGGTGGCATCTGTTGAGCATGGTCGTGATTGGTATTATCGCAGTGACACCAATGCTGACGTATGACGTCATGATTACAAAGTTTTTACCCAACCACTATTCACTTGGATATGTCTTAAAAGCTGGATGGATCACCAATACATTTACGAATATCGGTGGTTTTGGGGGCGTGCTGGGCGCCTCACTGCGTGCTAACTTTTATAATCGCGAAGCCACTAAGAAACAAATCGTGTTTGCCATTTCCAAGATCGCTTTGTTTTTAGTTTCGGGATTGTCATTATATTGTATGATCTCACTCGTGCTAGTCTATGGCTTTGGCATTGGGAACATGTATGGCAGTTACTGGATCTGGCTCGTCGGTGGTGCACTGTATTTTCCAGCTATCTTTATTTTTACACGGGTCAACGATTCGGAATTCTTCGATGGCCTTACGCTCGGCAACGTCGTTCGGTTATTGAGTGGGTCGTTTGGTGAATGGACTGGCTGTGTGCTGTTCTTCTTATTAATTGGAAACTTTATGGGATTACCCATTGATTTTGCAGCAGTCGTGCCGTTATTCGTGATTGCTTCGGTTGTCGGTGAAGTGTCAATGGTACCCGGTGGTATTGGGTCATTCGACGTTTTCATGATTTTTGGTCTCAGTGCGGTCGGAGTTTCTCGACCAGACGCCGTCGTATGGCTCTTATTTTACCGGTTATTCTACTATATTATCCCGTTTGCCATCGGGCTGGTCTTATTCATCCATGACACCGGCCATCGCTTAAACGTGCGCTTAGTGGGTATTCCTAAGCAGGCATTACAACGTGTTGCTCAGATGGTACTGACGGTTTTTCTCTACTTTTCTGGTTTTCTGATGTTGTTGATGTCAACGGTCCCTATCTTTGCATATAGCAATAAACTCTTCTTACAGTTTTATCCGTACACCTTTTTCTTTATTAATCAGGCCAGCAGTATTATTATGGCCTTCTTACTGATTGGGGTGGCGTTGGGAACTGCTGGCCGGGTCAAAAAAGCTTTTTGGCCAACGGTGATTGTCCTGCTGATTGCAATTTTGAATACGATTCGCTGGCTCGTCGTTTATGATGCAATTTCGATGAAATTTGTGATTTTCTTGATTGTGATTCTAGCGCTAGTGGCTTTGTCGCGGCATGCTTATTATCGTGATCGGTTGGCTTTTTCGTGGGGGCAAACGTTGTGGGTTAGCTGCGTGTATGTGGTGACCTTTATCTTGTATACGATTGTGGGGGTCTATAACGCGCCCCAAATTCATCATCGGCATGCGGTTCCTGAAGCTCTGTTCTTCCCATCACAAAAGCTCTGGTTATTTGGGGTGATTGGGTTAGTCTTAGCGGCAATGATTTTGATTATTATGTACCGCTACTTTGCGAGTGGCTATAACGCCCGATTGCGTCAAAAGATGGATGCGGCTCGGGTCAAACAAGTGATTGAAACTTATGGCGGCAATGAAATCTCACACTTGGCTTATTTGAATGATAAGTTAGCATATTACTATCAAGTCGATGGGGTCGATCAACTGATCTTCTTATACCAGCAGAAGGCTGATAAACTGATCATTATGGGAGAGCCATTCGGTAATCAAGCGGTATTACAAGCTGCCTTGGAACAGTTATTGGATGACGCAGATAGTGACGGTTGCTCGCTAGTCTTTTACGAAATTAGTGAGATGCTGACGATGCGCCTACACGAAATGGGCTTTGACTTTATCAAAACCGGTGAAGAAGGGCACGTCAAATTGGCAGACTTTAGTTTGGCTGGTAAACGGCTACGGGGTGAGCGGGCCCTAATGAATAAGTTTACCCGGGATTATGAGTTTGCCATCTTGCAGCCACCGTTCAGTGCCAACGTTATGGCTGAATTACGAGCTGTTTCGGATAGTTGGTTAGCAGGTGAGACGGAAAAAGGATTCTCGCTCGGATTTTTTGATGAGCAGTATCTCAATCAGGCACCCGTAGCGGTCGTTTATGATCCTGACCACCGAATTGTCGCGTTTGCGAATATTATGCCGCAGGGAAATCATCAGACGACTTCAATTGACTTAATGCGGTCAAGCAAATCGGCGCCATCCGGCATTATGGACACGGTCTTTGTGCACCTATTTGAACAGGCGCGTGACGATGGCTATGCTTATTTCAATATGGGAATGGCACCGTTATCCGGTGTGGGGGTTTCACGCTACAGTTTTATTCAAGAAAAAATTGCTCATTTAATTTACGAATATGGCTACCAGTTATATGGTTTTCAGGGATTACGGTCGTACAAAGAGAAGTATGTGACCGAGTGGGAACCGAAGTACATTGCGTACCGAAAACGTAATTCACTAATTTTCACCATTTTACAATTGCTACAAGTCGTTAATACCCGGGTGCACAAGTCTGAGCGGCACCGGCCAGTATGGTTGTTGAAACGATTGAAATAACTGAATCATGCACGTTGTTGATAAGACGCGCATTTTAGAATCAAGTTAGCCACTGTCTCAAAATTTTTTGGACAATAAAAAACATCAAGAACAGATATCCTGTATCATTGAAGTTCCTACACAAACAATGGAAGAGGATGTTGTCTTGATGCAGAAACAGGATAGCACACACCGCCAAAAAGGTCAGCACTTAACATCACTCGAGCGCGGAAAAGTGGCCGGATTCCGCCAAGCTGGGAAGTCCAATCGTTGGATTGCTGCTGAAATTGGCGTCTGCCCGCAGACCATTAATAATGAAATCAAGCGAGGTACAGTAGATCAGGTCAAGAAGAGTAATGGCAAGCGCGTCTACCATCGACAATACCTACCAGAGGCTGCTCAGGCACGTTACGAGACTGCACGCTTGAGCTGCCATCGTCCTGACAAGTTCGCCAGTGTACAGGTCTTCTTAGCCTGGTACGTACAGCGAGCTAAGCAGGACAAATGGTCGCCGGATGCTTCAATCGGCTATGCCAAGCGACACAAGCTGTTTACTCCTGAAGAGCTTGTTTGTGCCTCGACTTTGTACCAGTACATTGACGACCAACGCCTAGAGATTCGAAATATCGACCTGTTGGAGAAGACTAAGCGGAAGACCTCTCACCAGCACCACACCAAGGCTAAGCGCCTGGCTGGCCGCAGTATCGAGGAACGGCCTAAGGTCGTTGAACGACGCAGGCAGTTTGGTCACTGGGAGATGGATACCATTGTCGGTAAACGCAATGGCAAGGAGAGCGTCATCTTGACTCTGATTGAGCGCAAGACCCGTTGCCAACTTCTCCGCTTGATCGAAGGACGAGATGCAGACTCTGTGAGCTATGCATTGCGTGGAATCAAGCGCGAATGGGGAGCTTGCATCAAGACCATCACAGCAGACAACGGACCCGAGTTCACCGCCTTAAATACTGCTTTTGCTGGGACGGAAACTGAGATCTTCTACGCCCATCCTTACACGTCCTGCGACCGTGGCACCAACGAGGCACATAACCGGATGATCCGCCAGGACTTCCCTAAGGGCATGTCCCTAGATGACATTAGCCCTAGTCAAGTGCAGGCCACGCAAGACCGCTTGAATCAGTTGCCTCGCAAACAACAGGGCTACTGCACACCCCAGCAAAACTTTGAGGCCGAAGCTCGGCGCGTTCGCCGCATGGCCCAGTAGTCTCTCTAGCGCCACAACTTCTATTTGATAACGGCCTGTTCTGGGATTATCCTCAACGACTGGCTAACTTGTTCTTGCAATTTACGGAATCTATTATTCGCAAGGTACTCACATACATTATTTCACCGTATATGAGACTTGGTCTGTAATATCACAAATCTCAGAAATCTTGGCAATAATGGCTAGAATAACCGAAGCGGAGAAATTTGTTTCGATTACGGTACCATTTTCAAGCGTGGCCGGTGCGTTGTGAGGCCTAAAGAGCATTCGACTTATCTGATTGTTTTCTTTAATCCGATCATAATTAAGACTATCCCTATTCCAAAGATCATTGAGGAAGATTTTCAACATTTGTTTCCATGTTTTTACTGGATATTCGTTTTCATTAATTGTTATTTGAACAGCGGCTTTACCCGTCACATCAACTGTTTGATCAATTGTGTACTCACCAGTAATTTCTTCTTCATTAACTTCTTTGATGTTTGGCATCGGAAAGATTTGGATTAACTCATCTGTTAACTCTTTAGTGCGGTCGATAATTGCTTCTTTTCCCCATTGATTATACGTTTCAGAAACTTCTCGAGTAAGAGAAACATTTGAGTCCTTATAAAATTCTTTTTTCTCACTATAAGGCTTATTACTCATCTCCTGATTATATTTAGTTAAAGTCAGGTTACCAAGCGTACCACCATACTGTTCTTTAACCTTATCAGCATTAGCAACCTGAAGTCGCCATTCTGCGTTCAATCGTTGTGGCATGATATGCTCAACCTGTGCATCATCAAAATTAATTGTTTCTCGAGTCCTATGTTCTTCAAGGATCACCAATGATAATTTTGCTAAATGATTTCTTTGATGATAAAGGTCCACTTCCATCAAACTTTCCAATAACTTTCGATTGTCTGGAAAGTTTGCCTTTAGCAACCGAAGTAACCTGAGGCGTAGGTTACCACCCTCTTTAGATAAATCACATAGGCCTACGACAATTTTATTTAAACCATTTGTTGGCATTTGACATGCCTTTAATCGGAAAAGATAACCTTCCAAAATATGTGCTAACTGAATGGCTTCTTCTTGATTAATTTTTGCTGTATCTACTAAATCCATTAATAGCATTAGATAAGGAAATACAACCTTACTATCCATCACATTGATATGCTCTAATATCTTATTAAACCGATCATCAGCAGATTTGTGATTCAAAATTTGATCGTAGTAACTAGCAAATTTAAAGAGGTCAGCGAGAGCTTGTTCGGAACTTAACCCATTTGAAATGAAGTAGTCCTTATAGCTACTATATACACCATTTTTTTTAACTGACGTATGTGTTTTGACAACCAAATAATGCCGAATAAATTCAGCAAATGTTTTAGTAGCAAACATACGCTCAATTTTAACCCAATAATTTTTATATAATTTCGTTTGTTGCTGTGAATCAAGTCTCATTAATAGGAAGTTTCGAACTAGATCAGAAGGTGATAACGAAACTCCCGTCGAATTTAAACTCTCAAAAATAACTTGTGGATTTTCTTCATTTGGATCGCTACTTAACTCAATGTAAACCATATTAAAATGGTTCATCGCTTCATACAGTTTAGAACTATCGATGTCACTGCTTTTAATCAGTTTTTGAAAAAGGCGATAATTATCGATAACTTTTGAAGGCTTATCAAAATCTAACCTATTCATTACTGAATAAAATGCTTCATAGTCATGTTCAACCGGTTTTAGTTTAAGATGATTATTATCATCCAGATATTTATTAGTTAAATACTCTTCCTCAATTTCCGCTTGGTCGTGTTCATCAGCAACCGACAATGCTTTTAATAGTAAAGTTAAGCTTGTTAAGCGCTGCTGACCATCAATAATGCGATATATATGACTCATCTTATTACCGGTTTCGGTAACATAAACAATTGCACCAATAAAATGATCAGTATTAGTTTGCGCCGCAACGGTTAGGTCTTTAAATAATTGTTTACATTGTTCTCTATTCCACTCATAATTTCGCTGGAAAACAGGAATTTCAAAAATTGTTTTACCACTCTCCAGGAAATCAAATAAGTGTATGCTATCAGCTTTCATACTATTCTTCCTCCCCAAATTCGCGTTGTACTATTTCTGGCAGCGTACCTTCTTGCTTAATTTACGTCATTAAATTCGTTCAAGTTATTTCTTGCAATCTGCCATACATTATGACCTAGCAGTTAAAAACTGTTTTTACAGATATAAATATAGTTTTCTTACTGATTCTTTAATTTTATATTTGGTTAAAGAGCTAGGCTGCCTGTATAATAGATCCAGTAGAGAAGTTAAGGCGGTGGCTATTTCCAATCGGAGGTGGTGCTTATGGTGTTAAACCTTTAAAGCCCATAAATCCTAACGAAAGGAGTAGCCTAAGTGTCCGTGTCGGACGCTTTACAATTAATGCTGGCTTTCGGTACTTTTATCGTGGCCTTAATCGCATTAATTGTTGAGCTGATCAAAAGTCAGCAAAAAAAATAACCGCCTTAGCTTGGCAGAGCTAGCGGTTATTTAATCGTATTAAATTATGCCACCGTCTTTAACGGCTCTACATGGGAAGTCCTGTTCTAGCGGGGCTTCCTTTTTCTGTCTATATTATAGCATGACTATAACTGACTTTCGACTATTTTTAATCAGCTTTCTAGCAGTTTAAGGGAACGTACGTTTGCTTTTTGTGCTACAATACAGGTAAAAGCTAACGGAAGTGATCTAAATGTTTTTTGATGATGAACCGCATGGCGTGTTTTTCTTAATCGATAACAAGTCCTTTTATGCTAGTTGCGAAGCCGTTGCCCGGGGCCTTAATCCCTTAAAAGTCCCATTAGTGGTCCTTAGTGAAGCTGAAAACACCAATGGCGGGCTCATTTTAGCCACGTCACCCGAAGCTAAGCACTTATTTCATCTTAAAGCCAACGTCTCCCGTAAACGTGACTTACCCAATGACCCCAGGTTGTGGGTCGTGCCACCGCGCATGAACCTTTATATTCAACGTAATTTGCAGATCAATCAGATCTTTCATCAATTTACCACTGAACAAGAGGTTTGGCCGTATTCGATTGATGAAAGCATTCTTGATATGACCCATACTTGGCGGCTGTTTGGCAATTCCGTTCGCGAAGTGGCGCGCTTGATTCAAAAGACAGTTCGGCAAAAGCTAGGCTTGTATACCACCGTGGGAATTGGTGACAATCCGGTGCAAGCTAAATTAGCCTTAGACCTTTACGCTAAACATAATCATGAATTGATCGGTGAAATCCATTACGAAACTGTGCCGGATAAGATTTGGACAATTGACGAATTAACGGACGTTTGGGGGATTGGCCCCCATATGGCTAAACGTTTGAACCGCCTTCAAATTCACAATATGTATGAGCTAGCCCACACTAACCCATATTTACTCAAACAGCAGCTTGGCGTCATTGGTAGCCAGTTATTTGCTACGGCCTGGGGAATTGATCGCGCAAAAGTCACGGAACCAACTAAGGTTAAAGAAGCTAGCCTGGGTAATTCGCAAGTATTGCCACGAGATTATTTTAACCAAGTCGAAATTGAAACCGTCATTAAAGAAATTGGGGAACAGGTGGCGGCGCGGCTTCGGCACCACCATAAACTGGCCGGTTGTCTATCGCTAAGCATTGGGTTTTCCTATGCCGCAGCTGAAGCAGATGGCCGCGGTGGCTTTCACCAGGCTTTAAAAATGGAACCAACTAATGACAATCAAGTTTTGACACAACAATTATTGTGGTTATTCCGTCAGAATTGGGACGGTCAAGCTGTCCGGAATATTGGTGTTTATAGCAGTAAACTAAGTGCCAACTCCGGCCAACAACTTAATTTATTTGAAACCCCGCACAACCAAATTCGCCGTAGCCGGTTAAACCAAGTGATTGATGAAATTCACCGGCAATTTGGGTTCACCAAACTAGTTTACGCGACCAGTTTATTAAAGGGAGGCACCGCTATCAAGCGGGCTTCACTAGTGGGCGGACATAATGGAGGCAATAGCTATGAATAGCGATATAGAGATTATTAAGGGGCGGTTAACCTTATTGTTTAAGCGGCGTCCCCAAACCCGCTATTGGTTAATGTTGACTAATGACACCTACGATCAGACCTATAATCTGTTTTTTAACAGTCAACGGGCTAATGAGCGCTTGCAATCTGTTCCCTTACATAAATTAGCTCACTATGATTTAGCTGGTTTAGAAAAATTACTAAAAGCATTACGACAAGATATAAAGCTAACGATCGAATTTGTCGGCTTTACTGGGGAACGGTGGCCTGCAAGCCAAAAGCTGATTCAACGAAAGCGGGTGCCCCTTGAATAATCAAGAATTTGATTTAGCCACGGTTAAGCATTTTTTTGAACATGATTACCATGACCGGGGCATGATGAAATGGCAGGGATTCTATTTATCCGATCATACTGCCGCATTAAACCAACAGAACCAGCAGTTGAATGCAGTATACGTTCCACGACCGCAACAATCCTTAGCAACAATTACCGAGGTATTGGCGGACGCATATCAGCGTCAGCAACCAGTGACCATTCAATTAAAAACGGTTGACCAAAACAACCGTCATTTGCCAGATATCACCACCTTGATCCATGGCTACAATGCCAATGATATTGTGANTTCTAGCTCTCCGTATTTTTCTTAACACTTTATTTGCTAGGCTTCGTCTTACACCGGTAATGAGTCGATACCCTAATAACCTAACACTTCATATACAGAATGTGACTAATCAATACTAATTTTTTTAATTGAACGGCCACCACAGAAATCGTTTAGTAATCCGTCTTTCTGCATGAGCATCGTAAGCTACATAATGATTCCCAGTTTGTTCACGCATCATTAGAGGAATTTGCGCACGAGAGACTAGACGAACATTTGAAACATAGGAGCCTTTATGAGCAACAAGTGCCCAACGCTGTTTAGAACTATATTGTCCGGTATAAAACTTTAGCCAACTACCACTCCCAAAAGGATCATCAGCTACAAACGCATCAACTTGTTGCGGGGTTTTAACAGCAGCAACATGTTTATTTTTACCATCACTATCAATGATAGTTGTCTTTTCTCTCTTCTCTGGGACCTGGTTAGGTAGTACCGCATAACCATATTGAACTCTTAAAAAAGGATTGAAACGATCAATCCATTCATTTTGGCTAGCACGTCCGTATCCTAATACACTTAACCATAAAAATATAAGAATAAAGATCGCTGAAACAATCATCAAATAGCGTTTATACTTGTCTTTGTCTCGTACGTCCTGACTAATTTTGTTAACCATCAAATTTCCATCACCTTTAAGTAAAATATCTAGAGGAACAGCTAAAAATTCACTTAAATTTACTAATGTGTCTAAATTTGGATAACTTAAATTGTTTTCCCAGCGTGATAGCGTTTGACGTGTCACATGTAATTTATCAGCCAATTGTTGTTGGGTTAAGTGCAGTTCTTTTCTTCTTTTTCGTAACACATTAGCAAATTGCAATTTAATAGTCCTCCTTAACTTTTAAGATAGCAGAAATCTCATGAATGTAACGCAATTACCATGTTACATTCATGATTATTCGATCTTAATCGAGAAAAAATTGGCTTTTAACGCCAATTGAGCTTAATTTGATGTGTTTATTAGTAGCTTGAAAATATTTTTTCTCTGGTGTTATTTTCAAATTCTGTTTCGTGAATGTTTTAATTTGCTTTTGTTATATTAGTTATATTGTTGATAAGATTGAATGTCATCTTATTCAGATAAGAGCGAGACATACCGCAAGCAAGAACATTGCGATACATTTTTTTAGAGAGCGTAAAATATCTTG
>NZ_AZCZ01000054.1 GCF_001434055.1 Levilactobacillus parabrevis ATCC 53295 | reverse complement strand
TCGGATTAAATTTGCAATCTACCATAAAATTAATTTTTGTGTGAACTGTGGAGAAAGGTTAACAACTCAATCGAATTTTTGCCCAAAATGTGGGAAACCAATAAAGCAATTAAAAAGTGTTTCAAATAATGCTTCAGGAATGCGATTGACACAAAGAGAGCCTGCATTAAATCAAAAGGCGGCAGAACATTCTTCCATTTGGCAAAGTGCTACGACAGCATTGAATCATTACACCGGAGAAACCGGTCCGGTCAAACTTTATCCTTTTCGGGAAATAGTAACGAAGTTCGCGATTGAACCGTTCGTTGGTGCCACGTTCATTGGGGTGATAGGCATGGCAAAAATAAACGGGTATCCCGTAGCGTTTTGTCAGTGCTTGATCGCAAGGGAACCCTTTGCCGTGGTCTACAGTCACTGTTCGAACTGGGCCAGGAAAGTCTGCAATCAGTCTCGAAAAGCCCTTTAAAACCGCACTCTGTGACAAATTATCAAGCTTAGTTGTCGCTAACAAACAAGTAGCACGATCAACAACGGGTAAAAGAGCTGCTTTTGCCCCACGACCACTGCGAATTGTATCTATCTCTAAATGCCCTTTTTCAGCTCGTCGATTAGCTGACTCACTGCACTCATCAATTGAGGTTCCTACCAATGGGTTGTAGTGCGACCTAAGGTCTTGTTTTCTTTTGCGACGTTTGCTGTGATCAAAGAGTTGAGTTAACTGGAAGTCGATTTTTCTTTAGTAAATCCAACGATAAATCGTGTGTGGAGCACAATGAACGGTATGGATGACCATTTCAGGTGACCATCCTAATCGTAATTTTTCGGTGATCACACGATTTAACCTTAACGTTAAAATCGAGTGACGACCGCACCGATGTCGACAAAGATCAGCATGTTTCTGAGCTACAATGGCACTTTAATAGCCACCGGAACAACGGTGAAGCGGACAACCGAGAGCGACCTTAGGTCGTTGCAATGCCTTGAATAGAGCACTGTTGATTCTGCATAAGTTCTATCTTAGATCGCTCGACTAATGTTATAATGGTCATGAGACCTATTCTTCTTTCTAAATGACTTGTTATGCAAACACCATTTTAGCAAGAAAGGGCAGGCCTTTTCACTTTTTACAGATGGTAACTTTAATTATGCAATCTAGGCATCACCGAGTTCTCTATTCAGGCCGGGAAGATCTATCTCTCGCCAAGCATCGGCTGTTTTGATGGCCAAGTTACCAATTGGTTCATCGGAACCAGTCTAAATGCTAAACTAATCAATGTGATGCTAGAAGTGGCGGCTGAAGGCCTCCCACATGGTAGTCATCCCAGTGTGCACTCAGACCGTGATGTCCACTATCACTGGCCAGTCTGGATCGAACTGATGACTTGCTTCGAGTTGACCTGCTCGATGTCGAAGAAAGCTAGAACTCCCGATAATGCACAGGCGAAGAGCTTCTTTGATCATTTGAAGACGGAGTTCTTCTATAACCGAGATTGGTTGGGAAAGTTCAAGGAAGAATTCATCAGCGTACTGGCCAGCTATATTGAGTGGTATAACACCAAGAGTTGAAAAATTCTTTAGGAGGAAAAGGCCCGGAAGAACACCGTCATAGCAAGGCTGCGTGACGATTCGAGCCCAGAAAAACGTCAAGGCGCCCTTAATTGGGTAAAGGCTTTTTACGAGGTGATTTGATTTGACGGAAACCGGTATTAAACAGGAACGTATCCTAGGGCATAACAAACGCATAAATATTTTGGGAATACAGATAGACAAGCTCAATCAGAAGGAAACGATAGCCCTTGTTGAAAAATATGTTTTAAATAAGGAGCCGTTACATCTTATAGGGGTGAATGCAGATAAAATAAATTCTTCAAGAAAAAATCCTCGGCTCAAACAGATTGTGAACAGCTGTGGCATAATTAATGCCGACGGTGCGTCCGTTGTTTTAGCTAGTAAGTTTTTGAAGCAAAATTTGCCTGAGCGAGTCGCCGGGATTGATCTCATGATGGCACTTGTCGAACTGAGTGAGAAAAAACAATACAGTGTTTATTTGTTAGGTGCCAAAAAGTGTGTCGTTGAAAAAACAGCAAAAGAATTACTGAAGCGCTACCCTCGGCTCAACATTGTTGGTGTGGAAGATGGCTATTTCAAAGAAGAAGATTGGCCGCGGGTTTCTGAAAAAGTCAAACATGCAAACCCCGATTTTGTTTTTGTTGGGATTACATCGCCAATAAAAGAATATCTTGTTGAATTTTTACAAAACGATGGAAATCGTAGTGTCTTTATGGGAGTCGGCGGAAGCTTTGATGTCATTTCTGGCGAGATTCCACGCGCACCTCAGTGGATGCAGAAAACGAATTTGGAGTGGTTGTTTAGAGTTCTTCAGGAACCTAAACGGTTGTTTGGTCGGTACTTTAAAGGTAATTCCAAGTTTATCGGTAGTGTAATCAGAGAAAAATTTTCGAACAAATTGGAGAAAGTAAAGTGAAAAAAGTAATGTTAGTATTCGGCACTCGTCCAGAAGCGATTAAAATGTGTCCACTCGTTAATGAACTTAAAACGCGTAAAGACATACAAACAATTGTATGTGTTACAGGTCAGCATAAAGAAATGCTTACCCAAGTTTTGGAAGCATTCGATGTGGTTCCTGATTTTGATCTTTCGATTATGAAAAAGCAACAAACGTTGTTTGATGTGACCACTGCAATCTTGGACAAAATCAAACCAATATTGGAACGAGAAGAGCCTGATATTGTACTGGTTCACGGAGATACGTCAACAACTTTTGCAACGGCACTGGCTTGCTATTATTTACAAATCAAGGTTGGTCACGTTGAAGCAGGATTACGAACACATAATATTTACTCACCATTTCCTGAAGAATTTAACCGTCAAGCAGTTAGCATCATTAGTGAATATAACTTTGCACCAACGGAACTTTCGAGGCGGAATCTCCTCGAAGAAGGACGTGACCCTAAATCCATCTTTGTGACGGGCAATACAGTTATAGACGCGTTAAAGACAACGATTGACAAGAACTATACACATCCTGAGTTACAATGGGCAGAAGGTAGCCGGTTAATTTTGATTACTGCGCATCGTCGTGAAAATTTAGGCGAACCGATGAAAAATATGTTTCGAGCAATTCGTCGTGTTATGGATGAGCATGATGATGTCAAGGCAATTTATCCAATTCATATGAATCCAGCCATTCGTAGTATTGCTGACGAAATTTTGGGAGATGATGATCGAATTCACATTATCCCACCCTTGGATGTTCTCGATTTTCACAACTTTACCAGCCACAGCTATTTGATCTTAACTGATTCGGGTGGTATTCAAGAAGAAGCGCCAAGTATGGGTAAGCCTGTGTTGGTTATGCGCGACACCACGGAGCGACCTGAAGGTATTACTGCAGGCACACTAAAGCTGGTTGGGACAGACGAAGAAACGATTTACAATGAGTTTAACCGTTTGTTATCTGATTCCGAAGAGTATAAGGCGATGAGCCAGGCATCTAATCCTTATGGTGATGGAACCGCTTGTAAGCAGATTGCTGATATACTTGAGCAAGCATTGGTCTAGGTTCATCATCACTCGGAGAAGAGCAAATGGACAGTGAGGATATGAATGAAAGTACTGCATATTTCAAGAACTATGGGTCAAGGTGGCGCTGAAAAAATCGTTTATCAGTTATGTCGAGATAATTCAGCTCAAGAGCAGATTGTGGTCTCTTGCGGCGGAGTATATGCTGATAAATTAGAGCAGGATGGGATCAAACAATATAAAATACCGGATTTAGATAACAAGAATCCGTTCGTCATGCTTAAATGTCTTGCCTTAATCTTCACAATTGTTAGACGCGAAAAAATTGACGTTATACATTCCCACCATAGAATGGCAGCGTTCTACGCGCGGATTGTTGCGATGTTTCTTGGCACAGAACGAGTATACACAGCCCATAATGTTTTCTTTAACAAGATCAGATTACTGCAATTTGCATTAAAGGGATCCAGTATCGTGGCAGTTGGAGATGGTGTGAAACGAAACCTGATTGACACTTATGCGATTGATCCCGAACAAATAAGAACAATAAAGAACACTATTCGTAACACTCGCTCAAAACAATACAATCCACTTCTGACCCAATTGAGGGAGCAAGGTAAGATACTGATCGGGAGTATTGGGCGCTTATCCCGTCAAAAAGGTATGGATGTGTTCGTAAAGGCGTTCGGTATGTTACGACAACAACATCCTGAAAAAGATCTTGTTGCTGTGATTGTCGGCGAGGGCGAGGATCATGCAGAGTTAGAATCCTTGACAAAGATGCTGGGGCTTGAAAATTCAGTGCTGTTTTTAGGATTTCAAGAAAATGTTTTAGACATAATCACGCAACTTGATTTGGTGGTGTTGGCGTCAAGATGGGAAGGACTACCGTTGACCCCGATAGAAGTTTTTTCGCAGAAAAGGACAATGGTTTGCACTGATATTTCTGGAAACAACGAGATTGTTAAAGATGGTGTTAACGGCATACTCGTACCTGTAGACGCCCCTGAGTCACTGTCTGAAGGAATGTTTAAAATCATTGAAAATCCAACTTTAAAACAAACGTTGGAAAACAACGCGTATAAAACTTTTTCCAGCGAATATAATTATGATGATTTCATTAGTTCATATAACGAAGTCTATGAATTGTGTAAATAGATTAATAGGGATGATTTAGACGAAGGCGTTTTGTGAGGAGTTGAGAGCTTGGTACTGTCTGAAAGAAGGCCAAAAAAGCCTTTACGAGTTTTTTATATGGTTTACACCTTGACAAGCGGCGGCATTGAAAAATACTCAGTTAATTTGCTGAAACATATTGATAAGCAGAAATTTTCTTTGGATTTCATTACAAAGATAGATCGTAAAGAATTTTTCGATGATCAAGTTGCTTCGTTGGGTGGAAAGAAAATCCCCCTGTCGAGCGAAAAGAGTAGCGGAGTCAGAGAGATGTTCGAACTGTTCTGGAACGCATATAAAACTGCTCGTCGTGGCTATGACCTCGCGTACTTTAACTTGAGTACACCAGCAGCAGTATTTAAGTACCCACTGATTTGCAAGTTGGCTGGCATTCATAAAATTGTTATCCACTCTCATAACGCATCTGAAGACGGTGCCGGTATAGGGCACTCAGTTGTCAATTACTTGGGAAGAGCAGTGATTAATCGAATATCGAGTGAACGTTTTGCTTGTTCTGACAAAGCGGCACAATGGATGTTTGGAGGCAAGGTTGCTGAACAGGGACAGTATACTCTTATTCAAAACGGTATTGAGACGGTTAAGTATACTTATAATAAGGAAAAACGCGAAAAGATACGTAAGGAGCTAAATATTGGGCGAGACCATCTCGTTTTAGGCCATGTTGGTCGGTTTGCCGAGCAAAAGAATCATGAGTTTTTAATCGCAATCATGAAGGAAATAAGCAAAATTGATACTAAGGCTGTATTACTTCTGATTGGGGTGGGTGAAAAATTTGGTTCGATTCAATCGCTCGTTCATGAATATGGGCTTAATGATCGTGTAAGATTCATGGGAGAGACCGATAGAGTAGCTGATCTAATGCAGGCTATGGATGTATTTGTACTGCCTTCTCATTTTGAGGGTTTGCCTGTGGTTGCAATTGAAGCGCAGGCTTCGGGTTTAAAGTGCGTGTTATCGTCAAATATCTCGTTAGAAGCTGACGTGACCGGCAATGTTTCGTTTTTAGATTTAAATTTGGGGCCAAAAAAGTGGGCCAACTTTATTGATGAGGTTCGTGGCTATCAGAGGCAAGATACGTCCAAGGCTATTTGTGACGCTCAGTACGATATTCGTGAGACTACCAGATTAGTTGAAAAGAAGTTGACGGAAGTTTCTCGCTTTTAGGTGGAATTGGAGAGTGCGTAATGTCTGTGCTATTTGTTTTTTTACTAATTGAAAATATCCTAGAAAAATATATAGGAGTGTTTCAATATTCGGATGAACTCATTTCAATAGTACTGTTTCTTTTGATTCTGATTCGCCTTCCACATGCTAAGCTTCCTAAGACTATTGTTATGATTATTATTTTTTTCCTGATCACACTATTACTTGGAATATTAAGTTCTGCGTGGTTTCATATTCAACCAAGTAGGATAGCCGCTTTCAAGGACATCCTAGCGGTTAGCAAATTTTTCATTGTGTATGTTTATGCTGCTGCATTTGCATCGGACAAAAATGCAGAGAGAGAAAGGCGACGGATCCTTTCATTTTCAAGATTTTATATCTGGATTCTGGCATTTTGTGGAGTCGTAAATCAATTCGTCGATCTTGGAATGGGTGAAGGCTATCGAGGTCCCATAAAAGAGTATGCATTCTTATATACTCACGGCACCTTCATGGTCGCATCTGTTGTTGTAATGGCGGCTGTCTTTATTGCTAACGGGACAAAAAAGAATGCAGGATATATTGGATTATCATTTTTAGTCCTCGCGTTGAGTATGAGAACTAAGGCGTTCATTTTTATCGTGGCTGCGTGCACTCTTATGTTTGGATATCGTAAATCTGCTGTACAATCCAGGCGGAGCAGGGCGTCTAAGAACTCCTTACGCCTATATATGGTGTTAGCGATTGTATTAGTTCTGGTATATTTCATTGCCCGGAATAAAGTCGCCAGTTACTTGTCGTGGGGACTGGTTGCTGCTCGACCAGCGCTCTATATCGTAGGCTTTCAGATTATGTGTAATTATTTTCCTCTCGGATCTGGGCTAGGGACTTTTGCTAGTTCAATTTCGGGGAAGTATTATTCTCCATTATATTTTACCTACGGAATAAGCAATATCTCGGGTTTGAGACAATCTGAAGGGTTTAAGTATATGTCGGATACGTATTGGCCATATATCTTTGGACAATATGGATTAATTGGTATGACGACCTATTTACTTTCGCTATACTGTGTTCTCAAAGACATTCGCCGAGTCTTCCAGAGTAGTCCTAACGCCCTTTCGGCGGCACTATCCTTGTTTTTCTATGTGATTGCTAGTAGTTTTGTGGAGGCAGTGTTTACCAACGCTCCTATCGTGCTGATTGCGTTAACATTGGGATATTATCTAAGGATAAGTCGGGATCAGGAAACAAGCGGGACTGTTGTGTCTTGAATCAGTGTATGAATAAAAGATAAGGAGGAATCCATGGCAGACGGGAAAGTAAAGAAGCTTGCGAGTAACTTGGGAATTTTCGCTATTGGTAATTTGGGAAGCAAACTAATTAGCTTCATTTTAATTCCGATATTTACGCGATACATGTCCACAGCACATTTTGGCCAGGTTGATTTAATTACAACGACTGTTAACATGCTTCTACCCATAGTGGCATTGAGCATTGCTGATGCGGTGTTTAGATTCGTCATGGATACTGATGCAGATGTAAAAGCGATTTTTTCAACGAGTTTATCGTTTACCCTGTGTACGTTTCTACTTGCGATAGTTGCGTTGCCTCTCATGATTTTTTTCCAAGTGCAATACGCAGGATATTTGCTGGTGTATCTGGCATTTGGGTTACTTCAGGCTTTGTTTCAAAATTTCATCCGTGGGATCGGTTATGTACGTATTTTTGCGATGAATGGGTTGTTGAGTTCAGTTGTACTCGCCGTAATTGGTACTATAAAAATTGTTGTGTTGCGACAAGGTGTGGTCGGTTATTTGGATGCATTGATTATTTCGGCATTTGTCTCAGTGGTTTTTATGTTCTGTAGTGCACAACTATGGAAATTTTACTCGTTCTCAGGGAACAATGCCAAGCTACTCAAAACATTATTAGTCTACAGCGTTCCGTTGATTCCAAATGCATTTCTTTGGTTTTTTACCAATGATGCAAGTCGATTCTTCGTTGTTGGGTTTTTAGGATTAGCCGCAAATGGGCTTTACGCTGTCGCAACCAAAATACCTACTATTATCAACGTTTTCTACAATATTTTTTCTCAAGCGTGGCAAATATCCGCTGTGGAGGAGTATGAAAGTGATCAGCGAGAAAAGTTTTTTTCCAGTGTTTTTAATGCAAACGTAGGTTGTTCCGTTATCTTAATAGGCGGCATATTAATTTTTATTCGTCCAGTGATGACGATTTATGCCGGAGAAAGTTATTTTGAAGCGTGGAAAATAGTTCCAGTTTTGTTGATTGCTTCGTTTTTCTCAAATCTATCCAGTTTTTATGGCACAATTTATTTAGCAGCAAAAAAAACGGTTGGTATTATGAAAACAACGATTTATGGTATGCTTGCTAATGTCATCTTTAATATTACTTTGATTCCTTTAATGGGATTGCAAGGAGCTGGGATTGGTTCAGCATTAGGTTTTGCTTTTGTTACGCTGGTTCGCATGCATGACACCAAAAAGATGATAGAAATACGGGTTAATTGGGCACAAATGCTTGTTTCCATAGCTTTAATTTTAGGTATGACAGGTGTTCAAATTTTTATACCAGCATCATCGTACGTAACTGAGATCCTAGTCGGTTTACTATTTTCTTTAATTATAATTAACATACAATCCGTTATTAAAGTGAAAAAATTTAGAGGCGAGAAATGATATGACAAATAATATATATAATTCTATTCTAGTGTTTGATACGAGTGTTGTAACCGAGAACTTGGGGGATTTCATCATTATGGATGCGGTACGTAATCAACTGCACTCGATGTTTCCCAATAGTTTCTTCATCAATGCCCCGACGCATGAAACGGTTGGGATACAAACGCAGCAATGGGCAAAAGAGTCTGAGCTTAGTTTTATTGGTGGTACCAATATACTGACCAACCGTTTTAGAGGGCGCAATCACTCACAGTGGAAGTTTGGGTTTCGAGATGGTAAGAATTTTTCTGCGGTTGGCTTGGGTGTTGGATGGACTTCTTATAAGAAATACGACCGGTTGATGGATTGGCCACTTAATATCGCTCAATCTATGTTATACAAGCGTTCATTGTCACAAAAATATTTGCATTCAGTTCGTGATTCATACACGCAACATCAGCTTGAAAAAATGGGGATTAAGTCAATTAATACTGCTTGCGTTACTATGTGGGGACTGACTGAGAAACATTTAGCGGCAATTTCTTTAAAGAAAAGTGATCAGGTTGTTACAACAATCACTAACTATTACAAGACTCCAGAGTATTTGGCTTCCTACAAACAAATGCTTGAGTTGCTGTTAGATAATTATCGAGTTGTGAAGCTTTGGATTCAAGCAAAGGAAGATATTGAAGTATTCGTACGTTTGAACGTGGAAGGCGCGGATAGAATTCAATTTATTTCTCCGAACCTTTCTGACTATGATGAAGCTCTGTCTGAGGATACGGATTATATTGGTACTCGATTACATGCCGGCATTCGTGCGCTACAACATCAACGTCGAACGTTAATTGTGGAATTAGACAATCGAGCGAGGGAAATTGCAAAGGATACCAATTTGCCTACTGTCAGCTACCACAATATTGCAGCAATTTCTGATTTCATTAATGGGGAGCGCAAAATGGATATTCATGTTCCGTTTGACAAAATTAAGCAATGGAAATCCCAATTCATTTAGCCTAAAGGTTGAAAGTACGAAAATAGCCCTCAGCCCTTATCACGAAAGGCCTGAGGTCCAAAATAATACTTTCCCAGCTTTATCCNCTTTCCCAGCTTTATCCAGCACTGCCTAGTAGTCTCGCGAGACTACTAGGCAGTGCTTTTGTGAATTCTTCAAAAATGGTGTCCAGGGCTTCTGAAGACATGCCCATCTTTCTACCTAGACCACTAAGAGTTCTCATTAGCCAACTCAAGGCTTCAGCAACTGGAATATCGGGAAGCGCTCGACCATATTCAAAAAACAGATCACCGAGAGTGCGTTCGTCAATATTCTGGCGCTGGGCTAGCGCCAGAATATCATAACTCATCATAACTAACGCCATATGGCCACAAAGGCCGTCATAACTTTGGATTTGGGTCTGATCAAACTGCAAGTACTGTTTAGCCACCTTGAAATAGCCTTCGATTTGCCAGCGACGACCATACATTTGGATGATTTCTTTGGGCCGTAGTCCTATTTTCGTAGTCGCCAATACTAAATATTGATTCGAAGCACCACGATTAGAAACGTAGACTAATTTGACGGGCATTTCTTGCCCGTCTACTTCAAATTTAACAATCGGACTATAGAAATAATCATCACGAGTTGGTCGTTTACCACTACACAGGATTCTATAAAGGGTCTTCACATCCATTTGGATGTAAGCTGATTCCTGAGA
>NZ_AZCZ01000053.1 GCF_001434055.1 Levilactobacillus parabrevis ATCC 53295 | reverse complement strand
AGACGGTCAGTTATTAGGTGCTTACCAACAAACTACTTAATCCTGTAAATCTTCATCGTAAACCGTAAAGCGCAGGCCCTTAGGGAAGAAATTCTTCACCGTCGTACCAACGACTTTACCGAAACCAACCGGCTGGCTGTCACACGTTAATAGGTACCAACCCTTCTGCGGCGCCGTTGCCAACGTGAAAGTCTCGCCGTGAACCCAGGCCCGCCACTGATTCGTAGTGATGGCCAGCGTCTGGGTCACCGTTTGCGGGTCACTCGCCAAGGCCAACGCGTAAGCCGGCTCGAACCGGTTCTTCTTGAACGTTCCTAAATGTAAGCCGGGCCGGAACACGTGGCACTTCTTCAGGTTAGGTAGCCCAGCTGGAACGGCAAATAGTTGATCCTTGACGGTGATTAAATTGTCAAACGAATCTTGCCCCAGAACTTCAGTTGCAAAGGCTTGCCACAACTTTCGTTGATCACCCGTCAACGGCGTGCCCAACTTGGCTTGGCCGTGAACGGCTGGTGCATCACCGGCGTCACGTTCGAGCTTCGCCACAAAGTGACCCTCACCCTTCATCAGGTGCGGGAACAGCCGTACTGCCTTCTTGAGTTCCGGATTACCGTTGGCCCATTCTGGACGAGCATCCACGACACCGCCGACCTTCTTAATTGGCACCAGGTGGAACTCTGGGAAGTTATCCAACACCCAGGCCATCATCTGTTCGTCTTCCTCGGGTGCAAAAGTACACGTCGAGTAGATCAGTTGACCACCGGGCTTCACCATCTTCAAAGCTTCCGTCATGATTTCACGTTGCCGCGTTGCACAATCCTGAACGTAATCGAGGGACCAGTAGGACATGGCATCGGGATCCTTGCGAAACATCCCTTCACCAGAACACGGCGCATCAACCAATACCTTGTCGAAGTAATCGGGGAAAACTGGGCTCAGTCGATCTGGAGATTCATTTAAGATCAAAGCGGACCGCACACCAAAACGTTCAACGTTTTCTGCGAGCACCTTGACCCGTTTGTGATTAATTTCGTTAGTCACTAGCAGGCCAGTTCCCTGTAAATAACTGGCCAAATGGGTCGTTTTTCCACCAGGTGCGGCACACAGGTCAAGAACCTTCTCACCCGGTTTCGGGGCCGCCGTAGCACCGACAAACATCGCGCTCGGTTCCTGACTGTAAACGGCCCCGCTCTGATGCATCAACGTCCGCCCACCGACCGTCCCAAAATGGCCAAGCAGCTCGTAAGGGACTGGCTCAGCTGCGGTTAATTTCGTTGGCAAGTCATGATGGGCCGGATTGACCCGGTAGCCACTCAGGCTAGGGGTGTCAAAGCTCGCTAAAAAGGCATCGGCTTCTGTGCCCAACAGGTCGCTGTACTTCGTGATAAAGTCTTCAGGTAAATTCACCGTTATTCCTCCATTTTGTATCTTACAATTAATTTATTTGCTATATACATAATGCTAATTCGCTCAAATTCACTCTGCCTATTATACCCGTTTCGCCCCGTTAGCACTACCCCGGAGCTGGGTGAAATGGATGCAAGTCGCACTGAGATATGTTACATTAAGAGGGTTACTTTACGCAATTTACACGACTCTAAACCACTAATGCGAGGTGTTCTCTGTTGGAACGAAAATTAATCGCCATCGACCTTGATGGTACCACTTTAAATGCGGACGCCCAGATTTCTGCCAAGACGAAAACCGTTTTGACTCAGGCGCGCGAAGCCGGTCACATCGTCAGTATCGTGACGGGTCGGCCAAACCGCATCTCCGCAAACTTTTACGATGAATTACATCTGGATGGGCCCATGATCAACTTCAACGGGAGTCTGGGCCACATCCCCCACCAACACTGGGATGATGAATACCAGTACACGTTCAGTAAGGATGTTGCCTTCGATCTCTTGGCTCACCGTGCTGAGCTGGGTATCAACATGATTGCCGCTGAGGGAAAGAATCTCTTCTTGGCCGCACGCGACCATCCCGTCGAAGTTGGCTTCTTCCCAACGGTACTGCAGTCCAACGAAATTTTAAATCAAAAAACGCTCCAACAAAATCCCATCAGCCTGACGGTCGCCGTTGATCGTAGCCACGAGGACCACCTACTGAGCTATCTGCACCACAACTTTAACGATGTCGTGGATGCAGCGCCGTGGGGCGGACCTAACGCCGTGGTTGAGTTGGGCGTCAAAGGGGTCCAAAAGGCCACTGGTGTTGAGGCACTGGCTCACCACTACCAAATTGACCGGAAAAATATCATTGCCTTTGGCGACGAACACAATGATGCCGCAATGATCGATTACGCCGGTTGGGGCGTGGCCATGCAAAACGCCACCGCACCGATCAAGGCGCTGGCTAACGACATGACTGCTCGTGACAACGATCACGACGGTCTGGCCACCTACCTACAAGACTATCTCAAACTAGCCGAATAGCTGTGATACGAAACGCGTGAACTCGATTGGGGGCTCACGCGTTTTTTTGATGATCTCTAGAAAAATTTAAACCCAAAAATCCAGTTAGTCCCCAAGATACGACGTCATTAACTTCTGATAGAGCTCGGTGAAGTCCAAGTACATCTGCCGATCCACATATTCATCGACCTGATGTGCAGTCTCATTACCGGGACCAAAGACGATGAACGGGTAATTGTGCCCCTTATTCTTTAACAGGTTAGACGCATCGGTAACTGCGGGTAACGCCAACTTCGGAACGGGTTCCCCCGCATAGGTCGCCCCAATCGTGGCCGCTAAATCACTCAACGCATTATCCTTGGGCTCTTCGACGGGTGACTGGGACATGTAAATATCCATCGTCACGTGGCTACCCTGCTCATTTTCCTGCGTTACTAGCTGCTGTAAGACTTGTGTGACTGTGGCATTGTCGAATTCGGGAATCGTCCGAATATTCATTTCCGCCGTGGCCACTGCCGGAATCGAGTTAACCTGGTCACCACCGTTGAAGACGGTCGTATTGAAGGTTAACTTTCCGAGAGCAGCGTTCACGCGGTCAGTCTTTCGGAAGGCTTCGTTTGCCTGACCCAGCAACGACAGTAGCGGATCAATCGCATTTTGACCCAGTTCGGGCATTGAGCTGTGTGCTGCCTTGCCCTGTGAAGTCAGCTTAACGTCCATAGACCCCTTATGGGCGGAGAAAATGTGATAGCCAGTGGGTTCACCGATAAGCAGGCCATCGACATCATCCATGTGACCAGCCTCATAAAAGGCCTCAGAGCCAGTCTCGCCGACTTCTTCACCCACGGTTGCCATCAGTCGAATTGTCCCCTTTGCGGGCTGTCCGGCCGCATGGAGCTCGATCATCGCGATGACCAGCGCCGCAAGTCCGGCTTTCATGTCCGTAATGCCACGACCGTAGAGCTTCCCAGCCCGGGCCGTGACTTGAAACGGATCGGATGACCAGGCGTTAACGTCGCCCGGCGCAACCACATCCATGTGACCAGAAACGCCAAGCACCGGATGCCCGGAACCGATTTCCGCAATCAAGTTAGCCCGCGAATCGCTCAAGGGAACGAGCTGGGCCTGAATATCATGTTGGCCTAACAACTGCTGGAGATAGGTGGCCACATCGGTCTCGTGATCATTGACCGATCGAATCGCCACCAAGTCCGTGAGAATCTGTAATTTCTGTTCATCTGTAAACACTGCCATCGCTGATTCCTCCTTAGTTAAGTCGATTTTAACGCAAATAATTGCGAATCTCACTTATTTGCCCCCACATAGAATTCGGCACCGATTTGTCTGCCATGGTACTAACCACTCTATCAACTGGATGCGACCTACAGGCGACACCTCATCTCTGCCACAGAATTTGTGCACTTTTGAAATCCGTCTTCTCCCGTCCAAGTGACCCCTATACTATTACTAATGTAAAAATCGCCAAGTCAGTCTCATTATTTTGATAAACTATCGCATTAAATTAGTTGTATGATACATATAATTGGCAACTCAGCACTTTTGAACAAACTACATCTAATATTTAGTCTAATCTGCTGCAAGCTTAACCAAAATATTCAAAAAAGCTCTTAATCTACATAATAATTACGAAGATTTTGTCCATTTGTATATAGCAAAAAGCCTCATTAAGAGGAATAGCTTTCTCCAAATAAGACTTTCAATCAGTATATTTACTGCAAATTCACAATTTACTTAGTCGTAATTATTCCGGCAAAACCATTAGCACTAAATTTGACAGTTCAACCCGAATCAAATAGTTACAACATGATGATTTGAGGACCCCAGTATTAATCGTGAGCACCAATATTTTTGCAGAGAACCAATCTAAGCCGGAGGTGGTCAGAGATGGAGCCGGCCGTGACGAGGACCCTAGCTGACGTTTTTTGTCAGGTTAGGTCCTGGGACGAGCTTGAAGACGTCCGAACTTTGACGGCTTCAAGTCGAGGTCCAAGACCGCACTATGGCTTGGACCGATCCCCACAGCAGGCGGAATCTCTGACAGCCGCAGTGCGACTAGCTCACAGCAACCTCGCATTTATCTTTTAGTATTTAGCCATGATTAACCCTGCGTCTCCGTCATGAACCAGCCGAAGTCGGCGTATGACTCGCGCCGGTAGGCATCCCAAGCACCGATCCCGACCATCAACCCCGTGAAGCCATCGATATCCTCATCAGACAGGTAGCTGATGTCGACGGGCTTACCAACCGGCGCCCACTTGGCGTTAATGTTTTCACGCCAGGAGAACTGTGCCTGGGCATCATCGGTCGTGACCCGGAGTTCAGCGGCTGAGCTGGCCACCGGAATTTTGATGGGTTCGAGTTCGGTTCGTTCCCCATCCTTGGCCTGAACCACGTCTAACACCGTTTGGTCGTTGCGTTCGTCGTAGCTCAATCGTTCAAACAGCCAGTTGTGGTTGTCGTAATACAAGACTAGTCCTGCCGACTGTGAAAAGTGAATTGGCTTGAATTTCAGCTTGGTCGTCACCGTCTCGTGGAATCCAGTAACCGCCGTGGCCATCAGAGAGACGTCCATCCGCGAGAAGAACGACTGACGCCCGCGCATCCGCAGGCCTTGGTCTTGGAACGTCAACCAGTCTTTATTAGGACGTCCATATGGCGTGAGCCAGTGCAGGTCCAGAGTTGATTTACCAAAGTCATCGATCAGTGTAAATGGCCGCTGAGCACGTTCTAGCTCAACGCCAGTCATCCCCGGTGTCGAGGCCTTAGCCAGGTTACTACCATCGGCCATCCGTAACCAGCCATCATCCGTCCAGACCATCTTTTGGAGTGACGTTTCCCGACCGAGAATGGAATGCAGTCCAGGTAATGGCCGCGCAGACAGGTGGGCAACGTACCACTCACCCGTCTGGGTAGAAACCAATGACCCGTGACCCGCCTTCTGTAGCGGTGCATCTGGGTTGTACAGGTCTGGGCGCCCGGCATCCGGGTCATTACGCCGGTAATAGTAGTACGGCGTCGACGTGATGATAGGATTCTGGGGATCGGATTCATACGGCCCGGCAATGTTCTTAGACCGCTGTAGGACGACTGCGTGACCATAACCGGTCCCACCCTCCGCCGTCATCAGGTAGTAGTACCCGTCGTGTTTGTACAAATGCGGTGCTTCTTGGGCCCCACGGTCGGTACCACCACGCGTGATGCGGACGGGATCACCGATTAATTTGCCCTGCTTAGGGTCAAATTCTTCCAAGACAATGGCCCCAGGGTGTTGATACCCCAACCGCGTCTCCCATTCCAGCGTGACGACCCACTTACGGCCATCATCATCGTGGAACAGTGACGGATCGAAGCCGATGGAATTGAGGTAAACGGGCTTGCTCCAAGGCCCCAGGATACTCTTGGACGACATGGTATAGTTGTCGGCGTCAAACATCCGGCCGTCCTGATTATTCATCTTGCTGTAGGTCATCCAGAATAGCTTTGTCTGATTGTCGTAGGACAAATCTGGTGCCCAAATCCCACCGGGGGTCATAGTTCCCCGCAGATCTACCTCGGGCACATCAGCCAATGGATGGGCAATCAGTTCCCAGTTGGCTAAGTCTTTTGAATGGTAGACCTGAATCCCGGGGTTCCAGTGAAAGGTCGACGTGGCAATGTAGTAGTCCTCACCGACTCGCAGGATTGAAGGGTCCGGAGTGAAGCCGGGTAGAATTGGATTTTGAATTTCAGTCATGGATAAAATCCTCCTTGAATAGTGGCCGTCAACTGACGGTCGTTTTTAAATAGCAGTTCCATTAAGCGCTTACAGTAAACATTGTACGCGTTTTCAGTGACAAAAAAAGAGGATAATCCGTATAGAACTATCCCTAATTCGTACTATTCTAATTTTTCCTGACGCATGTACGCACGAGGCGTTTGCCCAAAATGCTTCTTGAATTCCCGCGTGAAGTGACTCGGAGACGCATAAGCCAGCTTGGCCGAAACCGCGTTGATTCGGGCCTTGGGCTGGCACAGGAGTTCCTTCGCCGTGGCCAATTTGAGAGCAATTAGATACTGCTGCGGCGACTCGTGATAATACTTCTGAAATAGCTTCAAGGCGTAGCTCTGCGAAATATTCCGGGCCGCAACGATCTTCGCTACGGATGTTTGCTGGGGTTCGGCGGCGTGATAGATCTGATAGTCCAACTGGGCCTTCAGGTCACTGGCCAACTGGTGACAGAGCATGAACTGGTCCACGTCGGCGGCGTGTGGCTTGAATTTCCCGGCGACCTTCAGATCCTTGACCAGTGTCATGATAACGTCGATCACACTCACCTGCAGATCCAATTGGTCGGCCAAGTTATAGTCCGGACCGATCATCGCCATGAGGTGCTCGGCCTGGGTCCGCAACGCCGGGTAAATTGCATCGGCCGGCGTGATGACCCGGCCAGCATACTCGCGAATCAACAGGTAACGTAGCGCCGGATCGTCCAGATTAAAGTGCATGCAGAAGTACGTCATCGGTCGGTGGTCCAACGCATAATTGGTATGGCGCGTCTCGATTGGAATCACCGTGAACTCTCCGGCCTGTAAGACGAGCTCGCCCGTTTCGGTAATGGTCCGTTGTCGGCCTTTTAAAATGTACATCAGCTCAAAGGCCGGGTGCTCCTCGGCCGGCCATTGCCAGTCGGCGGGAACGGTCTCCTGATGACCACCGAACAGCGTAAAGTGCGTGTTGATCACCGGTAAATAGTCGATTGCCATCCCGTTTTCCTCCTAACCAAAAACTACCACCAGCCAACGCGGGCCGGTGGTAGCGAAACAATCACTTAATCTTCGAAGGCTTGGGTCGCCTTGATAGCGGCTTGCCAGCCCTTGTAGCATTTTTCCCGTTTGTCAGCCGCCATGTGTGGGGTGAATTCATCCCGCAAAGCGTGCATCTTCCGAATGGCGTCCATGTCGGGCCAGAACCCGACAGCCAAACCAGCCAGGTAAGCAGCCCCCAGCGCGGTCGTTTCGTTGATGGCCGCCCGCTTGATCGGCGTATCCAGAATATCCGCCTGGAACTGCATCAGAAAGTTATTGTTGGCTGCCCCACCATCGACACTCAGAGATTGAATGTGCAATCCGGTCTCGTTGGTCATGGTATCCACAACATCTCGCGTCTGGTAGGCGATGGCTTCCACCGTTGCCCGCACGAACTGTTCACGCGTAGTCCCACGAGTCAGGCCAAAGACGGCCCCACGCGTTTCTTGGTTCCAGTACGGCGCACCCAACCCAGTAAAGGCCGGCACCACGTAAACGTTCCCCGTCGTCTTGGCATCGACCGCCATCTTTTCAGACTCACCAGCGTGCTCGAAGAACCGCATCCCGTCACGTAACCATTGTACGGCGGAACCGGCCACGAAGATCGACCCCTCCAGCGCGTAAGTGACTTTGCCATTTAAACCATAAGCAATCGTGGTCAACAGACCGTTGTGAGATAAGGTTGGCTCTTCCCCGGTGTTCATGACGATGAAGGCCCCGGTACCGTAAGTGTTCTTGACCATCCCTTTGTCAAAGGCCGTCTGGCCAAATAAGGCAGCCTGTTGGTCCCCAGCGATACCAGCGATGGGCACCTGAACCCCAGAGAACGTGTAACCAGCGGTGTAGCCGTAAATTTCAGAAGACGAGCGCACTTCGGGTAACATGGCGGCTGGAATATTCATCCAGTTCAAGATGTCATCGTCCCACTTCAGATCGTGAATGTTGTACAGCATGGTCCGACTGGCGTTGGTGTAGTCCGTGGCGTGAACCCGGCCACCAGTCAGCTTCCAGAGAATCCAGGTGTCGATGGTCCCGAAGAGGAGTTCGCCGCGTTCAGCGCGCTCCTGGGCCCCTTCAACGTGGTCTAAGATCCAACGAATCTTGGTCGCAGAGAAGTAGGAGTCGATGACCAACCCGGTCTTGTCGTGAATGGCGTCGGTGTAGCCGTCTGCCTTCAGTTGATCGGCCAGATCACTGGTTTGCTTAGATTGCCAAACAACTGCATGGTAGATGGGTTCGCCGGTCTTCTTGTCCCAGATGACCGTGGTTTCCCGTTGGTTGGTGATCCCGATTCCCCGCACCTTGTAAGGTTGCACGTCGGAATCAATCAGCGCGTCAGAAATGACGGATTGAACCGCATTCCAGATTTCATTGGCATCGTGTTCGACCCAACCTGGCTGGGGAAAGTACTGGTGAAATTCCCGCTGTGCCTGTCCCGCAATTTGGCCGTGCCGGTCGAATAAAATAGCCCGGGTACTCGTCGTCCCTTCGTCAATTGCCATCATGTATTGTTGATCATTCATTGTCATAGACTCTCCATTCATTCGTTGTAAGCGACGGCCTAAATCCACCGTGATGTCGCACTTGTTACCAGTATACCGAAAAGTGCTCGCCGCGCCAAATGTTTTTGTAAATGAAACCGCCACCAAGACGAGAGTATCGGGGTTGGTGGCGGTTTATAAGATTTTGGAAATTTTTACTACTTTTCGTCGCTCTTCAAAACGCCGGCCACACCGTAACGGTCGGGTTGCATTTCGCGTAAGATGACGTGGACATGTTCGGCTGGGGCACCAGTGTTCTTGGTAACAGCAGATGTCACGTCTTGAACTAAGGCCTTGAGTTGGGCTTGTGAACGGCCCGCAATCAAATCAATGTTAACAATTGGCATTATTTTCGTTCCCTTCTCTGTATGAATATGGCTATTATACCGGTTAATGCGGTAAGCGACAAGAATTTACGGTGAAATATTGTTTGTGGCCGGTAATGATTGTTGGACGTGATTGATTATTTGATTGACGAAACTAAATACCAGCTATTTGAGAAAGTTTGAGGAAATCGCGTGTATGAATATGCAGATAATTCGTTGATGATTGGATTTTGTTTAATATTACTTCGATTGGCATTCCTTTGACTGTTTTCTTGGCTATTTTACTTCGAAACAGTTCTGTTTTGAATGTATTACATTAATTTAATTTGGATGTTATTCATAACTTTTTGCTAAATGATGTTTGGCAATATTACTTAACGTTCTGTTTCGCAGGATATGGGTAACGTTCATTGGCAACGATAAGGTTATCAATAGATTTAAGTAAGCCACCAATTTGTGTCTGCTCTTCATATTTGGGAACATTTATAGATTGCTTCATAAAATCCCGTGCAACGAGACTGTTCATCATAGTAGCCTGTGTGGTTGATTTAGCTAGAATTTGATGCATTTGCTGATCGTTATGAATAAAGTAACTCCAAAAGTTTTGATCACCTGGAGTAATCGGATTAAACACATCAAATATATGAGAAACAATCCCATCTCCAAGGTTGTTTAATACAAACCTTCCAAATTTATATTCATTACTTTTATGTCCCTCAAAAGCAATATCACCTTTTTTGAAAATATTATAGGTCTTCATATAAGTATCTGATGAATCAACATTCGATGAGCTCCAAGACATAGTCGCAACCGAAATCGTCTGGTTGGAATCATATGATAAATCATTCTTACACTTTGATTTTTTATATAATTGTCCTAACTTACGCTGCTCCCAGGTAAGAGTCGATTATTACTTAAAAAATCAGGTCATGCTTGGGAGCAGCGAGTGGAATTGAGGTGAAGATAATGAAGCAATGTTTAATTCCCAAGGTTATAAAAAAAGGTCATTCAAGTGCTTGGGAAACGGATCAGCTTAGTAAGATAGTAGACGTACATTCAGGGAGAGACTATAAAAGTTTGAAGTCGGGAAGTATTCCAGTGTATGGAACGGGCGGATATATGTTGAGTGTGGATGATTCATTATCAGATGTAGATGCAATTGGAATTGGCAGAAAAGGAACGATAGATAATCCGCAATTTCTAATTGCTCCATTTTGGACAGTGGATACTCTATTCTTCCTGACTGCCAAAAAAGACCCCAATTGTCAAATCAAGTGCA
>NZ_AZCZ01000052.1 GCF_001434055.1 Levilactobacillus parabrevis ATCC 53295 | reverse complement strand
TCGGATTAATTTTACAATCTACCAATATATAGAACATGTTCATGATAGTACTACTACATATTGTGCATATTGGAGTTTACTTTTTCCTGAAGCCCGGTTAGAATTTATTGGTAGTATATTAATCGGAGCTGGCATAAATAAGCAATAAGCAGCAATTCATGGAAAACTACAGCAACTAATAATTAAGTACTAAAGATATCTGGTCTTGTTTTACCTGGAGATCAAGATTTTTCCATATGGAATATAATCCGTGGAACGTAGCGTTTCATGACAACCGATTACCCATGCTTAAGTTATAACATTTTGGCTTACATATGGTGATCCAATTACTAAACATTGGTAATCTAATCATTTAAGAAAATACAGGAAGGATCAATCAAATGGATTATATAAAATCAGTTCAAACAATTAAATGGAGAGCACTTAAGGAGAAAAGGGTTAAGAAAAGCGATGGTGAAATAGTGCCGTTTTATGCTTATAAAATTACCCTAGTTCTTGATGCATTAACGAATAGGGATGATATTAAGGACCAGGTACGTGCCCGTATCTTTTCACGAGTTACCCAATCCCCCAAAACCATTTCCTCTCTCGAAATTCGCAAATGGTTTACAGGTACGCTTATCTCGATTGGAGAGGCCAAGCTTGCCAATCAATATGATGAATATCGCGCTGCTGACGTTAAGAATTGGTTGGAAGCTATTAATCCCCAGAAAAAGCTGGGGCAACTCTTTAACGGAAAAGAGACCGTTGTTCACGAAAATGCTAATAAAGATAGTAAGATTTTTAGTACTCGCCGAGATTTAACCGCTGGGATGGTCGGCAAATCACTTGGACTGACAATGATGCCTCAAACTGTTGCCAAAGCACATCTACGTGGAGATATTCATTATCATGATTTGGACTATTCTCCGTTAACATCAATGACAAATTGTTGTTTGATTGACTTTAAAAACATGCTTGCAAATGGGTTCAAGATTGGAAATGCTGATGTTGAACCTCCTAAGTCGATTCAGACAGCAACCGCCCAGATGTCACAGATTATTGCGAATGTGGCTTCAAGTCAGTATGGTGGCTGTTCATCTGATCGCACTGATGAAGTATTGGCCCCATATGCAGCTCTTAACTACCGAAAGCATCTTGCGGAGGCTAAAGATTGGGTGACACCCGATAAACGGATCGCTTTTGCAAAGGAAAAAACAAAAAAAGACATTTATGATGCTATGCAGGGGCTCGAATATGAAGTCAACACGCTGTTTTCTTCTAACGGGCAAACACCGTTTACGACAGTCGGTTTTGGGCTGGGAACTTCTTGGATTGAAAAAGAAATTCAGAAGGCAATCCTGAACGTTCGAATTAAAGGGTTGGGTAAACAACACCGAACAGCTATTTTTCCCAAATTAATTTTTACACTTAAACGTGGATTAAACTTGAAGAAAACAGATCCAAATTATGATGTTAAGGAGCTGGCCGTCGAGTGTGCAACTAAGAGGATGTACCCTGACATTTTGATGTATGACAAAATCGTCGAAATAACTGGCAACTTTAAATGTCCAATGGGGTGTCGTAGCTTCTTGCAGGGATGGAAAGATGAGAATGGAAAAGAGGTTAACAGTGGTCGGATGAATTTAGGGGTGATCACAATCAACCTACCGAGAATTGCCATTGAGTCTAAAGGCGATAAGGCTGTTTTCTGGGAAATTATGGATGATCGGATTCACCTGGCGAAACGGGCATTAATGAGTCGATTGAACCGATGTAAGCAGGCAAAGCCCGAAAATGCACCCATTTTATACGAAAATGGTGCATTTGGAAAACGTTTGAAGAAAACGGACTCAGTCGACGAGTTGTTCAAGAACAATCGGTCAACAATTTCTTTAGGCTATATTGGCCTCTACGAAGTTGGTACGGAATTTTATGGCCCACGATGGGAACATAATCGTGAGGCACACGACTTCACAGTTTTAATTGTAAAATATCTCCACGACTATTGTGCAAAGTGGGAAAAACAATATGGCTATCATTTCAGTGTCTATTCGACACCCGCTGAGTCGTTAACGGATACTTTTTGTGAAGACGACATTAAAAGATTCGGCCGGATTCCTGATATTACATCGAAGGACTATTATACCAATAGTTTTCATTATGATGTGCGCAAGAATCCGACGCCATTTGAAAAATTAGCGTTTGAAGAAGCATATCCTAAATACGCTTCCGGTGGGTTTATTCACTATTGTGAATACCCAAACCTAAAACAAAATCCGGCTGCTCTTGAAGCGGTGTGGGATTGGGCATATAACCATGTGGGGTATTTGGGAACCAATGCATCAATTGACCACTGCTTTAAGTGTGGCTTCGACGGAGATTTTAAACCAACAGCCAAAGGCTTTGAGTGTCCCAATTGTGGTAATCGGGATCCCCAAACCTGTGACGTGGTTAAGCGAACCTGTGGTTACCTGGGGAATCCCATGATTCGGCCTATGGTTCATGGTCGTCATAAGGAAATTGCTTCACGGGTTAAGAATATGAGACTGGGAGAAATGTCAAATGACAAGAAATAATCAGGTTCGGGAACCGAATAATCCACTGCCAAAACAGTGGTTAGCTTCTGAGCGCAGTCAGCACTATGTGGCAAGTTACAAGCCTTTTAATATGGTGGACGGTGAAGGCGTTCGCTGCAGTCTCTATGTTTCTGGTTGCCTTTTCAATTGTCCAGGGTGTTATAACAAGGCTGCTCAAAATTTTCATTATGGTAAACCTTATTCTAAAAAACTAGAGGATCAGATCATTGCAGATATGTCTGAAATCTATGTCCAGGGATTGACTTTGCTTGGGGGCGAACCATTTTTAAATACGCAGGTTTGTTTAAAATTATGTCGCAGGGTTCGACAAGAATTTGGTCAGACTAAGGACATCTGGTCATGGACGGGTTATACATGGGATGAATTGATGCAAGAATCATATGACAAACTTGAACTGCTTAGGTTGATCGACATTTTGGTGGATGGGCGTTTTCTTGAAACCCAAAAAGATCTGACCCTTCAGTTTAGGGGGAGTTCCAATCAGCGGATTATCGATGTTCCTAAATCTTTGGCTGCAAATAAAGTAATTATATGGGACAAACTCATAAGATGATTTGGAGGAAATATAAGTGGCTGAATTAGTAATTAGACATTTATCTGTGGCAGTTCAAGATAAAATGATTCTAGATGACGTTAACCTGAATATTCACGATGGTGAAATTCATGCGCTGATGGGTCCCAATGGAACTGGAAAGTCCACTCTGTCAGAAACGATTATGGGCAACCCCCGGTACAAGATTACCGACGGAAAAATTTTGATGGATGGTCGGAATATTGCAAAGATGAAAATTGATGAACGCGCTCGTGCGGGGATCTTTTTGGCTATGCAATACCCTGTTGAAGTAGCGGGGATTACCAATGCAGACTTTATCCACTCAGCAATGAATGCACGTACTGGTAACCAGAATGTACCGGTATTACAGTTTCTAGATCAATTACATCAGAATATGGAGATTCTTAATATTGATCCAGCATACACTGACCGTGGCCTCAATAAAGACTTTTCCGGCGGTGAGAAAAAACGTAACGAGATTCTTCAGCTTATGATGTTGAAACCAACACTGGCTATTTTGGATGAAATTGATTCGGGGCTTGACATCGATGCTCTCAAGGTGGTTGCTAAAGGAATTAATTCGATGCGTGATCGGAAGTTTAGTTGTTTGATGGTTACTCACTATCAACGATTGTTAAATTACGTTGTTCCCGACGTTGTCCACATTATGATGAATGGTCGAATTGTTAAAACTGGTGGTCCGAAGTTAGCAATGGACCTTGAAAATACCGGTTATGAAAAGCTGATATAAGGTGAGGGAGTAAAAAACTGGTGTCAATCAAAAAAGTACTCAAAACCGCTGAATTTCAACATCCACATTTTCCAAAATATTTAGGTATTCATTATACACCGGAAGACTTTGACTTTCATAGTGATCAAAATACCTGTGATTGGAAATGGCACGCAAATCAGAATGCAATCGCTGAGATTAAAGCGAAGGGCGGCCAAATAAGCCGTATCGATGCTTGCACAATCCAATCCCACCAAACACAGGAAATTTTAAATTTTATCCATACTCACAAAAAAAATCACTATGTCATTCAACATTTCTCTCAGCAAATTAGTGGTTTGGAAGTGATTATTCCGGAAAATACAATTATCCAGAAGCCACTTAACTTGAACATTGATGTTTTCAATCAACTTTCCTCGAACTATTCACTTTTACTGAACTTGGGGACTAATAGTCGTATAACAATTAACCAACAGGTTATAATTGCTGGTCAAGCCAGTAATGCTAGTTTGATAATGATTGGAAGTCAGAATGATAACAGTCAATTAAAATTGACGACCACTATCTTGAATCATTCAAATTTAAACCTCGTTTTATTTGGAAATTTGGACGCTGCTCGAGATTGTCAGACTGTTTGGTCACTGACACCTGGCATTCATGGTGGTTTATTAGGAGATGTTGCGATTAATCTCAATGGCCAAGGTAGTTTTGGTAGGCTAAACGTTTTGAAGACCGGGACTGTTTCTGATCATTGCGGGCTTCAGGCAAGTGTTAATCATTATGCACCTCACACTAAAAGCCGGATTAATATGCGAGGTGTTCTGTTTGGTAAATCAAAAGTGAACTTCACAAGCATTGGAAACATTGTCAAGGGGGCATCTGGTTCTGATGCCCAACAGGAAAGCCGATTGATGACAGTCGGAGAAACGACTCATGGTACCGTGAATCCAGTATTGTTGATTGATGAAAATGATGTTAATGCTGGGCATGCTGCCAGTGTTGGCCAATATGATTTAGACGAGCTTTACTATTTACTGAGTCGCGGAATTCCGATTATGCAGGCGAGAAAAATTTTAGTATATGACTTTATTTCACCTGTAATGCAAGAATTCGATAAGCGTATCCAAAAAATTATAACAGCTGCTATTGAAATGGGATCGGGTGAAAGTTTTAATGACAATTTATAATCATTTAGCATATTTAGATAATGCGTCAACAACGCCAGTTCCGCAGTACGTTGTTGACGTGATTGATCACTATTATCATTGTGAAAAGGTCAATGTTCATCGAGGAATGTATAAACTTGCCAATGTGGTTACTCAACAATATGAGGGTGTACGTCAAAAAGTAGCAAAATTTATCAATGCTGACGACAAAAACCAGATTGTGTTTACCAGTGGCACAACGGATAGTTTAAATATGGTTGCATTTGGTTATGCTCTATCTCATCTTCAACCGGACGACGAGATGATTGTGAGTGTGCTAGAACATCACTCGAATTTAGTCCCCTGGCAGCAGGTGGCCGCGAAATCAGGTGGTCGCTTACGAATAGTTAAAGTGGACGGCAAAGGCCATTTGGATCAAAAACAGCTAACAAAGATGATCAATCGACATACCAAGGTTGTTTCTCTAGCTATGGTATCCAACGTTCTTGGAACGTATACGGATATGAGACCCATTGCTCAAAAAGCGCACGAGATTGGAGCAGTACTAGTGGTTGATGCAGCCCAAGCAGTTGCCCATATGCCAATTGATGTTCAAAAAATGAATGTGGACTTTGTTGCATTCTCCGGTCATAAAATGTTTGGACCCACCGGAGTGGGTGTCTTATATGGAAAGTCAGAATTGTTGGAGGAGATGAACCCGGTTCGGTTTGGCGGTGAGATGATTGATCAAGTAACTAGCCGATCAGCAACGTTTCAACCGGCACCACTTAAGTTTGAAGCAGGAACTCCAAATATTGCCGGGGTGCTTGGCCTTGGTGCTGCAATTGATTATATTAATGGTATCGGTTATCCAAGCATTATGGGAACTGATCACCTTCTGGTTGAACGATTAATGTCGGAATTAAACGGTCTTAAATTTGTCACTATTTACGGATCACCAAGTGCAGATGATCATAAAGCTGTGGTCAGCTTCAACGTTGAAGGCATTCATGCCCACGACATTGCAACAATTTTGGATAGTGTGGGTGTTGCCGTCAGAGCGGGACATCATTGTGCACATCCACTCATGGATTTTTTGAGAACAGAAAGTGTTGTTCGGGCAAGTGTTAGTTTTCAAAATACTATAAAAGAAATTGATCAGTTAGTTGTCGGTATTCAAAAGGCAAGGGAGATTTTTAAATGAGTGATATACGACAATTATATCAACGAATCATTATTGACCATGCCAATTATCCCCATCACTACGGGAAGTTGGCTTGTCCTGACTTTGTGAGAACATGCCGTAATCCGGATTGCGGTGATACAATCACAGTATTTGTTTCAATTGATACTGATTGTTTTAACGAACTTAATTTCGTTGGAGATGGGTGTGCTATTAGCCAAGCATCTGCCAGTATTATGACGGATACATTAATTGACAAGACAGTTGCCGAAGCAACACAATTGATTCAAGAATTTCAAAAATTATTGCTAGGGCAACATATTACGACAGGCGATTTAGGTGACAGTGTCGTATTTGGCAAACTGAAACAGTTTCCAACTCGGGTCCGTTGTGGGGCCCTTGCATGGCATGCTGTGTCAGATGTAATTGAGGAGTGGGGGAAGAGAAGTGGCCAACAAATCAACTTCAGCAAATAAAAAAGCACTTAACCAAGAGCGCGGAGAGGTTGATAAAATTAGACCAATCCTTTCAACAGGAGTCGGGATTAATGAATCGATCATTCAAAACATTTCGATTGCCAAAAAAGAGCCGAAATGGATGCTGACACTCAGATTGAAGGCTTACAAAATATATTTGGAAAAACCATTACCTCACTTTGGTCCAGATCTTAGTCAGATTGATTTGGATCACATCAAATATTTTCAACGTGCCACCAATTATGTTGCCCGTAAGTGGAAAGATGTTCCCGATACGATCAAGGAAACTTTTGAGCGAATTGGGGTCCCTGAAGCCGAGCGGAAATATTTGGCTGGGTCGGCAGCCCAATACGAATCTGAAGCTGTTTATAGTAATCTGAAAAAAGATCTTGAAGTAAAAGGAATCATTTTTATGGATACTGATACAGCACTTCGCGAGCACCCAAATCTGGTTAGACAATACTTTGGAACCCTGGTAGCGGCATCGGACAATAAATTTTCCGCACTTAACACAGCGGTTTGGTCCGGTGGAACATTTTTATACGTGCCCAAGGGTGTGCACGCAGACGTCCCAATTCAGAGCTATTTTCGGATTAATGCCGGAAGAACTGGTCAATTCGAACGGACTTTGATAATCGTTGATGAAGGCGGATCTGTCAACTATGTTGAAGGATGCACTGCGCCAAATTATTCAGAAGATAGCCTCCATGCGGCTGTGGTTGAGGTGTTTGTGAAGAAAGGCGGCCGTTGTCGGTATACAACTATTCAAAATTGGTCGACAAATGTTTATAGTTTAGAAACCAAGCGTGCGCAGGCCGATGAAAATAGTTCGATGGAATGGGTTGACGGTAATTTGGGATCTAAAGTTACAATGAAATATCCAAGTATTTACTTAGCCGGCCACGGTGCCTCAGGTTCAATGTTGTCAATTGCAGCTGCTGGAAGTCAAATGCACCAAGATACTGGGGCCAAAATGATCCATATGGCTCCGGACACTCATAGTACCATTGTTTCAAAATCTATTTGTCATGATGGTGGTCGGGCTGACTATCGGGGCCTGATTAAGTACATCCAACAAGCAGACAATGCTCATTCTCACGTGGAGTGCGACACCATTTTAATGGATGATCAAAGTGGTAGTGATACCTTTCCAGTGAACGATATTGAAACTAGTAATGGGACGATCGAGCATGAGGCAAGGGTCTCCAAGATTTCTGAGGAACAACTTTATTATTTAGAAAGTCGTGGAATTGATGAATCTACTGCCACACAATTAATTGTCATGGGATTTCTAGACCCCTTTACAAAACAATTACCCATGGAGTATGCGGTTGAATTAAATCGCTTGATTAGATATCAAATGAGTGGGAGTATTGGCTAACTTTGATCATCACGTTGTATCAACATTAGTACAAAAACTCCAATTTATGTAGGACAGAGTATTCAACTGAATACTTCCAATCACTTTCATGGTATAGAGACAGGATGTAACAAAGCTGTTCCAATAAAATATATAAGGTGGATTTTAAAAGTTAATCCGAACGAAGTTAGAACCAAAAAAGACCAGCTTCCCTTAAAATAATGTTTACTACAAATTCATTTTTAAGAAGCTGATCTTTTGTCTAATATAACCTACTTTGGAGCGGGTGAAAATTGCAGCCTTTTGTGGTATAAAGCTACCGCAGGTGATCATTACCAATTATTTAAACCAGGCAACAGCAATAATGAATTAGTATGCTTTAATCCCTACAGGGATAATTTTGCAAAGAATTCAGATTGAATTTGTGATCTGACAATTAATGGAGTTGATCGAAATGCAGTCAAATATTACTCATAGAAACAAAGAGTCCTCACAAGTACCATCTTCAAAAAAGGAACTGCATGTTAAATATCACTGGTTAAAAATTTGGGGACCAGGATTAATAGTCATGTTGGCAGATACTGATGCAGGTTGCTTAATCACCGCAGCACAATCAGGAACACAATGGGGGTACACGATGCTCTTACCACAATTTCTGTTAATCCCAATTCTATATATGGTCCAAGAAATGACGGTTCGTTTGGGAATTGTTACCCGCAAAGGACATGGTGAATTAATTCGTGAAAATTTTGGAACTGGTTGGGCATGGCTTTCAGCAGGTACGTTGGCAGTTTCTGCAATTGGAGCTTTGCTAACTGAATTTGTGGGGGTTGCAGGAGTAGGTGAACTTTTTGGAATATCTAAATGGATTACTGTTCCACTAGCAACAATCCTGCTAGTGGGGATCGCCTTTTGTGGTAGTTATCGGCGTGTTGAGAAAATTGGGGTTACAATTGGCTTAGCTGAATTAGCATTTCTTATCGCCGTGATAATGATCCGACCAAATATCAGTCAAATGGCCCAAGGATTAGTGACAATTCCATGGAGACATTCTTCTTACATATATTTACTAGCTGCCAATATCGGTGCTGTAATCATGCCTTGGATGATTTTTTACCAGCAAGGGGCAGTAGTTGACAAGAATTTGATTACCATCGAAATTCCACAGGAGCGACGTGACACTTTGGTAGGGACTTTTATTACACAGGGAATTATGCTAATCTTTGTGATTGCTTTTGCATCAACGGTTGGTAATAAAACAAATACTACATCTTTAAATACGGTTGGAGATTTGGCCAATTCATTAGTCCCTTTTATTGGAGAAACAGCTGCTAACTTGCTGATTGGTGCTAGTATTTTAGGTGGTGCTCTAGTAGCCGCTTTAGTCGTAGCTTTAGCTGGTACTTGGGGAATTACTGAGGTCTTAAATTGGAAACATAGTTTGAATGAACCTGGCAAATTACAAGTTTAATCCGAACAAGCCCTGGATCCACTTATGAACGGTTGAATAGCCAATGCCATATTCTCTGGCCAGTTGGGCGGCTGATTCGCCTTGCTTATATAGGTCGATGATGTTTTGTTTGAATTCTTTGTCGTAACGAGTTGGCATGTAAAAATTCCTTCCTTTTGAGAGACGATTTATTCATTATACGCTCTCTTAAAAGTTGTCTCAGGAATCAGCTTACATCCAGGCGTACTATTCAATAGTTTAAGATACTGGTAATTGTGTTTAACAAATTTGCTGATGTCTTTTGTGTTGGTGATAAAATGATCCAGTGATGTTCTGCTAGAGTGTACCCTAAATGGACGAAAAGCAGTATAATCAACTTATGAAGAAAAGCTTAGATTCTGCTTGGGATAACAAGCAGTTCTTTGTTTTTGTCAAACCGTCTAATTAGAGTGTCTAAACAGAATATAGTAGGGTGGGGGAGACTGATCTTCTGAAAGGAGAGTTATTGATGAAAGTTGGTTATGCACGAGTTAGCTCAACTGATCAAAATTTGGCCCGCCAAATTAAAGCATTGAAAGTAGCCAGATGTGAGAAAATCTTTGAAGAAAAACAATCGGGCAAATCGACCCAGAACCGACCAGAATTACAGGCGGCGATTGCTTATGTGCGGCAAGGAGATACATTAGTAGTGGCCTCATTAGATCGGCTTAGTCGAAACTATGACGACGCCAGTGATATAATCAAGCAGATCAGAGATAAACAGGTTAGAATGGAAGTCTTAGATGCCCCATTTCTTTCAATGCAGACTGGGGATTCAGATATGGACAAATTTATGTTTGATATGCTAACCAAGCTGTTAGCTTATATGGCGCAAACTGAGCGAAAAAAGATTCGGGAACGTCAGCGGCAAGGAATTGAGATTGCTAAGGCTAATGGAAAGTACCGCGGAACTAGACCGGTATACGCTGAAGATTCACCTAACCCACAAAAACGGTTTATCTACCGTCGTATCGTTGATCAATTAAGAAACAAAGCAACCGGTGCCCCAATTAGCTATCGAGCGATTGCGGCTGAAACCGGTGTATCGGTGCAGACTGTCATTAATATCAAGAATCGGATGAATTAGATGTTATCTGAGAAGAAAACTTTTAGCTTGCGAGATTAGTTAAGAGGGGGAAATAAGATGATTGGTATTAATTATGGTAACTATACGCTTTTTCAATACCTAATCATTGCATTTACTTTGTTTCCAATTGAAAATAATTCATTCATGGTTAATTGTAATGATTTATTTGGTTATTACTTTAATAATTTTGGGCACGCTATCAAAACTTTTTGAACGTAGGCATCCGTGTTACAAAGAAAAAAATCATGTGACAACGGTGCCATGGTTACGCACATCACTTGCCGTCTTATCCACTGCAATGTTATTTGTCATATTACTAGTTAAAGATAGTAGCGTAGAATTTTTAACCTGCTACGCATTAATTGCAGCGCCTTACGTAATTTCAGCATACTTTTCAATCCCTAGAAGGTCACATTTTTAAATTAGATGTTGAATAGGTGCATTCTGAGAACACGTTCAACTTTAATAACTGGTGTTTCCCCATCTTCTCGCTCTTCTCTTTGCGTAGAATTTACAGACAGGAGAATAACAGGATAAAAGATATGATAGTCAAGACGGTTTCATTTAATCAAATATATTTGATATATTTGATATGTTTCGTGATAGATAAAGAACAACAAGGCAAATAAATATAGCTAGTATATTAAATATGCTTAATATACTAGCTATATTTATTTGCCTTGTCGCATATCATAAATTATTTTTTCAGAGTCGCTAAGAGTATCGCGATAAGCTTCCATGGCGACTTTGACAACCTCGTACATTGGCATATCTTTTGCATAGCTGATATTTCGAACCATATCGGCAACCGGAGGATCGACTTGTATAGGCTGCCTATCTTTGGCCTTATATTGTTTTTCACCGTAAGTAATCTTTGCATCGTCATCAATAATGGTTGGCTTGTTCCGATTATCTTCTGTGTTTTGTTCATTGTTCTTTTTATTCAGCAACGCCATTTATTTCGATCTCCTTGCCAAGTGGTAATGTAATATTTTCAAGTGCATCAAAATATTTTGATTGATAAGTAAAGTTTTCAACATCTCCAGTTTTCTCAAATGAGGAAATTCGAGCCTCTAGTTCACAAAATAGATCGGCAAAGAGCCCAAACATTTTTCGATCATTATAATCTTCGAGTGAGACACCATCTTCGCCAAAATTTTCTAAACGGTCGTGATTTTTGATAATAGTGTGGAACACGTTATCGCGTCCATAAACTTCAACAGTCTCTCTATAGTTTTCGATTTGTCGCTTCTTATGAGAAGTTAAAAGTGCGGGCAATACACCTGCAACTTGAAAGTGTGCTTCTTCAGGAAAATTATCTAACATTGGTTGTAGGTATTTCCCAATGAAATTACTTGTTCCTTCCATCGCCATTTTACGAACTTCTTGTACGGCAATGATATAATCAGAAGCCATAATTATTGCATCAACGACTGTGTCAGTGGAAGGAGCAACGTCAAAAAAAATATAGTCGTAATCGTATTTGATTTCATCTACCATTTTTACCAAAGGCAAATTACAAGTTTAATCCGAAC
>NZ_AZCZ01000051.1 GCF_001434055.1 Levilactobacillus parabrevis ATCC 53295 | reverse complement strand
AATATTTATGGAGGTATCATATGAGGAAGAATGTTGCCGGAATAATTCACGAACGGGGTTATGTTTACAACTTTCATTTTCACTTGATCTGGGTCACTAAATACCGGCATGAAGCATTTACAACGCCCAAGTTAGTCGCTGAAATGGCCGACATTCTAACGAAAATAGCCCGACTGAACGAAGTGAACATTGAGCAAATGGAAGTAATGTCTGACCATATCCACTTACTACTGAGCTTTAAGCCTAAGTATGCACCAACCAATGTTGTCAAAGCCTTTAAGGGCGGTTCGGCTCGCTTATTCTTTGAATTACACCCAGAAATAAAGGCTCAAAAGTTTTGGGGTGGACATCTCTGGTCCCCAAGTTATTTCATGAGTACTCTTGGTGATATGAACAAGAAAACTGTAGAAAACTACATTGCCAGTCAGCGAAAGGCATAGTGGCATTCATCCCTTGCTTGAAAGCAAGGGAATTCTGCCTAGCTTATATTAAATCTAAACGCTTATTTATGAGGAGGCAGTTCTAGTCGGAACTACCTCCTTACTTATTACTAATGTAAAATTTGAGGATTCTGTCGCATGTTTTTGCAAGATAAGGGTAAAAATCGTTTTAGTATCGAACTGATTGGGAGCGTTATGGATTAAGATGTCAGTAAACAAATGCCGCCGTGACGGTAATCACGGCGGCATTTGTGTTGAAAAAGTCGGTGTCACGAAGCAGTGTCGAAACAGCCACCACACACGATTCGTTAGCGAACAAAACCAATTGGCCGATTCCGTCCAGCTAATCCAGTGGTTGGAGGTTGAAAGCCATGCGGCGTATCAGCGGAATGTTCGATTTAACCGATAAGTGTGGTTGCTAGGAGGTCCATTACCCGCCAAAATGTCGTGAACGCTACTGATTTGCCGTTCCCGACTTTTCGCTGGAAACACCGATAACGCCCCGTAACGTTAGTTCCATTAATTTACCGGTGGGGCGGGATTTTTAGCGATTTTTGAGTGAAATTGGGTGATCATTTCTGCCCGAAAAAAAGGACCGTGTTATGATACCAATTGAGTTCAGGGATGAATTCGAAAATTTACTGGGGGGTAATTGTTATGATGAAAAAAGTTGCAATGATCGCAGCGGCTGCAGCTATGGTATTACCATTGGGGATTGGCGCCATTGCTCCCGCAAACAACGAGGTCACTGCTTTTGCGGCTGCTAAACCAGCAGCTAAAAAAGTTACCCACACTTTAATCAGTGCAAAAGCTATCAAGAAAGCAGCATTCCACGTTAAGAGTGGCAAGCCAGCTCTGTATAGCGCAGCGTTTGCAGCTGATCAAGCAAAGGTCGGCATGACCAAGAAGGGGACCTTAGCAGGCGGCAAGACCTACTACGCAACCAAGAAGATTGTGGTTAAAGTCAAGGCTACCAAGACGACCAAGGCCAAGAAAGTCACTTACGCCTACATCAAGACGTCCAACGGCAAGGTGAAGGGCTGGGTTGCACTTTCTAAGTTGACGGCTGGCAAGTTTATGGCCGCTGACGGAAACGCCGACGCCAAGAAGGCAGCCGACAAGATTGCAGGGAAGACCTACACGCTGGTTAGCGCTAAGAGCATCAAGAAGAGCGCCTTCCACTTTAAGGGCAACCAACCAGCAGTCTACACCGGCAAATTCGCCGCTGACAAGGCAAAGGTAACGTTAACCAAGAAGGGTGTATTGCCACAAAGCAAGACCTTCTACGCTACCAAGACAATTACCATCAAGAAAGCTAAGAAGAACGTGGCTTACGACTACGTAACCAGCGGCAAGACAAAGGGCTGGGTCTTAGCATCTCAACTGACTGCCGGCAAATTCATGGCAGCCGATTAGTTTAAATACTCCAGTATATTTAAAACGGATGGCTTGCGGGCCATCCGTTTTTTTGCGTTTTAAGTGTAAATATTGTGTGTCGCTTGCGGCTGCCAGGGGTTCTGCCGGCTGTGGAAGAGGTGGGAAACTTTTAAATTATTTCTTGTAATTGAAGTTAGGAATATTATTCCACCGGTGACTCAGCCAAATGGCGGCCGCCTTAGGTTCGCGGGAACGGGTGAAGATGCCCTTCTTATTCCCTTGGACCCGGTTGATGCCGAACTTGGTCTGGAAGTCGGCGAAGTTCCAAAGTTGCTCGCCGACAAAGTTATCGATCTTATCGAAGATTTTGGCGTTCATGTCGTAGTAGTTAACCTGATATTCTTCAGAGAATGGCTCGTTGTAGGCACTGTGCACGCCAGCCACCGTGTCGGCGCCAAATTCCGTGAACATGATCGGCTTGTTCGGCCACTTCTCCTGCCAAGTGCGTAGTTCGGTTTCTTCAGCGGCGGCCGCAGCCTTGAGGTCTCCCGTTTGCAGATACCAGCCGTAGTAACGGTTCAGCGTCAACAGATCGGCGAGGTCGGAACAGGTGTCGCGGTCCGGTGTGGACATCATGATATTGATGTAGGTACATGGCCGATTCTGGGTATCCAGACTGCGGGCTAACTTGAAGAGAGGTTCGAAGTAATCGTGGGCGCCAGGCAGGAAGGTTGCCGGTTCGTTGGCAATGGACCAGATCACAACGGAGGCGTGGTTCTTATCCCGGCCAATCATTTCCTTTAAGGCCTGTTCGTGGGCGGCTTGCGTTTTGACCGTGGACCAGAAAGGATCTTCGGCATTCTTGAAGGCGCTGGAAACGTCAAAGTTGAAGTCAGGCATCAGGCCAACTGCGGGAACCTCATCGATGACTACGATTCCTTCGCGATCACAGAGCCGCATCATTTCTTCGGAGTAGGGGTAGTGGGAGGTCCGGAACGAGTTGGCCTCAATCTTCTTCAAGAGGTTCAGGTCGAGCACGTTGACGGCTTCATTCATCCCGCGGCCGTTGACGTAGGAATCCTCATGTTTGCCAAAACCTTTGAAGTAGAAGGGTTCACCGTTGATCAGGAACTTCCCAGACTTGATTTCGATGGTCCGCAGGCCAAATGGTTCCGTGTAACTGTCGACCACAGTATTGTCATCCAGAATCTCAACGCGGGCCTGGTACAGATAGGCATTCAACGGTTGCCAGAGGTGGATGTTGTCCAAATGAAGCGTGCTATCGGCGCCGTTGGCGGTGGCAACAACTGTTCCTTCTTCGTCCAGCAGGGTGACCTTAACCGTCGCGGCCGCGGTGGTCTTCACGGCGATATCGATGTCGGCACTAGTTGCGGCCAGGTCGATGTGTGGCGTCACGGTGATGTCTTCCACCCGATTCCACGGCGTTGCCAGTAGGCTCACATTGCGATGGAGGCCGGCATAGTTGAAGAAGTCAAAGTTTTCGTCGACGTGTGCCACGGTGTTGCCGTTGGCATCCTTGGTTTCCGTGTAGTTGCCGACGGGCAAGGTCGAGTGGTCCAGCAGATTACTGATCTTGACGGTCAACCGGTTGGTGCCGGCCTGAACAGCATCGTTGATCGGCAGTTCAAATGGCGTGAAGCCCCCTTTGTGATGGCCGACGGCGGTACCGTTAACGAAGACCCAGGCTTCGTGAGTCGCCGAACCAAAGCGTAGGCTCAGTCGTTGGTCCATCAATGCGGTGGGGACGGTAAAATCACGTTCATACCAGAAGTAACCACTGTGTTGGCGGAGTTCCGGATTGGCTGTCTGGTCGTTGAAGGAAGCGGGTACGGCCATGACCTCGGTCGTTTGTAAGGGGACAACTGGGTCGTGACGTTCACCATCGGCTTGCATCTTAAAGGACCAGATACCATTTAAACTCAAAACGGAACGGGTTTCAGTCGTCAAAGGATATAGCATTCAAATCACTCCTAAATTTATTTTCGATCCTTCTTGCAATCGCTTACAAGAAGGATAAACTAGAATCGGAGGATGTGCTTAGACAATATTGCGGTTTTAAACACTATCTTAACGTTGCTCGAAATTATTTTAATTTGTGAAGGGAGTAGTGATTGTAGTGGCGCTAACCGAGATCAGTCAATTAAGTGCTAATCTGGCGCGTATCAGTGGGGTCAGCATGCGGGTGTGTGATTCCCAGTTAGTAACGGTTTCGCTGAGCGGGGATGATGCGGCGCTACCAGTCTTTCGGACGTTGCCGGCCCAGCCGACACAGGTCGAGCGGGCGATTACGGCGCAGGGGGACTTCCTGGCTGTAGGTATTTTTACGGCGGCCACGCTCACGGGTTATCTGATTGCCGGCCCCTGCGAATCGGAGAGTGGTAGTCTGGCCCAGATTCTGGTCGCCAGTCTGGTCGGTGCCCAGCAGATAGCCACGATACACGACGACCACATCAAGGTGCCACCGCTGACGGTGGACCTGGCAGCAACGGATAGTGACGATGACGCGGCAATTGCTGAGCGATATGTGAAGCAGAACCGCCTGATGCAACTGATCACGCAGGGGGACACCGAGCAACTCCCAGCGGCGATTACGGCGGCCGTGTCGGTACGTGATATCGAAATTTTCTTCTCGCGGGTGCCCAACCGGCGCCTTCGCTCGGCTAAGAATATTCTGTACGTCTTCAATACGATGTGCCGACTGGCGGCCGAGCGTGGCAACGTCAGTCCGGTCACGCTGGACCGTGTGTCGAGTCACTACGCCATGACCATCGAGCAGTTACCCTCCCTGAAATATTATCAACGACTGACTACGGAGATGGCGACCCAGTACTGTGAAATTGTGGCTGCGCGGCGGGACAATCATTACAGCAGCAAGGTCAATCAGGCGTTGCAGTTCATCTACCGCCACTATCAGGAGGACCTGAGCTTGGCTAACGTGGCTACTGCGGCTGGGGCGGCCCCGACCTATTTGTCACGACTGTTCAAGCAGGAGACCGGTGAGACCATCTTCGAATTCATCAACCGTTACCGCGTGCAGATGGCCCGGCAGTACCTCCGCCACCGGCCGGAATCCGTGACCGACGTGGCCTTTCACGTGGGATTCAACAACGTGACGTACTTCAACCGGATGTTTAAACGATATGCCGGGATGACGCCACTGACCTATCTGCGGGGGAGTGAACCGGCGATTCGGGGATGAATAAGCATGTTTTGAGACGTGAATGGCACTAACGATGTGTCGTCGTGATACAATGAAGCCAGACAGAAAGGGCTGCCACATTCTCACGTGACCTCCCTTTCTGGTAGCCGTTGCGGAACACGGTAGCAAGCGTTACTGAAGTAAAATAATCTTACCCTTTCAACTCGCCAAAGTTGTGAACAATCTAGGGAAGGTTATTTTTTTTGATTATGATCTCGTTGGTCTTTGTAAATGGTGTAGACTAGCGCAATTACCGATACTGCGACACCGTACCAAGCTGCCAATGCTGTGAACTCCTTTGGTTGGATTTAGTCGAAGACCCACCTCCCGTCAAAGCAAAACAGCTACCGTTCCCTCAACTTCTACTTGTGCCAGCATACCAGAGCGCCATGATTTATTTGTTCGAGACGGCTTACAAGTTTTGTTATATAAATAAGCGTTAATTGTGCGGCCATTTCGACTAATTATTGCGCAGCATGACCATTGCGACCTTAAAACGATAGCTCTAGGTGGTCCGCCAACCACGTGTTATGCTGAGACAGCATAACCAGCAGATGATGAGAATATTTGCGGAAAATACAGGCCGTTTTTGACCACAGTTACGACCACATAATTCACTTCAGGTTTTAACTATTTATATTGTCATCCACAGAATTACAATTGCAACACGCCCTGTTACAATGGCCGGTAGATTAAGGTTTCCTAGCGTTTCTTAGAAGTTGCTAATTAGTTCATGTAAACGCTTTACAATACATGACAAAGCAAGCATAATGAAGACGTAAAGGGCTCAAAGAATCTACGGAGGTGTTTTTGATGGTTAAAACAAAAGCAGTAATGATCGGTGCCGGTTTATCTAACATGGCCGCAGCGGTTTACCTGATTCAAGAAGGCCATTGGCGCGGTGAGAATATCACTTTTTATGGTGCTGATATGCATGGGGCTAACGATGGTGGCGAAACGACCGATTTCAGTGATGAATATTGGAACAAGGAACACCCGTTAGACAACCATACGGGGTACGTTGCCCGTGGTGGTCGGATGCTGAATTACCGGACGTACGTTGATTTAATGGACTTACTGGACCGGATTCCATCGGCGACTGAAGAGGGCATGACCGCGGCCGAAGATACCCGCGACTTTGACGCGCACCACAGAACGTACGATATCGCGCGTTTGATGGAAGGCGGCAAGGGCATTATCGATGGTGGTAAGTTGGGCCTGAACAACAAGGACCGCGTGCTGTTATCGAAATTAGTATTGATGCCGGATGAAGAAGAAACTAAGCTGGATAATGTGACGATTGCTGAGTTCTTCAAGGATGACCCACATATGTTCCAGACCAACTTCTGGTTCATGTGGGAAACCACATTCGCATTCCGGATTCAGAGCTCCGTTCAAGAACTCCGGCGTTACATGCACCAAATGATTTACGAATTTACGCAAATTGAACATTTGGTTGGGGTCAACCGGACCCGTTACAACCAATTTGAAAGTATGATGCTTCCTCTGATCAATTACTTAAAGGATGAAGGGGTTACCTTCATTTCGAACCGGATCGTTACCGATTGGGAATTTGCCGACAGTGCGATGCAGGACGAAATCACGGTCACCGGCTTGCACGTCAAGAACGTGGAAGACGATTCCGAAGAACTGGTCACGATTGACGACGATACGGCAGTCATCTTCACCAACGGGTCGATCACCGATTCCGCCACGATGGGAGACTACAACACGCCGGCCCGTGAAAACATGGAATACGGGATCAGTGCCGCACTGTGGAAGAAGGCCACGAACCGCTTCTACAACTTAGGGACGCCAGATAAATTCTTCGACGACCGGAAGAACTCCGAGTGGGTCAGCTTCACGTTGACCACGAAGAACCACCTGTTGTTGAACGAAATTACCCGGATCACCACGCAAGTTCCTGGGAACGCGCTGAACTCCTTCCTGTCAACGACGCCAATCACGCCGCTCGGGCAAAAGGACGTTAACATGTCGATCGTGGTTCATCACCAACCACACTTTACGACTCAGAAGCCAAACGAATCCGTTATCTGGGGCTACTTCCTGTATCCACGGCGTCAGGGTGAATTTGTCCACAAGCAATACATCAAGATGACCGGTAAGGAAATGGCTCAGGAATTGATCGGGCAATTGTCCAAGGTTGATCCTGGTCCAAACAACATCAAGAACCATGAAGCTGAAATTCTGGATAGTATCATTAACAATATTCCAGTCTACATGCCATACGCCTCAGCTCTGTTCAACAATCGGGCTAAGAGTGACCGGCCTGAAGTCATCCCAGCACATTCCACGAACTTAGCCTTCACCGGTGAATTCGTCGAACAGCCTTACCAGATGATCTTCACGGAACAGAGTGCTACCCGTTCCGGTGAAATTGCGGCCTTCCACTTCGCTGGTGTGCCAATGGATAACTTGGTTGATACACCACGCTATGACAAGGATCCGAAGACCTTGTTGAAGGCAACTAAGCGGATGTTTAGCTAAGATTTTGAAATGAATAGTTGGAAAAGCGAGCTGTGGGCTCGCTTTTCTTTTGATCTAAGATGTTAGAAATTATCGCCTGTCGGCTAAGCTAGTTTTTGATCAGATAAATAAGAGCTACTAATCTGCCCAAATGGCGAGACTAGTAGCTCTTTAATTTAATCTGATCTACTTAATTAAGAACAGTTGATGCTGAGAGAAATCCGCTAGTTCGAAAACCTTCTGCGCCGCGATTTCGCCAATCTTACGTGGCTTCAGATCGAACGAATAGATATTCTTACGATCGGGGAAACCATGCAACAGATTGTTGAAAGTTACGATGGGGAGCGGTTGTTCCTCATGAAGGAAGGCTTGGTAGGCAAACTCGCCAAGCTCATCTTGCGAGGCGACAATACCATCTACGCCGGTAAGGTTAGTTTGAATGTCAGTCAGTGCTTGACGGGGTTCCTTGAGATCCACAGAAAGTGTGGTGACTTTTCGGGGACTGGTCAGAGTAGATTTGAGACCAGTCAAACGTTCTTCCTCAAACTTGAGGTTGCGTTGCGTCTCTAAGAACAATACGTGCTTAACTGCCGACATTGTCAGTAGCTTTTCACCGGCTAACTTACCGAAAAGTTGATTGTCGTTATCGATGAAGACCCGGTTCGTTTGGGGATCATTCCCGATGATCACATAGTCTAAGTGATGCTGGTCGAGGTAATCACGAATGGCATCGTTCTGTTCGAAGTAAAGAAAAATATATTTGGTAATGTGCGCCTGATGTGCCATGGTGCCAACAATTTCCATAATCTGATCCGTGGAGTCGGCAAGGGCTACCGTAGAGACAAAGCCACGACGATTCAGTTCCGATCCAATTCCTGAAATAATTTCCAGATAGAATGGGTTGGTTTGATACCGCTCATTGGATGGGAAAATAATTCCTACGGAACGTGATCCGCCAGTGGCTAAGGTTTTAGCGTTAAAGTTGGTTTTGTAGTCTAAGTCATGAGCGACCTGCATGATCTTTGTCTTCGTTTCTTGCAAAATATGGGGGTCATCATTCAATGCACGTGATACGGTAGAAGTTGATACACCAGCTTTTGTGGCGATATCTTTGATAGTTGCAGTCATGGTAACGGCGTCCCTTCAAACGTTATTTACCAAAATAGTCTGAGTTGACAAAGAAGACGGTTGCCGCTCCGATTGCCATTCCAATCCCGGCAACGATAATCATTGCAGTGAAAGAGGATCCCACGAGTGGGAATAAGGCAAAGCTCAATAGTGAAGCAGCAATTTGGGGAACACAGATACTCCCGTTAAAGAGTCCCAGGTAGGCCCCCATGTTGCTACCATCGATTGAGTTAGAAACTAACGTGAATGGGAACGTATGCATTGAAGCCCAGGCTATTCCAATTAAGATAAATGATAACACAAGGGCGTACTTATTATGAATAGTTGCGATTAAAATTAAACCAACGGCACCGGCAACGAGGCTAGCAGAGTAGACTCGTTTACTAGACTTATTGGTGACGCGTGTCAAAACTAATGACCAGATAACGGCAGAAATAGCTTGAACGGCGGACATGATGCCATACCAGTTACCGGCAGCTTGAAACCCACTGGATGCGGCGTTACTGGTATGCCAAATATTTTGAGCCAGTGCGCCGTTAGCGTAGGTCCACAGATATTGGAAACCAAACCAAGAGAAGAATTGAATGACGCAGACGACCCAGAAAATCTTAGGAGCTTCTTTTAGAAGCGTGAAGAAGCTCTTGTGTTCTTTGAGGTCTTCCTTGGTAATGTGGTGGTAAGCATTATATTCTTCGGGAGCGTATTCACGAACACGAAGGATTGTGACTAATGAGGAGAGAATCAGAACGGTCGCGCCAATGTAGAAGGCAATCTTAACGGAAGCGGGGACTTCCCCTTTAGGCGCAACGTTGGCGATACCTAACGCGGTTAAGATGAACGGAATCACACTGGCCAAGATTGAACCAGAGTTGGAGAAGAACCCTTGGATAGAGTAGGCCAATCCTCGTTGATCTTCTTCGACCATGTCGGCAATCATCATCTTGTAGGGCTGCATGGAGACATTGTTGGAGAGGTCCAAGAACGTAATGGCTAATGCCCCGAACCAGAGGGCCTGAATGAAGGTGAAACCAAAGCTACCTGCGTTTGGGAGCAATAATAGCACGGTAAAGGCAACGAGAATTCCGGCAATTAAGTAAGGAATTCGCCGGCCTAGGTGTGGCACCCAGGTTCTGTCGGAGAATTTTCCAATCAATGGTTGGATGATTAATCCGGCTAGAGGGGGCACTAGGAAGAAAAAGCCCAGATTATTGGGATTCGCACCCAAAGTTTGAAAGATTCGGCTCATGTTTGAACTTTGTAGGGAGAAGGCCATCTGGACCCCTAAGAAACCAAAGTTGATCAGCCAAATCTTGCTGACGGGAAGTTTGGGAAGACTACTTTTTTCCATTTTGTTCACTCCTATTTCTCAAATTTTAACAGGATAGCGCCCCAAGCGGCTAGGTCTAATTGATCCTGTTGCTGAATGGTGCAACCGTTATTGCCTAAGACAGCTTGGTAGGCATGGTTGGTTAGGTCTTGTGGAAGTTGATAGGTTTCAACCGTATTTGATAGGTTGGCAACGACTATCCAAGTTGCTTTGGCATCAAAACGCCGGTAAGCAATGACGTTCTTAGCTGTTGTGGGGTCGAGCGTGTACTGACCATCCTGTAACGTTGCATCTGTTTTTTTCAAGTTAATTAATTTGCGATAAAAGTTCAGAACCGACTGTGAGTCTGATTCTTCTTCGGCGACATTAATCGTTTTGAAGGAGTCGGCAACTTTGATCCAGGAGGTGTTTTTAGAGAAACCAGCCAGTGGCTTGGCCGACCATTGCATTGGCGTTCTGGCATTATCCCGGCCCTTGAAAGCGACCTCGTGCAGTGCCATTTGTGTATTATATCCGGATTGGATTCTTTCTCGATAGTGCCGTAGACTGTCAATATCGGTGACATCATTGATGGACGCGATGTGGTCGTTGATCATTCCCAACTCTTGGCCTTGATAGATAAAGGGGGTTCCTTTCATCATAAAGTACATGAGACCCACGGCCTTGGCAGAACGGTTGCGGTAGGCCTTTTCTTCGCTACCAAAGTAGGAAACGGCACGGGGGAGATCATGATTTTCGATGAACAGACCCAGATTACCTTGAGTGGCCGCAGCAGTTTGCCAGGCGGTCAATTTTTCTTTAACGGTGGGGATGGATTTCGTGGCGAAGTCAAACTTGTGCGCGTCACCAAAGTTAACGTGGTCGAACTGGAAGAGTAGGTCCATATAGCCCGTGTCGGGATCGACCCACTTGATGGCCGATTCTGGTGGGACGGCGCCAACTTCGCCGACAGTCATGACACCATAGTCATCGTAGATTTTCTTGAGTTCGCGTAGGAAGACCTCAATGCCGGGGATGTTTCGTGAGGCTTGGTCGGGATTATCGACGTCTTCAAAAGTTTGAAGCTTTTTGAGATGGGTGATAGCGTCTAGGCGGAAACCATCGATCCCTTTTTTGATCCAAAACTTAATGATAGCGTGCATCTCATGCCGTAGTTGTGGGTTTTCCCAGTTTAAATCAGGCTGTTGCTTAGCATACAGGTGATAGTAATATTCATCAGTAGCTTCGTTGTATTGCCAAGCTGAGCCGCCAAAGAGGGATGTCCAGTTGTTAGGAGTACCACCGTTTTTTCCTTTCTTCCAAATGTAATAATCATGGTACTTACTGTTGACGTCGCGTTTAGCATCTAGAAACCATTGATTTTGATCGGAAGAGTGGTTAAGGACCATGTCCATGACGATTTTGATATGATGATTATGTAGTTCTTGAATGAGAATATCTAAGTCGGCCATCGAACCGTACTGCGGATCAACATCGCGGTAGTCGGCGATGTCGTAACCGTTATCTACGCCGGGAGATTTGTAGATTGGGCAGAGCCAAACAAAGTCAATGTTCAGGGAATCTAAGTAATCGATTTTTTCTTTAATACCGGCTAAGTCACCAATTCCATCACCGTTTGCATCAAAGAAACTCTTGGGATAGATTTGATAGCCGACACCGTGTTGCCACCAGTTAGCTTTTGTCACGATAAACACCTCTTAATTATTATGGGAACGCTTCCATGGGAACGTTCCCATAATAATCCATAAAAATAGAAAATGCAACCAAATAATAGAAAACGGTTACACGAATTGTGATGGCAAACCCCGCCAATGCTGTTGTAACGGTTCTTCAGCACAAAAAAAGGTGTCACCAATTTTTCTTGGTGGCACCTCATAATTAGGCTTACGAGATAACTAACTCGCCATCCCGTTCACGTTGACCCGATGTTCCTTAGTTCCTTGCCAGAAAGGTACTTTGACGACACCCATGATCTTATCGGCATCGACATAGCCCCAGGCACGGCCGTCCTCAGAGATACTCCGGTGGTCACCCAACACGAAGTAGTGGCCTTTAGGCACCGCGTTCCCCTTGTAGGACCAGTTGTGTGCCTTGGCTAGACTACTTAGCGTCCAGTTTCCGGTTCCAGTCGTCCGCTCAGACTTACTGATGAAGGACTGGTTGACCTTCTTATTGTTCACGTAGATGTAGCCGTTCTTGCTCACGACCTTGTCACCTGGCATCCCGATGACCCGTTTGACGTAGTTGGTGTTCTTGGCGGCGTTAGGATCTTCCCCGTAAGCATCAAAGACGATGACGCTCAGGCGCTTGACGCTGAGAGGCTTGACCACAATCATTCGCTCCGTGTCGGCCAGGTTGGGTTCCATGGAACCGCCGGAGACCTTGACCACTTCGACGCCGTAGGTCCGCACGAGCAGAACCAGGGCTGCGGCGACCACGATTGGGACGATCCAGCTTAAGATGTTACGTAATGTTTTCATTTTGACAGACGACTCCCCTAGATAAGTTTAATATAAATTAGGCAGAATTCCCTTGTTTTTAAACAAAGGATGAATGCCGCTATGCCTTTTGCTGACTGGCAATGTAGTTTTCTACGATTTTNAATATAAATTAGGCAGAATTCCCTTGTTTTTAAACAAAGGATGAATGCCGCTATGCCTTTTGCTGACTGGCAATGTAGTTTTCTACGATTTTCTTGCTCATATGATACCTTCATAAATATTATTATAAGCCATTTTGCTGTGAATACAGTATGCTCATATGCTATGCTACCATCAAGCAAAAGGAGGTGGCGACTTATGGCGAAGACAATGGCCCAA
>NZ_AZCZ01000050.1 GCF_001434055.1 Levilactobacillus parabrevis ATCC 53295 | reverse complement strand
ACTAACTTGTTCTTGCAATTTGCGATTAGTATTCTATAGAGTAAATCCCAACCCACACTAACGTATGACAGCTAGTGCTTTGGTCGGTGGTCACGGTCTGGGCGCGCCATCATTTGGTCCCGCAATTTTTCCAGCTTGTATAACTGCTGGTCGTTCCACGGCGACTTACGTACTAAGCCCTTATCCGCAAACTCACGGGCAGTCTGTTTAACCTCATTTTGCGCCCGTTCGATGTCACGCAACAGCTCTCCGGCAGGAATCCGCAGGGCCCCCTCTGAAAAGATGGTCCACTGTTCGGCCTGATCACTGGTGGCGACCGTCACCTGGGTAAACCGTGTCTGACGCTCCTTGGCTAGCTTTTCAATATAGCTATCCGCCGTCTCGTCACGGTTCGTCCAGACGACTTCCAGATCGAACTGCCGATAACTCTTGGAGATACCGGGTACATACATCGCGTCAAAAACCACGGTAATTGACGCGTCCCGTAGCTTTTTATAGTTTGCCAACATGGACAGGAGTAAGTCCCTGGCCTCCGGTAACCGATCACTGAGCTTTAGCCGGTTGAGCTTGGGCCAGTTGCCGATCATGTTATAGGCGTCGACAATAAGAATATCTTCTTTCATTTTCCCACGCTCATCCCTTCGTTCAGTGTTGGACTGGGTGTCGAGAACTGAAGCCTTGATACATCAGCAGGCCAGCAGCCACACTAGCGTTTAGGCTTTGCACGGACCCAACCATTGGAATCGTCAGCATCTCGTCAACCGTTTCCTTGAGCAAGCGAGAAATTCCCTTACCCTCGTTACCAATGATCAGACCAACGGCGCCCTTGGCGTTCCAGTCCCGGTAGTCGGAACCTTCCATGTCGGTCCCAAAGATCCACATGCCCCGTTCCTTCAGTTCATGAACCGTGTTGACCAGGTTAGTGACCCGAGCAACCGGCACCGTTTCAATAGCCCCAGTCGAGGTCTTAGCAACGGTCGAGGTCAACCCAACGGCGCGGCGCTTGGGAATGATTACCCCGTGAACGCCACTGGCGTCGGCCGTCCGCAAGATAGACCCCAGGTTGTGGGGATCTTCGACACCATCCAGGATCAGGAAGAAGGGCGCCTCACCGGCTGCTTCGGCCTTAGCGAACAGGTCATCGATACTAGCATATTCAAACGCCGCAACACCCAGGGCTACCCCTTGGTGATTCTGATGATCCGTCAGTTGGTCCAGCTTTTGCTTAGGCACTTCTGAGATCACCAAGTGACGCTTCTTGGCCAATTGACGAATCTCGTCAATCGCCTCGGCCTTCAACCCACTCTGCAAGAAAACCTTGTTGATGGTCTGTTGGCTACGCAATGCGGCAACGGCTGGATGCCGGCCGATGACAAAATCGTTAGATACGTCGTTCGTTTCGTTTTCTGGATTCATTATTCAGTCCGCCCCGCTTCTACTTGTTCAATGCACCATTTACCCAATTCGTTGACCCGGTCCTGTTGTCCACTGAGTGCTAAGTAGCCCATCAAGGCTTCAAACCCGGTAGAAATACGGTAGGTCACGACGTCCGTGTTCTTGGCGTGCGTGTAACTCTTGGCATTGCGCCCACGCTTAAACATCGTCCACTCGTCATCACTTAAGATGCCATCCTTTTCCATCAGGTCGATCAGTGCGGCTTGCGCCTTCGCTGAGACGTAATGGGTCGCCTTCTTCTGCAGATGGTTAGGCTTAGCTAGTCCCTCCGCAATCAGGTGTTGACGAATAATTACTTCGTAGGCGGCATCGCCCATGTAGGCCAGTGCGACCCCGTTTAATTGTCGAAAATCGACTTGTTCTGTTTGTTCAGTCATTAATTTCCCTTTCTCCAACGCGTCCCTTGGGGCGTGTCTTCCAAGATAATTCCTTGGCTCTTCAGTTGTTCACGAATTTCATCACTACGTTCAAAGTTCCGGTTCTTCCGGGCAGCCAACCGTTCATCGATCAGTGCCTGAATTCGATCATCACCCAACGCGTCGGCTTCTGCCAGTTCCACACCGAACACGCTGAGCAGGTCGGCTAAGGTCTGGCGAATAAACGTCAGCGTCCCACTAAAGACCACTGGCCGTTCAGCATACACGTTACCCAACCGCGCTAGGTCATGAACCTCGGCAACCCCGTTTTGCACGTTGAAGTCGTCGTCCATGGCATCGTTATAGTCCGCGATGATCTGCCGAATTTCCTGCTCAACCTTCGGATCATTGCCATCTTCGGCATCCTTCAGACGATATCCCATGTTGTTGTATGAGGTCTGAAGCCGTTCCAGGTTCCGCGCCGCCGTGTCCAGGTTCCGTTGGCTGTATTGAATTGGCCGTCGGTACTGGGTCGTAGCCATGAAGAAACGCAACGTCTGCGGGTCGATGGTCTTCAAGATGTCGTGAACCGTCACGAAGTTGCCTAGTGACTTACTCATCTTTTCGTTCTCGTCGCCGACCGTCACAAAACCGTTGTGTAACCAGTAGTGGACGAACGTCTTCCCCGTCTTGGCTTCGCTCTGTGCGATTTCATTTTCATGGTGGGGGAAGGTCAGGTCTTCACCACCACCGTGGATATCAAAGGTATCACCGAGGTAGTGCGTTGACATGACGGAGCACTCGATGTGCCAACCAGGTCGACCCGCACCCCAAGGAGACGGCCAGGAGATTTCACCCGGCTTAGCCCCCTTCCAGAGCGCAAAGTCGACAGGATCTTCCTTACGCGCCGTCTCTTCATCGTTGGTGTGCTGAGAAGCCCCTTCTTCGAGCTCATTCAGGTCCTGATGGGACAATTCGCCGTAATGGGCAAACTTGTGTGCCCGGTAATAAACATCCCCATCAACTGGATAAGCGTAGCCCTTGTCGATCAGGTCCTGCACGAATTCAATGATTTCGGGAATGTGTTCCGTAGCCCGCGGGTTAGCGGTTGCTGGTTCGATGTTCAATGCAGCCGTGTCTTCCTTGAAGGCTTTGATGAACCGATCACCCAATTCGGGAACGGTAATGTTTAATTTTTTCGCTTGATTGATCATTTTATCGTCGACATCGGTAAAGTTAGAAATGTACTTCACTTGATAGCCGCGATATTCGAAGTAACGCCGAATCGTGTCAAAAGCAATGGCACTTCGCGCGTTCCCAATATGAATATAGTTATAGACAGTCGGACCACACACATACATGTTAACCACTCCGGGAGTGATGGGTTCGAAGGTCTCTTTCTGGCGGGTCATGGTATTAAATACTTTGAGCATCGCGAGGCTCCTTTCGCGTAACCTTTATATATTGCTTCGTTTCGACATCGCTGAGTGGGCAGCAATCGACTTCGCCTCCCGGTTGGTTCTGGAGATACTGGAACGGGTGGGCACAACTTGGAGCCTCGCACAGAACACGAGTCTTCAAGCTTGGCCTTTTCCTAGACCGAGCAAATCACTCGGCCAAGGAAAACGACACACCTGAGCATCTCCAGAACCAACCTCCGGCTTACACTGACCTATCCCCCACGCAATTGTCTAGTCCCTCATAAATGATATGAACTTACGCACGCATTGGTATCCAATCAGTATCTTCAGGACCGCCCGGGAGGTGACATAGCCACCAGTCCCAGGATGTCGAATGAGTTAGCTCCATTGTAGCATACCAGAGCGGTTAGCAAAAAGCCGAATGGACGGCCAATGGCCCCTCATTCGGCTTCTTTACCAAAACGTTAGCCTTCGAGTTGGGCCAAAGTTTGGTGAATGTGTTGTAATGCGGTCTTACGGCCGACTAATTCAATTGATTCAGGTAATTCTGGACCGTGCATTTCGTGGGTTACGGCAATTCGGATTGGCATCCATAATTGACGACCCTTGATACCGGTCTTGGCTTGAACCCGCTTGATCACGTGGAAGATTTCAACGGAATCAAACAGATCAAGCTTTTCGATTTCTTCAGCGAATGCCTTTAAGACAACTGGTGCCGTGTCATTGCTGATTTCTTCCAGTGCAGCGCCAGAAACTTGTTCTGGTTCTTGGAAGAAGACGGAAGCCATGTCGTTGATCTGTGCCATGTAGCTCATTTGTTGCTTGTACAGGTTGATCAATTGACGCGACCATTCGATGGTGTTCGTGTCTGGGTTAGCAGGAACGTTCCCCGCCTTGATCAATTGCTTCAAGGCCAAGTCCACGATGGTGCTTTCGTCAGCATCCTTCACGTAACGGTTGTTCAACCAGTCCAGCTTGTCACTGTCAAAGGTTGCGGGGGATGAACTCAGACGCGTTTCATCATACATCTTGATGAATTGCTTACGGTTAAAGATTTCATCTTCCCCAACTGGAGACCAGCCCAACAACAGAATGAAGTTGAACATGGCTTCTGGCAGGTAACCCAAGTCACGGTATTGTTCGATGAATTGGAGCACGGATTCGTCACGCTTGGACAACTTCTTACCGGTGTCCTTGCTGATGATCAGGCTCATGTGACCAAACTTAGGTGCTTCCCAACCAAAGGCTTGGTAGATCATCAATTGCTTAGGCGTGTTGGCAACGTGGTCGTCCCCACGGAAAACGTGGCTGATGGCCATCTTGTGGTCGTCAACAACAACGGCGAAGTTGTACGTTGGCATCCCATCGCGCTTAGCAATAACGAAGTCCCCACCAATGGTGTCAGAGTTAAAGGAAACGTTACCCTTAACCATGTCATCCCAAGCAAAGATTTCATCCTTTGGCACGCGGAAACGAATAACTGGCTTCAAGCCCTTAGCTTTAGCGGCATCGATAGCGGCTTGCTTTTCGGCTTCATCCATACCAGCGTATTCATATTCGTAGTGTGGCATTTCTTTGCGGGCCTTTTGGGCTTCACGGTCGGCTTGTAATTCATCTTCCGTCCGGTAAGATTCGTAGGCCTTGCCTTCATCGATCAGTTGTTGGATCAGTGGCGTGTAAATGTCGCGCCGTTCTGATTGCCGGTAGGGACCGTAGTCGCCACCAACATCGGGACCTTCATCCCAGTCCAAACCTAACCACTTCAGGTTTTCCAGTTGGCTTCTTTCACCATCCGCGATGTTCCGCTTAGTATCGGTATCTTCGATTCTGATGATGAACTTACCCTTGTTGTGCCGGGCAAATAAGTAATTAAAGATCGCTGTCCGGGCATTACCAATGTGCAAATGACCGGTAGGACTCGGTGCGTACCGAACCCGAATTGAATTTTTCGCCAAAACGTTTGCGCCTCTTTCTCCATTATTTACGTAATTTAGTGTTTAACTGCCATCTGTGAGATGACACATTGTTCTTAGTGTACAATGACAAACCGGAAAAATAAAGGTGTGACCCTTAATCTCTCCCAGAAATCTCAAGTAAGCGGTTATTTACCGCGACCGTTTCGGTTTCTTCGATTGGCCCTTGCCCCCGGCATCCTCTTCAATGTTTCTGCTGGAATGCACGGGCTTGGCAAAGATCATCCGCCCAGCATCGGTCTGAATGGCACTCGTTACGACCACATCCAACTGCTTGTTGATGAAGTACTTCCCATCTTCGACGACGACCATCGTGCCATCATCAAGATAGGCAACCCCTTGCTGCCGTTCGGTCCCGTTCTTAACCACCATAACGTGCAGGTTTTCACCCGGAATTACCCGGGGTTTCAGGGCGTTAGCTAAGGAATTAATGTTGAGGACTTGAACGTTTTGGAACTGGATAACCTTGTTCAAGTTGTAATCATTGGTGACGATCACCCCACCATTTTCCTTGGCCAGTCGAATCAATTTACTGTCGACTTCGGGAATATCCTCAAAGTCACCTTCGTACATTTCAATCGGCATGATGTTTTCGTTCTGGAGTTTATTTAAGATATCTAACCCCCGACGTCCACGAACCCGTTTGATGGAGTCGCTGGAATCCGCGATGTACTGCAATTCATACAACACGAAGTTAGGAACCAACAATGTCCCTTCCAGGAACCCCGTCTTGGCCAAATCATAGATCCGACCATCGATTAAAATATTGGTATCCAAGATCTTATAATGATGGAAGTTGGGTTCCGTTTGTTTATCGATGACTTTCTTAGATTCCTCTTCGCTAGCTTTCTTGCTCCGTGACTGGAACAACTTACGCCACTCTTCGGCACGGACCTTACTCAGTCGCGTCCCGATCCGGAAACCGAGATACCCAAACAACAGCATCAGAATCCACGGAATGAAGGTACTGATGAAAAACGATGGCACCCGGAAAAGAAACGACGAAATCAGCAGGGCCAACGCTAAACTGATAATTGCGCCCAAGCTGCCAAAGAGAATCGTCATTGGATTCTGTTTATTGAGATAGGCTTCTAGCTTATTGACCACCCGCATGATCAGTCCAGCAAACAACAACCCCAGAATGAGGAAAATAATTGCACCAACTAAAATGTTAACTAAGATGTTGTTGACGAGCGGACTGTTCATCCCAATGAGGTGCCAAAAGCGAGAAAGGTACGCCACCCCCATGACACCACCTAGGATGGCGAAGATCACGAGAATAACTGTTTTCTTACGCATACGTTCACCTCCTTTCAAATCACCATAATTTGTACAAAAATTCGTAGCTAACAGCGCCTACGGCTGANGCTGACAGGGATTCCACCTGCTGTGAGGACCGGCCCAAGCCTGTGAATCGGTCTTGAGCCTCGGTTTGAAGCCTCGTAAGAATCAACGAGTCTTCAAACGCGTCCGTGGTGTAACCTGGCTAAACGCCAGCTAACGCCACCTTCACGGCTGGTTCCATCCCTGTCTTCCTCCGGCTAAACTAGTTTTTACCCAATAATACTTATTGCAACCACATTGGGACTAATTCAAGTGTCCCAGCTCTCATGTGATCCGACACACTCTTAAAAATAGCCCTCAACTAAATTAAATATCCAGTGCCAGTTTCAATGCCTGACGCAGGGTTGAGACTCCGACGACCTTGATGCCGGCCGGTGGATTCCATCCTTGCATGTTGTTCTTAGGCACGAAGATTCGTTTGAATCCAAGCTTCTTGGCTTCTGCTACCCGGGACTCAATGCGGCTGACCCGGCGAATTTCACCAGTCAACCCCACTTCACCCACGAAACAGTCACTAGGTTCCGTTGCCGTGTCACGGTAACTGGAGGCAATACTCATGGCAATCGCCAAGTCAATTGCTGGTTCATCCAACTTCACACCACCGGCGGCCTTCAGGAAAGCGTCTTGATTCTGAAGCATCAGGTTGGCGCGCTTCTCCAATACGGCCATCAGTAAAGCCACTCGGTTGCGATCCAAGCCACTCGATGTCCGTTGGGCGTTACCGAAGACCGATGGTGAAATCAGTGCTTGCACTTCGACCAGGATAGGCCGAGTTCCTTCCATCGAAACTACAATGGCCGAACCAGTCGCATCCTTTAGCCGTTCCTCCAAGAAGATCTCCGAAGGATTGGCCACCTCATAGAGACCACCCTCACGCATTTCAAAGATTCCCAGCTCATTGGTCGAGCCAAATCGGTTCTTGACCGCTCGCAGAATCCGGTAGGTGTGATGCAGGTCCCCTTCAAAGTACAGCACGGTATCCACCATGTGTTCCAGAATCTTAGGACCGGCAATCGCGCCACCCTTAGTCACGTGACCCACGACAAAGATCGTAATGCCGTTAGTCTTGGCAATCTGCATCAGCTCACCAGTAACCGCCCGAATCTGAGAAACCGACCCAATTGCCGATTCGATCCCTGGGGCCTGCATGGTTTGCACGGAGTCAATGACCACGTAATCTGGTTGCATCTCTTCAATGTTGGCCCGAATACTAGCCATGTCCGTCTCCGGATAGAGGTAGATGTTGTCGCTATTGACGACTAACCGGTCGGCACGCATCTTGATCTGCGAAGCACTTTCTTCCCCGGACACGTAGAGCACCTTGCCCCCGGTCGCACTCAACTGGCCGGACACTTGGAGCAACAGCGTCGATTTCCCAATACCGGGATCTCCACCAATCAGGATCAATGACCCGGGTACGATACCGCCACCCAGCACCCGGTTAAGTTCGTTCATTTGAGTCTTGACCCGCATTTCCGTCGTGTGCTTGATGTCATTCATCAATTGTGGCTTAGAATGCTCACCAGTCACCGTTGTTCGTGTTGACTGAGGCTTGGCCGCAGCCGGCGTGATAACCTCTTCGACCATGGTGTTCCACTCCCCGCAATTGGGGCAGCGTCCCAGGTACCGGGGGGAGCTATAATCACAATTCTGACAGACAAATTTCGTTTTCGTTTTAGCCACGTTCATCCCCCTTATCCGTTTACTTTCAGCACTTTCATTTTAGCATATCTCGGGGGTGTTTCCCCACTAGTCTATCAGCTTCAAATGTAAAGATTTAGTTGCGATCAGAGGACCCAAATCCACCAGTCCGTTGTTGACTTGGAATCCGCTCTCCGTCGGCCAACAGAAATGGCATGAATATCCCCTGAGCAATGCGTTGTCCCTTCTTGATCACTTGATCCTTCAGGCCCACGTTGACCAACTGAACGAAGATCTCGCCCTCGTTCTTTTCATTATTATAGTAGTCCGCATCAATCACACCGACCCCATTGGGTAGAATCAGATTGTGCTTCAGGGGATTACTCGAACGGTTCGCCAGCAAGAGCACCTCACCGGGCGCCATGTAAGCCTTAACGCCCGTGGGTACCAGCCAAGGCTTCAAGTCATGCTGACCCGCGACCAATTCCTCCGTCGTTAAGGGATCACGGTGCCAGAGCCGTTTGAACGCGTGAAGCAGATCATGTCGCCAAATTGAGGGCAACGTGAAGTCCTCGGCACACTCGAAGTCATACCCCGCAGCCTGTTGTGTGGTTCGATAAGGAACGTTGATGCCTTGATCCTCATACTTGCTGACAATTTCAAATCCTCGATGCATCGTGCCACTCCTTTGAGTTTTGTCTTAATTTCAATTGATAGCCATTTACTTTTCTACAATTAATCATGGCCGATATTGCGGCTATGACCGTCCATTCTAACACCCTATCCGCAAAATACAAATACGGTCAGAATTCGACTAACCTCTTACTAGAGTACCTACCTTTCCGTAAGAATGCCAGCAAAATTATTCGCCAGCGAAAATTAGTTGACAAGGCCCCGCGGATAGACCAAAATTAGGAGTGAATCTGGTCACGAAAGGAGCAAATAACCATGACGACTACGGAACGTCCGGGTGAGCTGACAATCGTTGACGACGAACGGCTACTGGCAAGTTTGCACTACCTGCGTTTAGATGAATCCACTTGGGTTCTCGAGCAGATTTTTGTACGCCCTGCCCAGCCCGCTACCGCGTTAGCTGAGCAACTGATAAAACGTTTTACCCAACTGGCAACAACCGCTAAAGTCAGTGTGAAATTACTGGACCCGTACGCCAAGCGTTACTTTGCGACCCACCCCGCCGATTTTCTAGCGGCGCATCAGTTGCCCGTTAGCGGTGCGGATGCCGTGCGACCAGTTGCCTTACACCCAGAACACATAGAAGAGGAGTAGTTAAGATGGATCAAAACGCATTAAAAGCCCTCGTTGGCCAAGAAGCCGTCAAGTACGTGAAGGATGGCATGATTTTAGGAATCGGAACCGGCTCGACCGTTCGTTACATGATCGACGCTCTAGGTAAGCGCGTCAAAGAAGAAGGTTTAAGCATTGTGGGGGTCGCAACATCAGACCGCTCCGCTAAGCAAGCCGAATCCCTGGGCATCACCATCAAACAACTGGATGAAGTTGACCACCTCGACTTAACCATCGATGGTGCCGACGAAATTGACGACAACTTCCAAGGGATTAAGGGTGGCGGTGCCGCTCACCTGTGGGAAAAGATCGTTGCAATCAACTCCACGAAGAACATGTGGATCGTTGACGAAAGCAAGATGGTTCACCACTTAGGCAAGTTCCCACTACCACTAGAAGTTATTCCATTCGGTTCTAGCCACGTCCTGGAAAAGTTGGACAAGATGGACTTACACCCTAGTTTCCGGATGAACGAAGACGGTAGCCACGTCTTGACCGACTCCAAGAACTACATCATCGACTTACACTTGGGTCGCATCGATCATCCCCACGACTTAGCCAACACCTTGAATGGCATCGTGGGTGTTGTTGAACACGGTCTGTTCTTAGACACGGTCAACACGGTTATCGTTGGTCGTCAAGACGGTCCAGAAGTCTTGAACGCTCGCGACTAATCCTCACCAATTAAAGATTTAATAGTCACCCACCAATTCTACGATCGAATTGCGTGGGTGATTTTTTAATGGCGATCATCGTATCGCTCTGTCGTAATCGGTAAGGGTCTATCCATGAAACTATTGGCGCAGTAGTGTATCATAGTTGTATGTGTTTAGATACTTTAAAATATTTGTAGAGCGAGGTAATTACATGGAAACGACACAATTAAGCAACGGCGTTACCATTCCAATGTTAGGATTCGGAACTTACTTAATTGACAGTAAGGATGTTCCAGCAGCAATCAAGACGGCCTTAGACGCCGGCTATCGGCATCTCGACTGTGCACACATCTACGGCAACGAACCAGCCGTTGGTGCAGCCATCAAGGCTTCCGGTATTGACCGTTCTGACCTGTTCATCACGTCCAAGGTTTGGAACGCTGATCAAGGCTACGACAAGACCTTGGCTGCCTTTGACAAGACGCTAGCCGACCTGCAACTGGACTACTTGGACTTATACCTGATCCACTGGCCAAACGAAGAAAACTTCGAGCTGACCCTGGATACTTGGCGCGCCTTAGAAACCCTCTACCAACAAAAGAAGGTTCGGGCTATCGGTGTCTCCAACTTCTCCGAAAGTCAACTTGAACAAGTCTTTGCCATGGCTAAGGTTAAGCCAATGGTCAACCAAATCGAACGCCACCCTTACAAGGTACAAGCCGAATTAGGTAAGTTCGATACGGACAATGGTTTGATCAACGAAGGTTACTCCCCAATCGGTCACGGTCACTTAATTCTTGAAGACCCCGTGATTACCAAGTTAGCTGAAAAGTATGGCAAGTCACCCGCTCAAATTGTTTTACGGTGGCAAGTTGACACGGGCTTCGTGGTCTTCCCTAAGTCCTCCAAGCCAGCACGAGTTAAGGAAAATTTCGAAATTTCCGGTTTCAACTTAACAGCCGCTGAAATTGCCGAAATCAACACCCTCGATCAGGACAAGCATCTTAATTACGACTAAGCCTGTCCGACTATCCAGGGATCATTCAATTTAATTCTTTGTGGTAGGACTCCTCGATACGAATCGTATTGCGGGGTCCTTTTTGATTCAAAATCCCGTTAGCACCGCTCTTACTGAGGTCCGCTCGTCCATTTTTTAAACAACTTTCGGGTATCTATACAAAAAATGAGAATATTGGAGTACAATGAGAGAAATAAGTTAGGAGAGTGACGTCATTGAGTAAAGAAATTACGGCGGACCAAACCGCCCGTTATCAACAAGCTTTAGCTGCCGACCCCACCGCAAAGGTTTTGGAACGCGCCGTCAGCCATCAAGGAATCTTAGCAACCTCTGCCGATTATGCTTCTGAAACCGACATGACTCCCGTCTTCTCCATCGATTTGGATACTGGGAAAGTTGCTAACCAAAAGCAAAGTGGTCGTTGCTGGATGTTTGCCGCATTGAACACGATGCGTCATCATTTAGCCGACCTCTTCAACTTAAGTGACTTTGAATTATCTCAAAACTACACCAACTTCTGGGACAAATTTGAAAAAGCCAACTACTTCTACGAAAACGTCTTGGCCACCGCTGACCAACCAACCTCTAGCCGTAAGGTCGCCTTCTTAATGGCTACCCCACAACAAGATGGTGGTCAATGGGACATGCTATGTGCCATCATTGAAAAGTACGGGATCGTGCCTAAGTCCGTTATGCCTGAAACTTACAACAGTTCCAAGTCTAGCGAGCTCAACAGCACGCTGAACTTAAAGCTGCGGAAAGACGCCGTAACTTTACGTAAGTTAGTTGCCGACAAAGCCAGCGATGCTGACATTGCCGCTGCTAAAGACAAGATGCTTGGTGAAGTTTACCGCTTACTGAGCTTCTCACTCGGCGAACCCGTTAGCGAATTTGATTTCGAATACCGCGACGACGACAAGAACTACCACATCGACAAGGGCTTAACGCCAAAGTCCTTCTTCGACAAGTACGTCAACTGGGACCTGAGCGATTACGTTTCCATCATCAACGCTCCTACTGACGACAAGCCTTACAACCACACCTACACGGTTGAAATGCTGGGTAACGTGGTCAACGGCCGTCAAGTGAAGCATTTAAATGTCACGATGAAGGACTTCAAAGCCTTGGCCATCAAGCAATTACAAGCTGGCCAATCCGTCTGGTTCGGTTGTGACGTCGGTCAATCCTCAGAACGTCAAAAGGGGATCATGGACACCAAGTTCTACGACAAGGATGCCCTCTTCAACATCGACTTCTCCACGACCAAGGCAGAACGCCTGGACTACGGGGAAAGCATGATGACCCACGCCATGGTCTTGACTGGTGTCGACTTAGTCGATGGCCAACCAACCAAGTGGAAGGTTGAAAACTCCTGGGGTGAAAAGGTCGGCACGAAGGGTTACTTCGTGATGAGTGACGCCTGGATGGACGAATACTGCTACCAAGTCGTCGTCAACAAGCAATTCCTGCCTGACAACTTAAAGAAGACGCAAGAAACTGAAGAACCAACGGTCTTGGCACCATGGGATCCAATGGGTGCTTTGGCTTAATCATCTCTGGTCTCTTCCGGCTAGGATAGCTTTTAAAATGAGACGCTGTCCTTCTTAAACAGCGGGACGCTATTTCTACTCTAAGTCAACCACGCCCGTTTAAAAAC
>NZ_AZCZ01000005.1 GCF_001434055.1 Levilactobacillus parabrevis ATCC 53295 | reverse complement strand
TAACTTGATTATAAAATTCGCCGTCTTAAACGAAAAAGGCCGTGATTAAAAAATCACGGCCTTCCTTCACTTGAATATTTCTATTGTTAGAAAACGGACGCCTTCAGACAATTAGTTCACTGTGTCATCCGACTTATCCTTCAACGGCATCAACCGCGCCGACCAGGACTGCATCTGATCCAAGAACCGTTTACTCTTGGGATGAACCCCAATCTGGCTGTCGTAGATTTCATCCATCAATTGCCGCAGGGCGTGCTCCGTTTGAGGCTTCACGCTAATCGTGTGGAGCTTATCCAGGTCGAGCACCGAGAACTGCCGCAGGTAATAAATTGTCCGCTGATTCAGATGAAGCCGGCGTGGGTCCATCTGCCAATGCTGCTGGCACAACAGGCCGCCGTAGCTTTCCGAATAATCAAAGGGTAGATCATTTCTACCACAGACCGCACAGCCTTGGAGCTGTGGCGCTACCCCAAAGGCCGGCATCAACTGAATTTCCATGATATTGGTCACAATCGACGCATTCACACCATCGTCAATCAGCGTCAGTGCACGCTGCACCCGGTGATACCACTCGGGTAACGGCTGACTATCGGGAAAGGCGGCATCCACCAGGCTCATGATATACGTGGCGTAGGCATTTTTAAAAATGTCCGCGCTAATATTCTGATACTGGCTGGTCTCCCTGGCCGTACGAATATAGGACAAGCCATCATCGGCAATGTCCCCCACGTAACTGCCCACCGTAAACGGTAGGATATCCGCGACCATCTTGAAGCCCTTCTTCTTGGCACCACGCACCAGAAACATCTTCTTGCCGAACTCCCGCGTCAAAAACTTAATCAGGAAGTCCCGCTCAGCATAGTCGCGCCGAAACAGCAGGATGCCGTGAAAATCCGTCACATTACGTGCCACCGTCATCCCCGCTTTCTTTCAAATACAGTTGCTTTACAGGTCGTCCTTGCGGTAACCATAGCTCTTCAACAACGTTGCCTTGTCACGCCAGTTTGGTTGGACCTTGACCCACAGTTGCAGGTAGACTTTGCTTCCCAACAAGTGTTCAATGTCGCGCCGGGCCATCGTGCCGATCTTCTTGAGCATACTGCCACCCTTGCCGATCATAATACCTTTTTGGGTCGGCCGTTCGACGATGATTGTGGCTTCGATGTGCACGTGATCTTCATCCTTTTGCTTCATGCTTTCGATTTCAACCGCCACTGAATGTGGCACTTCTTCACGCGTCAACATGAAGATTTTTTCGCGAATCAGTTCACTGACCACGAAACGTTCTGGGTGATCGGTCACCTGATCTTCAGGGTAGTATTGGGGACCGTTTGGCATCTCGTCAACCAAGTCACCCAGAAATTCATCCACGTTATTGCCTTCAAGCGCGGAAATGGGGTAAACGGCCTTCCATGGCAGCGCCGTCTTATACTGTTCCATGATGGCCAGCAGGTCGTCCGGATGAATCTGATCGATCTTATTGATCAACAAGTAGACCGGTGCCTTGATGCCCTTCAGACGGTCAATGATAAAGTTATCCCCGGCCCCCCGTTTTTCAGCAGCGTTGATCATGAACAGGACGGCGTCGACTTCGTTCAAAGCCGACATTGCGGACTGCACCATGTAGTCGCCCAGCTTACTCTTAGGCTTGTGGACCCCCGGCGTATCAATGAAGACGATCTGCGCTTCATCCGTCGTGTAGATCCCTTGAATCTTATTCCGCGTAGTTTGCGCGGTGTCCGACATGATAGCGATCTTTTGACCGATCACGCGGTTTAAAAACGTTGATTTTCCCACATTGGGCCGGCCAACGATAGCCACGAAGCCTGATTTATAATTTGGATTATCCATATTTTCCTCCACTTAGAACCAACGACTCAGCGCTGGCAGCATGACGAGTGCGCCGACAATGATGGCAAAAGTCGCGGCGAGTAAGACCCCACCGGCGGCCACATCCTTGGCCCGTTTCGCCAAATCGTGATAGGTCGTGCCCACCACTAGGTCGACGACAGCCTCAACAATCGTATTGAGCGTTTCGGCGATCAACACCAAGAAGATGGCGAGCACCAGCCACAGCCACTCATTTAACGTTAGTCTTAAAATAATGCCGGCAATCACCGCCAGCGTTCCTACTGCCAAGTGCTTCCGGAAATTCCGTTCGTAATGAAACAGTGCCCGCAGGCCATCCCACGCGTGACCTAACGACTGCACGAACGCCCGGTTCTTTCCCGTCTGCTTGCGCTTATCGTTTGAGCCCATAGGCATCGAGGATATCGGCTTGCAGCTTGAACATGACCTTCTCATCCTCTGGCTTCATATGATCGTAGCCATTCAGATGTAAGAAGCCGTGGACCACGAGAAATCCGAGTTCCCGTTCGTAGGAGTGGCCCAGATATTCCGCCTGTTCTTCGACCTTATCCATGGAAACAAAGATATCACCGATATTTTCGGGAATCTCGGCGGCCATCTCAGGATCCATGACTAATGGAAAATCAGCGTCTTCATCCTCAGAATCTTCAATCGCAAAACTAATGACATCGGTTGCCCGATCGACCCCGCGGTACTGCTTGTTGATGCGGTGAATGTCTTCATTGTTCATCAGAGTCACGGACATTTCGGTATTTTCGGCAAGTTCAAGATACTTCCCGGCATATTCCAAAACATCTTTAATCATGTCCACGTGCTTTGCTGGCACGCCGTCTTTGGTTTTATCATAAATCTCTAAATCCATTATTTTTTAGCTCCATTTGGTTTAGTATCGTTGGCTTCGTAAGCGTTAATGATGCTGGCAACGACTGGGTGCCGGACCACATCATCAGAACTGAAGGTCACAAAGTTAATGTGCGCCACATTCTGCAGGATATGCTGAGCCTGAATCAACCCAGACTTGGCGTTGTGCGGCAGGTCAATCTGCGAAATGTCCCCGTTGACGATCATCTTGGACCCAAAGCCCAATCGCGTCAGGAACATCTTCATCTGCATGTTAGTCGTGTTCTGAGCTTCATCCAAAATGACGAAGGCTGATTCCAGCGTCCGCCCCCGCATGTAGGCCAGTGGCGCAATTTCGATGACTCCACGATCCATCAAGCGGGTCGTATGTTCTGCCCCTAAAATAGCGTACAGGGCATCATAGATTGGCCTCAAATAAGGGTCGACCTTCTCCTTCAAGTCCCCAGGCAGGAACCCCAGGCTTTCTCCAGCTTCCACGGCGGGACGGGTAATGATCAGTTTCTCCACGTCACCGCGCTTCAGGGCAGCCACGGCCATGACAACGGCTAGGAAGGTCTTCCCAGTCCCGGCCGGCCCAATCCCAAAGGTAATGTCGTTGTGCTTAATGGCGTCAATGTACTGGCGCTGGCCAAAGTTCTTGACCCGCACAGCACGCCCCTTAGCGTCCTTAATCAACGTTTCATTGTAGAAATCCTTAAAGTACGTCAATGTGCCCTTACCCGCCATCTTCATGGCACTGATGACATCGGCACTGTTGAGCTTGATCCCCTTGGCCAGTAGGTCGCTCATGTTGCGCAAGATAGCCAGCGTTTGGTCGACCGTATCCGCAGCACCAGAGACCTTGATCACATTACCGAAAGGCTTGATTGTTACTTGCAAGCCTTCTTCAAGGATCGTGACGAACTGATCCTGCGCTCCCAGTAAAGCAACCTCATCTTCAGGCCGGGCCAAGATATATTCTTTTTCAATCGTTGTGTTTTCAGTCAAATACGGTGGCTCCTTTGTTTTTAGTTAGTGTCTAATAGTCAAATTTTAGCATACTGCCGGGGATTGTAAAAGGATTCCGCGCGAAAAGCCAGGAGAAGCGCCAATAACTGCCACTAATCACCGATTCAGACCGGTCTGGTTGCAGTCACCCTCACCACTCTTAATCAGTTGGGCTCACAACTCTTCGGGTCAACACGAGTCGATCCCGAAGCTTCAAGCCGTTTTCCATAATATCGTGATTGTAGTGGGTCGTAAAGTAATCGGCCTCCACCGCCACGACGCGATAACCCTGCCGTTGATAGAGATAGAGTTGAGTGAAGCTCGTGGTCCCCGTGGCCACCCGTAACATGTGATAGCCGTGGTCGCTGGCCCACTGCCGGGCAAACTCCAGGAGGGCCTTGCCGTAGCCCTGCCGCTGACGGCTAGGGGTAACGGCCAGATTGGCAATCTCCAGAATTTGATTGGCGCGCGGCAGGAGCACCAACACGCCAATCAACCCCCGAGAATCACTAGCAGCGAAGGCTGTTCCCGTTTTTAGGTAGCTGTCAATCAGACTCTGACTGGGATCAGCGCTTAACAACAGGTCATTTTGAGCCGACGTGGGCCGCTCAAATTTCTGATAAACCAAGGCCATGATGACCACCCCCCTCGTTAAAAAAATCATCACGGTCCGACCGTGATGATTCTAATGAATTTACTTGTTTAATTGGGCCTTAACGGTCTTGTTGACAACGGCTCCATCAGCCTTGCCCTTAACCTGTGGCATCACAACGCCCATGACCTTACCGAAGTCACCCATACCGCTAGCAGACACCTTAGCGATGCTGTCAGCGACGATCTTAGCAACTTCGTCTTCGCTCATTTGCTTAGGCGCGTACTTTTCAACGATGGCGATTTCGGCCTTAACGCCTTCTACCAAGTCGTCACGGTTACCTTTGGCGAATTCTTCCATGGATTCCTTACGTTGCTTCAATTCACGGGAAACGATCGTCAATTCTTCGTCAGGGGTCAAATCATGGCCTTGCTTAACCTTTTCGTTGGTCAAAGCAGCCTTCATCATCCGGATAACGTTTAAGGATAACTTATCGTGGGCCTTCATAGCCGTCTTTAAATCTGTGTTGAGTTGGGTCTCTAAACTCATTACATTTCCTCCTAAAAATCGTGATTACTTTCTAGTTTACACCTATTTAGCGGATGCGTCAGCTGAAGTTGCTCCCGTCTGGCTTTGGTTATAATGCTGACCCCAAGCCGCCATCGCCGTGATTACTGGCCAAAGTGACTGGCCAAACGGTGTCAGCCGATATTCTGTTCGCGGTGGCATCTCCACGTAAACCTTTTTGGTCAGGAGTCCATCTAATACTAGCTCGTGAAGTTGCCGCGCCAGCATCCGTTCCGAAATACCGGGTAACCAACGTTTGAAATCACTGTAGCGGCCCACTCGCTCTTGAAACAGTCGGTATAAGATGACACTTTTCCATTTCCCCGCAACAAACTGTAAGGTACTCTCTACCGGACAGCCAACAGCACAATCATATTTTTTTCGCTCCATGATTCTCTGCCTCCTCTGTCAACTGGACCTAGTCTACGCCGAATGCGCCAGATAACAAGTGACAGCACTTACCTTTCATTCAAGACTACAGCACAACTAGTAACTGACAGATCTGTCAGTTACTGACAAAAAATTCAGGATTGTTTTTCACCGACCGATGATTTACGCTAACACTGAATCACCAATCAAGAAGGGAAGTTTTGCCATGTCAGACATGCGGGCCATCGGCTTCACTCAGAATTTACCGATTGAAAATGAAAAAAGTTTCTTTGAATTCTTTACACCTAAGCCAACACCCACGGGTCACGACCTTTTGGTGAAGGTCCAGGCGACCTCGGTCAATCCCGTGGACACCGGTGTACGGCGTGGGACGAAGGGTGTCCTCACCACGCCTAAGGTGATCGGTTGGGATGCTTACGGCATCGTTGACGCGGTTGGCGATGCTGTCAGTCTATTTCAACCCGGCGACCGGGTCTTCTATGCTGGTTCCTTCAAACGCGCTGGAACGGACAGCGAATACCACCTCGTCGATGAACGCATCGTGGGCCACGCGCCAACTACGCTGAATCCGGCGGAGATTGCGGCCATGCCCCTGACCTCCTTAACGGCGTGGGAAGCCCTCTTCGAACAGATGTCAATTGCCTTCGACCATCCCCAAGACAACGCCGGGAAAACCGTGTTGATTATCAATGGCGCCGGTGGCGTTGGCTCAACGGCTACACAGCTCGCTCACCTGGCTGGTCTGACCGTGATTGCCACGGCATCACGGCCGGAGACCATTGCCTGGACCAAGGCCCACGGTGCGGATGCCGTCGTCAATCATCGCAAGAACCTCGTTGAAGAGGTCCACGCACTGGGCTACAACACGGTCGACTACATTCTAGAACTCAGCAACCTCAATCAGCACTGGGCCGAAATTGTCACGCTCATCGCGCCCAGCGGTCACATCGTCTCTATTACTGGCAACGACCAACCCATCGACCTCCGGGCCTTAAAACAAAAGCGCGCGACCTTTGCCTGGGAATGGATGTACACCAAGTCCTACTTTGAGACGGCCGACATGATTAGCCAGCACGAGACGCTGGAACGCATTCGGCAATTGCTAGACAACGGGCAACTTAAGTCTACGCTAGCCAAGACACTTACCCCCATTAACGCCGCTAATCTGCGAGTTGCCCACGCGTTAGTGGAAACTAAACGGATGATTGGGAAGGTCGTTTTGGCTAACTGACTGACATTACCCGCAAATGGCTTTCAAAACTGGTGGCTACTTTAAACGCCACCATCATTTACAGAATGGATACAAAAACCGCTAACCAATTAAGGTCAGCGGTTTTTTAAGTTAAATTGCAAAAAGAGCTTAGAAACGCTTCTTCTTGGCTTTACGCTTACGCGCAGCTTCTGATTTTAACTTTTTCTTCACACTTGGTTTTTCGTAAAATTCACGTTTACGGTATTCTTGTAAAGTACCGCTACGGGAAACCGTACGTTTGAAGCGCCGAAGAGCGTCGTCAAAAGACTCGTTTTTGCGAACGACTGTCTTTGCCATATAAAATTCCCTCCCTCCGAGCACAAGTAATAACGCCGGTTAGCTTTTTACCACCGGCGTAACGGTTCTTAACTATTATACATAATCATCCAAACGGCGTCAATAACGCAAGACAATAAAATTTGAACCGTTTTAACGGACGGGGTAAACTAGGGGTAATCATTAAGAAAAAATGTAGAGGAGTTGCTCGCTATGCCGCAGATTACCATCTTCATCATTTCCGATTCTTCCGGGGAGACGGCGCTGACCGTTGCCCAAACGGCAGTGTCTCAGTTTCCCACCGTGCAAGCCAGCTATCAACGGTTTCCCTTTATTCAAACCGACTCAATTCTCGATGGGATTCTCAACCTCGCTAAGAAACAGCGGGCGATGATCTTTCACACGCTGGTCAACGCCAAGCTGAGTAAAAAGGTCAGAGAATTTGCGACCACTAACCAGCTCCAACAGTTCGACTGTATCCAGCCGGCCATGGGGGTCATGCAGAACGCCACCGGTTTAACTCCTGAAGGCGTCCCCGGCCTGGTTCACAACCTCAACGACACCTACTTCGATCGGATTGCCGCCATGGAATTCGCCGTAACCTACGACGACGGCAAGGACCCGACTGGCCTACTCAAAGCAGACATCGTGATTCTCGGGGTCTCACGGACCTCTAAGACGCCACTGTCACTCTTCCTGGCCAACCGGAACTTACGGGTCGCTAACCTACCGCTAGGCCCCACTACGCAGCTTCCAGACGAACTGTGGCAGGTTGACCCTAAGCGAATCTTTGGCCTGACCAACAAACCAGAATCACTCAGAAAGATTCGTCAGGAACGGATGCTGTCTTATGGCTTACCCGCAGACAGTGCCTACTCTGATACCAAGAAGATCAGCGAAGAATTGGACTACGCTCAGAAGATCTATAAAAAGATTGGCTGTCTAGTGATCGACGTCTCAAATAAGTCGATTGAAGAGACCGCTACGCTGATTATGGAGAGTGTGGATTACGACTTAATTCCCCATCCCTTAGCTGATTAACCGTCTAAAAAACAAAGTGCTCGTGACCAATTTCGGTCACAGAGCACTTTGTTTTTTGCTATCACTATCAGTCAGAATCAACGCGTCTCCGCATTCCTTCATTTCTGAGCTATCAGAATTCTCGTACTCAGCAACGCATACATCCCATTAAGACCAGCGTGCTGGACACTAACTTCCTTCACGCCAAGTTGTTTCAATTGATTCCGATATTCACCGACATGTTCAATATCCAAAATAACCAGATGCCCGTTCGGCTTCAATACCCGGTAGGCCTCCGTAATCGCTTGCTGACGACTAGCCTTGGGTTTTACATTGTGAATGGCAAGACTCGCCACAACATAGTCAAAACAATCATCCTCGAAGGACAACTGTGTCATATCGCCGGTGACTAACTCACTGACGTCACTAACACCCGCCTGGTCAATGTTACGTTGCGTCTCCTCGGTTGAATTGCCTGATTGGTCTCCCCTATTCCAAATATCTAAACCCGTCACTTTTCCCGGGACACGCAACCGCCGCGCAATTTCCAGTAAGAAGGCCCCATGGCCCGTACCGAGATCCAACACCCGTTCGTGACCGTCAAGCTGCATTTCTGCAACGACGCGTTTGATAAGCTTGTATTTTCCCCACAACGATGTATACAAATACATGCCCGCAAACAAGAACAGAGCGATTGGGAAAAGGTAATTGGTCCACTCCCCGGAAGTAACCGCCATCACCATCCCCACGATACCAACGAGTAAAAACACGATTGGCACTAATGGCGCATCGACACCCTTTTTCATATTCAATTTCTCCCCCTATAGTTCCCTACGCCTACTAAACAAGCTAAGCAATTATATCATATTACTGCCGCGTCAAAAATTCATCGACCGGCTTCGCAGCTAAAACGTCGGCCTCTAAATCAGGATTGAATCTCTGCGCCTTCAGCATGGCAACTTCATAGCCGTGAGGATTGACCCCATGCTTACGGTCTGGCCCAATCACAGGTGTTTCCATAATCTTCGGCACCGCCGTTAATTGGGGATGGTGGGCGACACTGTTCAACACGTCAAACCCTAACGTTCCCAATCCGATATTGGTGTGCCGGTCCTTGTGGCTTCCCTGTGGATTCTTGGAATCGTTCAGGTGAACCACCTTGAGCTTGTCGACACCAATGACGTGGTCGAATTCATTGAGTACGCCGTCAAAATCCGTGGCAATGGCGTAACCAGCGTCACTGGTATGACAAGTGTCAAAGCAGACCGACAACCGGTCATTGGCAGCAGTTGCATCCATGATGGCGGCCAGCTCTTCGAAGTTTCGACCAACTTCAGTCCCCTTGCCAGCCATCGTCTCTAAGGCAATCTGCACGGGCTCATCGGCCGCAGCCAAGATCTCATCGAGGCCCTTGGCAATCTGGGCAATCGCAGCGTCCGGGCCAGCACCCACATGAGCGCCGGGGTGTAGCACAATCTGCGTAGCCCCGAGAGCTGCCGCCCGTTTCACTTCATTGGTCAGAAATTCCACGGCAAAGGCGTAGTTCTGCGGCTTGGTCGTATTTCCCAAGTTGACCACGTACGGCGCGTGAATCACGACGGCCCGCTGATTGTGGTCAGCCATGAACTGCTTTCCCGCCGGAATATTCAATTCATCGATTGGCTTACGCCGGGTATTCTGGGGCGCACCCGTGTAGATCATAAAGACATTTTCGCCATACTGAGCGGCCTCTTGCGCCGATCCCAGAAACATGTCTTTACCCTTCATACTAACGTGTGAGCCGATTAAAAATTCAGCCATTACAATTCATCCTTTCCACTGATGATCAGGCTGGCCACCTTCTGGCTAGCCGTGCCGTCTTCCCAATCACAAAACTTCTGATAAAAGGCGTCCTGCTGAGCCTGATACGCTGGGAAGCTCCCCTGGTCGCGCCACCCATCGAGTTGCTCATAGAAGGCGTTCGCCGTCGTGACGAGTGGCCCCGGAATTTCCTTTTGGTAATCGAAGTAGAACCCGCGAAGCTGGTCGCGGTAGTGTTCGAGGTCGTAGGCGAAGAATAATTGGGGCCGTTTTAAGTTAGCAAAGTCAAACATCACCGACGAATAATCCGTGATCAGAAGATCCGTAATCAGGTAGAGTTCGGCAATGTCGGTATCGGCCAGTACCGTCACTCGGTCCTCGTAGCCACGAATATCCACGGCGTCCTTAACCAGATAATGGGGGCGAATAATCAGGTGGGTCCCCGCTGGTACGTGCTTAAAGAATTCACCCAGGTCAAACGGCAGGTCAAAACGATAAACCCCTGGTCGCACCGCCATGTCGTCACGCCAAGTTGGCGCATAGGTCACAACTGGTCCAGTGACCTTGCCCAACAGGCGTTGGCGCAGTGCCGCCACCTTATCCGGTTGATCATCCGTGTAGAGCACGTCGTTTCTGGGATAGCCAATCGTCAGGAAGTGCCCGCGGTAGCCAAAGGCCCGTTTAAAAATATCACGAGAATACTGGTTCGGCGCAATCAGGTAGTCCCAGCGCGACGAGGCCGTCACAAACTGTTGGTGATAGTCAGCCGTACTGGTCCCCGGAATTGCCACGTGTTCGATGTCGGCACCCAACTTCTTCAGGGGCGTCCCGTGCCAAGTCTGAATGGTCCGGGTATGCCGATTTGACCGCCACCAGTTCGGTAACCGGGAATTTAAGACCCAGTACTGAGCCCGGGCCATCAACCAGACCCACTTGGGTGTAAAGCGCTTGATTAGTTGGATCTCCGGGTACTTACGTTTCAATGCCGCATATTCACGAGGTTTGACGCTAAAGTACGCCGTCTCCCGGTAACGGGGATCCGCCGCCACCAATGCGCGGTAGATGGCCGCCGGATTGTCGTTGACATCCTTTCCGTTGAAGCTTTCAAACATCACTAGTCGCCGTTTAATAGGTAAACAAATAAGCCCATCGTTCATCACGATGAGCCCATAGCGAGCAACTAGCTTCAATGACTGCGTGATTTTTTGGAAACCGTTCGCCATTTGAGGTTGCTCCTTTCAATTATAATCAACCACGCCCGTTTAACAACGGACGCTCGCGAGAACCACACCCCATGGCATGGTGACCACAATTTGCTTAGATACAGCGCTAGCCTACGAATAGGACTTATCCACTAATTACCAAAGCCTTTTAGGTCCGCAGGTTGCCAGACGGACTCGTTTCTTACAAGGTTGCTAAACCCTTAGCTAAAATATTTTTAGCTGCGTTATGATCACGCACATGAAACGTGCCACAACTAGGACACGTCCACTTGCGATCAGCTAACGTCAACTTGTTCTTATCAGTCAGGACGTGACCACAATCACTACAAGTTTGCGTTGTATTTCGGGGATTGATAGTCAAAAATTTCCGGCCGTACAAATCAGCTTTGTAGGACAGCATAGCCAATAGTGTTCGCCAGCCAACGTCCGTGATGCTCATTGCCAAAGCGTGGTTCTGCAACATATTTTTACTCCGCAGTTCTTCAGCTACGACTAAATCGTGGTTTTTGATCAAGGCCGTAGAGACGTGGTGCAGGAGATTCTTGCTTGATGGTATCATACCATATGAGTATACTGTATTCATAACAAAACAACTTATAATAATATTTATGGAGGTACCATATGAGTAAAGACATTGCCGGATCAATTCACGAGCGAGGTTATGTTTACAACTTTCATTTTCACTTGGTCTGGGTCACCAAATACCGGCGCGAAGCATTTACAACGCCAAAGTTAGTCGCTGAAATGTCTGACATTCTAACGAAAATAGCCCGACTAAACGAAGTGACCATTGAGCAAATGGAAGTAATGCCTGATCATATTCACTTATTACTAAGCTTTAAGCCCAAGTATGCGCCAACGAACGTTGTCAAGGCCTTCAAAGGCGGTTCAGCGCGCTTATTCTTTGAGTTACATCCAGAGATAAAAGCCCAGAAGTTTTGGAGTGGACATCTCTGGTCTCCTAGCTACTTCATGAGTACCCTTGGTAATATGAGCAAGGAAACCGTAGAAAACTACATTGCCAGTCAGCGAAGGGCATAACGGCATTCATCCCCTGTTTGAAAGCAAGGGAATTCTGCCTAATTTATATTAAATCAACAAAGCGTGACCGGAACTTGTAGTGCAGGTGGGAACCCACGAGCAGTAAGAAGAACACGAACAGCCAGAATTCTAACGTTAACATTGGCTTATCCCAGAACCAGCCGGTCCCTAAGAAGGATTCCCGGAAACCCGCAACGATGTAGTAGTACGGGTTAAGTTCGAGTAAGTGGATGAATGGTGTTGGGAATGATGGTGTCACGAAGTTAAACAGCACACCGGACACGTAGAACAACATCCGCATCAGGGATTGTAACAGGATATGGTAGTCCCGTACCAGCACACTGATACATGAGTTGAAGATTCCCAGAGCCACGAGTAAACAAATCATGGCAAAGAAGTAGTAGATCCACTGGAACCAGGCAACCTTAGGGTAAACCCCGTTCAACAGGCCAATAAAGATGGTGAAGACCATCATGGTCCAGAAGGAACTCAGATTGCTGACGATCTTGATCGTTGGCAGCGCGGACACGGGGAACTTCATCTTGGCCACCATGTTGACCCGTTGGTAGATACTCTTGGACCCATCCAACGTGGCCCGGTTCATGAAGAACCAAGGTGAAATTCCGATAACCATCCATGGCAGATAGCCAACCCCACTAATGGGTTGACCGTGCTTCAGACCCACACCGAAGACTAACCAGTAAATACCGATTTGAATCAACGGATATAAGTACTCCCACATTAAACCTAAGTAATGACTTTGATAACTTGCTTGATCTTCGTAGCGCGAAATCCGAAAAATGATTCCGAGACTCGAGACCTGTTCTTTGAATAAGGTCATGACCTCTTTCAAGGCACTGCACTCCTTTAAATTTTAATCGCTGGTGCTAATCTAGCAACGCAGCATAACAGTCAACGACCCGCTGTGTGGCCGCCCCATCGTTGGCGGAATTCCACCGTTGGTTAAACTGGGTTAAATCGGTTGGTGCGTCGGCTTTAATCGCTGCCGCCAACTGATCGGTCGTCTTGATGATTGACCCAGGCAACCAGTCTTCCAAGTCCGGTTGAACACCGGGATCTCGCCGGTAATCGTCCAGATCGAACAGGAAGAACAACAGACTGTGTGCGTTGGGCACCAGGCTGTAGTCAAAGGCCACTGAAGAATAATCCGTAACGACCGTTTCCGCAACGTTCAACAAGTCCGTGGTACTGATGTCCTCAGTCACCACGACCTGTTGTCCCAATTGCGCCTGCAACTTCTGCGCACTGGCTTTTAACGCCGGATGAATCTTCACGACTACCTTCGCATTGGGATCAGCGGTCAATGCCGCTGCCAATCCTGCTGGTGGCGTAAAGGTCACGCCTTCACGGTAGGTCGGGGCATACAAAATGACCCGGTGGTCCACCAATTCCGGCGCAGCTTCGGCAACCGCATCACGTGACAACTGCTGCCACTTCGGATCGGAATACCGGTCCGATCGCGGATAACCTAAGACCTGCATCCGGTCAACTGGCACCCGATAACTTCTAGCGAAGACCTGGCCCATTGCCGGCGACCCCACGACGTACTCATCGAAGTGATCGTAGACTGCTTGAAACCGCCGCCGGTCGCTGGCAGAACGCTGCGCCGTGGTAGGATCATCCCAACCAAAGCGCTTGATGGCCCCCGCCGCATGCCAGACCTGCACGATCCGCATCCGTTGGGGATGGTGCAAGCCACCGAGAAACGCGTAGTAGTTGTCACAAAACAAGACCCGCGCGCGCATGATCTGGGGAATGCCCTTTAGAACAAAGGCCAAATCATCACGAAACGGCCGCACATCAATCCCGGACCGCGCCAAACGCTGCGCCGCCCGTTCCTGTTGCGGTCGGTAAAACACGACTAACGGTCGATCGACCGGTGACGCCTGTGCCAAGGCACGAATAAACGCGAGGTTGTCGCCAAAACTCATCAGGTAAACAAAGTTACGCTGCCGGCGGCCACCACACAAGAGCGACATCAGTCGGATTAACCCTAAATAAATATCTTTCACGCTATCACCAATATCACTTATTTTCGCTGTCCATAACACCGAGAATTATACCACATCTCCGGGGGGAACCTAGAGAAATTTAAGAACCTTTAAGAAACACGTTGAAAATCCACTGGAACTTAGCGGGTGGCTTGGTGAAAAAAGCATGGAAACGTCGTGTTCTGTTGAATTGCTTTCTACCCACAATGGCTCATAGGTTAACACGATTTTTTTGCGTAAGTGTCAAATTCATGAGACCAATTCCGAAAAAATTACATTAGTAATAAGTAGCAGCCCCCGTTTGACAAAAAATACAGCGGCGAAGGCTTCTCCTTCATCGCTGTATCGATTTACCATTTCGGCTCGTAGAAGTGCCCCAACACCTTCACCGTATCGGAGATGCTGACAAAGGCGTGTGGATCAGCCTCTTCCATGGCGACTTCCAACTCGTCCATTTCATAACGCGTGATGACCGTGAACAAGATTGTCTTCTCATCGTGCCGGTAAGCCCCTTCAGCCCCGTGGACAATGGTGATTCCCCGACGCATATGGTTCTGAATACTGTCGATGACCGTCTTAGGCCGGTCGGTGATGACCATGACCTGCATCCGTTGTTGACGGGTAAACGTCATGTCGATGACCTTGGCGTTCACGAACAGTCCCAACGCGGAGTACAGCGCATATGGCCAGCCATAAACGAACCCGGCACTCAAGACGATCAAACTGTTAAAGGCAATGTTAATGGTTCCCATGCTTCGGCCAGTCTTACGCCGCAACACGATACCAATAATATCCAGCCCACCGGTCGAAATCCCATTCTTTAAGGCGAACCCCGTCCCGAAACCGTTGACCGCACCCCCGAAGATCGCACAGATAATCGGGTCACTAGTCAAATGAACGGGTTGAATAAACCGAATCATAATAGACGCGAACAGGACACAAATGAACGTAAAAACCGTAAAAGACTTACCAATTTGTTTCCAAGCCAGGACAAACATGGGAATGTTAATCAGAAACAGCCCCAGAGCCGTGGAGATATGAAACATTCCCAACCCTGCCGTCAAACTGTTAACCAACTGTGCTAACCCGGTCACACCGGAGGAGTAAATATGCCCCGGTGTCCAGAAGAAGTTCACCGCAATCGACACCAAGACTCCGTAGAAGAACGCCACGGAGAATTTCGCCGTATAGGTATGCCGTTTTAACAACTGCTGCACATCATCCATGATTTAAATACCAACCTCGCTTACTCTTTTGTCATATTTCATACTATGCTCGGCTTAGTATAGCATTTATCCCCCGCCACGGCCACGTTCCCGCGTATCTTTTAGCGAGTTCTAATGATTTTGCCAGTGCTGTTGGACAAAGTCAGCCCGGCCGCCAGCCTCTTCTTGTTCAAAACGTTCGGCATTCTTCTTATAGAACTGTTGGTGTCGTTCCTCCGCCACAAAGAACGGTTGAGCAACCTGAATCTTGGTCACAATAGGCTTATCAAACTGTTCACGGTCCTGCAAAGCTGTCTTCGAGGCTGCTGCCGTTGCCGCCTGTTCTGCGCTATTCACGAAGATTACGGGGCGGTAATTGTCGCCTCGATCTTGAAACTGACCGGCATCATCCGTAGGGTCGGTTTGTTGCCAGTACAACTCAACTAACTGTTGGTAGGTCACCTGACTAGGATCGAACCAGATTTTAACCGCCTCGGTATGCCCAGTGGTTTGGCTCTTAACCTGTTCATACGTCGGATTGGTCACGGTGCCTCCGGTATAGCCAGACAGGACCTTCACGATGCCTGGAAAGGTATCAAACGGACGGACCATACACCAAAAGCAGCCACCAGCAAACGTTGCAGTTTCAATTCTCTCACTCATCATAATCACTCCATTTTCTAATGATTCCATTAAACGGCTTTTCACGGGCGGCGTCAAGGGTTACTTACTTTTCGTCACAGCATTGATCTCATTTCGCCTTACCGGGTGGCGGAAATAGCTATCCAAATTACCTTCACATCAAATTTTTCATGGCTAAAAAGCTTGATTAACCTTGTTTTGAAGATAGCGTCACGATTAACTGATACTCAGTTAAATTGCGTTTTGTCATTTACGCGACACTTATGGAGAAAAACTAGCTTAGCCGGAGGAGGCCAAGGATGGAGCAGCTGTGACAGCGGTGTTGTCTGATGTTCTTTACCAGACTACTGCGCGGGACGAGCTTTAAGCCGGGTGCTCTTCACGGCTTAAAGTCGAGGTCAAAGACCGCGCCACAGGCTTTGACCGGTCCCCACAGCGGCGAAATCCTTGGTAGCCGCAGGCGACAGTTTTTCCGCCATCATATGTCTTCAGTAAGCAAAAAACGTCAACCGCAAATACGGCTGACGTTTCACCAGACAAAACTAGTCTTTGTCTGCGTCTGAATTTTCTTTTTTAGCGATCAACAAGTCCAAATCAAGCAATTGCTTGTCCGCAACCGTCGATGGGGCTTCGGTCATTGGTTCCGTGGCCTTCGAGTTCTTAGGGAAGGCAATCACGTCACGAATGTTGTCGCGCTTAGCCAGCAACCGGGCGAAACGATCCAACCCGATAGCCAGACCACCATGAGGCGGGAACCCGTAATCTAAGGCCTTCAGGAGGAATCCAAATTGCTTTTCGGCGCGTTCAGGCGTGAAGCCTAAGGCCTTGAGCATCTTCATCTGCAGTTCACGGGTGTGAATCCGGATGGAGCCCCCACCTAATTCCAAACCGTTCAGGATGATGTCATAACTCTGAGCGTAGGCCTTGTGTGGGTCTTCGCCGTCATTCAAGTAGTGTGCATCCCCTTCGGCAGGCATCGTGAATGGATGGTGCGCTGGAACCCAACGTTCGAGGTCGACATCGTAGTCAAACAGTGGCCAGTTGACGATCCATAAGAAGGCCCACTTGTTTTGATCGATCATGTCCTGTTCCTTGGCAATGGCTACCCGCAAGTAACCCAAGGTTTGGGCAACGACACGCTTGGAGTCAGCAGCAAACAACAAGAGGTCGCCACTCTTGGCACCAGTCTTCTCAGTGATTTGGGCGAACCAGTCGCCTTCCTTGAAGAACTTGGCAACCGGACCGCTAAAGCCGTCGTCGGTAACCTTCATCCAAGCTAAGCCCTTGGCGCCGAAGCGTTCAACGTATTGGCCGTACTTGTCGATATCCTTGCGGCTGTACTTGTCAGCACCACCAGGAACGGCGATAGCCTTGACTTGACCACCGTTAGCAACGGCGCCGGAAAATACCTTGAAGTCGGTGTTGGCCATGATGTCGGACAGGTCTTTTAATTCCATGCCGAAGCGGACATCTGGTTGGTCGGTCCCGAAACGGGCCATAGAATCGTCCCAGTCCATCCGTTCAAATGGCAGCTTAACGTCAACGTTTAACGTATCCTTCATGACCTTGGCAATCAGGCCTTCAGTCAGGTCTTGGATTTCTTCAGCAGTTAAGAAGGACGTTTCCAAGTCAATCTGGGTAAATTCAGGTTGACGGTCCCCACGCAAATCTTCGTCACGGAAGCAACGGGCGATTTGGTAGTAACGGTCGAAGCCAGACCCCATCAGTAATTGCTTAAACAATTGTGGAGATTGTGGCAAGGCGTAGAAGTGACCAGGGTAGATCCGTGAAGGTACCAGGTAATCCCGGGCCCCTTCTGGCGTTGACTTGGTCAAATCTGGTGTTTCAATGTCGATGAACCCGTTCTTGTCAAAGTAACTGTGAACGGACTGTACAATCCGGTTCCGTAACAACAGTGACTTTTGCATTTCTGGCCGCCGTAAGTCCAGGTAACGGTACTTCAGACGCAGGTCATCGGAAGCGTTAACGCCATCCTTGATTTCAAATGGCAATTCCTTAGACTTGTTCAACAGGTTGATGCCGGTAACCCGGACTTCAACCTTACCCGTATGCATGTCGGGGTTGATTTCTTTAGGTGCCCGTGCGACAACTTTTCCTTGGATCTCAATGACGTATTCGCTACGCAGTTGGTCAGCAACGGCCAAAGCGTCCTTGTCGAATTCTTCACTGAAGACCAGTTGAACGATGCCTTCGCGATCGCGGAGGTCAACGAAGATCAAGCTACCCAAGTCACGGCGCTTTTGTACCCAACCCTTTAAGACAACGGTTTGGTCGAGGTAGTCCTCGTTAACTAACCCGGCGTACGTGGTTCGTTTTAAATTCTTTTCCATTCTTATCCCCTCTTATTTTGCCGCAAACTTAGTGTTTACAACGTTTTGGAAATCTTGGTAAACGTCAGCTAACGGTACACTGACTTCTTCACCAGTCTCCATGGATTTTAAATTAGCCGTTTGGTCGGCTAACTCTTGGTTACCAATGGTTAAGGTGTACTTGGCTGCTAAGCGGTTGGCCGTCTTGAATTGGGCCTTAGGCTTGCGCGCCAAGTAGTCACGATCAGCGGTTAGACCAGCTGCACGAATGGCCTGAACCAACTTCAACGTTTCTAAGGACGTGTCGTCCCCGATACCCACGACGTAAACGTCAAGGGGGTGATCGTTAGGAATAACAACCTTTTCGGCTTGCATCAACAGAACCAGGCGTTCGACCCCGAGGCCGAAACCAACGCCGGGCATCTCTGGACCGCCGAGTTCTTCGACTAAGCCGTTGTACCGGCCACCGGCCAGCACGGTCGTGTAACCTTCGCCCAGTGCGGGTGAGTCAGCCATGATTTCGAAGATGGTGTGGTTGTAGTAATCCAACCCACGGACCATCGTGGCATCGACATCGTAGTCAATCCCCAGGGCGTCCAGACTAGCCTTGACCCGGTCGAAATGGGCCGTGGCGTCAGGCGTCAGGAAGTCCAGGATGGACGGTGCATCGGCGACAATCGCTTGATCGTGCTTGTCCTTGCTGTCCAAGACCCGCAGTGGATTCTTGTGCAGCCGAACCTTAGAGTCATCACTCAGTTCATCAAAGTGTGGTTCTAGAAAGTCGATCAGGGCTTGACGGTAAGCATCGCGGCTTTCCTTGTCACCCAGCGTGTTCAACGCCAAGCGCAAGTGTTTCAAGCCCAATTTGCCCAGCAGGTTCATCCCTAAGGCAATGACTTCAACGTCTAATTCTGGCGCGTCACTCCCAAAGGCTTCCACCCCAATCTGATGGAATTGCCGTTGCCGACCAGATTGTGGCCGTTCGTAACGGAACATAGGCCCCATGTAGTAGACCTTGTAAGGCTTGTTGGTCTCTGGACCATAAAGCTTGTTTTCAACGAAGGCCCGCACAACACCGGCAGTCCCTTCTGGCCGCAAGGATAAGTGACGATCCCCCTTGTCCTTGAAGTCGTACATTTCCTTGGTCACGATGTCGGAGGTATCCCCGGAAGTCCGTGAAAAGACTTCGAAGTTTTCAAACATCGGTGTCCGAATTTCTTCGAAGCGGTAATTAGCAAACAACTGACGCGCGGTGGCTTCGACGAATTGCCAGGTCTGTGAATCGCCTGGTAGAATGTCGGCCGTTCCCTTTGGTCGTTGATAACGCATGAGCATTCTCCCTTTCTACGCCTGCAACGAATTTTTATGTTAGTGGTATCCATCCGCCTCTCGGGCAGTTCTGGAGATACTGGAACGTAGTGGGCACGACCTGAAGCCCCACAAAGCCTGAGTCTTCAAGCGCGGCCTTTACCTAATCCGAGAAGTTCCCTCGAATAAGGTAAACGACACCACTGAGCATCTCCAGGACCACCCTCCCGGCTGACGCTTGCCACCAACGACATGTACAATAAATTTCAACGCGTTAGTGACAAGCATAGCTATAAGAGCATAAAAAGCGCCCCTGTCAATTGACAAGGGCGCAGGTATGCACGGTACCACCTTTTTAAAGTTCTCTGCAGGATAACGTTGCAAACGAATGACGACGAGCGTCATTAGCCTCAAAAGTGTCTTCAGGGTCACACCGTTGACCGCTCCCAGCAACGCGGTCTCTCTAGTAACGGGCTTTCTCCTACTAATCTTTCTCATTGGCAATCTATTTTATTCTTCCTAAGCTTACTGAAACTACCGTGAAAAGTCAAGGCGTCCCCTCACAAAGTTTAAGAGTTATGAAAACCATTCGTGGTATAATTAAACCTAATTTGATGAAGGAGAATTCAGCATGCATTTTAAACCACGCAACTGGCCGGGAATCATTACCGCGCTAGTTATCCTCTTAGTTGCCGGGGGGCTGCTCTTCAGCTTCACCCGCAACAATTCCGTCACCGCCACCGTCAGTAATCTCAACCTGCGCAACGGCCCCGGCCTGACCTATAAAACAACTTATAAAATCAAACGCAACAGTCGCCTGACCATCCTGGGCGAAAAGAACAACTGGTACCACGTCCGCGACAGTCAGAATCACTTTGGCTGGGTTGCCAGCTGGCTGGTTGATCATCCGGGAAACCTCAAAAAAGCGACCAGCCTGTCAGAAGCCACGGTCGTTTTGGACCCTGGTCACGGTGGCAGCGACTCCGGCGCCCTGTCAATCGATCAGAAGCATGACGAGAAGACCTACACATTGGCCCTGGCCAAACAGGTTGCTAAGCAGCTTCGTGCGCGTGGCACACATGTCATTATGACTCGTGACAACGATAAATCGGTCAGTCTCGCCAACCGACCTAGTCTCGCTAACACTAATCAGGCGAGTGCCTTCATTAGTTTTCACTTCGACTCTTCCCCAACCAATAACCTGGCTTCGGGGACGACAACCTACTATTACCATCGCGACACGTCCTACAAACTAGCCGAGGCGATCAACGATCAAATGGGTGACTTACCCCTAACCAACCGCGGCATCAAGTACGGAAACTTCGAGGTCATTCGCGACAATAGTCGGCCATCCCTTCTATTAGAGATGGGGTACATCAATACCAAGCAGGATTTCAAATATATTCACAGCACCACGTACCAAAAACAGGTTGCGACCCGAGTCGTCAGGGGGCTCAGCGCCTACTTCAGTTCTCAGTCCTAGTCATTTAGAAAGAAGATCTTACCATGCAACTTACGTCGGAATGGCTAAACCAATTGCCGTTACCGCAAATCCAAGCCGCTCACCCCGTTTCTGGTGGGGACATCAATGAAGCTTTTCAACTAGATACCGCCGAAGGGCCATACTTTCTTCTGGTTCAGCCGGGTAAACCCGTCAGCTTTTACGCCCACGAGGTTGCCGGACTGAAGGCACTGAGCCAAGCCGCTAATGCACCAGAGGTCATCGCCACTGGTGAGATTGGCTCCGATGCCTACCTCGTGTTGGAATTTCTGGAGACTGGTCACGGGAGCCAGTACGAACTGGGCCAAACAGTTGCCCGGGTCCACCACGTCACCGCCAAGCAGTTTGGCTTCGCCGACAGCAATCTCGTCAGCAAGTTGCCTAAGAATAACACCTGGCAAGACGACTGGACGACCTTCTACCTGAAACAACGACTCGACCCACTTGTGCAGCGTGCTCAGACGCATCATCTCTGGAATGCATCCCGCCAAGCCGCATACGACCATGTACGGCAGGCCATTATCACGGAGAACCAAGGCCGGCAGATTCAGCCATCGCTGTTGCACGGCGATCTCTGGGCTGGTAACTATCTGTTCACGGCGGAGGGTGTGCCAACGTTGATTGACCCGGACGTCCTCTACGGCGACCGCGAATTCGATTTGGCCATGACTACCATCTTCGGCGGTTTTACGGCCGACTTCTACCGCGGTTATCAGGATCTTTATCCACTAACGACTGGCTACACCGAACGCTTGCCCCATTACCAACTCTATTACCTACTGGCTCACCTGAATCTTTTCGGTGAGACTTACGGCGAGGCCGTCGACCAGACGTTGGCTCGGGGATAGATTCTTCTAATTTAATGTGAATTTCAAAAGCGCAGACTGCCCGAGCAAGGCAATCTGCGCTTTCATTTGTAATTGGCGTATTATCAGCTTCTTGCATATAGCAAGATGCCAATTTAGATTGATTTCATTGTACAACTAGATGCATTTACCATCAGACTATATCGGCGAAAAATTGTTTCTCAATCGCACCAATACCCTAAAATTCAGCCCGAATTTCCGCTAAATAGTTTGTAATAGACAATAAGCTATCTATTGGTAATTCATCGGTCTATTTTTCGGTCATCCACGCCTGCAAATCGGCCATTCGGGTCACGCGAATCTCCGGCTGGCTCTCGTCCACAATCAAATGTTCCGGATCGAACAACGCTCCTGCCATCCCGGCACGATGACCGGCCGCCACATCCAGGTTACGATCGCCAATCATGATGGCCGCGTGTGGGTCGACTGAATATTGTTGGCAGAGTGCCAACAGACTGGTGGGGTCTGGTTTCCGCGGATAATCGTCATCCTTCGTCACATAACCGCTAAAATACTGATCCAAGTGTAACGTCGTCAGCCGATCCAAGGCCCGCCGGTTACGATGGGTTAATAAGAAGTTCCGGCCGCCGCTGGCCACAACGGTTGCCAATAACTCGGCTACCCCAGGAAAAGCCACAGTCTCATTCAGCAGTGGCACTGCAAGCTGTTCATAGATCTTGGATAGTCGGTCACGGTCCACTTGATACTCCGCGGTAAAGCGCTGATAAGCCGTACCCAAACTGTGCTGACGCATTGCCCGGTAGATATCTTCGCTGTCGATTTCAAAATCATTCACGCCACAAGCGACCAACGCCTCACCAAAGGCCTTGACCATCCCCGGATAGGTATCGACTAAGGTGCCATCAAAATCCCAAAATACTTGCTGATAACGCATGTTGTTTCCTCCCGAAAAAACGAGCCCGAACGCTTACCGCCCAGACCCGCTCTGCTAATTTATTTGTGATCCGTGTCAAACCAAATCGTAACGGGGCCATCGTTGACCAAGGCCACCTGCATGTCGGCGCCAAAGACGCCCGTTGCGACCTTGATGCCTTCAGCCGCCAACTTTGCGTTGAGTTCTTCATACAATTTTTTCGCATGAGTTGGTTCGCCAGCCGCCGTAAAACTCGGGCGGTTGCCCTTTTTGGTACTTGCATATAACGTGAATTGGGAGACGGATAGAATCTGGCCATCAACATCGGCCAAACTCAGATTCATCTTACCCGTGTCGTCCTCAAAGACCCGCAACTTACTGATCTTATGGACGAGGTAGTCGACCTCTTCACTGGTATCGCTGTCCTGAGCACCCACCAGCAGGCAGAATCCCTGCTGGATGGCCCCGTGAACTTGACCGTCGATGGTGACGGATGCCTCGCTTACTTTTTGGAGTAATACTCGCATGGTGACCCTGCCTTTCTGTCTTATGTAATCGGCTGAGGTTCGCTCGCTTCGGGGCGACCTGGCCGAAACGTGAAAAAAAGGGCAGCCGATTCCGCTTAACCCCGATAAGCCAAGAATACAAGCCCGGTATTCTCAGCTTATCGACGTTAATGCTCGTCAGCTAACCGCCTTTTTTCTCACTTTTTCTTTAATGAAACGCCCGCTTAACCACGTAGACGTCCGGAATATTTTTAATGTTATCGAGAATCCGTTGCAGTTCAAACTGGTTTCGTGTCCCCACGCTGACCGAGATAACAGCCATCCGGTTGTGATCGACCTTGCCGTTGATGGACGTCAGGTACTTGGTGTTGTTGTTGATGGTCCGCAATACATCGTTCAGCAAGCCATTACGGTTGTAGCCCTGGACTTCGATGTCGGCATTGTAGTTGGTCTTATCGCCAGCCATATCGCCCCAGCGAACCGCCACGATCCGTTCACCGTTTTTCTCGGCTTGCTTCACGTTCGGACAATCCTTCCGGTGCACGGAAACCCCACGACCTTTGGTAATGTATCCGACAATATCGTCGCCTGGAACCGGTGAACAGCAGTGACTCAGCCGAATCAACAGGTTGTCGACCCCTTCGATCACGACGCCATCAGAATCCTTACCCTTTCGATCCTTCTTATCAGCGTCTGGATCGTTCTTAATGGTTTGGTGTTCCTCCAGCAACTCGCGTTCTTCCTGGCGCTGCCGTTCGTCCTCCTCGGCCTTACGTACGCCCTCAGTCAGCCGGTTGGCCACACCGCGCGGTTGGATATCACCGAACCCAATGGCTGCCAATAAATCATCGGCGTGCTGGTAGTGCATCTTAGCCGTGACCTTTTCCAAGTTTTCCTTGTTCATCAAGGCCTTGGGTTCGTAGCCGAGTTCGCGAATCGTCCGTTCCACGGCATCCTGCCCCGCCACGATATTCTGTTCACGGTCAGTCTGACGGAAGAACTGTTTGATCTTGTTCCGTGCTCGCCGCGTCGAAACTAGCTTGAGCCAGTCACGACTGGGTCCGGCAGAACTCGAAGACGTCCGAATATCAACGATGTCCCCGTTCTTAATCTCGTAGTTCAATGGGACAATCTTACCGTTGATCGTCGCTCCGGTCGTGTGGTGCCCGACCTCGGTGTGAATGGCGTAGGCCATATCCAACGGACCGGCACCCTTAGGCAATTCAAGCACGTCGCCCTTAGGGGTAAACGCGTAAACGTGGTCCCCAAAGAGTTCCCCCTTGACGCTATCCATGAAGTCGGAAGCATCATCAGTATCTTCCTGTAATTCAATGATGTGCTTAAAGATATTGAGCTTATCTCCGGAATTGGTCTCTTGGACCTTGTCCTTGACACCTTCCTTGTAAGCCCAGTGCGCAGCGACCCCGTATTCAGCGACCGCGTGCATTTCTTTCGTCCGAATCTGGACTTCCAGTGGCTTGCCTTCGGGACCGATCACCGTGGTATGCAGAGATTGGTACATGTTGGCCTTGGGCATCGCGATGTAATCCTTAAACCGGCCGGGCATTGGCTTCCACTGTGAGTGGATGGCTCCCAGCACGGCATAACAATCCTTAATGGTATCGACGATGACTCGGATCGCCAACAGGTCGTAGATTTGGCTAAACTGTTTATGCTGGTCCTTCATCTTGCGGTAGACCGAGTAGATATGCTTGGGACGACCATAGATTTCGGGCTGTAACTTCAGATCCTGAATAGAGGATTGGATGACCTTGATGGCCCCCGCAATGTACTGTTCCCGTTGATCCCGCCGTGAATTCATCAGGTGAACGATTCGGTAATACTGTTGGGGATTCAAGTAACGGAGCGAAATGTCTTCCAGCTCCCACTTGATAGTGCTAATCCCTAACCGATCGGCCAGCGGTGCATAAATTTCCAACGTTTCATTAGCGATTCGGCGTTGCTTATCGGGCCGCAGGTGTTGCAGTGTCCGCATATTATGCAGGCGATCGGCTAATTTGACAATCATGACCCGGATATCCTTGGACATCGCGAGCAGCAGCTTTCGGTGATTTTCAGCCAATTGCTCGCGGTTAGACTTGTATTTTATCTTCCCAAGCTTCGTCACGCCGTCCACAATCAAAGCCACGTCGTCACCGAAAAGTTCCCGCACGTCACTCAACGACACACCGGTATCCTCCACGATATCGTGCAGGAAACCAGCGGAGACCGTTTCGGGATCCATGTTCAGATCAGCCAGGATTCCCGCCACTTGAATGGGGTGCATAATGTAGGGTTCACCAGATTGGCGATGCTGGTCCTTGTGGGCAACTGTTGCGAAATGACAGGCTTTGACCACCCTCTCAACGTGTTGCGCATTCATATATTTACCGACTCTGGCAATTACTTCTTCAGCCGTCCAGACGCGTTCTTTGGTCATATTGGACGCCACCACCCTTAGTTATAAATTATGATTCGATTGCTTGCTTCGTTTCCGTTAAACCATAGCCCAGATAAGCTAGGCACAGATAGACCACCGCGAAGGACCACGTGTACTGAGGTAAGAATAGATAGGACCCCAGTAAGTAGACCAGTGGCCAAATAACGAGCCACCAGCCGGGTTGAGTCCGGCGATAGATTCGTCGTCCCAGTGCCACGGCCAAGCCACCATTGACAATGACCAGTAATCCCGCAAAGCGCCAGACTGGACTGATTCCCAACCAACTCAACACTGCAGGAACGATCATTCCCATCACCAGACCAACCGCCCAGTAACGCCAACCCACTCTCTCCAAAAACGCCATCCACATTCACCCAATTCTCTCTTATAATTGGAACCATTTTAGCATGTTTTCACGGAGATTTCATTAAATCATCTCGGTTGTTGAAGTTCCATCACCATCGAAACGGCTGAAAGCAGGTATAATGGAGCAGTTTCCGTTCGTAAAATTCGGGGGCCTAGACCAACTAGTGTCGTCTGAGCGGCCTGGGATGCAGCCACCTCGGCTGGACTAATACCGCCTTCAGGACCAAAGATGGTCAACAGGCTCTGTCCCGGTGTAATGGCCTGTAGTTGTTGATTTAAGGCACTCTGTTCACCCTGCTTGGCTGATTCTTCATAGGCCATTAAGCGCACGTCTACGGGCTCCTGAAGGACCGCTGCGAGGTTCTGAGCATAGCTCACGACCGGTCGCCGTAACCGATGAGATTGTTCAGCCGCACCGTGGGCAATCTTAGTGAGTCGTTTTATTTTTTTATCAACTTTATTCCCCTGCCACTTGGCAACGGACCAGTCACCACCGAAGAAGATGATTCGATCGACCCCAAGCTCGGTCGCTTTCTGGGTAATCCACTCGGCCTTCTCCTGTTTAGGCAGCCCACAAGCAATCGTCACGTGAACCGGTAATTCCACTTTCGGCGTGGGAACAGCCGTCAACGTTACGGTTGCCGCCTCAGTGGTCGTCTGCGTCAGTTCGCCGTAGAAAAGATGGGCCTGGGTATCGACAAATTCTGCCGTGGCACCGACCTCAGCCCGCAGAACCGTCACCCAGTGATGGGCAATTGTCTCGGGTAAGGCCACGCGATCGCCGGTCTGATGGCTGTCATCTAAGAAATACCGTTGCATGCCTATTCATCCTCCGTTGGTTTGTGCGCGATCACACCACGCCAGTCCTTCATCTGCAAAATGTTATCAATGATGAAGCCCTGTTTTTCTTGCGCAGCAACCACTTCATCTAATTTGTCAGCAATGATGCCCGACGTCAGGAAGTAACCACCATCGGTCAAGTTTTCCCACGCTTGTGGCACTAAAGGTAGGATGATCTCAGCTAAAATGTTCGCCACAACCAGGTTAACCGGCTGGTGAATGCCCTTCAGTAAGTCGTTAGGCTTAGCCACAACGTCCTTAGCTACCGGGTTCAAATCCAGGTTGGTCTTGGCGGAACGAACGGCCACCTCATCGAGGTCAAACGCCGTAATGTCCTTAACCCCCATGTATTTGGCCGCGATACTCAGCACACCGGAGCCCGTTCCCACATCGTACATGGATTCGCCACCACGAACGACCATTTCCAGGGCGGTCATCGAGAGCCGCGTCGTTGGATGGGTCCCCGTCCCAAAGGCCATGCCGGGATCGAGGCGAATGACGCTCTCACCAGCTTGAACAGGTTGATAGTTCTCCCAACTGGGGGTAACCGTCAAATAGCGCGTCACGCGGACTGGATGGTAGTACTTCTGCCAGGCAGTTGCCCAGCTCACATCGTCAACAGCCTTGGTCGTCACCGTCCCTGGCTGGGGATCGAGGCCAAACTGACTGAGTTCGTTGACCCGCTGCTTGATAGTTGGCAGAATTTCGGGAACAAAGACCGTCTCGGGATAGTACGCGGTGATCAGCGCGCCCGTGGTCCGATGGGGAATCGTCTTGAGGTCCACGATTTCACCAAACTTACCGGCCTTTAAGTTAGCGTAGTCGGCGGCATCATCGATTTTGACCCCGCTGGCACCGGCTTCTTGCAAGATGTTGCTGACCGCTTCAACGGCCTCGTTCGTGGTTAAAACACTGACTTCGGTCCATTCCATGAATTATTTCCTCCTTAATCTATGTAAAAAAAGAGCCGGGACAACAACCTTGTCACCAGCTCACCGCTAAACATTTAAGAAATTGACGAAGACGGCCGCCTAGACCTTCTCGGTTTTCGACGGGTGGTCAGCGTTTTTTTGCTTTCGCTGGGCAAGACGTGTTTCGAGATAGTCCAACATGTCCGCCTCATTTTGGAATACGCGGGGATGCTTCTGTTTATGCAGGCGCAAATCAATCTCGTTAATTCGCTGACGCCCGGTCCACGTATGCCCATAACGAATGATTACCCGGTTATTGAGCGAATCTTTTCCGAATTTGAAGACGTAGACGCTCTCTGGCGCCATCAACGGCCGAATATACGATTTTTCATAACGGTAGTTGTTCTGCCGCAAAAACTCTTTGGTTCGACTCAGCATGGTAATCACCTCCTATACAATGACAATCAGCACGATTCCTAGCTTTCAGGGCCGTTTAGACTGCCTTACCATTTTAAAATGTATCAATAATTGATAATAGTTGATTTTACGCCAGAATGCAAGTAAAAAGTTCACCCACCACAACTTTTGTGAAGCTTGATTTCAGATAAGTCTTCACCGCTTTGTAAACACTTACATTATACTATTTTTTGCGTTTTATTGAAACCTTAAATCGGCCGAAATGCCCGTATTAAGGCATCTTTAAAAATCTGTAGTCTTTGTTCCCATTACTTAGCGTGAAATTGTAGGAGATTTTTAGACTATTGAAGTTGACAATCTCAAACGCCCCTTACTATTTCCACCGAAGTAAAAGTATCGGTAAAGCCAGCGAAAAACCTCTCCGCCGCGTTTCGGTTGCAATTTATCAATAAATCGTTAAAAATAGAGGGTAAACGAAGCGGCGCCGAGTCGCGAGGGAGGAAATTATTTTGATAAAGGAATTTAAAGAGTTTATTGCCCGCGGCAACGTGATGGACCTGGCCGTTGGGGTTATTGTTGGGGCTGCCTTCACGGCCATCGTTAATTCGCTGGTGGAAAATCTGATCAACCCCCTCCTGGGAATCTTCATCGGGAGCATTGACTTTTCAGATTTGGTCCTAACGGTCGGCAAGGCCCATTTCCGCTACGGGGCATTCATCAACTCCGTCATCAATTTCTTAATTATCGCGTTCGTGGTCTTCCTACTGATCAAGCTATTGAATAAGCTGCTACCAAAACCAGCCGAAGAAACGACTGAACCGGAACCAACCGGCGAGGAAAAATACCTGAAGGAAATCGTCGAGTTGCTGAAGAAAGATGAAAAGTAACCGTTTAATACCGTAACAATGTGGGTCGTCCTAGTGGCGACCTTTTTATTTTCCCTGTACGGAATTAAAACTAAATTCAACTTGGTCGGCCCCAAACTTAACAAAAAGCCTAGGTTTCGCTTGAAATCCGCCAACTGACCTCATAGAATTAGAGGGAACGTTTTAACATAACTTCACCCTAGCAGCGGCTGAAGCCGCTATGTTAGGAATTTCAATCTACATAAAGGAGTGGCTCATCATTTTTCTCACACTTATTTGGCTAGCCGCCTGTGCTGGCGGTGGCTACTGGGCGTTTACCCACCATCGTAAATGGCTGGTGGCCCTCAGCACTGTGCTCTTTGTCTTTGGCGGACTGGTCGCGCTGGGTGCCAGCCAGCCCACGGTCCAAACGAAGACGGTCAAGGTCGGCACACAGCGTTTGACCGCTGCCCAGAGCGAGTCCCGCCAGCTGGCTGCCTCGTCCAGCCGTCAGGCCAAGGCCTTTGCCGTGGTCGACAGTCAGGTGGCCGATTCCGAGTCAGCTAGCGAGTCCCGTGCGGATAGCGCTAGCGAAGCAGTTGCCAGCTCGAAGGCGAGTGCACGATCCGTGTCCAAGGCTGAAGCACAGGCCGCCAAGCAAGCTGCCGCTGCAGCCAGTAGTCAAGCGACCCAGACGAGCCGTGCCAGCCACAAGCAAGGCGATCTTGATACCAACAAGGCGAAGAAAATCGTTGGTAATCGCAATTCTAAAATTTACCATACCCCCGACCAAGCCGGCTACCACATGAACAGTAGCAATGCCGTTTATTTCAGTACGGAAGCCCAGGCCAAGGCGGCGGGCTATAGAAAGGCGCTGCGCTAATGAAAAAATTAATTACACTCACCGCCAGTCTATTGGCCATTCTCGGAATTGGCCTCAGTGGCTGCGGTCAGCAAAAATCGACCGCCAAGTCGGCTAGCTCCAGTACCAAGGTTATGTACGACCACGGTCCACAGAAGAAAGCCAGCAGTTTGGAGCGGGCTAATTCCACTGAAAAGGCCCGGCTGGATAAACGCCAATCCAAGCTCAACAGTCAGCAGGCCAGTCTCAAGGCAGCCAACAAAGCCGCTGCCCACAAGTCAACGACCTCTGCGCCAGCGACGACTAAATCATCCGGAGTCAACCTTTCTAGTCTGACCTACAGCGGGCAACAGGAAATTACCGTCAACCAGAATAAACCTGGATTCAGCCGGGCCGAACTGTCCACGAAGAATGGTGCCTGGGCAACCTATCACAACCTGGACAGCTTGAACCGGGTCACCGGTGCAGCCGCCCTTCTGAATCAGTCGCTGATGCCTAGCGCTAAACGAGAAACACTGACGGTCGATCCAACGGGTTGGCATAACAAGCGAACCAGCCACGGATGGCTCTATAACCGTAGCCACTTGATCGGCTATCAATTTACCGGGCAAAATAACAATCCTAAGAATCTGATGACGGGAACCCGAACGCTGAACAGTCCCTGCATGCTCCACAACGAAATGGACGTGGCAACCTACCTCAAGGAGAGCAAGAGCCACTACGTTCGCTACGCAGTGACACCAATCTTCAAGGGTAATGAGCTCGTCGCTCGAGGGGTGCAGATGCGTGCCCAGTCCATTGGCTCCAACGCGGTTCATTTTAACGTTTATATTTTCAATGTCGAACCCGGTTATACCATTGATTACACCATTGGATATAGTCGTGTAAGTTAATGGCTTCGACCGCGGGTACGATTAATTTGCAAGTTTGCTTACCATTCTTGGAGATAATGCTATACTATTTGAGGGATACGGTTTCGTAATCAATCTGATTTGCATCGACAAATCGGCATTACATAAATTATGAAACGACAAGAGGATGAGCATATGAGAAATGAGAAAATTGAACTTACCAAGACTGATTGGCAACGCGCTCAAACGGCCGTCTTCAATGAATACGACCGCTTCGTCAAGCAATTACACGTTGAGGGCGTCGACTATACGATTCTACTAGCACGACGGATTGTGATCTATCAAGATTTGATTGAAGAGTGGAAGCATCAGCTACCAACGTTGATCACGGACTTGGAAGACAATTCACAGGCGCTCACCGTCTTCGATGATCTCGCCAACGATGGACAGAGTCATCTGCTCAAACGTTGTGCGAAGAAGATGGAAGCGTGGCCGGACTACATCCCCTCTCAACTCACGATTTGGTTGGAGCTGGCAGAGGATGCCGAACGGGAATAGGACAGCTAAAAGCGCGTAAGACCAGTGGCCCTACGCGCTTTCTTAATTGGCAACAACGGTGGACTCTTCAGGCGTCCAGGTAATGAGATCCAGGTGCACCAGTCGCGACAGGTAAAACGATAACTCGGCGGTGGTAATCCCCAGTTTTTCACGAAGCGCCTTGACCGTCATGGGTTGTTCTGGTGCAACGGCAATGTCTAGCAGTGTTTCAATCAACGCAATTTCCGTTGCATCCAGATGATCAATGACCTGATTCAACCGCCGACTGAAGGCGTGAACGCCATTCTTAAATTCAAATTCCATCAATTTCATCTCCCCCAAGATTAATTACCCCAAAATAGCTTAGCCTTAGCTTATCACGGCGGTAACTAATTGGAGCTGTGAAGCGCTGACTATGATAGCGTGATTGACCAACCAACTGATAATAATGATAAAGGAGACGATGCATCATGGATACACTGATCAAGACAATTCTAGCTAAGGTTGCCAAGCTCCCGGCCAAGCGCAACTTGATGTACGATGTCGAGGGTTTCACCGAGGAAGAAGTGGCAACTATTCAGGAAAAACTGGCCGCCCACGATGACCTCCACGTGGAATTGACCGGGACAAAACGGCACCCGGTATTGGAGATTCATCCGCAAGCTTAGGCGTTTGCTGCATTTAGCAATTAGGCCTAGGCAGCGGCCTCTAAAACGGCTACACTGAAGGTAGCCACGAAGGGGGTCTCTGCATGATTCGGAAAACAACTAAGTGTTTGAATATTATTTCAATTATCTTGCACCTCATTGCAATCTGTGTGCTATTACGGACGCTCCACGATGAACGTGCAGAAGATTAATCATGAATGATAGAAGGGACGCCACTCGCCATGAGTAGCGTCCCTCTTTGTTTACACCCGACTGCCATAGTCGAGCAATTCAAGCTGACTGAACTTTTCCAGACGATGTTCAACTTCCTCGGCCGACAACTGAATGCCCCCATTGGGAATCACACAGTCATTGGTCCAGGACCACTGCGTAATCTGATCGAGCAACTGAATGTCCCCATCGTCTAAATCATCGATCACCACTGCCAACCGGTCAATAAAGGCCGTGGCACCCCCGTGAAACCGAAATGCTAATCCTTTCGTCATTGGAAACTCCCCCTTGATGATACGTTGTCTAGTATGCTTGTAGGTTACCATTGTTGTTCGGAAAACGGCTATAAGTCGACTTGTCTGGGCAGGCCAGTTTATGAACGAAACAAAACTATTTCGTGCTATATTCAGGCAAAGCGTTAAATAACTGCCATAACAGTCAGTAACATCCCCAATATTTAGAATATTTATACAAATATCACTTTTAATTATCCAAATCCCGTAGTATTCTTAATATTGTCGTATTTTTTGCCAACCTTAAATCCTCTATTTTTGAATCTAAACCTGCTAATGCTTAAACTTTAAATTACCTGAGGCCCCGATTTACTAGCAATATTTTCGTCCAAATACCGAAGACCTTAAAAGCTGTATACATATAACTGGAGGATTTTTCATGACTGACAAGCCTAAAATGTACTGTATTCACTGTGGCAAGGAGATTCCTGCTGGGGTCAGATTCTGCCCATTCTGTGGCACGGAACAAACCAATGTTTCAAACATGGCTACTGAGACGACACCCGTCGAAACTGACCACCGCAACGCGCCGCACTCTGACAAGCCAGATAAACCTAATATGCTAACAGCGCTCAAGCTAAGTATGCGCGATCTTTTCACCATCTCCAAACGACTAGACCGAGCTGACTTTTGGTGGCTATACCTGGACATCTTTATTATCGGCGTGATCTTAAACCTTTGTTTATCTCCCGTTCTGAAACAAATGGCCTACTCTGCCAACATTATCTGGCCAGTAATTCTATTCTTACTAGCAATCATCTACGCGCTCACGACTATTGGTCTATTCACTGCTGAGATTCGGCGACTTCACGATACAAATCGGTCAGGCCATTTTCTATGGTTGCTTTTGATTCCTATCGTTGGTTCGATCGTGGTCATCGTTCTCCTCGCGCAAAAGTCTAACGCTGCCGGGACCCGTTTCGAATCAGCAACGCCCCACAAACCCTGGGTCAAGCAATGGTGGACCTGGGTTATTCTGGCCCTTGTGACGATTGTCCTTACGATTACCTTTGGCTACTCGGCCCAGGTTATTGCTGACAGTGAGTTATCGTCATACAATGACACGACTAGTACCAGCAGTAATTCGGAAGATTCCTCAACGAGTGATGATACTGACACCGATAGCGATTCTGATTCCACCAGCACTGATTCAATTGACTTAGATGATTCCACTATTGATATTGCTGATAAGCAAAGCTACTCACTGAATTATTCTGAAACTTGGTCTGAATCAACATTTAGCATCGACAAGGTCACGGTTTACCAAACTGATGGCGAGTATTCTGAAGGGAGCGGTCACGATAAGACTTCCTTCAATGGCATTGTCAAAGTCCATATGGCCATCGATGCTGGTCGCGATATTGACGCCTACCCCACGCAAGCCACGCTCAGTACCAGTAATGGCCAACAAGTCGATGCCGACATGTCCGATAGTGATGACTTCGATGGTGAATTAGACTCCGGGACGCAAACGGATGGTAATATTTACTTCTTACTGCCGAAGCTGGACGACGTGTCTGACTTAACCAGTATTCGTTTGAAATGGTCAGCAGATTACGATACTGACGACATGGATGACGATGATGCTTACAAAGATTTTGATGCGACTTTACAATTGAACCAGTAATAACGATATCGTTTTATGAACAGTAACCAGCTTTCACAAATAGCCCGCAAGGATGCCTTCTAACATCTTTGCGGGCTATTTGATTGCAATCGAATCATGAGTGCTTATTCTTTGCTGACAATATTCTAAAAACCGACGCCTCCGGAACATGCTTTAACAATACCGTTTCACCATCAATCTGACTTTCTAGATCGTATGAATGACATTTCCCCAGCATTTCAAGCGACCCACCGAAATCGGCATTCCAGATACGGCCTTCAAGAATCTTACCGTTAAAATCAAAAATAACATTATCACCTACATGATATTTCATGGGGCCTAGATTACTTTTCATTATTACACTTCCACTCTTAAAAATAATTATAACTATCATTGATATCTCTGATAGATAGTACCGCTATTTTACAACAGACCATCTAATGACGATCTTCTTTCAATTGCCGATAAACCGCCATCTTTTGGTGGATAAAAACATACTAAAGCAAGCGATACAAAAAATGTGGAAGAAGGAATTTGAAATGTCACATCCTAACAAAAAAATTGATAACGTTCAGGAATGGCTTGGCGTCCCCTATGGTACTGCTGACCGGTTCCAAAAAGCTCAAATGGTCCCATTCGAAGCCAATCAAGACTATAGTCAAAGCGGCCCAGCATCGGTGCAATTTACAGATCCCGCCTTTTTAACTTCCGACAAAGGTGAAAGCGAAGACTGCTTAAATCTTAACATCTGGGCGCCAGACAATGTTCAAGAAAAACTGCCAGTTGTCGTGTATATCCACGGAGGCGGTTGGACTTATGGCGCTAACTCTCAAGACACGTCGGATTTATCCGGCTTAGTCGCTAGTGGTAAGGTAATCGGCGTCTCCATTAATTACCGGTTAGGAGCACTTGGTTGGCTTGAATTATCCTAATATGGTGGGAAGTTTAAAGATGCCAGCAACTTAGGCTTGCAAGACATCATCCTCGCCCTAAAATGGATTCACCAATACATTGGATTATTCGGCGGTGACGCCAACCAAGTGACGCTTACGGGCCACAGTGCTGGTTCATTCTCACTGTTAACGCTTTTGGCTGTGCCTGAAGCTGACGGATTATATAAGAGACTAGCTGCGTTTTCTGGCTATGCCGCTCGCTATATCCCAGCTTGGTGGGCCGAAGAACTGGCAGATAAAGTTTTAAAAACATTAGACTTAACGTCACCAGACCAATTATTAACGGTTGATGCCAAGTCACTGACAAATGCCGTTAATCAAGTTTTACCGACCGACGTTTTGAAACGTGGTAATTTAAATACACTTTCAATTGGCATTGTTGAAGATGAATTTCTGCCAAATGGCGTTTTAAAGGCTAATCCTGCTGACGTTATTAAAAGCGGTAGCCATAAAGATGTGGACTTAATCATCACCTCAACAATGGCTGAAGCAAGCTGGTATGCAGCTCACATGCCAGATAATATTGATCCCAAAACAATCGAAGCCGTAATTGATGAAATGGTTTACGATTGCCATATTCCCCGTAAACAGGCTGAGGCCATCGCCCTACATTGTGGCGCTGGCAAGGATTCACCCCTTAATGTCAGGACCCGCTTCTTTACAGATTATAATTTTACCTTACCTGCTATTCGAGAAGCCCATGATCATGCTCAAGCTGGTGGACGCGTATATCAGCTGAGCGTTGGCCCAGCCGAAGGTTCCCCCGCCTATCTTGGGACCGACATGTATGGGATTGTCGGTCAAGCCGCACCCGATGCTAGTCAAGAACAACTCGATCGTGATGCCTTTATCAGTCAAGCATTGCTTAACTTTGCGACTGATCAGCATGAAAAGCTATGGTCACCAACGAAGGTCGACCAAATAATTATCAAAGATATTGGTCAACGGCCTTATAACGGCGTTGAACATGCTAAAACAGTGCTCCAGCTATTTAAGGGTATCTCTCGTCCATAATTAATATTCATAAGAGGGTGCTTATAGCACCCTTTTTATTTGGCCAAAATCGGTTTTAAGAGAGAAGAATAAATTTTGACAGAGAAGTTTTCGTTTTTTTCAAGGGATATCATTTGCGTCATGTTGGCAACATTCTTTTATCAATTTAGTATTCAGGCCGTTAACCCCCTGATGAATGGCTATGCCCGTAATTTAGGGATTAATAGTACTTTCGCTGGTATCATTGTGGGTGCGATGAGTATCACTTCAATGTTATTAAGACCTTTTGCTGGAAATTTAACCGATCAAGTTTCTAAATATCGTCTAGCATTAGTCTGTGTGCAGTTAGCGACTTGGGCTACCTGTTTGCTGCCGACGTGTCTTGGCTAATAACTTTTAGAATCGTCAATGGCTTGGGCTTCGTCCTATGTACCATTTGTCTAGCAACCTGGATGGCCTTTCTAGTTCCGCGACAACATCTTGGGGCGGCGATGGGGTACTACGGATTATTAAACGCGCTTGCCATGGCGATTGCTCCCGCCCTAGCGATTGGCATCTATCAACTTCTCGGATACAAATTCGTTATCATGCTGGCAGTTTTGAGTTCAATAGCCATGGTCGTTGTCATCCAATTCATCCATAACCATGCGAAACCTTCAATCGAATTAAAAGAAGATCGCCACTTTAAGATTATTCAACGAGACGCACTACCGGTAGCACTAATTTTTTCGCTGCTGTCCATTCCCTACTTTGTGACCCAAGCTGACATTGTCATGTACGTTCAAGAACGGCATTTGAATATTACCGTAAGTCTCTTCTTTTTATGCTACTCACTGGCTTTGATTGTCATTCGAATTCTATTAAAAGATTATTTTGATACGATTTCGTTTGGCATTTGGTTTTCTATCTGCATAATCGCAACAATAGGTTACATCATCCTATTAACTATAATGCAGAACAACTTCGAAATGATCTTGGCGGCTGGATTAATGGCGGTCGGTTTTGGCGTTATGGTTTCTGTTTCCCAATCAACTGCCCTCTTATTGGCACCCATGAAAGAACAGGGACTTGCTAACGCGACTTACTATTTGGGCAGCGATATTGGGATGTCTCTTGGACCCATCATTGGTGGCATTCTACCCACTATTTTTCCACTCAAGTTCTTTTATCCAGTGATGCTGCTGATCATTCCTTTAACAGCAATTATTTATCTATGTTATCGTCGTAAGCTTAATGCTGCGGTACAGTACAATTAAAAATGTATTACTTTAAAATTGATCGTCATGAGATATCAAAAGCCTCAACTACTAAATTTCACATCTAGTGGTTGAGGTTTTTGAGTTGTTTAAAATGCAGTAACTACTGACCGAACGATGGCCTGTTTACTCTCTTGTCAGGACAAAGAAATATAAACATCAAAGAATTCTTTTTAAACCACTATTCCCGAACCAATCGAAGCAACGTCACTCGCATCGTAATGGATCTTAATTCTCAGTATCAGTTAATTATTCACGAAATACTTCCTAATATCATTATTGTCGCCGATAATTTTCATTTAGTTCAATTTTTTTCTGGTTTTATAGAAGGTATCATTCATAAGATCAAGTAAATAAAGCGTACTGCTTATGGTTATCAAAATTAGATAAACCTCAGTTATCGCACCCAGATCGAATTCAAAATCAGAATACGGAAAAGAGGTCCAACTCGAAAGTGAATTGAGCCTCTGCAAATCCCTTCATCAACACCCCATCAGAAAGCTTCAATTTGTAATTTGCAAACTGGCTCTAAATAGTGCTGATTACTTTTTCTTCTGCAATGCAACAAACTTATCAATAAGCGCTTGATACTCACTGTCTGGCATACGTCGTTTACCAGAGTTATGACTTTTAGGCTGAATAAACATAGGTGGCAAACCACCATACTCTGTTATACCATCATGAGTATATGGTTTACCGGCTAACATTAGTTTGATGTTCTCGGCTTCATTATCTTCATGACTCGTGATTATCCTCTCCCAAACTGATTATAAACTTATCATTTCCATCGATAAAAAAGACCAATTAAGTTGAATTCTCTGTTACCTTTCACTCTCAGCAATGCACATACGCACATACACCACTCCTTCAGGAGACGATGTCCGTCGCCACCAAAATGTAGGAAGAATGTGGGAAAAGTTCTAAAAATGCCACATGTTCAGTGAAGTTCAATCATCGAACATGTGGCACAAGCGTTGATATATCAACGCTTTCTATTTGGTTTCGTCCTCGTCAGTCTTCAAAACGGCCATGAACGCTTCCTGAGGAATATCAACCTTCCCCACAGCCTTCATCCGTTTCTTTCCGACCTTTTGCTTTTCCAGCAGCTTCATCCGCCGGGTACGGTCACCACCATAGAGTTTGGCGGTCACGTCCTTCCGGTAGGCCTTGATCGTCGTTCTCGCGATGATTTTGGCACCGATGGCAGCCTGCACAGGAATTTCAAAGTTTTGGCGTGGAATGATATTCTTCAGCCGCGATGCAATCTCACGACCTCGTTGGGCAGCGAACGTCCGGTGGGCAATGAAGCTCAGTGCATCGACCTTGTCCGCGTTCAACAGGATATCAATCTTGACCAAGTCAGCCTCTTGGTAACCGCTCCGTTCATAATCCAACGATGCGTAACCCCGCGTGCTCGACTTCAACTTATCAAAGAAATCGAAGATGATTTCTGACAACGGCATGTTATAGATGATATTTACACGATAATCATCTAAATATTCCATCGTCAGGAATTGGCCCCGCCGGTGTTGGCACAGGTCCATGACCGCCCCAACGTACTCGTTAGGCGCCATGATCGTAGCCTTCACAATTGGTTCCTCAATCCGCTTGATGGCTGAGGCTTCCGGCATCTCTGCTGGATTCTCAACCGTCTTCATAGTCCCGTCCGTCAAGTACGCGTGGTACGTAACGGATGGTGCCGTCGTGATCAAGTCCAGGTTGAATTCACGTTCCAACCGTTCCTGGATAACATCCATGTGGAGCATCCCCAGGAACCCACACCGGAACCCAAAGCCCAGCGCCTGTGAGGCTTCCGGCTCGAATTCCAACGCAGCATCGTTCAGCTTCAGCTTTTCCAACGCTTCCCGTAAATCATTCAACTTGGCATTGTCAGTCGGATACAGCCCGGCGTAGACCATCGGGTTCATTTCCCGGTAGCCTGGCAGTGCCTTTTCTGCGGGCTTCGCGGCATTGGTCACCGTGTCACCCACCCGGGTATCGGCAATATCCTTGATGCTGGCAGTGATGTAACCCACGTCGCCGGCAATCAGGTAGTCACGTGAAATTGGCTTCGGCGAGTTAACCCCGACCTCGGTCACTTCGTATTCACTACCACTATTCATCAGTAAGATCTTATCGCCCGGTTGAACCGTTCCTTCGAACAGCCGCACACTCATGACAACCCCACGGTAATCGTCGTAAACGGAGTCAAAGACCAAGGCCTTCAACGGCGCATCCAAATCACCGGTTGGTGCTGGCACCTTGTGGACGATCTGTTCCAGTAATTCTGGAATGCCGACCCCTTGCTTGGCACTAGCCAACACGGCATCGGAGGCATCCAAACCAATGACGTCTTCGATTTCTTTCTTAACCTTTTCTGGGTCCGCCGCTGGCAAGTCAATCTTGTTCACGACCGGCACGATTTCCAAATCGTCATCCAACGCCAGATACACGTTGGCCAGCGTTTGGGCTTCGACCCCTTGCGCTGCGTCAACGACCAAAACGGCCCCTTCACAGGCAGCTAGGCTCCGTGAGACCTCATAGGAGAAGTCCACGTGCCCTGGAGTATCGATCAAATGAAACTCATAGTCGTGGCCATCCTTGGCGTGATACGTCAATTCAACCGCGTTCAGCTTAATTGTAATTCCGCGTTCCCGTTCAAGGTCCATGCTATCCAACACTTGATCTTGCATGTCACGCTTGGAGATGGTATCCGTTAACTCCAAGATTCGGTCCGCAATCGTGGATTTCCCGTGGTCAATATGGGCCACAATGGAAAAGTTGCGAATATATTTTTGATGGTTTTTTAATTTCTCAAGATCCATGTTGATTTCCTACTTTCTTAAACACCATGTCCAGACAATTATACCAACCATCAGCGTTAATCACAAACTAAAAGGTAAGTCGGCACCAATCGCCAGCTCGCCCCCAACCCGTTTGCGCCGATAGAGATGACAAAAGGCCCGGGCATCAACCCAGACCTCTCAGATTACTTGTTGTTTTCGTACTGGCTCAGTTGAGATGGTTCCAACTGTTGCCATTGCTTCTCATAGAATTTGTCACTGGTGTGATAACGCGGTTGGGCCTGCTTCTTGGTTAAGAATGGGTCCACACGCTTATCAATCGCCAACCAGCCACGCCAGCCCGGATGGATCGTGTCGGTCATAAAGTACGGCACGTTGCCCTTATCCGATAAATCAACGATATTGTTGAAACCTTGCGACTGTAATTGATAATGAATCTTTTGGTCGAATTGCTTCAGCATCGTTTCGGATAAGCCGGTGTATTTCTGCCAGCGTTGATTAATTGGTGGAATGATGAACAAGACGTCGGTATGCAGCCGAGCAAATTGATCCAAACACAGCTGGAAGTCACTATACTCTGGTGATTGCAGGTAAGACAGGTTCTTTTGGAAATCCTTCAAATTCCCCGTCTTAATCTCCTGCTTCAGCCCATGATTGTAGAACTTATCGCTGATCTGGAACGGGTTATTGCCCGTTGCTTGCTTCCCTAACTGACCGCCGAGTCGATCCAGCGCCGAATAGGAGTAATGAGTGGGTAACTTCTTGGCTTGCCGGTTGACACGACTCAAGTTCTGCGATGGTAAATTAATGCCGGAGAAGAATTGATCTTCTTGGGTCAACATGTTCTTTCTAGTTTGCAGATAGAACCGCTGATCCTTCGTCAATGATTTACCGGCCGCCACCCGTTGTAGTGCGGCATAGATGAAATGGTCGGACTTTGCGGCAGGCATCTGCAGGAGGCGCTTGGCAGCGTACTGATCAATTGCATCGTGCCGGTAGTGGGTCAACCACTCCGCCGTCTGTAATTGTGAGTAGTAGAAGCCAAAGGCATCCTTACGCGTCCCGCCCTTCACGAACCACTGTGGTGAAACGAAGAAGACCGCCTTCTTGTTCCGCAATTGCCCCTGGATGTTTTGCATCACAAAGAATTGCGTTAACGACTGGGTTCCCCGCGCACCTAATAGAAATGGCCGGTAGTCTCGGTGATACTTTTGCGCCAAAACCGAGGGATGCATCGGATCGATTCGTGACCACTCCGATGACCCAAAGAATGGCACGTAACCGTCACTTAAGGCCGCTTCCTTGATGTGCTTACCACGTAAAACGTTGGGTGACAGCGACACCGCTGCCTGTCGTTCTCGGGTAGTACTGATGTGCTTGAACCCGAAAGTGACCGGCGAAGCGAGTACCGCAAAAACCAGAATAGCTGCGAGAATTAACGGACCGAAAATCCGTAGTAATCGCTTTGCCATTGGCTAAGCCAGGCTTTCCACTTTCGCAATGATTTTGTTGGGCGTGTCCCACTCTGACCGCTCAAATTCGGAAACGGGTACGTTAACACCCAGTTCGCTTTGCAGTGATAATAATAATTGAACAGAAGCCATGGAGTCCATGATGCCGCTGTCGAACAGATTGTCATCCATTGCGCCACTAACATCGTTACCCGTTAAATCGTTTAAAATGTCTAATACAGTTGCTTTGATATCCATTTTTATTTCCCCCTCGATGAAATACATCCTCTACTGCTTACTTCAAAAACCAAATTTTATCCAGAATCCCTGAGAAGATCAAGAAACTAAAGCAGACCAGGTTGGCCGTTAAGAAGATGGCAAAGATCTGCGTAAACTTATTATGCGGAACACTCTGCCGGTGCTTCTTCTTGTAACGTAACCAAGTATCGTTGATCACTAGCGCAACCCCGTGGAACAGGCCGTACGTGATGTAATACCAGGTCACCCCATGCCAGAATCCCATGATCAGCATGTTGATGATATACGTAACGTTGGCGGTCGTTGTTGGCTTCTTGAAGACCCTATGCTTCATGAACCAGAAGACCAGTCGCATGTAGATAAAGTCTCGGAACCAGAACGATAACGTAATGTGCCAACGATTCCAGAAATCCTTGATGTTCGGTGACCGCCAGGGTTGATTGAAGTTCATTGGCGTAGCGATTCCCATAATGTAGGACGTCCCCACGGCAAACAAACTATACCCGGCAAAGTCAAAGAACAAGTCTGCACTGTAACAGTACATGTAGCCGATAAGCGGCCACGAGATATCCAGGAAGCCACCGCGCGAGTGCATCGCCATCAGCTGCAACTTCGGCATCAAGATCGTCCCGAAATAGTACGCCAGGATAAACTTGTACATAAAGCCGACAAACAGGTAACGAATTCCCTTTTGCAGCATCCCCAGATACTTGTCACGATCCGGCACCGACCGATAATCGGCTTCAAATCGCCGATACCGGTCAATTGGACCAGAAGAGATGGTTGGGAAGAACAGCATGAACTGTAAGAATGTCATGATGTTATAGTTCTTCAGCGTGCCATCCCGTGTTTCCATCATCGTCTGCACGGCTCTGAAGGTCAGGTAGCTGACCCCCAGAAATCCAATCAGTGAGGCCTGGCCGTTCTCGACAGCCGGCGTCACCTTGACGATGGTTAATGGTGCGATGGCGAGAATCACCATCAGGTAAAACAACGGCCCCGAATTATGGTTCCTCCGGTAAACGGCATACCCCCAGGTCAAGACCACCTCATACAAAATGTAGATTATCAAGGCCACCCCTTGGGTCCATTTAGAACCCCCAAAGGTTAAGACCAGAAAGAAGATTGACACTAACGTTTCGTAAAGGCGCGACCGTTTGCCGTACAGAAGACCAATCATCAGTGGCAATAACGCCACCCCCAACAAGGCGAAATACGTTGGGTTGCCGTACGGTTCAAAAGTCAACATTATTGATTGACCTCAGCAATAATAGATTTAATATCAACCTTGCCGTTGGGGGTCATCGGTAGGCTATCCTTGTACACAAAGCGTTGCGGAATCATATATTCCATCATGTCGCCACCTTGCAAATTATCCTTGATCGCCTTGGTCAGGTCTAACTCGCTGGCAAAATTATGACCACTCGGAACCACCCAAGCAATCAGTTGGCTGACCTTGTGATTCCGGTCATACCGCGGCACAGCAACACCGACCTGAATGTGGTCTTCCTGTGACAAGTAGTGGTTGACCTCCTCCAATTCGATTCGGTAACCGTGGAGCTTAATTTGGAAGTCGGTTCGCCCACGATACATAATCAGACCATCCGCCATAGCCACACCCAGGTCACCGGACCGGTAAACAGTCTTACCGTTCAGAGTGACGAAGGCTTTGGCCGTCTTCTCTGGGTTATTTAGGTACCCCTTCGACATCGATGGACCACTGATTAAGATCTCGCCTTCAGTTCCCGCTGGTACCGGCTGCAGTTGGTCATCGACCACCGTGATTTCGGTATCACCCTTGGCATAACCAATGGGCAACCGTGGGTAGTCGGCTAAGATTTCTGCCGTAATTTCCACTTGCGTCACCGCCACCGTAGTTTCCGTTGGCCCGTAAGTGTTGAAGATCCGAGCATCCGGAAACCGCTGGTGTAAATTCTGTGCCGTGGCGTGGGTCAATTCTTCCCCACAGAAGAGGAAGCGACTCAGGCGTGGATAATGTGTGGCATCAAAAGTGGGCTCCAACAAGCAAATGTCCACAAACGACGGCGTAGAGACCCAGACATCCAGATCCATTTGCGGTAGCGTCTCGAACAGTTGCTTGAAGTTATCCGTCACCGTCTTCGGCAACGCGACGAGTGTCCCACCACTGGCCAGCGTTGGCCCCCAATCCATGACGGACAGGTCAAACGAATATGGCGCTTGCGACAGCGTCCGCGGTGCGGTTGGCAACACGAAGTCGGCGCTCAGCATCCAGTTGACATAGCTTAATAAGTTCTTGTGTGAAATCTGCACACCCTTAGGTTTCCCCGTTGTTCCGGACGTGAAGATAATATAGTAGTTCTCGTCCCCACTCACGGCATGATCCACTTGGTAGTCCACCACGGGACTGCTGAAGATGGTCTGTAGGTTATCCGGTGTAAGTACCGGCGTCTCACCTAAAGTCGTGGGTAACGCGCTCACAGCGATAGCTGCGGCGGGTTGGGCAATTTCATTAATCGTGGTAATCCGCTCGAGCGGCGAATGTGTATCGATTGGCGCATAGGCGTGACCACTCTTGACGATTCCTAAGAAGGTCGCCATCATGTCAAACGTCTGGCCCCCATACACTAGGATGGGCGCGTGCGCTGGTAGCTGCATGGCATCCAAATGAGCGGCCAAAGCATCCGAGCGCTGTTTTAACTCACCGTACGTGTTCGTGTGCCCCAGATCATCGTAAGCGATGCGATCCGGATCACTAGTGGCAAACTGATCAATCGCTGTGATCATGTTTTCTATCATTCTATATCCCCCCCGAAGAAATCATGGCTAATGGTTAGTTGACCCCGCAACTAAAACTCGTTGTAAATAAACGTCGAGTTATTCAAACCACTGTAACCATACAAATAAACCAAAATCATCAAAATCACAAAGTAAAACATGGTCCAGCCAATGAAGGCCACCACCGGCTGATGCCATAACGCCAGCCACTTTGCTCTCATGAAATTCACCCCCAAGTTTTGCTGGTCGATTCGTCCCCCAAACCAGCTTCCGTTCGCAGCCAATTCACCCGTATATTCCCCGACGAATCCAAGTGAATTGGTGAGGAGTTCCGCAGCCAAAGCCGCGCTCCCTATGTTTTGAGAGTATCATTGCCAAAACCGGATTGCAATTAACCTTACTCAAGCTTAAGCGTTTCTTTTGCAATTATAAAAATTCTTATATTTTATGATAAATAAAAAGGCTACCGAAATCTTCAGCAGCCTTGATAGATTAGCTATTTGAGCACGTTGGCCCGCAAGCTAATTTTCATTAAATTTATCGCGCATTTTGTTAAATAAGTTACCTTTGCCCGTACCTGTAACAGTCTCACCACTGGCCTTAGCAAAGTCGCGGAGTGCATCCCGTTGACCCTTGTTCAGGTTCTTTGGTGTCATGACCTTCACAGTGACGTGTTCATCACCATTACCATTACCACGTAGGCGCGGTGCACCCTTGCCCCGTAGCCGGAAAGTCGTCCCAGCTTGCGTACCGGCTGGCACCTTTAATTTAACATCACCGTGAACGGTCTTAACCGTCACATCATCCCCCAGCGTTGCCTGGACGAATGAAATTGGTTGGTCAAAGTAGATTTCCGTTCCGTCACGCCGGAAGTCCTTGCTTGGCGTCACTTGGAAAATAATGAACAGATCGCCGTAGCCACCGCCGTTTATGCCGGCTTCACCTTGACCCTGTAACCGCATTTGTTGACCGTCATCGACCCCAGCTGGGATGGAAACTTCAACTTCGTGCTGTTCTTCTTCGTGACCAGAGCCACCACAGGTTGGGCACTTTTCTTTGATTTCTTGACCCGTACCGTGGCAGACAGGACATGGTTGTTGACTCCGCATCCGACCCAGTGGCGTGTTGGTCTCCGTCGTGACGTAACCAGAACCGCCACATTGGTGACAGGTCACTGGTGAAGTCCCCGGCTTAGCACCGTTCCCACCACAGGTATGACATTGGGCTTCACGCGTATACTTGATCTTGGTCTTCTTCCCAAAGATAGCCTCTTCAAACTTCAAGTCCATCTGGTACTGCAGATCACGACCCGGCCGTGGTGCGTTAGGATTGCGTTGACCGCCTCCGCCACCACCAAAGAATTGATTGAAGATGTCGTCGAAGCCGCCTCCGCCACCAAAACCGCCGAAGCCACCGCCGGCATTACCGCCGCCAAAGCCACCAAAGCCTTGAGGACCGTCGGCTGAACCGTACTGGTCGTAATTAGCCCGTTTATCCTTATCACCTAAAACATCGTAAGCATCCTGAACCTCTTTAAACTTGTCCGCCGCGTCGGGGGCCTTGTTCAAATCTGGGTGATACTTCTTAGATAATTTCCGGTAGGCCTTTTTAATTTCATCTTGGCTGGCATCCTTTGAGACACCTAAAACGCCATATAAGTCCGATTGCGCCATCGTTTTCCTCCCAATCCATTCCGAAATTTTTCGCTACTAGTAAGAATAGCATACTCGAAACAAAAAGCCAAAGCCCCACGGACTCTGACTTTTTGCCATGACCATTTGCGATTAGACAATCAGTCTTTACTTCTTGTCCTTATCGTCGTCATCGTGAACTTCATGGAAGTCACCGTCAACGGTGTCGCCATCTTTACCGTCAGTCTTGGCACCATCGGCACCAGCAGCTTGGCCAGCAGCGCCCTTAGCGTCGCCTTGAGCTTGTTGTGCTTGTTGGTATAACTTAACGGAAAGGTCTTGGATGATTTTGTTCAAGTCATCCTTCTTAGCCTTCATGTCGTCCAGGTCGTTGGATTCTTGGGCCTTCTTTAAGGCGTCACGAGCATCTTCAGCCTTCTTGATTTCATCATCGGAGACCTTACCCTTAACGTCCTTCAGCGTCTTGTCGGTCTGGAAGAGTAATTGGTCGACTTCGTTCTTAGTGTCGACTTCTTCCTTACGCTTCTTGTCGGCAGCTTCGTTTTCCTTAGCTTCCTTCATCATCTTTTCAACTTCTTCGTCGGAAAGACCGCCGGAACTCTTGATGGTAATCTTCTGTTCCTTGTTAGTGCCCATATCCTTAGCGGAAACGTTAACGATCCCGTTCTTGTCGATATCGAACGTCACTTGGATTTGAGGAACCCCACGAGGTGCGGCTGGAATATCAGCGAGTTGGAAGTTACCCAACGTCTTGTTGTCAGCAGCCATTGGCCGTTCACCTTGTAAGACGTGGATATCAACGGCTGGTTGGTTGTCAGCAGCGGTTGAGAAGACTTGGGACTTGCTGGTAGGAATCGTGGTGTTCCGGTCGATCAACTTGGTGAAGACCCCACCCATGGTTTCGATACCCAAGGATAATGGCGTAACATCAAGTAAAACAACGTCCTTCACATCACCGGTGATAACCCCACCTTGAACGGCGGCACCTAAAGCAACGGCTTCATCAGGGTTGATGGAGTGGTTAGATTCCTTACCCGTCCACTTTTCAACGGCTTCTTGAACGGCTGGAATCCGAGTAGATCCACCGTTTAAGATAACAACGTCAATATCGCCAGCCTTTAAGTCGGCATCCTTCAACGCATTTTCAACAGGGATCCGGGTCTTTTCAACCAGGTCGGCCGTCAATTCGTTGAACTTAGCCCGGCTCAATGACTTTTCCAAGTGAAGTGGGCCGTTGTCGCCAGCGGAAATAAATGGCAAGCTGATTTGTGCTTCGGTAACCCCAGAGAGGTCCTTCTTAGCCTTTTCAGCGGCATCCTTTAACCGTTGTAAAGCCATCTTATCCTTGGATAAGTCGACACCGTTCTCTTGCTTGAAGTCAGCGATCAACCAGTCCATGACCTTCTTATCAAAGTCATCCCCACCTAAGTGAGTATCACCGTTCGTTGAGAGAACATCAAAGACACCGTCACCTAAGTCCAGTACGGAAACATCAAAGGTCCCACCACCAAGGTCGTAAACCATGATCTTTTCGTCTTTGTCTTGCTTGTCCAAGCCGTAAGCTAAGGCAGCAGCCGTAGGTTCGTTGATGATCCGTTCAACGTTCAAGCCGGCAATCTTACCAGCATCTTTAGTGGCTTGACGTTGGGCATCGTTGAAGTAAGCTGGCACCGTGATAACGGCCTTTTCAACCGTGTCACCAATGTAGTCTTCAGCGAATGACTTCAAGTGTTGTAAGATCATTGCTGAGATTTGTTGTGGCGTGTAATCCTTGCCATCAACGGAAACTTTGTAACCTGCTTCACCCATGTGACTCTTGATGGATGAGATTGTGTTCGGGTTGGTGATTGCTTGCCGCTTGGCAACTTCACCGACTTGCGTTTCACCGTCTTTAAATGCAACAACTGATGGCGTCGTCCGAGCGCCTTCCTTGTTCGCAATAATCTTCGGGGTACTACCTTCAAGAACGGCAACGGCTGAGTTGGTCGTCCCTAAGTCAATTCCGATAATCTTGTTACTTGCCATCAAAAATTCCCTCTTTGTTAGTTTTTTTAATTTGCTTTATTGTGCAACGACAACCATTGCTGGTCGCAGAACGCGATCTTTCAGTTGGTAACCCTTTTGGAGGACCTTGACGATCGTTTCGGCCGCTTGGCCATCCTCTGCGGGTACTGATTGAACCGCTTGATGCAACGTTGGGTCGAATGTCTTCCCAATGGCTTCAATCTCCGTGACGTGGTTTCGCTTCAGGGCGTCTTCCAAATGATCATAGGTCATCTGAACACCCTTCTTTAGCTGTTGCCCCGCCTCGTCCGCTGCTTCGACTGCTAGAGCGCGCTCCAAGTTATCGATTACGGGGAGCACGTCCTTAGCCAGTTGTTGGCCATCGTACTTGATAAGCGTTGCCTGTTCCTTTTGGAATCGCGCTTGCATGTTTTGGACTTCCGCCTCCGCACGTAAATACTTATCTTCAAAGTCACTGGCCTTGCGCTTGAGTTCATCGACTTCAGCCGCGGTCGCAACCTTCTTAAATAACTTTGGCTTCTTTGGTGCTGCCTTTTCGGCCGATTCAGTCTTTGAATCTGGCTTAGTCGTGGCGGCCTTTGCCGCAGTTTGGTCATCGGTGGACGCTTGTTGCTTGTCAGCCACGATAAAAACCCTCCCTTTCTTTACTCGTCATAAAACCGGTAGTAATCTAATAGTTTCTTCGCGAGCTCTTCACGAAACGCTCCAACGATACCGAGCATCCGAGAATATGGCATCCGCGTGGGTCCCAGAATCGCGATCATCCCTTGACCATGTTGGTCAACGTCATAGGTCGCCGTGATCAGGCTGAAGTTACGCAACGCATCGTTGGTCATTTCATTACCGATACGCACGGAGATCTTATCGCTAGGTTGCCCCAGCACACTCGCAATGTCATCGGTCTTGTCGATCAACGAATACAAGGACTTCAGTGAGTCAACGTCGCTATCCTGAGAAAAGTTCAGTAGGTTGAGTCGCCCACCAACGTAGAACCGCTCCTGAGCGGCCCGCGTCAGCACATCGCCAAAGATATCCAAGAATCCCTGCGGACTCTGAAGATAGTGTGCGATCTTTGCGGGAATATCAGCCTGCAACTTCCGTAAGACTTCCGGTAAAGTCAGTCCCACCAGTTGGTCATTAATCAAGCGAACCACAGCTTCAAGCTGCTCACCATCAACGTCTCCGGCCACGTCAAACGTCTGGTTCTCCACATCACCACTATCGGTGACGAGAATGGCCATGATTTGCCGCTTGCCCAAAGGCACTAACCGAAAACCGCTGAGGCGACTATCCTTTAATTCCGGCTTCAACGTGAACGCCGTGTAACTCGTCAGGTTAGACAGAATCGTCGCGGATTGCGAAATGATTTCGTCAATCTTATGAAAATCGCCACCTAGTGATGACTGAATCACATCGATATCGTTGGGCCGTAATGGATCGGGCTTAACCAGATGATCAACGTAATACCGGTAGCCTTCGACCGAAGGAATTCGGCCGGAAGATGAGTGGGTCTTCTTAATCAGGCCCTGCTCTTCTAAGGCTGCCATCTCGTTACGAATTGTCGCTGAGCTTACGTGGATGGGTAACTGCTTGGCTAATGCCTTGGACCCCACCGGAACACCGGTATTGGTGAAGTCGCGGACAACGGCTCGCAGAATCATCATTTGTCTTTCTGAAAGCATCACAATCACCCCTTTTTTAGCACTCAAACTAATCAAGTGCTAAGACACATATATAATGTAGCAAAACCGGGTTTTGAAGTCAAGAAATCTGGCAGGATTTTTAGCAATCTCTGCAATTAAGTGCTAATTTTTTGGCTTGGCTGTGATGATTGCTTGTAATTCCGCCTGCGGCTGCCAAGGGTTCTGCCTGCTGTGGGGACCGGTGAAAGCCGAAGAACGTCTTTCACCTCGACTTTAAGCCGCGAAATCCACGCGTCTTAAAGCTCGTCCCGCGCTGTAGTCTGACCAAAAACGTCAGACAACACCGCCGTCACGGCCGGCGCCACCCTTGTCCTCCTCCGGCTACGATTGTCGGCGCTATCCACCCATCGGCTGAAAAAATTCAAGCTTTCCTTTACCATCAACTGGTCGTTCACTGCCTACAAGCCGAATTTCAGCTACAATAAACGGGTCTTTTACCTCAAGATACCTGCTAACCAGTCCCCAGCATATCAAAAATTACCCGACTTGCAATTATTTTCTCAAAACAAAAGAGCCCGGATAAAATTATCCAAGCTCTTTATTTATGCTGTAATTAATGGTCTAATCTGCGGCGACCTGAGAGAAATAATCTCTAGTGGCCGTCTCGTCTTTCTTGAGTTGGACGATCAGCCCCTCTGCGGAATCAAACTTCACTTGTCCCCGCAAACGGTGATGCCACTCAACTTCAACGTTTTCGCCGTAGAGATTCCCCTGATAATCCAGGAGATTCATCTCCACCGTGATTGGCCGGTTATCGCCGAAGGTATCGTTGCGGCCCACGGAGATCATGCCGGGATACCAAATGGCCCCAACCTTCAATCGTGCCGTGTAGACCCCAATGCCTGGTAACCATTCATTCTCTGGTGTCAGGACGTTGGCGGTTGGATAGCCGATAGTCCGGCCCCGCGCCTCACCGTGGACAACGACCCCTGTCGACCGGTAAAGATAACCCAAGAGGTCATTAGCCGTATCGACATCGCCCGCCTTCATGGCCGAGCGAATCCGCGTCGAACTGATTTTCTCCTGACCACCAGTTTCCTTAGCGACCGTTTCCACCTCAAAACGTCCCTGCGCATAGGCTGGTAACAGGTCCATCGTGGCCACGTCTTTCTTACCATAGGTGTGGTCAAAGCCTGCCACCGCCGTCACCGTGTGGAACGCCACCAGGTAATTGTCGACGAACTCCTGAGGTTTCTGGGCAGCAAACTCGCCCGTATAACTGACTAGAAAGACCCGGTCTACGCCCATCCGGTCAAACTGTTGGAGCTTACGTTCGGGCGTACTTAGATATTTGCGATCATCACCCTCTAACGGCCGGTAAACCAGCGATGGATGATGATCATAGGTTAACACCGCCAGTTTGACGTGTTTGGCCGCAGCGAGCGCCTTAGCCCGCCTAATGACCGCCTGGTGCCCCCGGTGGACACCATCAAAGAATCCCATGGCCAAAACGACCGGATCTGCTGGAATCTGACGGGGGTCCAACGGGTGATGTATGCGAATAACTTCCATTACGAGACGCCTCTTTCTTAACGCTTAATTCACCGTAAACATTTTCAACGGCTTATATTGCTTTTTTTCGGGAAGGTACTGGTACAGACACTTCGTCTGGTCCTGATAAGTCAGAGCCACGACGGGAGCCGTACTACCGACCTGTTCTTCATCCAGGAAGACACCATTCTTTACGAGGCCCCAGAGCCGCTCTGACAGCGTCACATGCGGGTAATCTCGCAAGGCGTAGTCGATTGGTCGAAGAATCTCGGAAAGGTCCTCAGCGGCCATCGCAGCGGCCACCTGGTCCAACGTCACCGTCTGGTCCAGGTCAAAGCCACCACTCTTGAGCCGTGTCAACGAGGCCATCACTGCCGGTACGCCCAGCTGCCGACCAAGATCGACGGCGAGAGTCCGCACGTAGGTCCCTTTGGAGCAGGCAATCTCAAACGCAATCGTCTGGGTGCCCTGTTCAGCATCGAACTGGCCATCGTCGACCAGATCAAAGGCGGACACGGTAATCGTCCGCGTTGGCCGCTCAACCGTTTCCCCGGCTCGTGCGTACTCATAGAGCCGCCGACCGTTCACTTTCACTGCCGAAAACATCGGTGGCGTCTGTTGGATGGTACCAGTCAACGCTGCAGCTGCTTGAAGCAGTTTAGCGCGATCAAACGGCGTTGTCAAAGGCTGACGGTCAATGACCTCACCGTCTAAATCCTCCGTAGTCGTTGCCAAGCCCAGTGTAACCGTGCCCTTGTAGACCTTTCCAGAGGCCATGAGGTAGGGCACAACCTTTGTCGCACTCCCAATACAGATGGGTAGGACCCCATCCACACTCGGGTCCAACGTACCACTATGGCCGACCTTCTTCGTATGCAGAATATGGCGCAACTTCGCCACACAGTCAAAACTCGTGAGGCCGCGTTCCTTATAAAGCGGGATAATCCCATCCATCTTCGTTTCCTCCGTTTCGCGTTGCAAAATTTAGTTGTATCCAACCACCTGTGGCTGCCAGAGATTCCGGCGTCTGTGGGGACCGCCTGCGGCCTGAGAAGCGGTCCTGCGGCTCGGTTTGAAGCCCGACACAAACCAACCGTCAGTCTCCAAACACGTCCCACGCTGTAAGCTGATTCTCAGCTAACACCGTCGTCACAGCTACCTCCACCTCTGGCCGCCTCCGGTTACGACTATCCTTTGCCAATAAAATTGATTCTAATATCGTCAGGACGTCAGTATTCGCCCATACTAGTTGATTACATACTAAATGATGGCATATTCGGTCTCTAATTAAATCGTCAAACCGAAAATACTGGTGCCACCGACGAATACTGCCAGTACCATAGCCGGAGGATGCCAGAGATGGCGCCAGCCGTGGTTGTCAGATAAATTGGCGTGTTGGGCCAATTTATCTGACAGGACGATTTGAAGATTCGTTGTCTTTTACGAAGCTTCAAGTCGAGGAGCAAGACCGCTCTTTGGCTTGCTCCGGTCCATACAGCGGCAGAATCTCTGGCAGCCGCAGGCGTCTTGCTGCCAGCATTCGCCGGTAGTAACGAAAAAGAGGCGCTGATCCGCTTGGACCAACGCCTCCCTCAAACACCGTGAGCAACTACTCGCGGCGGTGTAGATCATTCAGCAGTTCATCGATATGACTTCCGTAACGCACGGAAGAGTCCTGTTCAAAGTTCAACTCAGGCGTCTTGTAGATGCTCAAGCGTGAACCCAGTTCAGACCGAATCAGACCCGTAGCCTTGTTCAGACCTTGCTGTGTCTTTTCCGCTGAAGAAGCCTTGTCCGATAAAATACTGTAGTAAATCGTTGCCTGCTGCAAGTCACCTGTGACTTCCACGCCGGTAACGGTGACGCCCTCGACCCGGGGATCGCGGACACGTTTTAGGAGAATATCCGTAACTTCCCGCTGGATTTCTTGTTCCAACCGGCCAACTCGATATTGTGCCATGACGTTTGCCTCCGATTTTTATTTAACGGGAACTTCCTTCATGATGTAGGCTTCGATCACATCGTCCACCTTAATATCATTGAAATTCTCGATAGTTAATCCTAATTCATAACCCATCTTAACTTGCTTGACGTCGTCCTTGAAACGCTTCAAGCTACCAAGCTTACCTTCGTAGATGACCACGCCGTCACGGATTAACCGGACGTCGGCGTCAGCCGTTACGTAACCTTCAGTAACCATCCCACCGACGATTGTGCCGACCTTAGAAGCATGGAAGATGTTCTTAACTTCGATTTGGCCAGTAACTTCTTCTTCGTAGGTAGGTTCCAGCATCCCCTTCATCGCCGTTTCGATTTCATCGATGGCATTGTAGATGACGTTGTGCAAGCGAATGTCGACCTTGTCGCTATCGGCTTGGGCCCGTGCTTGTGGCGTAGGCCGCACGTTGAACCCAATGATGATCGCGTCTGAAGCTTCGGCCAAGGTAACATCACTTTCGTTAATGGCACCCACGGCGGAGTGAATGATGTTAACCCGCACACCGGAGACGTCGATCTTTTGTAAGCTACCTGCCAAGGCTTCAACGGAACCTTGAACGTCAGCCTTGATGATCACGTCAACTTCCTTCATTTCGCCTTCCTTGAGAGAGTCGAAGAGGTTGTCCAACGTGACGTGACTGGTGTTCTTACGTTCTTGAACCAAGGCTTCCTTAGCCCGTTCTTCACCAGCGGCCCGGGCCGTCTTTTCGTCGTCAAAGACCACGAAACGATCCCCAGCTTCTGGCACGTCGCTCAACCCAGTGATTTCAACTGGCGTTGATGGCTTGGCTTCCTTGATCCGACGGCCACGTTCGTTGGTCATCGTCCGAACCTTACCAAAGGTATTCCCAACAACGATTGGGTCACCTACACGTAACGTCCCTTGTTGAACCAGCAAGGAGGCAACGGAGCCACGACCTTGGTCCAAACTAGCTTCGATGACGGAACCAACCCCGTTTTGTTCTGGGTTAGCCTTTAATTCCAACACTTCGGATTGCAGGAGAATCATGTCGAGCAATTCGTCGATGTTCTTTCCAAACTTCGCAGAAATCTCAACGAAGATGGTATCGCCACCCCAGTCTTCAGGAATTAATTCGTATTCCGTCAATTGTTCCATAACGTGGTTCGGGTTAGCACCTGGCTTATCAATCTTGTTGACAGCCACGATGATTGGCGTCCCAGCAGCCTTCGCATGGTGAATGGCTTCGATGGTTTGTGGCATCACACCATCATCGGCGGCAACCACTAAGACCGTGATATCGGTAATCTCAGCACCACGGGCCCGCATTTCAGTAAAGGCCGCATGTCCTGGAGTATCCAAGAAGGTAATAGACTTGTCGTTGTAGTGGACTTGGTAGGCACCAATGGCCTGCGTGATCCCACCGGCTTCACCCTCGGTAATGTGAGAGTGACGCAAGTGATCCAACAACGTCGTCTTCCCGTGGTCAACGTGTCCCATGATGGTAACGACTGGTGCCCGGGTTTCCAAATGATCCGTGTTGGCCATTTCAGCATCGAAGAACTTGTCGAGGTCGGTCACGTCAACTTGAACCTTTTCTTGTGCTTGAATGCCATAGTCATCGGCTAAGATTTCAATGGTGTCCTTGTCCAAGGATTGGTTCTGGTTAACCATAACGCCCAACATGAAGAGCTTCTTCACGATTTCGGCTGAAGAACGGTGTAAGATCTTGGCTAAGTCCTGAGCGTTCATGCCGTCCGTATAGACTAATACATCTGGTAATGCCTTGTTCTTCCGTTCTGGTGCACCCTTGTGCTGATTGGTGTCTTTGATCCGTTGGTTCTTCTTGTAGCGGTTGTTATTGTTATTATTACGGCGGCGATTGTTGCGGTTGTTCCGGTTATTCCGGCCCCCACGACTGTTTCCGTTACTGCTACCACGCCGGCCATTGCTATTATTTGTATTATTATTCAAGCTTCCACCAAATCTGCCGGTCCCGGAATTGTGTTGCTCAGTGTGATTACTTCCGGACTGGCCATTATTATTTTTATTATTGTTATTGTTCGTACGTTGTTGATTACGATTATTGCTGTTGCCACTATTGGACCGCTGGTTAGAGGTGCGATTGCCGCCGTTAGCCGACTGGTTCCCACCATTGCTGCTGTGGTTACCGTTGTTGGTTGAACGGTTGCCCCCATTTGACCGGTTACCATTCCCCTGTGAAGCAGGTTTGTGGCTGGTGGTCTTGGGATGATCACTCTTCTGACTAGCAGGCCGGGCCGCTTGCATCGTCGCAGGTTGCTTAGCAGGCTTGGCACTCGGTGTCGTTGCCTTACCAGCAGACTTCTTGCTAAATGCTTCGCGGAGCTGACGTTCTTCGTTCTCGCCGAGCGTTGACATGTGGTTTTTCACCGGAAAGCCCTTTGACTCGGCTTTCGCAATGATCTGTTTACTGGAGACATTAATTTCTTTGGCGAGTTCATAAATTCGCTTTTTCCCCATATCTTCACACTCCTTTGTATTCTGCCGATCACGAGAACGTCAGGCGGCTACTTAGCAAGTAATTGTTGTAACTTCCGGACGAAACCCGGATCGGTGATTGCGATGACCGTGCGCGCTGACCCAATGGCCGTGCTCAACTGGTCTTTCGTAAAGTCCTCGTTTAATTGGACGTTATAGCTCGCCGTCTTATCACGAAACTGCTTCTGACTGGTCTTGCCGGCATCACTAGCCATTAAAACCATCTTAGCTGAGCCGTCTCTGACCGCTGCCATAACGAAGGATTCGCCGGTGGTCAGTTTACCTGCCCGCCGAACCAATCCTAAAAGTTGTAAAGCGCGCTCGGGATTAGTCATTGTCGAATAATTCCCGCCGTGCTTGCTGATGATCCACGTAAGCAATCAAGTCATCGTAGAAGTCATCCGGAACCTTCACGCCAAAGACGTGATCGAAGGTCCGTTCCTTCTTAGCCCGCTTTGCAATGTCCACATCTAAAGCAATGTAGGCACCACGACCGGATTGTTTACCGGTAGGGTCAACGCTAACTTCCTGTTCCTGGTTGCGAACAACCCGAACCAGTTGCTTCTTAGGCGCCATTTCCCCAGTCACAATATCCTTGCGCATAGGGACTTTCCGTTGTTTCATGGGACCAAACCTCCTTTAGATGGGTACTATTCAGCTGACGAAGAATCGTCAGTGGTTGACTCACTAGCTGCTGAATCTGTGGCGTCATCATCGTTAACAGCTACATCGGTCGCGTCGTCAGCGACTTCATCGCTAACTGGTGCGTCTTCCGTCACTGGGGCATCGTCAACAGACGTATCTGTAGCGGTGTCATCAGTGGCAACGGGCGCATCATCGTCAGCTGCTGGTTGTGCATCAGCAGTCTGATCAGCTTCCATTATAGCAGATGCTTCGGATTCTGATTTAATATCGATCTTATAACCGGTCAACTTAGCGGCTAACCGGGCATTTTGACCCCGCTTACCGATGGCCAGAGACAGTTGATAGTCTGGCACGATGACTTGGCAAGCCCGTTCGTTGTTTGGATCAAAGATGACATCCAGAACTTCGGCAGGGTTCAGGGCGTTGGCGATAAATTTGGCTTCGTCATCCGTCCATTCCACGATATCCATGTTTTCACCGCCAAGTTCATTGACGATGGTTTGGACCCGTTGCCCACGAGGACCAACACTGGTCCCAACGGGGTCAATGTCAGGGTTGTTCGAACGAACAGCCACCTTGGCCCGGTCGCCGGCTTCACGAGCGATTGCCATGATTTCAACGGTCCCATCAAAGATTTCAGGCACTTCTTGTTCGAACAAACGCTTCAATAAGTCAGCGTGCGTCCGACTAACGAAGACCTGAGGCCCCTTGGTGGCATTTTCGACCCGGGTCACGTAGACCTTGATCCGGTCATGAATCCGGTACGTTTCGTTAGGCATTTGGTCTTGGTGGCCCATAACGGCCTCGACCTTACCTAAACTCACGTAAACGAAACGGGAATCTTGACGTTCAACTTCACCGGTAATGATTTCATTTTCATACTGGCTGTATTGATCGTAGATGATGTTCCGTTCGGCTTCACGAACCCGTTGCAAGATGACTTGCTTAGCGGTTTGCGCGGCGATCCGACCAAAGTTCTTGGGGGTCACTTCAAACTTAATGTCATCACCAATTTCGTAACCCTTGCTGATGGCCAAGGCGTCATCCAAACTAACTTCCAGACGTGAATCGTAGACTTGGTCAACGACCTTCTTCACGGCAAAGACGTGGATATCACCCTTCTTTTGGTCGAACTGAACTTCAACGTTTTGGGCTTGGTCGTAGTTCCGCTTGTAAGCAGAAACTAAGGCCGCTTCCAAGGCGTCGATAACGACTGATTTCTGGATACCCTTCTCCGTCTCAAGGACGTCAAGGGCACCTAATAATTCTTTACTCATGTTGTGTTTCGCTCCTTATTTAGTTAGAACTTGATGGCTAACCGGGCTTGGGCAATCGCATCGCGTGGAATGGTCAACGTCTTGATACGTCCCTTTAAATTAACGGTTAAATCCAAGGCATCGTCACGTAATTCTTCCAACGTACCTTCGTAAACCTTACTTTGACCAATCTTTTGATATAGGGAAACGTGGATATACTCACCCACGGCCCGTTCAAAATCTTCCGGCTTCTTCAGTGGCCGTTCTGCACCAGGTGAAGAAACTTCGAGGAAGTAGGCTTGGGGAATGGGATCTGGATCGATCGCGTCCAGCTGTTCGGACAACTCATCACTCACCATCGCACATTCTTCAATGTTAATACCACCGGGCTTGTCAATGTAGACCCGCAGGTACCAGCCTTTACCTTCCTTGACAAATTCAACGTCAACTAATTCAAACTGATGATGCGCCACGATTGGCCGGGCCAGGTCCGTCACGGTCTCAACGACTGTACTCAAAGAATTCCGCCTCCTACATTTTTCCATTAAAAAGAGTGAGCATGGACTGCTCACTCATTTAAAAAACGAGTTTAACTACAAAGCCTACTTTACTACAGTTCACGCGGGATTGCAACCATTGTGCCAGCTACTGTTCGCAGGTGAACAGTAGCAAAATGAATCCCGCAATCGTAATGAATTCAAAAACCAATAAGTTTAACCGATTCAATGCCATTTCCTTTAAGCTAATCGCCTTAATTACGGTCAAAATGAATGCAATTAGGAAGTAGCCAATGACGACTGCCAAGAATGGCACCGCCGCGACAGTTGATACCAAGCCAAACAACACATAGCCTAAACCAATCAAACAATAGCCTGCCAGAAACATCCAACCGTCTGGTAATCGTGCAAACCGCTGTAGCATGGTGAACACCCGCTTTCGTTAAAGTTTAGTAATGGTTCTCTGATTCCTCACCATTATTGTACCATAATTTAACGATTCTGTAAGCGCTTACCACGTTATTAATCCTGATAAAAGCGGGTTTAACGTTGTGTTAGTTCACCGGCGTTCTTAATTGAGCAATTGAATTGCAGACTGTCGCCTGCAACTGCCAAGGATTTTGAAATTTCGAAGGCTGTCTACCGGCTTTCTCCGGCTAAACTAGGCTTCACTCTGGCTCTATTCACTAATTTCCCCTCAAAAGGATTTACAGATTCTTCACCCTCCACAATAACTTCAAAGCTAAAACGAATTTTCAATTAATTGCCAAAAGAATGAGACAAATTCCCTCAGAATTACATTAGTAGTAAGTAAGGGACTCCTTTCATTGCGCACGGATAATCATAAAAAAAGGCCCATCACCCAGCCATTTGGCTACAGTGATGGACCTCATATTTTTAACTTTTGCTAGCACAATATGACTCTTAGTATCACCAACCAGTTAAACGACCCACATTTGATGTCATCATCAGCCTTGGGCTACCCAATTTAACCGGCCCGGAGGCATTATCGCAGTGCCGACTTGTAGTCCAACTACACATGAGACTTGATGTCACTGCAATTACGTGGGGTGACACCATGTAAGCCGTGAGGGCGGTGTAAATCAACCCAGCTGTGGGAATTCTCTTGGCGGCTATGCCGCTTAGAGAATTGGTGCCTTTGAAACTCGATTCTCAGAGGTTCAAAGGCAAGTCCAGAGACCGCTTCTCGGCTCTGGACGCCCGCCCTCAGCGTTCCGGTTGATTTACACCGCCCGGTAAGGCGCACCGAGCGCTCCAACAGTTGCGGCTTACATCATATCGTCGAATAAGCTGAGTTGGTTCTCGTCTGGTAACCCAGCAAGCACACCGTTTTCCGTCATGAAGTCGATCAAGGTCTTTGAGACCTTCCCCCGTTTAGCGAGGTCTTCCTTGGAAATGAACGGCCGGTCGTTTCGAGCCGCCACAATCTGCTTGGCTACGTTCAACCCCAGTCCGGGAGCCGCCTTGAATGGTGCAATCAACGTATTACCGTCAATGATCCATTCCGCAGCATCGGACTTTTCGAGGTCGATCATCTTGAAGTCGTAGCCCCGTTCCAACATTTCGTTGGCGAGTTCGAGCACCGTCAAGAGGTTCTTATCCTTGGTAGAAGCGTCCATCCCCTGGTCGTTGATGGCCTTCATGGCCGCCTTAACCGCAGATTTTCCCTGTGACATGGCTACGACATCGAAGTCGTCAGCCCGCACGGAGAAGTACGCTGCATAGTAAATGATTGGGAAGTAGACCTTGAAGTAGGCCACCCGCAATGCCATTAGCACGTAAGCAGCGGCATGGGCCCGCGGGAACATGTACTTGATCTTCAGACAAGAATCAATATACCAGTCGGGACAATCCGTTGCCTTCATCTTTTCCTGCCATTCGTCTGGAATTCCCCGGCCCTTCCGCACGTGTTCCATGACCTGGAAGGACGTTTCGGAATCGAGACCGAAGTTGATCAAGTCGGTCATGATGTTATCACGACACCCAATCACGTTGGCGATGGTGGCGGTTCCGGCCTTAATCAACTCTTCAGCGTTCCCCAACCACACATCGGTCCCGTGAGACAGGCCGGAAATCTGGAGTAGTTGCGAGTAGTTCTTCGGGTGCGTTTCTTCCAGCATCCCCCGGACAAAGCGCGTCCCGAATTCGGGCACACCCAGCGTCCCCGTCTTGGACTGAATCTGTTCCGGCGTAACGCCCAGTGAATCCGTCCCGGAGAACAGTGCCATGACGCCCGGATCATCCATTGGAATGGTCTGCGGGTCGACCCCGGACAAATCTTGTAGCGTCCGGATCATGGTTGGATCATCATGTCCCAGAATATCAATCTTTAAAATATTATCGTGAATCGAATGGAAATCAAAGTGGGTCGTTTGCCAAGCGGCGTTTTGGTCATCGGCTGGGTACTGGATCGGCGTAAAGTCGTAAATATCCATGTAATCCGGCACAACAATAATCCCAGCCGGATGTTGTCCGGTGGTCCGTTTGACCCCAGTCGCGCCCTTAGCCAAGCGATCGATTTCGGCACCTCTAAAGGTCTGTTCCGTGTCCCGTTCGTAGGCCTTCACGTAACCGTAAGCCGTCTTGTCGGCAACCGTCCCAATCGTTCCGGCCCGATACACGTTCTTCTCGCCGAACAACACCTTAGTGTAGTTATGGGCGATTGGTTGGTAGTCCCCGGAGAAGTTCAAATCAATATCGGGAACCTTGTTTCCCTTGAACCCTAAGAAGGTTTCGAACGGAATGTTATGACCGTCACCGATCATCAATGTGCCACACTTCGGGCAGTTCTTTTCCGGTAAATCGTAACCGGAACTGTATTCACCCTTAGTGTAGAACTTGGAATACTGACAGTTCGGACACCGATAATGCGGCGGCAACGGATTCACTTCGGTAATTCCGGTGAATGTTGCGACCACACTGGACCCAACGGACCCCCGGGACCCAACTAAGTAGCCGTCCTTGTTGGACTTGGCTACCAGCCGTTGGGCAATCAGGTAGATCACGGAGAACCCGTTCCCAATGATCGACTTCAACTCCCGGTCAACTCGGTGTTGCACCAATTCCGGTAGTGGATTACCGTACCACGCGTGCGCAGTGTCCATGGTCCGTTGGCGAATTTCGTCCTCGGCCCCTTCCATCCGCGGCGTGTACAGCTTGTCCTTTAACGGGTGAACCTCATCAACGTCGTTCGCAATCTTCTGCGTATTGGTGACCACAATTTCCTTGGCCGTATCCTCGCCCAGGTAGGCGAAGTCGTCCAGCATCTCGTTGGTCGTCATGAAGTGCGCATCGGGTAACTCCTGACGGTTGAGTGGGTTGGCCCCCCCTTGTGAGTGAATCAAAATCTTACGGTAAATATAGTCCTCGGGGTTCAGGTAGTGCACATCCCCGGTAGCGACAACCGGTTTGTTTAGATCATGACCGAGTTGAACCATGTTGCCCACGATCTCTTCCAAATTGGACTCGTCGGCAATCAGCCCCGAGTCAATCAACGGCTGATAGGCCGCCTTAGGCTGAACTTCGAGATAGTCGTAGTACTTGGCCTTCGCCGCAGCTTCGACCTGACCCTTTTGCATCATCGCGGTGAAGACTTCACCGGATGAACAGGCTGATCCAACGATAATTCCCTCCCGATAGTGGTCGAGCACACTTCGGGGCACCCGTGGTACCCGATAGAAATAATCCACGTTGGAAGCCGAGACCAATTTGAACATGTTTTTCAAGCCGGCCTGCGTCTTCGCAATCAGAATGGCATGACTCGGCCGCGCGTGTTTATACGCATCGTTATCGGTCATATGGTCATTGAGTTGGTCGTGATACTGAATGTCATAACGGTCCTCAGCGTCCTTTAAGAACAGGTAGTTCAAGTGACCCGTAGACTCGGCATCGTAGACGGCCCGGTGATGGTGCTCCAGACTGACGTGGAACCGCTTAGCCAACGTATTCAACCGGTAACTCTTCAACGTTGGGTATAGGAAGCGCGCCAACGTCAGAGTATCGATGATTGGATTGCTGATTTCTGACATCCCGTGACGCTTGTAGCCGGTGTTCATGAACCCCACATCGAAGGTCACGTTATGCCCAACGATAATCGCATCGCCACAGAATTCGCGGAAGAGCTTGAAGACTTCTTCCTCAGACTTGGACCCCGCCACCATATCATCGGTGATACTGGTCAAATTCGTCGTCTGTTCGGACAATGGGAATCCGGGATCGATGAACTCTTCAAACTGTGCAATAACGTTCTTGTGCTCCATCTTAACGGCAGATAGTTCGATCACCTTGTCGTAGATGGCAGACAGTCCGGTGGTTTCCACGTCAAATACGACGTACGTGGCGCCATCTAGTGGCACGTGAGCGCTGTTGTAGCCGATCGGCACCCCATCGTCCACGAGGTTCGCTTCGACCCCGTAGAGCATCTTGATACCCGCCTTGGCTCCCGCGTTAAATGCCGCTGGGAACCCCTGAAGGTCAGAGTGATCCGTGATGGCCAGTGCGGGCATGCCCCACTTTTTCGCCTGATTGACGTAATCCCCGATTGGGTTGGTTGCGTCCATCTGACTCATCGTGGTGTGCAAATGCAGTTCGACCCGCTTTTGGTCGGCGGGTGCCGTATCTTGCCGACTCGCGTGCTTGACCTCGTTAATGTCGTAGGCGTTCAAAGCCAGATCACGCATGAAGCTATCCTCTTGGACGCTCCCACGAACCTTGACCCAGCTACCTTCTTCAACCCCGGCAAATTGGGCCTCGTCTTCGGCACCGCGCGAGAACTTCTTCACGACGATGGAAGACGTGTAGTCGGTGATCTTAATCGTCAGCAGTTGCCGACCGGAACGTAACTTTCGAACTTCCTTGTCGAAAATGTACCCTTCAACAATGACTGACCGCTCTTCTTGGGTGATATCGACCATTCGCATCGTCGGTTGGTCGCCCTTAATAGCCTTCCCAATCTGGGTCGGACCACTGGCGGCTTGAACGTCACCGTTACTTTGACTGGCACGTTTTTGGTTGGCCTTTTCAATCGCCACAGCCGCCTGTTGGGCTAACTGAGCGTCGGTCTTTTCCTGTCGTGCTTTGAATTCGTCGATCTTGGCTTGTGACTTGGATTCATCGACCATCACGTGGATGTTAAATTTCGGAAAACCGGCCTGGCGGTAGGTATCCTCAATGGGACCCAACGCCTGATTGGCCAAGAAGTTCTTCACAACTTCATTTTGAGCGTATAACAGGACCCGGCCATCCGGATCGAGCTGGGGCACTTGAGATTGACAGAGTTCCTGAACCAGATTACTGGTCAAGCCACTGTTCTTCACGACCCATTCCCAATAATCACCCACGAGGCGGTTAGTCAATTCGGGCTGATCAACCTCGATGCTAGCCTCCACCGTCGCAATCTCCCGAAATGCAATCTGAAGGTGATTGTGGAATTCCACAAAGGCTGTCAGGGGTAAAATACTAGGCATTTTAAGGAAAAAGTGCCAGCGCCGTGACTGTTCGTGAACGGTCAACCGGTCGATCGTGGCCGTTTGGTAGTACGGCTGGTCGGCCGCACCGGACAAATCTAGTTGTTGTAATAATTTTTCAAATAATGCATGGCGATCTTCGTCCACAAGCGAACTCCTTTCACACTGTCTGAATCTCTTCTTACTTCTACTTTTTCATTGGTTACTGATGGTTGCGAGAAGCTTTCGCCTGCGGCTGCCAGGGATTACACCTGCTGTGGGGCCGCCTTCAGCCCTCAAAAACGGGCTTTCGGCTCGACTTGAAGCCGCGTAAAACCACACGTCTCCAAGCTCGTCCCATGGACTAGGCTGACAAAAGACGTCAGCCAAGACCATCGACACAGCTGGCTCCATCCCTGGCCTCCTCCGGCTAGGCTTGCTCTTAACCATGACATTAATCCAATACCAAAACTCATTTTGTCATTTAAAATGGTGGTCAAAACTTTGACTGGTTTGAAAGCATCGAATCAAATTTGCCTTCCAAAACTCGGCTAAATTTAAGCTCTGTACCAGCCACCAGTAAAGTATCAGCCAGCTGCTGGTCTTGACCCGACCACTAGTAGCCTAAAACAACGACCAGTCTTAGCCGAAGGCTGTCAGGAGCGTAGCCGGCCGTGCCGATGGCGTTAGGACGGGCGCTTGTTTCTTCCCGTTCTTACGCCATGGGACGAGCTTGGAAACTCGCGGCTTTCAGCGAGGTTTCAAGTCGAGGTGAAATACCGCTTCTCAGGATTTCACCGGTCCCCACAGCAGGCGGAGCTCCTGACAGCCACAGGCGAACATGCCCGCGTTGTTTTAAGCTAAAAGACTAAAAAGACCAGCTGCTAGCTGGTCTTTCGGTAAGCTAGTCGATGTCTTTAAAGAGAATTTCCACAGTACTTGCGACTTCATCCTTAATAACTTCGACCGTTTCACCAGTCTTTCTGATCTTGATCTCAACGATGCCTTCGCCGGCCTTCTTACCAATGGTGATGCGGACCGGAATCCCCATCAAATCGGAATCGGCAAACTTCACACCGGGACGTTCCTTCCGGTCATCAGTCAGCACCCGGTAACCCTTGGCCGTTAACTGTTCTTCCAGTTCAGTGGTCAGGTTGGCTTGGTCTTCCTTCTTCAGGTTGACGGGAACCAAGTGAATATCAAATGGTGCGATGTTCCGTGGCCAAACCAGACCATTTTCATCAGCTTGTTGTTCAGCAATCGCGGACAGCAAACGACTCACACCAATACCGTAAGATCCCATGACAACGGGCTTTTGACGGCCACCTTCGTCCAGAACAGTTGCGCCCAAAGCATCGGAGTAACGCGTCCCCAACTTGAAAATGTGGCCAATTTCAATACCCTTAGTGAACTTCAGCACGCCGGCACCATCTGGCGACAAATCACCAGGTTGGACTTCACGGAAATCGGCATAGTCGTCGACCCGGAAATCACGGCCTGCATTAGCGTTGATGTAATGGTGACCATCTTCATCGGCACCCACGGTCACGTTGACCATGTCACCCACGTATTGGTCGGCCAAGATTTTAACATCTTCACCCACACCAACGGGACCCAGAGAACCAAAGTTGGCTCCCAGGAACTGCTTAGCTTGGTCTGGCGTTGCGGGGTCTAAGAAGTCCGCATTCAAGTAGTTCTTCAGCTTTGTTTCGTTGACTGCGTGATCACCACGAACCAGCACCATTACGGGTTGCTCCTTGTTGGCCACGTAGAGCATACTCTTGATCAACGTTGTGGGCTTCACGTCTAAGAACTTGGCGACTTCATCAATCGTTTTGGCCCCCGGCGTCGCTACTTTTTCCATTTCTTCTGATTGAGCGTGGGACTTCTTACTGATGAAGAGGCTCCGTGCCATTTCCAGGTTAGCAGCATAGTCGGATGAGTCAGAGTAAACAATCGTGTCCTCACCCACTGGTGCAATGGCGGAGAATTCCTTGGAATCCTTCCCACCCATGGCACCACCGTCACCAACGATGGCCCGGTAGTTCAAGCCCACGCGATCAAAGATGTTTTCGTAGGCGTGTTCCATTTGTGAGTAGATGCGATCGAGATCTTCATCGTTGATGGTAAAGGAATAACCATCCTCCATGATAAATTCACGACCACGTAATAACCCGTAACGCGGACGATCTTCATCCCGGTACTTCGGTTGGATTTGGTACATCACCAAAGGCAACCGCTTGTAAGACTTAACCGCATCGCGAACCAGCATCGTAAACGTTTCTTCGTGGGTTGGTCCCAGAATAAAGTCACTGTCATGCCGGTTCTTCAGCTTGAATAAGTTAGGCCCGTACGTTTCGTAACGGCCGGATTCTTCCCACAGTGAGGCAGGCAAGATGGCTGGCATCAAGGTTTCAACCGCGTCAATCTTTTCCATTTCCTCACGGATAATCTTTTCGATATTTTCTAAGACCCGGTAGGCCAGTGGCAAGTAAGCGTAAACGCCCGCCGTCACTTGGCGAATGTAGCCGGCCCGCAACATCATTTGATGGCTCAGAGCCTCAGCGTCATTCGGCACCTCTTTCAAAGTTGGAATGAGTAATTTCGATTGTTTCATAGTCAAATATTCCCTTCTCGTTACATCCCTATTTTGCTAGTGAATAAAGTAGCGTTCGATATCGTTCCAGGTCACCAGTAACATCAGAATCACCAGGAAGCCGACACCGACCAGCGTAATCCCCGCTTCCACGTTTTCGGAAAGGGGCTTGCGCCGAATAGCTTCAATAAAGTTCAATAATATTTTACCACCATCTAAGGCAGGAATTGGTATTAAATTGACAATTGCCAAGTTGATCGACAAGAAAGCCAGGAAGTTCAACACGCCGACCAGGCCAAATTTAGTGGCTTGAGAGGTCGTTGCAAAGATCGCGACTGGCCCACCCAAATCGTTCAGACTAAAGTGACCGGAAACCATACTCCAGAGCGCCCCAAAGAGCGCCTTAGTCATCGTCCAGGTCTGTGTGAACCCGGAAGCTAAAATGGCCCCGATATGCTTGTTCTGTGCCTGGGTAATCCCAATCATCCCAACCGTTTTACCGTTGGACTGCTCGCCCTTTGGTGTCAACGTCAGCGTTTTCTGCGTGCTACCGCGTTGAATGACAACCTTGGTGGCCTTGTTGGCCCGTGGTTGAATGGCCGTACTCAATGATGTCCAGTCCCTGGTCTGTTTGCCATTCACGGACAGGATCTTATCATTGTTTTGGATACCAGCCTTCTTGGCGATGGACACCGGTGAGCTTGCCACTTGGATTTGATTGGTCCCCATGGCGACCCCGCCTTGCACAAATGACATCAGCATGAACGTCACGATAGCCAAGATGATGTTGTTCATCGGCCCGGCGAAGTTGGTCATGAGACGCCGACCTAACGAAGCTGCTTGGAATTGCACATCCTTGGGCGCAATCTGCAGCTCGGTACCATCGGTCTCAATAATGGTCGCATTGTGCGCGACCGGGTAACGTTTAACCTCAGACTCATCACCATTTTCATAACCCTCGATCCAGAGTTCATCCTCCAGATCAGAGCCGGTGATTTCGACTGGAATCCCGTTAAACAACGTCGACTTTTTGCTAGCATTGATCCGTTCGACCTGATCATCCTTGCCTAAATACAGGCTGACCGGTGTCCCAGGTTTAATTTCATCCTCGTCGTCCTCGGCACCCGCCATGCGGACGTACCCCCCGACGGGTAATAGACGGACGGTATAGGTCGTCCCATCCTTCCCGCGCCGGTAAAACAACTTGGGACCCATCCCAATAGAAAATTCTCGGACCAAGATCCCACCACGTTTGGCAAAGTAAAAATGCCCAAATTCGTGAACGATGACCAGAATCCCAAAGACGATAATAAAGGTAATAATCGTTGTAATCACAGCTGTCGTCCCTTCTAATGTTCGACGCAATCCTACGTTTTTTTAACTGCTGTATAGCATACCTTAACCACCCCAAGGGGCGCAAGCGAACAGCAAAACTTAAATCAGGCCAAACAAATGAATGACTGGCAGAACTAACAGTAAGCTATCAAACCGGTCCAGAATGCCGCCGTGCCCGGGTAGAATCTTTCCGGAATCCTTAACGCCGTAGTACCGTTTGAGGGCAGATTCCACCAAGTCACCGAACTGACCAACGACGGAGAAAATCAGCGTTAAGATGATCATGACAACCAGACTGTAGTGGCCAATTGGGAAGAAGTACCAGAAGACACTCCCGACAATCGTGGCTACCAACGAGCCGCCAATCGATCCTTCCCAGGTTTTATTGGGACTGATATGCGGTGCCAGCTTGTGCTTCCCTAATTTCCGACCGATCATGTAGGCTCCAGAGTCCGTGGTCCACACGATGAACAGCGCGTACAGTAACGCCACGAGACTAACGGCCCGGGCTGCGATGAAGAAGTGAAAACCGATCCCGATGTACAGCATACTCAGGGTAATCATCCCGGCATCGTCAAATGAGAAACGATTCTTGGAAACCACCGTCCGTAACAATAAGAGCAGGACAAACAAATAAACGATGTACCAAGGATCTAGGAAATGGGGCAGATCTGCCCACCAGCCTTGTGGTGCAATGACCAATAAGATTCCGATACCCGAAATAAAGGCCTCCGGACTCACTAACAATTTTTTCCGCATAATTAAGACTTCTGACAAGGCCACAAGACCCAGTGCAAAGGCAGCAATGTCGACCCAGATACCCCCTTCAACGATGATGGGGATAAAAATAATCAGGGCAACGACCGCCGTTATAACCCGTTGTTTCATATTACAAACTCCTCAATGTTCTCAATTTTTAGTCGTATCAGTCGCGGGGTTAAGCCCGCCAAAGCGCCGATGACGCTGCTGATACGTGTAAATAGCTTGTTCTAGCGTTGCTTGATCGAAGTCCGGCCAATGTTCTTGCATGAAGACAAACTCGCTGTAGGCGACCTGCCAGAGCATGAAATTCGACAACCGTTCTTCACCACTGGTCCGAATCAACAGATCGGGATCGGCTAACTCGGCCAAGTCTCCGGTCATCAACTGTTGTCCGAGCATATCCGCCGTAATATCCGTGGGCGCCAACTGGCCGGCCTGTACTTGTGCCGCCAATTGCTGCGTTGCCGTGACCAGTTCGGCCCGACCACCATAGTTCAACGCGAAGTTCAGCACCATACCGGTACAGTCGGCCGTATCCGCAATCGCATCGCGAACTGCTTTTTGGGTCGCCGCTGGCAACTGATCCGTGTAACCCATGACCTTTACCCGAATATTGTTCTTCACCAAATCGGGAACGAATGTGCCAAAGAAATCGACCGGTAACTTCATGAGATAGTTGACCTCAGTAGATGGTCGCTTCCAATTCTCCGTGGAGAAGGCATACAGCGTGAGCACCTTGACGCCCAAGTGGCTGGCTGCCTTGGCAACCGTCTTCACCGTATTCATCCCCTGCTTATGGCCGGCAATCCGGGGTAAATGTCGCTGCTGGGCCCACCGTCCGTTACCATCCATGATAATGGCGATGTGGGCCGGAATATTTTGTTCGTCCAACTGGCGCTCCGTGACCTCGCCCGTGGCTTGATCTTTATTTAAAAATGAAAACACTGCGCACCTCCGTTGATTCTAGGTTCATCTCTACAACCTCTCATCATAACAAAAAAAGAGCCGGGAAACTATCCCGGCCCCCAAATTGAGCAAATCTTTAGCTTTTGACCGGAATTACTCGATTAACCGCCATTCACCGCGCTTAGCGTCAACCAACGTCCCGAAGTAGCTCAAGAGATTGTTGGCATCGTCAGCACTGGTTTGACCCAAGAGGTTCAAGCCTTCCCCAGTTGGCAGTGGATCTGAAAGATCAGTAATTTCGTTACCATTAGTAATGGTAGCCTTAGAGAACGCTACGATCCAGTCGTCCCCAATTAATTGCGTAACGACGAAGAATAAGTTGAAATCGTCACTAACGTATGCAGGTTGGGCATAAACGCCGTCCTGAATCTGTTCCAATTCGGCCCCGTTGTAGTTCAACACGGAAATATTTTCAGCATTAACTGGGTTGTTCAGACGGAAAACCATCTTCCCAAATTCCTCAGTACCGGGGGTGATTTCAACGTTATCTTGGTTATTTTGGTTATCTTCTGCCATTTTTAAACGCTCCTTACTCAGTTGGATTAGTCCGTTAAGACTTCTTTTTCCTTGTCAGCCGCAATTGCGTCAACACCCTTGATAGCCTTATCCGTTGCTTTTTGGACTTGGTCCTCCAAGTTGTGTAAGTCATCGTCGGTGTAATCGCCGTTCTTGTGGCCCTTCTTAACGCTGTCCATAGCATCGCGCCGGACATTCCGGACAGCGACCTTGCCTTGTTCAGCGGTAGCCTTAACTTGCTTGGCAATTTCCTTACGCCGTTCTTCGGTCAGTTGTGGAATCACTAACCGCAGTGCAGTCCCGTCGTTAGCTGGCGTGATCCCCACGTCAGATTCCAAGATACCCTTTTCGATATCTTCGAGGGCGGACTTGTCGTAAGGTGTCACCATGAGTACCCGTGGTTCCGGAATGGTGATAGATGCCACTTGGTTCAATGGCGTTTGGGCACCATAGTAATCCACAGTGACCCGGTTCAAAATGCTAGCATTGGCACGGCCGGCACGAATCGTTCCGAGTTCCCGCTTCAAAGCTTCTTCGGCTTTTTTCATCCGACTTTGTGCATCTGTAATAATCTGATCTGCCATATCTATTTTCCCCTAACTGTAGTCCCGATATTCTCGCCTTCAACAACCTTGCGAATGTTACCACTCTCATTGAGGTTGAACACGACAAACGGGATATCATTATCCATCGAAAGCGAACTAGCCGTCGTATCCATGACGTGCAGGCCCTTGTTGATGATGTCCAATTGCGTTAATTGGTCAAACTTAACGGCATCCGGATCCTTGTTAGGATCGGCGGAGTAGATTCCATCGACCCCGTTCTTAGCCATTAAGATGGCATCAGCGTTGATTTCCGCCGCCCGTAAAGCAGCCGTCGTATCCGTTGAGAAGTACGGACTTCCCGTACCCCCAGCAAAGATAACAACGCGTTCCTTCTCCAAGTGCCGGATGGCCTTACGCCGAATGTACGGCTCGGCAATCTGCCGCATCTCAATAGAAGTCTGAACCCGCGTTGGTACGCCAATCGACTCTAGGTTGTCTTGTAAGGCTAACGCGTTCATGATGGTCGCCAGCATGCCGATGTAGTCGGCTTGGGCGCGTTCCATGCCCATTTGCTCACCAGAGACACCACGCCACATGTTACCGCCACCAACCACAATAGCGATTTGAATGCCCAAGTTATAGACACTCTTAACCTCTTCCGCTACGGTTTTAATCACAGGCGGATTAATCCCAAAACCCTTGTCGCCGGCCAAAGCCTCGCCACTCAGTTTCAGCATAATCCGTTTATACTTTACGTCCGCCATTGTGTTTCCTCCTATTGTATTCTGACAATAATTCTATCATATTCCCCGGGCTAGTGATAGTCAGGGGTTACGAATTACCACATTTCGCTAAAAATATATGAAAAAAGCGTAGCCTCCAACCGGAATCTACGCTTCTTTACTGAAATTAGCCGTTGATTTGGTCGTTAACTTCCTTGGCCAAGTCACTCTTAGGCTTTTCGATACCTTCGCCAACTTCGTAACGTACAAAGTTAACTAACTTGCCACCCTTGCTGGCAACAAATTGGCTGACAGTTTGGTCGCCATCCTTAACGAATGGTTGGTCAGCTAAGCTGATTTCGGATAAGAACTTGTGCAGACGGCCTTCGACCATCTTTTCAACGATCTTTTCAGGCTTGCCTTCGTTCAAGGCTTCTTGCTTCAAGACTTCACGTTCGTGAGCCAAACGGTCAGCTGGAATGTCGTCCTTAGAAACGAATTCTGGGTTGATCGCAGCAACGTGCATCGCAACGTCCTTGGCAGTGGCTTCGTCAGCACCTTCCAAGACAACTACGGCAGCGATTTGGCCACCTTGGTGTAAGTATGAACCGAATACTTGACCGTCAGTCTTCTTCACAACAGCGAAACGACGTAATTGAACGTTTTCGCTGGTGATTTGCGTCGTCTTAACGATAGCGTCGTTTAACGTGTCGCCATCAGTCGTCTTCAATGCTAAAGCAGCATCCAAGTCAGCTGGTTGTTGTGCGGCAATCGTGTCAGCAACCGTGTCAACCAAAGCGTTGAACGTGTCGTTAGTGGCCACGAAGTCAGTTTCAGAGTTAACTTCGATGATGGCAGCAGTGTTTCCACTAACCTTCACCCGAGCTAAACCGTTAGCAGCAACATTGCCGCTCTTCTTCTTTGCCTTAGCGATACCCTTTTCACGCAGGAAATCGATGGCTTTGTCCATGTCACCTTCGGAAGCAACGAGGGCCTTCTTAGCATCCATCATCCCAACTTGGGTCTTGTCCCGTAATTCTTTAACTTGTGCTGCAGTGATTTTGCTTGCCATGTGTAATGGCCTCCTTTTGAATTCATCTAATTCCGCAAAAAAGACTGACTCAATCTCAGGCCATTATCGGTCCTAAACATTAAGCCAGCCTAAGGTGCTTTAAATCTTATATTTGGAAAGTGTCAGAGTGACACCTTGCATTTAATTACTTGTTGTCGCCTTCAACGGCGTTAACGATGTCTTCCATCGAGTTGTCAGAAGCAGGCTTGTCGCCCTTCTTGTCAGCTGACTTCTTACCTTCGAACGTCTTTTCGTTGACTTGGTCTTCACCTTGACGGCCTTCAACGATAGCGTCAGCCATCTTAGAAGTGATCAAACGAACGGCACGGATAGCGTCATCGTTAGATGGGATAACCACGTCAATTTCGTCTGGGTCAGTGTTCGTATCAACCATAGCAACGATCGGAATGTTCAACTTTTGTGCTTCGTGAACAGCGATTTGTTCCTTGCGAGGGTCAACAATGAACATAACGTCAGGGAGCTTAGGCATATCTTCGATACCGCCTAAGAACCGTTCCAACTTGTCTTGAGACTTCTTAAGTAAGGAAACTTCCTTCTTAGGAAGAACATCGAAAGTACCGTCAGTAGCCATCTTCTTCAAATCTTTAAGACGCTTGATCCGAGTTTGGATGGTTTCCCAGTTGGTCAAAGTCCCACCTAACCAACGGTGGTTAACGTAGTATTGACCAGCACGGGTAGCTTCTTCTTCGATAGAATCTTGAGCTTGCTTCTTAGTCCCAACAAACAGAACAACGGCGCCCTTAGCAGCTTCGTCCTTCATGTAGTTGTAAGCAGCGTCAATCAACTTCACCGTCTTTTGTAAGTCGATGATGTAGATACCGTTACGTTCCGTAAAGATGTATTGCTTCATCTTAGGGTTCCAACGACGGGTTTGGTGACCAAAGTGGACACCGGCTTCGAGCAGTTGTTTCATTGAAATAACAGCCATGATAAAATGCCTCCAAATAGTTTTTGATTTCCTCCCCCACGATCAATTGACTAGAGAACTCGCAAGCGAGCACCCCTCCGGTCATCACGCGAGGTGTGAATTGGCGCATACGCACCGAAAGTAATTATACAAAACTACTGGCGCTAACACAAGCAAAAGTTAACAATTCCTGCGATTAATCCCCCGATGGGCTGAACTGATGGGAGCAGCGCCTTACCGGGAGAGGCAAATCGGCCGGGACGCGGTGGGCGGACGCCTAAAGCCAAAAATCGGTCTTTAGGCTTGGGACTAAGCCTCTGAGAACCAAGTCTTAGCCCCACCACTTATCTAAGCGGCGAGCCGCTAAGGTAAGTCCCACGGCTGAGCCAATTTGCCTCTCCCTCACGGCTAACATCAGTCCAACCCACGCTATCCACTCTGCTGTATACAATTGTAAGTCCACATAAGCGTCATAGTTTTTAAATATCATTTTTCCATCTCCGCCTGAATAAAGTCTGGAAGTCTTAATCGGTTTGTAAATTCGTCGTAAGAACAAAACTCTTACTGAAAATGGAAAGCTCAGTGCGACCAGAAATACTTGGTAACCGGAGGCCGCCAGGGGTGGCGCCAGCCGTGACAATGGCGTTAGTACGGGTGGGTCTTCCCCGTTCTTACGGCATGGGACGATCTTGGAAACTCGCCGGTGTTTTCGAGGTTTCAAGTCGAGGTAAAAGACCGCCCTATGGCTTTTACTGGTCTCCACAGCGGCAGAACCCCTGACGGCCGCAGGTGGACAACAAGCCTTAAATACTTGCTTTCCCCAAACGTAGCCGCGTCCCAACTGGATACCACCCAAGTCTCAGATTCATCCCTGTCAGCCGTGAGGGTAGGCAAAGGAATTGCCGTAGTGGCGCACCTTGCCGCTTAGGCAATTGGTGACCTTGAAACTCGTTTCTCAGAGGTTCAAAGTCAAGCCTGGAGACTGCCCTGTGGCTCCGGGCGTCCGCCCACCGCGTCACGGTCTATTTTACCTACCCGGCAAGGCGCCTGCAGAAAACAATCTCAGACCTTACGTTGCTTTTATTTCCAGTTATGGTAAACTGCTTAGGCATAACTGAGGAGGAAACGAATATGATTAAAGCGGTCGTCTTCGATGTCGATGACACGCTCTATGATCAAAAAGCGCCCTTCGAGGCCGCCCTTGCGCCGATTTTAAATCTGCCGCAAGATTTTGATCTTAATGTGACCTTCCAGACTTACCGCCAGCAAAGTGACCAGGCTTACGCTCAGGTTGCTGATGGCCGGTGGTCGCAACAGGAAATGGCCGTTAAGCGGCTCAACACCGCGCTTTTAGCCCAGCAATTGCCCGCGGTCGATGTCCAGTCAGCGCTTGATTTTCAACGCGCCTATACCACTGGGCTTCGCCAAATCGAGTTGTTTCCCGGACTGGAAACAGCCCTCGATCAACTCAGCGAGCAGTACCAATTGGGTATTATTACGAATGGCAATACGGACGCTCAGCTTGCCAAAGTCATGCAGCTCCAGATGCACCGATGGTTGACTAGGGACGCCATCATCACCTCGGAGGAAGCTGGCTTAGCCAAGCCTGATCCCCAGATCTTCACGTTGATGAACCGCAAGCTTAACCTGCGGGCGAGTGAAGTTGCCTACGTTGGCGATAATTACAGCATGGACGTCAAAGCCGCCAAACAGGCCGGCTGGCACGCCTTCTGGTTTAATCATCGTAACTTAGAGATTCCAGACGGGCAGTGGATTCCGGACCAAACGGTGACGGATTCGTTCGAGTTGCAGGACTTACTCCTGGCGCTCACAGCTGCCTGTTCGGAAGCCTAAACGTTTCCATTATAAAAGCGTCGCGCAAATTGCGTGACGCTTTTTTCGCCCAACTAAGCTTAGAAAGCAACCTCGTTTTCAGCCTTGCCAGTTTCAATCAATTGTTTGTTATTGTTCAATGCAAACTGGACCATGTTCTTAACGGCCGTCCGGGTGTAGAACGCGATGTGCGGACTAACCAGAACGTTCTCACGTTTCAACAAATTCTTCAGCCGTTCGTCTGGAATGGCGTCAAAGCTACCGAAGTCGGCGTTAAAAATACCAACTTCATCTTCGTAAACGTCCAACGCCGCCCCAGCAACTTTACCGCTATCCAGAGCCCGAATCAGTGCATCCGTGTCAATCAGCGCGCCCCGAGCCGGGTTCAAGATCCACACACCGTCCTTCATCTTGCCGAAGCTTTCATCATTCAGCATGTGGTTGTTGTCCTTGGTAGCTGGTGCGTGCAGAGAGATCACGTCGGCTTGGGCGTACAGTTCGTCCAAGGTATCCACGTAGATGCCCTGCTTTTCCAACTCTGGATTGTGGAAGACATCGTAAGCAATGACTTTTGCGCCAAAGCCTTGGTAGATCTTCATGGCTGCTCGACCGATCCGGCCAGTCGCCACAACTCCCACCGTCATTGAGTTGAGTTCATCGGCAATGTCCGGTGCCCAACGCAGGTCACCATGGGCTTGCTTCCGTGCAAACGTTGGTGCCCGCCGTAATAACTGCATCAGTTGTGATACCGTAAATTCAGCGATGGCTTCCGGTGAATATGCCGGAACGTTGGTTACCTTGAAGCCGTTGCGTTTAACCGCATCAGCATCAACGTTGTCGACCCCAACATTTCGCAGAGATAAATTCGTAATACCATCGGCAGCTAATTGGTCTAAGACCGCCGCTGTGTAAGGCTTTTGTTGGTAAACCACTGCCCCGTCATAACCCTTGGCTAAATCAACCGTTGATTCGTCTAGTAATTCACTCACGGCTTTAACTTCGATGCCCTGGTCCTGGGACCATTCTTCTAAGTAAGGTCGTTCATCGTCACGGATGCCATAAGCAATAATTTTCACAGTAAGTTCCTCCTTCGCTTGTCTGAAAAATAACATCTACTACCCGCCACAAGTGTACCATAGTCCTTACCATTAAAGGGGGAATACGCCTACTTTTCGACGGAAATCCCCTGCGCCTTTAAGAACGCTAGCTTCCGTTGGCGGGACTGGTGTTTGAAGGCCCACTCGGCGTGGAGCGCATCGTGTTTGCTATCGAAGGACTGGCTAAATAGCACCTTCAGTGGTCGGTGGACCTTTGTATACTTAGCGCCCTTACCGGCAACGTGGGTGGCAAAGCGCTTGGCAACGTCAGTGGTGAATCCGCCGTAAAGAGAGTTGTCCGCACAGAGCAAGACGTAAAAGTAATATTTTTTTGTCGGTTCTTCGCTTGTTTCCTTAGTCGGTTCCATAGAGTAACGCCTTCACTTCTGGAGAATATTCGCCGTGCCCGTCATACACGATCAGAGGGTCTAAGAAGCGTAATCCCCCTGGCTTACCGTCCTTGATGGCTTCGACCAGGACCATGTTGGCTTCCTTCCCCGGTTTGGGATGAACCAGACGAATCCGTTTCGGTGCCAACCGGTGGGCCGTCATCAGGTCTAGGAGCTGAAGCAAGCGGTCTGGTCGGTGGACGAAATAGACTTTGCCATTCATCTTCAACAGGCCACTGGTCGTCTGGACCACCGTGGCGAGTGTTGTCGTGATTTCATGCCGTGCGATTGCTAGATAGCGATTGGGGTTTTTCTGACTATCTGGCAGGTCCTCAAAGTACGGTGGATTGCAGGTCACCACGTCCACCGAATCCTTAGGAATCCACTGATTGACCTGGGCCAAGTCGCCCTCGTAAACGGTGACCCGTTCCGTGAGGTCGTTCAACGCCACGCTGCGCCGGGCCATATCCGCCAGCCGCGGTTGAATCTCGACTTCGGCAATCTTGCCCCTGGTCTTACTGCTCATGAAGAGTCCCACGGCCCCGTTACCGGCACACAAGTCCACGGTCTGACTGGACTGGCGCGGTGGGAGCTTGGCAAAGTCGGCTAGAAGGACTGCATCCAACGAAAAGGCGAAGACCTCTGGACTCTGGATAATTTGAATATCTTGGCTATAAAGCTGGTCGATTCGTTCACCGGCCTGTAATTCTGGCGTGGTCATGACTGCCACCTTCTTTCATTTTTGGTTAAGATTACTTGCAACCCCGGCAGTTTTTTTGCATACTAGATTCATTGAAGATTCGCTGCGAGAGGAGCACGACTTATGTTTTATTCGTTTCTGCGGAATGTCATCCGCGTTATCTTATTCATCGTAAATGGAAAAGCTAAATATCTCAACCGTGAAAAATTACCAGATGGCCCCTATGTCCTAGTGGGGCCCCACCGGACCTGGTTTGATCCTGTCTACTTTGCGCTGGCCGCCAGTCCCCGGAAGTTTAGTTTCATGGCCAAGGAAGAGTTGTTCCAAAATTCCATTTTCCGATGGCTGCTCTACCATGTCAATGGTTTTTCGGTAAATCGTGACCATCCGGGCCCCTCGGCGATCAAAACGCCAGTCCGAATTCTACGGAAAGGTGACCTATCCCTGATCATGTTTCCCTCAGGTTCCCGCCATTCGCAGGAACTCAAGGGGGGCGCGGCCGTCATCGCTAAGATGGCAAAAGTGCCACTCGTCCCCGCTGTCTATCAAGGTCCCCTGACCTTCAAGCGACTGTTCTCCAGAAAGCGCGTGACGGTGGCCTTTGGCGATCCAATCACCATCGACCGCAAGCTGAAGCTGGATGAAGCCGGTCAAGCTGACATCGAGCAACAGATGCAGGCCGCCTTCAACGCACTGGACAAGCAGATCAATCCGAACTTCGAGTACGTGGATGTTTCTGGTGAAAAGGAAAAAGAAGACCACCAAGATTAAATTGAAAGCCATCATGACTAGGACGTTGCTAGTCATGATGGCTTTTTTTGCTACCGTTGCTTAAGCAATAGACCGACTCAAGCCACGTATTTTAGATTCCATCTGAAACTAATTGCCCATTAAAACGAATCTTTGGCCTATTACTCTAAATCATGAGACAAATTCCGGGAAAATTACATTAGTACTAAGTGAGGGGCTCTATTCAACCAGCTGCTTTCGAACAGTCTAAAAAAGGCAGCCAACTCAGAAGCGAGTTGGCTGCCAATAGTGACGATTAAATTGACGACAACTAGTCGACGTGCGCCGCGTTCTGCAGCTGAATCATGTCGTAATAGTACCCGTGTTGTTGCATCAGCGAATCGTTGGTTCCACGTTCCACAATCTTACCGCGGTTCAACACCAGAATCAGATCGGCATTTTGAATCGTCGACAACCGGTGGGCAATCGCAATCGTCGTCCGGTTTTCCTGAATCCGGGAGAGTCCCGTCTGAATCATGGTTTCCGTTTCGGTATCCACGTTGGCTGTGGCTTCATCCAAGATCAGGATCTTAGGGTCGGTCACCACCGTGCGGGCAAACGTAATCAGTTGCCGTTGTCCAGCAGAGTATTCCGTTCCCCGCTCCAGGACTGGCGTTGCGTAGCCTTCTGGCAACTGATCGATGAACTCGTCAGCCTGCACAAAGTGGGCCGCACGTTGCACTTGATCGTCCGAAATATCCGGATTGAACATCCGAATGTTGGTCTGAATATCCCCGTAAAACAGCTGTGGTTCCTGGAGCACTAACCCCATCTTCGTCCGTAACTCTTCGGCGGGATACTCGCGAATGTCACGGTCATCGATTAGGACCTGACCAGACTGGAATTCGTAGAAGCGCATCAACACGTTGATCGTTGACGTTTTCCCAGATCCGGTTTGGCCAACCAACGCTACCGTCTGGCCGGGTTCAACGACGAACGACACGTCTCGCAGGACGGGATGCTCTTCGTCATAAGCAAAGGTCACGTGGCGAAATTCAACCTTACCACGAGTGATCTTAGCGTCCGCTACGGGATGTTGCGCAGGCGCTAACGTTTGATCATCGACCACGCGTAGGACCCGTGAACCAGCCACCATTCCGTTTTGAAAGTCGCTCAGGCTGTCCATCATGTTACTCATTGGACTGTAAAAGTTATTCAGGTACGTGATGAACGCGTAAATAACCCCGGCAGCAACGACTTCGTGCAGACCGCGCATCCCAAACATTCCCAACACAATTACGGTACCCAACGCATAGAACAGATTAATGATGGGACTCAACAGTAAGGAGTTCGTCCGAATCATGGCCTTACGGGTATCGTAGTAAGCCTGGTTAGTCGTTTCAAAGTTAGCTGCGGTTCGCCGTTCTTGCCGGAATTCCTGAATGACACTGATCCCGGTAATGGCCTCGGCCAGCTTGGTATTCAATTCACTCAGTCGTTCCCGCATCCGCCGGTACACCTTGGAGCTATAACGCTGGTAATACCAGATCGTCACACCCAAAAACGGTACCAACACTAGTGTCCACAGCGCTACCGTCACATCGGTGAAGTACATCGCCGCAAAGGACGAAATAACCGCAAAGATAGCTAAGATCAGTGTGTTGAGCAACGCCCAGAAGTTAGAGAACGTCATGGTGTCGTTCATCAACCGTGAGAGAATCGAGCCCCCCGGCGTCTGGTCGAAGTAGCGCATCCCCTTTTGGTGGAGTTGACTAAAGAGCTTGCGGCGGACATTTTCCAGCATGTACTCCGCACCCATGGTACTGGTATAGTTCTGCCAGAACTGCATGAGCGCCCGTGTCACCATACCGAAGAAGTATAGCCCGGCGAACATCCACATAATCGCAATTGTCGCGTTACTGGTCCGCAGATAGCGGTCCATGTACGTCTGCAACAGCCACGGTAGGAAAACGTTGATCCCACTGATGACCGCCGACAAGACAATCGACCCAATGAAGAACCACTTATACGGTGCCGCAAACTTCAGCAGGCGTTTGATGACCGTCCACTGCTCCCTGGTCGTCATGCTATGGGCCCATGCAGATTCGTGCTTATCAGTCATCACTAACGCCTCCCTTCACTTGCGTCTCTAATTGTTGTTGATCAAACATCCGTTGGTACCATCCGTGAGCCGCCATTAATTGCGCGTGAGTGCCGCGTTCGACGACCTCACCGTGATCGAGTACCAAGATTTCATCGGCCCCCATTACGGAGCTCAACCGGTGCGCGGAAATGATGGTCGTCTTGTTGGCCCGTTCGGCCTTCAGGTTCGCCAAAATTTCAGCCTCGGTCTCAGCATCGACAGCTGACAAGGCATCGTCCAAAATCAGCAGTTCCGGATTGATCAGGAGGGCGCGCGCAATGGCCATTCGTTGCCGTTGCCCACCAGATAAGGAAATCCCTTCCTCACCCACTTGGGTATCGTAGCCCTCAGGTAACTGCGCAATCTGACCTGACAAATCGCTCTTAGCTGCGGCCGCTTCGACCTCTGCTTGAGTCGCTTCTGGTCGGGCAAAGCGAATGTTTTCGAAAATGTTTGAGGAGAAGAGGAAACTCTCCTGAGGGACGTAGCCGATAGCAGGTAAGTAACTATCCAGCGCATAATCCTTGATGGGATGGCCGCCGAATTGAATCTCACCATCGTAGGCGTCAAACTCCCGCAGAATCAATTTCATAATCGTTGATTTCCCAGCGCCGACCCGCCCCACGATTCCAAGGGTCTTGCCCGCCTGCAAGTCAAAGTCAATCCGTTGGAGACTGGCTCCGGCATCATCGGGATAATCAAAACGATTGACGTGGTAACTTAACGTCCCGGTTGGGCGCGTCTTCAAACCGTTGACTCGGTCAATAATGTGAGTCTTCTGGTTCAACAGTTCCATGACTCGGTCATAACTGGCGTTCCCCCGTTCCATGGTGTTGAACAGCATCCCCACGGCAAACATCGGCCAGACCATCATCGCTAAATAGCTGATAAAGGAGACCAAGTTTCCAATGGTAATAACGTTGTGGGTCACAAACAAGCCACCGAGCACGATGGTCGCCACGTAGGATAATGAGATCACCAACGTAATTGCCGGATCAAACAACGAGTCTAACCGGTTCACACGCCGGTTGATCTTAATCGTCCGCGCAACCTGACTATCGAAATCAGCCACGTCGGCATCCTCTTGTCCCAAGGCCTTAATGACCTTGATGCCGCTGATACTTTCCTGAGCCTTGTTGTTCAGACGTGAGAAAGCCGCCTGTGACGATCCAAAGGCCCGGTGAATCCGTTGTCCGAGGAACCACGAGATGACGGCAAGAAAGGGAAATGGAATGATGGCAATCAGGGTGAGCCGCCAATCGATCAACGCCATCATGGCGATCAGGGTCGTGCCCCCAGTAATGATGGCATCAGCGAACTGGAGAATGCCCCCACCAGCCACCCGTTGCACGGCTTCCAAGTCATTGGTCGCGTGGGCCATTAGATCCCCCGTCCGGTAATGTTGGTAGAATTCACGATCCATCACCATAAAGTGACTGAACAGCCGATTCCGTAAAAGTTGTTCCAGGTGAGCAGCGCCCCTCCAGATGGCGTTACGCCACATATAACGCGTGGCATACTGCCCCAAGGCAGCTAGGGTAACCAAACCCAAATCGATGGCTAAGAGCCGCCCGGTCATGGTCTGCCCGTGAATGCCGTCAACCATGTTCCCAATGATTCGCGGCGGAATAATAGCAATGATGGCCGTTAGAATCAAGCCAATGATGCCGACCAGATACGTTCGCCATTCTAGACGAAAGTACCAAGCCAATTTACGAAAGATACTCACGAACGTCCCTCCTTTAAGATTAAAATATGATTAAATTGTAACAGACTTTCCAATTTTACAGAAATTAAATAAAAATGCAAACAAAAAACTCGCCCCCATGGAAACTGGAAGCGAGTCGTCAGTAAAACCCGATCTACTTTTTGTTGTGTGATTGTTGTTGCATCGCATTCATCATTTGATGTAACTTCCGTTGAGATGGTTTTTGTCCCATTTGCAACATCATAGCACGCAGTTGATCTTCGTTAATTGGCGGATTGTCTTTCAGGTAGTTTTCCATGTACTTACGGGCACCGAAGAAGCCTCCAGCAGCACAGCCAAGGCCGACAACGATGACGATAATGATCCAGATCCAAGTTGACAAGGTATTCCCCTCCTTTATAAAGTCATTCAGTTTACAATTTTACACAAACTTAACGCAAAATAAAAGAGCGAATCCATTAAAAAGACTCGCTCTCGCAATTAATTGTCCCGTAAACCCTTTTCACGTTGGATATTACGGACCTTTTCTGGCGTAACTTCCTTACCGCTTTTATCGTAAACCTGCATCATTTCGACCTGACTCTTAAAGCTGGCCCGGAATAACTTCAGGTACTTCTTCCGTAAGGTTGCCCGTTCCGCCGTTTCAGCAGGGGTGAGGCCTTCACTTGTTTTGGCCTTGTGGGCCAGTTCGTTGATGCGAACTAATAAGGTGTCCATCGTTTCTTCAGCCATGAACAATCCTCCTTTAAGTTTATTTTTGAATTTGGGTCATTACGCAGCCGCGATTTCAACATCGCACGACCACTTGATTCCCACGTCACATTCCAAATGAAACTTTGACGATCATTGCCGTCGCCATTTCAAGACAAGCCCTATCATATCAGGGTTAATTTCAAATTTCAATTATCCGGCCGCAAACAACACGATTTTAGCGAATTGATTGCGCCTTTAGGCGAAAAAAAGATGCTGTCCAAAATAATCAACCTCCGCCAGCACCTCTGTTCGCCGCAACACTAGCGATAACTGATTAGCTAGTAATCCCGTAACAGCAACGTTTGTCGATTGACCATCTGCATAATCTTGCCAACCCATAGCGTCACAAATATATTAATGTCTGAATTTACCCGAACATCTGTTTGAAAACGCCGGAAACCTATGCTACACTATGGTTAAACTATACTACGAATGACGAACGAGGTGGCAGAAAAAATGAGTAAAGCTTCTGAAAGTAAACAGTTAGCCGTCCTACGCTTCATTTGGGAACGGGTCAACGAAAAAGGGTATCCGCCGACTGTCCGTGAGATTGGCGAAGCCGTCTCTCTCTCCTCAACCTCTACGGTGCACGGCCACATCGCCCGCCTAGAAAAGAAGGGCCTGTTGACGAAGGACCCGACAAAACCACGGGCCTTAGAAGTTACCCCCGCCGGATTAGAAGAACTGGGTGTCCACGAACAACAGACTCGAATTCCCGTTTTGGGTACGGTTACGGCCGGAGAACCCATCCTGGCGGTTCAGGAAGCGACCGACTACTTCCCGGTTCCCCCAGAATTCGAGCGCGACGACGATCAACTCTTCATGTTGACCATTCGCGGCGAGAGTATGATCAACATTGGCATTCTTAATGGCGATCAGGTTATTGTCCGCCGGCAACAAAATGCCGATAATGGCGATATTGTGATTGCCATGACGGAAGAAAATGAAGCAACGTGCAAGCGTTTCTTCAAAGAGGCCGATCACTTCCGGCTACAACCAGAAAATGATACCATGGCACCAATCATCCTCAACAACGTTAGCATCTTAGGTAAAGTTGTTGGCCTGTTCCGCGATGACGTCCACTAACTTTAGACTTAAAACGGCTCCCCGTCACTGACTAGGGAGCCGTTTTTATTTGTTCAGCTTATTTAAGTGTGCTTTAGATCACTTTACCGTGGTAATGACTTTCGGGCAAGGTTGAAAAGTCGTAGGCCGCCAGAGCTTCAGCCTCCTGAACGTAAGCGTGCAGGCCCTCAGCAATCATCAGGTTCAACGTGGTATCTTTCTCGTGAAGAATCACTACTGGCTTCTTGCTGTGAAAAGCGTAGCCAATTTCGAATGCCGTTCCAGAGTCCACCTGGTCATCAACAAAGTCGACCATGCCAACCACAACGTCGGCTTGATCAATCTGGCTCACGTCCATTTGGAATGTTTGCGTTGCCCATTCAGGTGTCCCCATTGTTAATCCAGGAATTTCGCTCTTCCGGGGGCTGAAGAAGTTTGTCACGCGGGGGTTAGCGGCTAAGGCCTGTTCCACCCGTTCAATCCGTGAAATCTGCTCATCATCAAAGAATGGTCCTGCTAAATAAACGTTGGTCACACTAATCTCCTCATTTCTATCTTATGTGTTTTATATTATACCGGAAAGGTTAACCATTAGCGACTACATTTTAATTAATATTCGGTTATAAAACGTTGTGGGTCCCTAATTTAATTAATTTATTAATATTATTCGAGTTTAACGGTTTCAGGTAACCCCTTTCACGATATAATTGTTTCATGCTATACTGAAAGCAACAGAAATTGGGGGGATTCATCATGATTCTTGGATTTGCCATTATGGGCGGTCTAATCACAATAATTGCGGCGTTTTCACTCGCCACGGCAATTCAACACGGTGACTCAAAAGTTGGCTCGATTATCCTAATGACGCTGGCCCTCTTGGGAACCGTCTTCGCCATTTGGAAGTTGCCCTACTGGTCTCAGGACAACACACCGGCGACTCACACGGCTATGCAGAGTCAGATCAGTTCGCAGTCGGGCAAAGCCTTCTCAGCCAGTTCAAGTGGTGTGACTCAGGCCGACAATGAACAAAGTGTTAAGCAACAGTTGGCAAAGGCCCTGACAAAGTTGGGGGACGTTACCTTTGACAAGTCCAGCAAGACCTACACACTGACGGTCACCAACAGTGATCTGAAGCAGACGATCGCGGCGCTGAATAAGAAGCCGAGCTTGGCCAAGCAAGCCAAGTGGCCCCGCTTCGTCACGAACTTCACTAAGACTAGTGGCTCGTTGGAGAAGTCACTGGGTAAGGGCTACACCTTGCAAATCAGAGTGGGCAAGCAATCTCCTGTCCTGGTGTTTAAGGATGGGTACGTCGTTAAAAATCAATTTGAATAAACCAAACGCTCCGCATCTTAAGAAAGGTGTGGAGCGCTTTTTTAATTGGGTCATACAAAATGCTATTGTTCGCGGTATTGACGCTGCTGGTTTTGCCGACCAGCGAGGTAGTACTGGGCGGTCTCTTCACCCACTGGCAGTTGAACATCGCGGCTGTCATTGCTCAATTGGGCGTGATAAATGTCTTCATATTCAGCGACACTCACCCGTTTGCGCTGGGCAAGTAACGTCGTCAGGGCGACATCATCAAATCCTTGTTGATAGTTGGGTTGGAGTATGCCACTAAAGAATTCCCCTTCGGCACCGGAACCATAACTGAAGAATCCTAGACGCGCTCCCGATGCCAACTGCCCATGCCGAAGCAGTGACAATAGGCTGAGATACAGTGAGCCAGTGTAAAGATTACCCACATTTCGGTTATCTTCTTGGCTAGCCTCAAAGGCTGCTTTCAAGCTTTCCTGCTGGTCTGGTTGGGCTTCGGGCAGGATCTGGCGAAGGCCCTTGCGCCCCATCTTAGTAAATGGTAAATGAAAAACAAAGGCGTTAAAGTCTGCGATGGTGCGATCGGTTTGCTGCTGATAATCAGCCCAGACTGTCTTGAAGAAGTCGAGGTAAACGTTGGTGGAGTATTTACCATCAACCAGAGCTTCGGTTCGGTAGGTTGGCCGCCAGAAGTCCATCACGTCTTCGGTGTGATAACTGCTAACCCCATCCAACGCCAAGATTTGCGGATTGGCCGTCACCAACATAGCAACCGCGCCACCACCCTGAGTCACTTCACCTGCCGTACGCAGACCGTACCGCGCCACATCGGCCCCGATAACCAACACTTTGGCCTGGGGATGGACTCGAACGTAATCGGCGGCTAGTTGCAAGCCAGCTGTGGCTCCGTAACAAGCCTGCTTCAATTCAATCGCTCGCGTCTGTGGTGACAACCCAAGTAGATGTGCGAGGTAGACCGCACTGGCTTTAGAGTTATCGATACCCGACTCCGTCCCAAACAGAACCATTGCCACCTCAGCCTTTAGATTGGACGTCAGAATCTGACTGGCGGCATTGGCAGCCATCGTCACGATGTCTTGTGTCGGCGGAATAACAGCCTGCTTCGATTGACCGATTCCAATCAAATATTTATTGGGGTCCTCTCCCCGCACAGTGGCCAATTCGGCCATATCTAGATACAAGTCTGGCGTGTAGAACCCGATTTTATCAATACCAACACTCACAGTCATCAGTTATTTCCTCCTACGTTAGGCTTTATGTATTATACAACTTTGGTGTTACATCGTCGTTCAGGAGTGTTCATGACGTCTAGTGTCAGATTAGTGAACAACCCCCACCATTTCGCTAACTCTCATTGTACTACACCATGGTCGTTCACCGACGCTCCCCAATCGAATCTCTAAAAAGTCTTAACCTATTCGACGCAAAAATACTGACATCCACGCTGAACATTGCCTAAATTTAGGGGGTGTTTTCAGCACAAATATCAGTATTTGTATGTTACAATCTCACGTATTCTAGTCTACCACTACAGCCTTTACAGTAGCTTCTTGTATCTAACAATATCTTATAATTTATGATCCTTTAGCTCTTGAAGGACAGACCGCAACTTTTGCTTCGTCTCTGAACTAACTTTAGGATATTGGGGGTTCAGGCCCTGTAGCCGATCGATCAGGATATTGGACACAATCAGCCGGGCCACACCCTTGTCATCGGCTGGGATCAAATACCACGGACTCTTCTTAGTTGCCGTGTTTTCCAGCATCTTGGTATAGGCATCCTGATAATCATCCCAGAAGGCCCGTTCTTGCATATCGCTCGGGACAAATTTCCAGTTCTTGCTAGGCACTTCGATGCGTCGTTCGAACCGGTGTGTCTGTTCATCCTTGGACAGATGCAAGAAAATTTTGATGACTTCAAAGCCTTGGTGTCGTAAGTATTTTTCATAATTCTTCAAATCATGGTACCGATGATCCCAGAATTTATCATCAACATCCGCCACTGAATTGATGCCTGGTAAATGTTGTGTGGTTAGCATCTCTGGATGGACGTGACTGATCAAGACGTCTTCGTACTGGGAGCGGTTAAAAATCCGAATCTCTCCTCGTGAAGGCAGGGCTTGGTTAACCCGCCACAGAAAGTCATGGGCTAATTGCACGTGAGTCGGCTCTTTGAAGCTGACCACGCTCGTCCCAGAGGGATTCAGCCCGCTAAAGACGTGTCGAATCAAGCCGTCTTTCCCGGCGGTATCCATCCCTTGCAGGATCACGATAACCCCGTGCTGCTTCTGAGAATATAGCCGGGACTGCAAGTCACTCAGTGTCGCCACGTTGGCGTCCAATGCACTGTTGATAACGGCCTGATCTGGCCCCTTCTCAACGTGCGTTGCCAACTGCGCTAAATCAATCGATTTCTCACCCGTATAACGATAACTGCTCTCAGTACTCATGCACATCATCTCCTAATATCTTTCACCTTAGCATGCTTGCCTAACGGATTCCAGCGAACACACACACTTTTTGCAAAAGTTGCGGCAAAATCTTCGCGTTCTATTTTCAAGCTTGATATACTGAGGATGTAAACACTTACTTGATCAACGGAGGCCTAGAAGAAATGAAGAAATTTACGGCATATTTTGTGCGTCATGGTCAAACGATGTTGAATCACTACAACAAGGTTCAGGGCTGGATTGACTCCCCCCTTACAGCTAAGGGGCGGGCCGATGCCAAGCGTGCTGGTCAACAGCTCAGCAACATCCCTCTCGCCGCTGCCTACAGCAGTGACTCTGGGCGGGCCATTGAGACGGCACGAATCGCACTCAGGGAAAATCCAGATAACATGAACATTGTGACTTACCAGTACCCCGAATTTCGTGAACAGTGTCACGGCTACTTTGAAGGCAATGACTTGAATCAGATGTGGCAATTCGTTGGCGCCCAGGTTGGCCTGACTTCCGAATCAAAGGTGCTCGGCACTTACGGCTTGGAAAAAGCGCGGGACCTGATTCACCAAGCGGACTTGTACGGTGAAGCTGAAAGTAACGACATGTTCTGGGAACGACTCGACCGCGGCTTTAACAAGCTACGGGAAAACTCCAAAGATGGCGATCAGGTCATGGTCGTTTCTCACGGAATGACAATTCGGTCAATCATTGACCGCTACGCCCCCGATTTGGATGAAGGCATTGCGACGATCAATGGGAGTATTACCAAGCTAGAAATCACCGATGATGACATTCACGTGGATTTCTTCAACAAAACTGATTTTCAATCCTAAATTAATTAGAGGAGGACGACGTCATGAAAAATATTCATCGTTCTATGAGTAACCGGGTCTTCGCCGGCGTCATCGGTGGAATTGCCGATCACTTCGACTGGAATCCCGGTATTGCCCGCCTAATTTTCTTCTTACTGGCAATTACCCCTATCTTCCCGGGAATCATCGTTTACTTGATCCTGTGGATGGTCATGGGTGATCCCGAATAATCGACCAAAAGTCCGAGTAAATTCGGGCTTTTTTCATGCTTAAAAATAAAATAATGAAAACGCTATCAAAATATTCACAATTCGATTGACGTTGCGGAAAGGTTAGTCTACAATTTGAATTAACAACTCGTTATACCCGTTATAACCTGGACGCTTTAAAAAACTCAAGGAGGTTCTCTACCATGGCAAATTCAGAAAAAACTTTAGTATTAGTTAAACCGGATGGTGTTGCGGAAGGACATATCGGAGATATTATTTCACGGCTCGAAAGAAAGCGCTACCAAATCACTGCGTTCAAGGTGGTCAACGCAACAACTGACCAATTAAAGCGGCACTACAGGGAGCAAGTCGAAAAGCCTTACTTCAAGGAAATCGAGACCTACATGCAGGAAGGTCCCCTCGTTGCGATCATTGTGACCGGGACTGACGTGGTTAAAGCTGTTCACAATTTAGCGGGTAAGACGCGGCCTAACGACGCCCAACCCGGAACGATTCGGGGCGACTTTGCCCACGAATACCCAGATGGCATTCTGAGAAACATCGTGCACACCGCTGACAGTCGGGAAAACGCGCACCATGAGATTGCGATCTGGTTCCCAGAACTCGCCGTAGCTGCTCACCAAAAAGTGACGACTAAGGAAAAAGTTGGGGCAAAGTAAGCACACCATAATTGAATGATTAATGTAAACGCTTGGTAAAGTTTGCCAAGCGTTTTTTCTTGCCCACACACCTAACGACATCCTTTTTACGAACACGCCTTTTCAAGATGCTTCTCTGCTACCTATCACCAGTAACCGGTTATACTTAAATTACGACAACTAGGCAAAATCTTTACTTATAAATTAGTTCTGTTATATAGGATTCATAAGAAATAAATATATCTGTAATGGTTTTGACTTCTTAACGGACTACACTGTTGGTAATCAGAAAGGAGTTAGCCCTATGAGTGATCTATTTATCAGCTACCAGTCAGCCGATCCACTAGCCCATTCGTTTTACGAGCAACTCTGCGAGTGGACCCAACGCGATTGGGCGTTTCCCACCATCAGTTTTCATGAACAGCACTTGTCCGCTAAGTTTACTGGGTTGCACGCTGCAGCCATCAAACGCCAGCTCAGAAAAGAAATTAAACGTTCCCACCGGCTTCTAGTCATCATTAGTCGAGAGACCTGGCAATCGGAATGGACCGATTGGGAGATTGCTACGGCCCGTCAAGAAGATAAGCAAGTTTTGGCAGCCAAGTTGGATAGTACCAATATCTCACCGCTCAGTCTGTTAGAGACTGCCCCCGCATGGATTGACCCATTTGATCCCAAAGTTTTAGCGGATGGCGTAATTTAAAAATACGCTTGCAATTATGGTCATTATTGGTAAAATATATGAGTAGTGACTTGGAGAGTTGGCAGAGTGGTAATGCAACGGACTCGAAATCCGTCGAACCGGCTAATACCGGCGCGCAGGTTCAAATCCTGTACTCTCCTTACCTAAATAACGTTTTTGGGAACTTCAAGTTTGTCCTTGAAATTCCCTTTTTTTTGCCGAAAATTAATCAGATTAGACACCACCCGAAAAAGTATATTATACTAAATAATAATCATTTCATTTAGAAAGAAGAATTTTCATGTTCAAACTCATCGGCCTGATCCTCATCATCATTGCCTTAGGAATTGCCCTCTACAGTTATTTTCTTGCCAGACATAATCAATAGATTCAGGCATTCATCACCCCCGAGAGTGGGACAAAAGGCGGTTAGCTGGCAAGCATTAAGGCCGCTAACCGAATAATCCCGAACTTGGATTGTTTGGTTAGCGGTTTTAAGCGGAACCAGCTGCCTTTTGGCGCACGTTTCAACCATATAATATTGAGATAAGCAAAGAGGTCTGGGATTTTGTCCCAGTCTCTTTTTTTATTTTTTACCATTTTTTGCTTGCCAAGCTAATCATTTTAATGCATAATATAATCATTAACTAATCTAATCCATTAGTTAATCAATCCATTGACGTTACTCCCAGGTACTTTTATCGTCAGTGGATTAGCGTTAATCGACTAGCGTCACCACATATTGCCTGCTGCCCCCGACCATATCGAAGGAGGTAACACCCATGTATAAACGCCTACTCGTTCCACTCGATGGCTCCAGTAACGCTAATGAAGCGCTCAAGACCGCGATTGACTTGGCTCAGGACTGGCATGCCAAATTGATTCTTCTGCAGGTCATCGACATTACCCAGTTCTCCGCGCAAGGCCTGGGTGGTGGCTACGCAGCCGTAATCAAGAGTCTCCGCGATACCAGCCAAGAAATTTTAGAAGCGGCTCGTGATCACGCTGAAGAAGCGAATCTGGAAGTCGCGATGCTGGTACGCGAAGGCGCGCCCAAACAGGTTATTGTAGAAATTGCTAACGCCGCAGATAGTCAAATCGACCTCATCGTCATGGGTAAGTCTGGGACCAACGCGTTCTCCCGCATGATCGTGGGTTCCACGACGAATTACGTGGTCCAGCACGCTGAACCCAACGTTATCGTCGTCAACGACCTACCCGAACCGCACGAGTAGTGTCGATTCAGCCTTAAGTTGTCAACTAAAGTTTGCAGAGAGGTCCTCCCCTCTCTGCTTTTTTGTGTTTCAGAAGCTTTACACTAAAAACATTATATTTAATTTTGCTTTCATGAAAGAAATCACGCCAAGCCCCTTTTCTTCCATCCGCCGCCCGGGCTATAATGGACTGACGAACAATTCATAGGAGGCACTTACTTTGAAACAAACCCAACCTCGTTGGTTCTTGATTGGCATGATGCTGATCGCCGCCAACCTCCGTTTACCCATCACTATTATTCCACCCTTACTCCCCAGCATTGAAAAATCTCTGAATCTTCCCAGTTCGATGGCTGGACTGATTACGTCGATTCCGCTAGTGACCTTCGCTATCTTTTCACCGATCATCGTGAAATTAGCGCAACGGTGGGGCAACGAGCGCACCGTCTTTGGCCTCTTTTTGCTACTGATCATCGGAACCTACCTCCGAATCATCCCCACCTTACCAGCCCTGCTCTTTGGGACATTTCTGGTCGGCATTGGGATCGACAGCGGTAACGTTCTGGTCCCCGCTTTGATCAAGGAACATATGCCTTACAAGATTCGCCTGGGAACGAGCCTGTACACCCTGTCGATGCTTCTCGTCGGGGCGATTGGAACCGCCGTTTCGGGAATCCTGATCTCTCGAACCAGTCTTGCTGCGACTCAAGCCTATCTCGGAATCATCAGCATCATCGCCATCTTTGTCTGGTTTCCAAACATTCGTACGAAACGTCAGGAACCACTGACCGACGAGCAACGTTCCCACATTCCTCACTACCAGAGTGTCTGGCACCAGCCCCTAGGGTGGTTGATTACCTTATTCTTCGGGCTCCAGTCATTAGTCTACTATGCAATTATTACCTGGATGCCATCGATTCTAGCCGTTCACGGCGTCTCGACCATCACGTCCAGTAATCTCCTGACATTGCTCCAAATCAGTGGCCTACCGCTCTCATTTATGGTGCCGCTTCTCTTCAACAAACGCCACGGCGTCAGCATCCTACTGAGTATCATGACACTAGGATATGTCGTCGCTCCGCTCACGTGGCTGATCGATACCAACTCCGTTCCCTTTCTCACTATCGTCTCGTTAGTCACTGGTCTGGGGTCCGGAGTGGCCTTTAACCTCGCTATTATGTTCTTTACGGAGAAGACGACGAACCCTTACCAAACAGCCGCCATCTCGGGGATGGCCCAGTCTGCCGGTTACCTGCTGGCTGCGGTCGGCCCGATTCTCTTTGGTTACCTGCAACAGTTCAGCGGCTCCTGGATGCCGGTGATCTGGCTGCTGGTCATCTTTGCCACGGCACTGACCACCACGGGAATCATCGTCCACCGACGCGGCATGATTAAAAATTAAACAGCTTCAACCAACAATATTCATTCCTCGATTTAAAATTGAAGTG